>CAVWFH010000008.1:0-239274 GCA_963754065.1 uncultured beta proteobacterium | reverse complement strand
CCAGAAGCAGAAGTTGACGTGCGGCGCTCAAACAGCCCCATTGCGGACATCGGAGCCAAGGGAGAAAATCTCATCTCCGGGACAGGGACTGGAATGTGATGAGGTTCCTCGCCATTGTCTGTTTGGCCGTTCTTGGGTCAACGCCAGTTGTCAGCGCGGCACAAGACGTTGATGCAAAGGCCACCCTTCGTTCATTGCCGAGCGAGCGGTCTCCGTCCCTTGTGCTGACACCGCAGGGCGCCGAGCGCCTCGCACCTCCAGCGCGCAGCGAAAGTCAATCGTCACTACGATCCGAATTGGAATCGCCCGGATGGTCCCGCGCCCAGTCGCTCGCGCTCTTGTGGACCGCCGCAATTGCGTGCTCGGTGACGCGGTTAGGCTGCGTGGCGATGCCACCGGTGCAGCCACAGATCACCCCGCCGGGCAGTGAGTCCTGGCAGCGTGTCGGCTGTAAGACGCCCGAGACTTGTGGGTGGCTATGGGCACCCGAGCTTAACGGGCCATATCCGAGCCCGCAGCAGTAGCCAATCCGGGGCGGTAGCCCGCCAGCAGCTGCTATTTCGCCGGGCCCGGTAATTCGCCCGAAAGCGGCCCCCTCGATCTCACCGGGCGGCGCCGAACCCGCCACTGGCGGACACTACTCAAGTCGTCGAGAATCGGCGCTTTCGGTGGGCCAAGTGCTCATCCCCGGCGATAGACCCGGCACATCGGAGGCATCATGGAACCAGCCAGTCCCAAGCAAGGCTTCCAGCGCACCGCGTCCATCCAAGACCGCGTCAAGGCCATTCAGGCTGTGCTCGACGAGCACGGCCTGGATGCCAGTGCCGGGGTCCAGGATCTTGACCATCTGGCACAGGAAGAATGGGTGCCGAAGAACGGCGCGCGCGTCGTTGCCCGCGCATGGATCGATCCGGCCTTTCGCGCGCGACTACTGGCGGACGGTCGAGCCGCGGTAACCGAGCTCGGGCTCCCGATGCCCAAGCACCACAGGCACCTGGTCGTGCTGGAAAACACAGCAACGGTTCACAACGTCATCTGCTGCTCGCTGTGCTCGTGCACCGCGTTCACGATCATCGGATTGCCGCCTGACTGGTACAAGGATTTCGAGTACCGATCGCGCATCGTGCGCGAGTCCCGGACGGTGCTGAAGGAGATGGGACTCGACTTGCCGCCGGCAATCGAGATCCGCGTGTGGGACACGACAGCGGATACCCGCTACATGGTGTTGCCGATGCAGCCGCCTGAGACCATTGGATGGCCGGAAGACAAACTTGTATCGATCGTCACGCGCGATTCGATGATCGGCGTTGCGCGGCTGTAGCAGGAGGGGATGCCATGGACGGAATGCATGACCTTGGCGGCAAACAAGGCTTTGGCGTAGTGCGCTACACGCTGAATGCCCCGGCCTTTCACGCCGAGTGGGAGGTGCGGGCCAATTCGCTGTACGCCTTTGCCGTGCGGTGCGGCATCTTCAATATGGACGAGTACCGCTACGCAATTGAGCGCATGGAGCCGCGTCATTATCTTGCAGCGAGCTACTACGAACGCTCGCTGACCGGAATGGCAAGCCTGTGCGTCGAAAAGGGCCTCGTGACGCGTGAGGAACTTGAAAAGCGCGCGCAAGGTGCATTTCCCCTCGCCACGCCCAGTGCACAGGGGCGCACCAACGTCGTCACCCGTGAGCACTTCAAACCGGGTGACCAGGTGCGAGTGCGGGAGGACTATGTTCCCGGTCACGTCCGGATGCCGGGCTACATCAGAGGAAAGCACGGCGTCGTCGTCGGAGTATCACCGGCCTACCCATTCCCGGACGCACACGCGCATGGGATCGAGGCGCAGGACGAGCCGACCTACGATGTGCAATTCCGCAGTCAGGACCTCTGGCCGGACTCGTCCGATCCGGCGCTGGTGCATGTGGGCGTCTTCGAGAGCTACCTAAGGCGCGCCTAGACTGTCGCGGCTACGAACTCCAAACGCAACGGCCTCGTACGAAAGCCTGACTGTCGTTCATCGAACATCACGTGATGGTCGCAAGACGGCCAGTAGCCGCCATGTGACCGGTCGGCGAGAATTGCCTAAGAGCAGACCATCCTGAGGACATGAAATCTGGCGAGGCAGGATCGGTTCATGTTGACCGCCAGGACTTGTGTCTAGATCGGATGGTCGCCATCGACTTTGACCCACAACCGGGCCGTTATGGCACTCGGGTAACCGTACGGGCGGATCTCTGGCGTTCCGGAGCGGCGGAGGCGCTCCGCGACGCCAAGGTCAGGGAACTGGTCGTCGCGCCCGGCCTGGGCGCGTTTGATCTGGACTTTGTCGCCGAACTGCCCTGGATCGAGCGGTTGGCCGTGTTCAGCATTTCCACGCTGCAATGGTCAGGCCTTCAATCCCTTTCAAAGCTTAGGTCGCTCGAGATCCATGCGCTTCGCACAGTTGGGCGCCTCGATGTGTCTTGCTTTCCTCAGCTACGTCACTTGGTTGCCCCATGGTGGCGCGGGGGAGAGTCGGTGTTTGCGTGCCGGAGATTGGAAGAGCTAAGCATTCGCTACTTTCCAATGCCAGATCTCGCGGAGTTTCGAGGGCTTCAGAAACTTCGCAGCCTCGAGCTTCTGCAAGGAGGACTACAGGCCTCCCGTGGGGTGGCGTCGGCCGCGGATCTCGAGCGGCTGCGCTTTGGAATGCTTACAAGACTCTCGAATCTGGATGGATTCGAGCAACTCAGAAAGTTGCGCAGTCTGACACTCCAGTCATGCAGAAAGATCAGAACCCTTGAGCGACTGGCCGGGCTGCGGCGACTTGAGGAACTCGTCTTGGATGATGTGGGCCAACTTGAATCAGTGAGGCCGTTGGCAAGACTTCACGCATTGCGCAAGTTGAACTTGGTCGGCGACACAAACGTGATGGACGGCGACCTTCGGCCTATCGCCGAACTGCCACATATCGACAGCGTGGTGATTCGTGGACGGCGGCATTACTCTCACGTCCAAGATGGAAGTCGGCTGCGCCTGCGCACTGGCTGACAGTTCGCCGGCAACGAGAAGCCATGAGGTCCAGCATGCGCCACAGGCTGATTGCAACTCCCATATTTTTCGTTGCCACGGCGCTGATTTCGGTTGGCGCGTATCTCTGCTATCCACGCTACTTTATGGCCAGCGGTTGGGTCGGTACGGTGTTTCTGTACCTTGGAGCGTTGTTCTTCTCGGATCTGATGCGAGGCGGAACAATCGGAGTCGGCTATTGGAGGCTTCCGCCAAATCCGTCCCGAGTGGTCTTGGCTTGGGCCTGCCTGCTTGCGACCGCAGTAGTCATCCTTGGCCTCGCTGCATTGTTTCGGCCGGCCTTCTGAGGAACCCACGACGCTGCCTGCGATCTGCCGATCAGGCCGATGTCAGCTTTGAGCGTGAACTCGATGGCGGCTTTCGGCATTCGCTAAGGGCAGCTCAGGGTCTATTCCGTTGAAAAACTCGATGCTGGCGGTGGTTTGGAGCGCGCGGATCGCGATCGACGAGCCGCTGCGTTAGTGCCGGGCGGGCGGTTGAACTGGATCGAAGCGCAGTTGCATGATTACTTGGTCTACGCGGGAGCTGCAGCCACTGTCATTGCCTTCGATCTGAACCAGATTGCCAGGCGTCTGAGGTTTTGCGCGGTCGCCGCGAGCAAGAACTCGTCATGCGCACCGCTTCGACCACGCAATCGCAGTCGGTCGAGCTTCAGTATTCGCTTCAGGTGCGCGAACAGTATCTCCACCTTCTTGCGGTCCTTGCGTGATTGGCGGTACGCCTCGGTCTTGGCCAGTTCGCGTGCCACGTCGCGCGCGGGCTCGTAGGGGCTGCGATCGATCTTGCGGCCCAGCATGTTCGGACAGCACTGCGGCTTCAGGGCGCAGCTGCGGCAGTCGAGCTGGCTGGCGCGATAGCGATACGGATTCTTCAGCCGATTGGGCGCCGCCGGCTTGAGCAACTTACCGGCCGGACAGACGTAGTGGTTGTGCTCGGCATTGAAGGTGAAGTCGGAGTGACTGAAGGTGCCGTCGCTACGCTCCGACCGATCCCATACCGGGATGTGAGGGGCGATATTCTTGTGCTCCACCAGCCAGCCCAGCATCGGGGCACTGCCATAGGCGGTGTCGCCGATCAGGTGTCTGGGCTTGAGCGCGAAGCGCTGCTCGACGCGCTCGAGCATCCGCTTGGTGGCTTCGGTCTCCTCGATCCGATGCGCTGCCGTAGCCTCGACGTCGACGATGACGCCAGCATCCACATCCACCAGGTAGTTGGTCGAGTATCCGAAGAACGCAGGACATCCCGGGGCGGCCGTCCAACGTGCCGCCGGATCGGTCAGGGACGTGTTCTTCGGAGTGGCCCCGATCTGCCCCTCGTCGTCGAGCGCTTGCAGGTACTCGCGCACGGCGCGCGTACCTAACCCGGGATCCTGCCAGTCGATGCCTTCATCCGCAGCAACGCCTCGGGTGCGGTTGGCATCGGCCTTGATGATGCTGGCGTCGACGGCAAAGCCTTCGCCACGCACCAGGCCTTCGTTCATGCAGCGCTGCACTACGCCTTCGAACACGTGGCGGAACACGTCGCTCTCGCGGAAGCGTCCATGGCGATTCTTCGAGAAGCTGGAGTGATCCGGAACCGGGTCTTCGAGCCCCAGGCGGCAGAACCAGCGGTACGCCAGGTTCAGATGCACTTCTTCGCACAGCCGTCGCTCGGACCGGATGCCGAAGCAATAGCCGACGAGCAGCATGCGCACCATGAGCTCGGGATCGATCGATGGCCGACCCGTGTGGCTGTAAAACGGCGCCAGGTGACACCGCAGATCACCGAGATCAAGAAATCGATCTACACCACGCAGCAGATGATCGGAAGGAACGTGACTGTCGAGATTGAAGGAGTAGAACAGCTGATCTTGCGAACCGGCCTGTTGACCCATCATCTCGACGCCCCTTGTGATGTTGACCTGGGGCTTCTGACTCAACCTGACCGCATTGGTTCAAGAGAGTTTTTCAACGGAATAGGTCGCCTCCGGCCTGTCGATCCCGACAGCGACGCCCCCGTGAGTCGGAGTTTCGTACCGGAAACGCGCGTGCGGTGCTCGACGAGACTGCAAGAACGTCGCGGGACGCGTCCTTGCATGGAACAGCAGGGACCCAACGCCGCGCGCGGTCAGCTCGCGCGCCAGCGTCTGGCGGCAGGCTCGCCCGTGCGAAGACCGGCCTAGAAGCCGATCCGCGCTTTCTTCGCGGCGCGATCCTCGACTACGTCTTCCGGGCTGACTTCGCTGCGGCCGTCGAGCTTGGCATTGCCGAATGCGGACAGCAGCACGCGGCGCATCTCGCGAGGCTTCAGTCTCGCCAGCCGGTCGAGGCATTCGGCACCGAGTTGCGGCGGAAAAGCGCGTCCCCAGGCGTGCTCGGCGCGCAGTTCCTCGTAGATGCTTTGCGCGATGCGGCGCGAACCGTCCAGGTCCGGCGGCTCGATCGCGTACACGCTCATGCGGTTCAGTATCGGCTCGGGGATGCTGCGCGCATCGTTCGCCGTTGCAATCCACACGACTTCCGAGGCGTCGATCGGCACCTCGGCGAACTCGTCGATGAACTCGCTCGCGGTGTCGTGTTCGAGCAGCGTGTACAGGCTGCCGAGCGGGTCGTACTGGCTGTCGCCGCTCGCCTTGTCGATCTCGTCGACAACGATCACCGGATTGGCGTAGTCGCCATTGACAAGGGCATCGAACACCTTGCCGGGCTTGGCGTTCTTCCACTGCGCCGACGCACCCGACAGGATCCAGCCCGCTGTCAGCGAGCTCATGCCGATGAAGTTGTAACCCGTGCCGAGCAGCTTCGACAGTCGCCGCGCGAAATGCGTCTTGCCGATGCCCGGATCGCCGAGCAGCAGCATCGGCTCGAGCTCGAGCGGGTCTTCCGAAGAAAGGCACAGCGCCAGCTGCTTGCGGATGTCCTCGAGCGGCTCCTCGAAATTCGGCAACTCATGAATCAGGCTATCGATGTCGGGCAGTGCGGAGGGCTTGATGCTGAACCGCTGGCCGCCGCTGCGGATCATCTTGACGTAGGTCGCGCGCAGCGCTTCATTCGCGCCATTGCCCAGTTCCTGCAGGTCGGACAGCGCCACTTCGACGCGCGGGATCTCGTAAACGTCCTTGAACCCAGCGATCGATATGGGGGACGGGATCGTGGCAGGCAGGCTCATGTCGACTCCCTCGCGCTGCGCGCTCCTCCGGGAGGAACTTCGCCCGCCTTCGGGCGGCCGTGCGGCGTGCTCATGTAACCCTCCGGTCATCAGTCACAAGTGCTCCTTGACGTTGTAACGCTACTGGACGGATGTCTGATCATTCAATAAGCAAGTCCCTTGCCAGAAATGTTGCAAATCGGACGGAAAAAGGCAAAGCACTCGGCACCGGCGAGTGCCAATTCCGGCGCTCAGCCGAGACCAATCGACATCAGATACGAGAACCCAGAGAGGAGAGACGCGACGACGCGCGGTTCGGAGGCTGCTATGCAACGGCCGAGCGCAGGCCCTGTTCGGAGGCCCACACTGCGGCTTCGACCCGGGATCGGAACCCGAGTTTCTTCAGCAGGTGCTTGACGTGCACCTTCACGGTGCCTTCAGTGATCGACAGGTTGCGCGCGATCACCTTGTTGCTTTGCCCGCCGGCGACACAGCGCAGTACCGCCAGTTCGCGGTCAGTCAGATCTCGCACGTCGCGCCGCACACCGCGGGCCTCGTCGCGCAGAGCGCCGGCCAACGCGGCCGTCAAGGCATCGCTGATCACCGTGCGCCCTTCCAGTGCACCGCGCACGCGCTCCAGCAGTTCCTCGGGCTCGGTGTCCTTCAGCAGATATCCGTCCGCGCCAGCGCGGATCGCCGCCATCAGGTCTTCCGGCGCGTCCGACACCGTCAGCATCACGACCCGTTGCGACGGGTCTTCCTCCTTCAACGCGGCCAGGATCTCGAGTCCGCCACTGCCCTTCAGATTAAGGTCGAGCAGCGTGAGGTCCGGCTCCTTTTCCTTCGCCAGTCGCACGGCCGAGGCGAAGTCCCCGGCCTCGCCGACAACTTCGAACTTCGGCTCGAGCGCGAGCAGCTGGATCACCCCCTTGCGAAACAGCGGATGATCGTCGACCACGAGGATCGTGTACCGGTTTTCATTCATGCCGCGGCTCCCTCGCGGGAAGCATTCGCCGCGACACCGCTGCGGGCGAATGCCGTCTGTGGCCGGAAGCGCAGGCGCACCCGCGTTCCGCGCGGAGCACGGGCCTCAATCGTGATGTCGCCGCCGACGGACGTCGCGCGATCACGCATGATCGCCAGCCCGAAGTGACCGTGCGGCGCGCGCCCCTGGCCAATGCCGATGCCGTCGTCCTCGACCGAGACCTCGACGGCATTGTCGGCGTCGCGTCGCAGCGCTACCCAGGCGCGGCGCGCGTGCGCGTGATGTTCGATGTTGGTCAGGGCCTCGCGGACCACCTGCAGCACATGGACCTGCTCGTTCGCCGACAGCTCAACCGTCATCAGGTCATTCTCGAGTTCGACCCGAACTCCGGAACGGCGCTCGAACTCGGCCACCGTGTCACGCAGCGTCCCGGCCATGCCCTCTTCGCCGAGTCCCAGCCGGAACGTCGTGAGCAGCTCGCGCAGCTCGCGGTAAGCGGTCGCAATGCCCTCGCGCAGTTCGGCCAGTACGACTGCCGACTGGGCGCTGCTGCCGTCCCGCTCGAGCGTGGCGGACAGGCGCGCGATCTGTATCTTGCTGTACGAAAGCGACTGCGCCAGCGAGTCGTGCAGTTCGCGGGCGATCGCGGCGCGCTCTTCAAGCACGCCGAGCCGCCGGTGCTCCTCGCGACGTTCCGCCGAGGCAAGTGCTGCACCGACATGGCGCCCCATCGTCTCGGCCAACTCCATCTGCCACACCTCCAGGCCCCGGTTCGGCGGCAACACCAGTGGCATCACGCCATAGCGGACGCCACCGTCGACCAGCGGTATCCCGATCACACGACGATCGCCGGACTCGCCCGGTTCCGTCCGCCAGGTGACCCCTCCGTCGCCCGCGCATAGGTGGCAGTCACGCTCCATGCAGGCCTTCACCACGACTTCGTCGCGGGCAAGCGGCATGCCACGCGCCGCGCCTGCATGGATCGAGCAGATGACTCCGCTTTCAACGCCGAGGGCCTTGCGGATCATTGCCAGCACGTCCGCAAGCGAAGCGGAGTCCAGCGGTTTCTCGGCCAGCATCCGCGTGGTCTCGTACAGCAGAGCGAGTGACTCGTTACGGCGCTCGAGATCGCGTGTTTTCTCCGTCACCTGCTTTTCGAGCGAGCCATACAGTCGCGCGAGATCGTCGACCATGAAGTTGAAGGCCTGGCCAAGCTGGCCGATCTCGTCCGGACCCGTGCTGCCGGCACGCACCGTAAAGTCTCCGGTGCGTACCCGCTTGGCCGCCTCGCCCAGGCGCGCGATCGGCTGGAAGACCTCGACGTTCAGCAGGAACAACGCCGCTACCACCAGCATCATCATCACGAAGAATCCGATGCCAAGGACCATCCGAAGCAACTGAATGCGTCCCTCGAGATCGGTCTCGATCTGCCGCACGAGGATGTCGACCTTGGCGACGAAGGTCGGCACTTCCGTCAGGAAATCGGCGCGCTCGGCCTCGTCCTCGACCGCCCTGCGCGCCAGCGGCTTGATGCGCGACTCCCAGTCATGGACGATGCCTGAGTAGATGCGGTGGACCGGGTTGGCGCCGTTGTCCGGAATGCCGGTCATCAATGCCGGACTCTTCAGGCGCCGCTCGAACTCGACGATGGCCGCCTCGGCCGCCTTGTGCCGGTCCGAGGCGCTCCCCCGAATATCCGCCACCCGCGTCGACAGCGCGTACGACTGCATCCGCAGCGAGCCGGCAATGTTGATGGCGCTGGCCTTGCCGGTCGACTGCTCGGCAAAGATCGTCGCCGCAACGATCACCGACAACGCCAGCATCGCGACGATCGACAGCACGACTCCGACGCGCACCAGCGTCGAGCCGGACCAAAGTCGGCGGAACCACGAAACGCCCGTCATGCATCACTCCCGCGACGAACAGTAGCGGCGGTCCGCGTCCGACGCCTGACCGGCGTCAACCGTGACCCTGCCTCCTGCGACTGAATTGTCGCGCGGAATGAGGTACGGGGATTACCCCGGTCGAGGTACGGGTTGTTTCCTCTGAGGTCGAGACCTCGGGAGCGACTTGATGTGCATCACGAAATAGCAGGGTTGGAAGCCTAGCGTCGCGCCCAATTCATTCAGGAGGCACTGATGGCAGCGGCAACGCAGGGTGCGGTAGCGAGCACGGCGAGCCTGAAGACCCAGCAGTGGTCGGTCGCGATCATGAGCACGATCGCGTTCACCGTCTGCTTCGCGATCTGGATGATGTTCGCGGTGATCGGCATCCCGATCAGGAAGACGCTCGACCTGAACGCCACGCAGTTCGGCCTGCTGACTGCAACACCGGTGCTCACCGGCTCACTGATCCGCGTGCCGCTCGGCATGTGGACCGACAAGTACGGCGGCCGGATCGTCTTCTTCCTGCTGATGATCAGCACCGTCATTCCCATCTGGCTGATCAGTTACGCGACGGCGTACTGGCACTTCCTGGTGCTGGGTCTGTTCGTCGGGCTGGCCGGAGGCTCGTTTTCCGTCGGCACGCCGTATGTCGCCCGCTGGTTCGACAAGAAGCATCAGGGCTTTGCGATGGGGGTGTTCGGCGCGGGCAATTCCGGTGCCGCCGTGACGAAGTTCGTGGCTCCGGCGCTGGTTGTCGCCTTCGGCTGGACCATGGTGCCGCAGGTCTATGCCGTCGCGATGCTGGTCACTGCGATCGCGTTCTGGTTCTTCACCTACAGCGATCCGAAGCACCTGATCCCGGGGCACATCACCTACCGCCGCCAGCTCGAAGTGCTGCGCGACCCGGCGGTGTGGAAGTACTGCCAGTACTACTCGATCGTGTTCGGCGGCTATGTCGCGCTGTCGCTGTGGATGGTCATGTACTACGTCGGCGAGTTCGGGCTCGACATCCGCATCGCCGCGCTGCTGGCGGCGTGCTTCTCCCTGCCCGGTGGCGTGCTGCGTGCCATCGGCGGCTGGATGAGCGACAAGTGGGGCGCGCACAAGGTGACCTGGTGGGTGATGTGGGTCAGCTGGATCTGCCTTTTCCTGCTGTCTTACCCCGCCACGACCTACACGATCACGACGGTCAACGGCCCGTACACGTTCACGCTCGCGCACAACGTCTGGACCTTCACAACCCTGATGGCCGTGCTCGGCGTGGCGTGGGCGTTCGGCAAGGCAAGTGTCTTCAAGTACATCGCCGATGACTACCCGACCAACATCGGAACGATCTCCGGAATCGTCGGGCTGGCCGGCGGCCTGGGCGGCTTCGTGCTCCCGATCATGTTCGGCGCACTGCTCGACCTGACCGGCGTGCGCTCGAGCGCCTTCATGCTGATGTACGGCGTGGTCTGGGTCTCGCTGATCTGGATGTACCGCACCGAGGTGAGCACGCGCGACGTCGTGCACAGCGCGCCGAAGCCCGCCACCTGACCCGCATACACGAAGACAGAGCAAGGGAGTTCACCATGTCCGCCGTCAAACCCATCTCCGCGCCGGAAGGAACACCGTTCGGCCGACATCGCCGACTGGCGCCCTGAAGACAACGAGTTCTGGGAGTCCACCGGCAAGAAGATCGCCTACCGCAACCTGCTGCTCTCCGTGCCCGCGCTGCTATGCGGATTCGCAGTCTGGGGCATGTGGGGAATCATCACGGTGCAGATGCTCAACCTGGGCTTTCCGTTCACCCAGGCCGAACTCTTCACGTTGACGGCGATTGCAGGCATCGCGGGCGCGACGATGCGCATCCCCGCATCGTTCCTGATCCGCCTGGCCGGCGGTCGCAACACGATCTTCCTCACCACGGCCATGCTGCTGGCACCTGCCATCGGCACCGGCATCGTCTTGCAGCACAAGGACTGGCCGCTCTGGGCATTCCAGCTGATGGCGCTGTGGTCGGGCGTGGGTGGCGGCAACTTCGCCAGCTCGATGTCGAACATCAGCACCTTTTTCCCGAAGCGGCTGCAGGGCACGGCGCTCGGCATCAACGCCGGCGTCGGCAACTTCGGCGTGACCACGATGCAGATCGTCATTCCGCTGGTGATGACGATGGGCATCTTCGGCGCCCTCGGCGGTGAACCAATGACGCTGGCAAAGGACAGCGGCTGGATCTTCGGGAAGATCGCTGCGGGCACGCCTACATGGATACAGAACGCAGGCTTCGCCTGGGTGTTGTCGCTGGTTCCGCTGTCGATCCTGTGCTGGTTCGGCATGAACAACCTGAAGACAGTCTCGCCCGAGACGAAGGTGATTCCGTCCTTCGCGAAGATCACCTACCTTTACACGCTCGCTTTCATCCCGTCGATCCTGGGGCTGTACCTGTACCTGCCCAAGCCGACCGGCCTTGGCGCTGATCAGCATGTGGGTCGCGATCCCGCTGGACGTGATCGCCGCGCTGCTGATCATGCGGTTGGCGGCCATCGGGCCGATGAAGGAAGGCATCGCCAAGCAGTTCGCGATCTTCAAGGACAAGCACACCTGGTCGATGACGATGCTCTACATCGTCACCTTCGGCTCGTTCATCGGTTTCTCGATGGCGCTGCCGCTGTCGATGAAAGTCATTTTCGGCGTCAGCCACCAGCCCGACGCCAACGGCGTGATGCAGCACACGCTCGCCAACCCGAACGCGCCGGCGGTGCTCGCGTACGCGTGGATCGGCCCTTTCGTCGGCGCTGCGGTACGGCCGATCGGCGGCTGGATCTCGGACAAGGTGGGCGGCTCGATCGTCACCCAGATCATCTCGGTAGTGATGGTGGCCGCCTCGGTGGCAGTGGGCTACGTGATGATGCAGGCGTACGCGTCGCCGACGCCCGAGCAGTACTTCCCGGCCTTCCTGGGGCTGTTCATGGTGCTGTTCTTTGCAAGCGGCATCGGCAACGGTTCGACCTTCCGCACGATCGGCGTGATCTTCGACCGCCAGCAGGCCGGCCCGGTGCTCGGCTGGACCTCGGCGATTGCGGCCTATGGTGCCTTCGTCGCACCGATCGTCATCGGCGACCAGATCAAGGCCGGCACGCCGCAGTACGCGATGTACGGCTTCGCCATCTTTTATGCCCTGTGCCTGATCCTGAACTGGTGGTTCTACCTGCGTCGCAACGCCTACGTGAAGAACCCCTGATCCGGACGACGAGGCGTGCCTGCGCACGCCTCGCTGCCTGATCGAGGGCCGCCGGCCTGCAAACCGGCGGGCATGAAGACCTGAAAGGAACAAAAGAATGAGTCACTTTCTCGACCGCCTGACCCACTTCACGATTCCGAAGGAAAGCTTTGCCAACGGCCATGGCGTGACGACCGGCGAAGACCGCACCTGGGAAGACGCCTACCGCAACCGTTGGTCGCACGACAAGATCGTGCGCAGCACGCACGGCGTGAACTGCACGGGCTCCTGCTCGTGGAAGATCTACGTCAAGGGCGGCATCGTCACGTGGGAAACGCAGCAGACAGACTATCCGCGCACGCGAGCTGACTTGCCGAACCACGAGCCGCGCGGCTGCGCTCGCGGTGCCTCGTATTCCTGGTACCTCTATAGCGCCAACCGGCTGAAGTACCCGATGGTGCGTGGCCGGTTACTGGAACGCTGGCGCGCCGCACTGAAAGTTGCCAAGGAATCGGGCAGAAGCGCAGTCGACGCCTGGGCCAGCATCGTCGAAGATTCGGCTGCGCGGCGCGACTACCAGAAGGTGCGCGGCATGGGCGGCTTCGTGCGCTCGAGCTGGGAGGAAGTCAACCAGCTGATCGCCGCTGCCAACGTTTACACCGTCAAGACGCACGGTCCGGATCGCGTGATCGGTTTCTCGCCGATCCCGGCGATGAGCATGGTGAGCTACGCCGCCGGCAGCCGCTATCTCAGCCTGATCGGCGGTGTCTGCATGAGCTTCTACGACTGGTACTGCGACCTGCCGCCCGCCAGCCCGCAGATCTGGGGCGAGCAGACCGACGTTCCGGAGTCAGCCGACTGGTACAACTCGACGTACATCATCGCCTGGGGCAGCGAACGTCCCGCAGACCCGCACGCCGGACGCACACTTCTTCACCGAGGTCCGCTACAAGGGCGCGAAGACCGTCGCGGTCACGCCCGACTACTCCGAGGTCGCGAAGCTTGCCGATCTCTGGATGCACCCCAAGCAGGGCACCGATGCGGCGCTCGCGATGGCGATGGGCCACGTGGTGCTGAAGGAGTTCTACTTCAGCAAGAGGTCCACGTACTTCGACGATTACGCACGGCGCTACACCGACCTGCCGTTGCTGCTGCTGTTAAAGGAAACGACGCTCGCCGACGGGAGCAAGGTCGTCGCGCCCGACCGCTACGTACGCGCCAGCGACTTCGCCGACAAGCTGGGCCAGGACAACAACGCCGAGTGGAAGACGGTCGCCTTCGATACGGCAGGCAAGACAGTCGTGCCGAACGGGTCGATCGGCTACCGCTGGGGCCCGGAGGGTCGCGCCGACGCCGGCAAATGGAACCTGGAGTCGAAGGAAGGTCACCACGATGCCGACGTAAAGCTCAAGCTGTCGGCACTCGAGGAAGGACAGACGCACGAAGTCGTCGAGGTCGCGTTCCCCTACTTCGCCGGCGCCGACACGCCCCACTTCCCGAACAACACGCAGCAGGGTGAACTGAACCGCGCCAAGGTTCCTGCAGTGCGGCTGCGCCTGGCCGACGGCAGCGAGGCGCTGGTTGCAACGGTATTCGACCTGCAGGTCGCGCAGTACGGCATCGATCGCGGGCTCGGCAGCGGCGCCAAGGACTACGACGACAACGCGTCCTACACGCCTGCCTGGCAGGAGAAGATCACCGGCGTGCCGCGCGACCAGGTCATCACGGTGGCGCGCCAGTTCGCCGACAACGCCGACAAGACGCACGGCAAGTCGATGATCATCATCGGCGCGGCGATGAACCACTGGTACCACGCCGACATGAACTACCGCGGCGTGATCAACCTGCTGATGCTGTGCGGCTGCGTCGGCCAGAGCGGTGGCGGCTGGGCGCACTACGTCGGCCAGGAGAAGCTGCGCCCGCAGACCGGCTGGACGGCACTCGCGTTTGCGCTCGACTGGATCCGGCCACCGCGCCAGCAGAACTCGACCTCGTTCTTCTATGCGCACACCGATCAGTGGCGCTACGAAAAACTCGGTGTCGAGGAGGTGTTGTCGCCCTTGGCCGACAAGTCAAAGTTCGGCGGCAGCTTGATCGACTACAACGTCCGTGCCGAGCGCATGGGCTGGCTGCCCACCGCGCCGCAGCTCAAGACCAATCCGTTGAAGGTGGTGAAGGACGCCGCCGCCGCGGGGCTCGACCCGAAGGACTATGTCGTGCGCGCGTTGAAGGATGGCAGCCTTCAGATGAGCTGCGAGGACCCGGATGCGCCGCAGAACTGGCCGCGCAATCTGTTCGTCTGGCGCTCCAACCTGCTCGGCTCGAGCGGCAAGGGGCACGAGTACTTCTGCAAGCACCTGCTCGGCACCGAGAACGGCGTGCAGGGCAAGGACCTCGGCAAGGACGAAGCCAAGCCGACCGAGGTCAAGTGGCACGCCGAGGCTCCGGAAGGCAAGCTCGACCTGCTGGTCACGCTCGACTTCCGCATGAGCACCACATGTCTCTACAGCGACATCGTGCTGCCGACCGCGAGCTGGTACGAGAAGAACGATCTCAACACCAGCGACATGCACCCGTTCATCCACCCGCTGTCCGCCGCGGTCGACCCGGTGTGGCAATCGCGCAGTGACTGGGAGATCTACAAAGGCTTCGCCAAGGCGTTCAGCGAAGTCTGCGTCGGCCATCTTGGCGTCGAGAGGGAAATCGTGCTGACGCCGCTGATGCACGACACGCCAGCCGAACTCGCGCAGCCGTTCGACGTCAAGGAGTGGAAAAAAGGCCAGTGCGACCTTGTGCCGGGCAAGACAGCGCCGCAGATCGCGGTGGTCGAGCGCGATTACCCGAACGTCTACAAGCGCTTCACCTCACTCGGCCCTCTGATGGCCAAGGTCGGCAATGGTGGCAAGGGCATCGGCTGGAACACACAGACCGAGGTCCAGCAGCTCGGTGAACTCAATGGCGTAGACGCCGACGGCCGCCCACGCATCGTCAGCGACGTCGACGCCTGCGAAGTGATCCTGCAGCTCGCTCCGGAAACCAACGGTCACGTCGCAGTGAAAGCCTGGGAGGCATTGTCGAAGGTCACTGGCCGCGAGCATGCGCACCTCGCATTGCACCGCGAGGACGAAAAGATCCGCTATCGCGACGTGCTGGCGCAGCCGCGCAAGATCATCAGTTCACCGACGTGGTCGGGCCTGGAAAGCGAGAAGGTTTCGTACAACGCCGGCTACACCAACGTGCACGAACTGATCCCGTGGCGCACGCTCACCGGCCGGCAGCAGTTCTACCAGGATCACCCCTGGATGATCGCCTTCGGCGAGGGCTTCTCGAGCTACCGCCCGCCGATCGATCTCAAGACGACCTCGGGCATCCACAACATCAAGCCGAACGGCAATCCGGAGATCCTGCTCAACTTCATCACGCCGCACCAGAAGTGGGGCATCCACTCCACCTACAGCGACAACCTGATGATGCTGACGCTGAATCGCGGCGGCCCGGTCGTGTGGCTCAGCGAGGACGATGCGAAGAAAGCCGGTATCGAGGACAACGACTGGATCGAGATCTTCAACATCAACGGCGCGATCGCCGCGCGCGCGGTGGTCAGCCAGCGCGTGAACCCCGGCATGACGATGATGTATCACGCGCAGGAAAAGATCATCAACACGCCGGGCTCTGAGATCACCGGTGTGCGCGGCGGCATCCACAACTCGGTCACGCGCATCGTCACCAAGCCGACGCACATGATCGGCGGCTACGCACAGCTGTCCTACGGCTTCAACTACTACGGGACCATCGGCACCAACCGCGACGAGTTCGTCGTGGTGCGCAAGATGAAGAAGGTCGACTGGCTGGACACGCCGCGCGATGACTACCTCGCGAAGGCCTACCAGTCGCAGGGCGAGAACCCCTAACCCACGCCGATCAGAGAGGAAGTCTATGTACCCCCACGCTCACATTCATTCGCTGCCCCCCGAGGGGGCGTTCGCCTCCCTTGAGGCGGCTCGGCGGGAGGCGTCATGAAAGTACGCGCACAGATCGGCATGGTGCTGAATCTCGACAAGTGCATCGGCTGCCACACCTGCAGCGTCACCTGCAAGAACGTCTGGACCAGCCGGCCGGGCGTCGAGTACGCCTGGTTCAACAACGTCGAGACCAAGCCCGGTATCGGCTATCCGAAGGAGTGGGAGAACCAGGACAAGTGGAACGGTGGCTGGGTCCGCAAGAGCGACGGCTCGATCGTTCCGCGCCAGGGCGGCAAGTGGCAGCTCCTGATGAAGCTCTTCGCCAACCCGAATTTGCCGGAGATCGACGACTACTACGAGCCCTTCACCTTCGACTATGAGCACCTGCACTCGGCGCCCGAGATGAAGGCGGCGCCGACCGCCCGTCCGCGCTCGCTGATCACCGGCCAGCGCATGGAGAAGATCGAGTGGGGTCCGAACTGGGAGGAGATACTCGGCGGCGAATTCTCGAAGCGCAGCAAGGACCGCAACTTCGACGACATCCAGAAGGAGATCTACGGCCAGTTCGAGAACACCTTCATGATGTACCTGCCGCGGCTGTGCGAGCACTGCCTGAACCCGTCATGCGTCGCGAGCTGCCCGTCGGGCTCGATCTACAAGCGCGAGGAAGACGGCATCGTGCTGATCGACCAGGACAAGTGCCGCGGCTGGCGCATGTGCGTCAGCGGCTGCCCGTACAAGAAGATCTACTACAACTGGAAGAGCGGCAAGGCCGAGAAGTGCATCTTCTGTTACCCGCGCATCGAGGCCGGCCAGCCGACGGTGTGCAGCGAAACCTGCGTCGGCCGCATCCGCTACCTCGGCGTGCTGCTGTATGACGCCGACCGCATCGAGGAAGCCGCAAGCACCGAGCACGACAAGAACCTGTACTCGGCGCAGCTCGGCATCTTCCTCGACCCGAACGACCCGCGCGTGATCGAGCAGGCGCGCGCCGACGGCATCCCCGAAGCGTGGCTTGCCGCGGCGAAGACCTCGCCGGTCTACAAGATGGCGGTCGACTGGCGCGTGGCGCTGCCGCTGCACCCCGAGTACCGCACGCTGCCCATGGTCTGGTACATCCCGCCGCTGTCGCCGGTCACCGCGCGCGCACAGACCGGCGAGGTCGGCATGAACGGCGAACTGCCGGATGTGCGCAGCCTGCGCATTCCGCTGAAGTACCTGGCCAACCTGCTGACCGCGGGCGACGAGGAACCCGTGGCACGCGCGCTCGAGCGGATGATGGCGATGCGTGTGTTCATGCGCAGCCGTCACGTCGACGGCGTCGACAAGCCCGCGGTGCTCGAGCGCGTCGGACTGACGCGCGCCGAGGTCGAGGACATGTACCGCGTGATGGCGATCGCGAACTACGAAGACCGCTTCGTGATCCCAACGACGCATCGCGAATACGCGGAAAACGCGTTCAACGTGCGCGGCGGCTGCGGCTTTTCCTTCGGCAACGGCTGCAGCGAGGGCGTGTCCGAGACCAGCCTCTTCGGCAGCGAGAAGAAGCGGACGATCCCCATCAAGGCGACGGTGTAACGATGAATCTCTTCGACTCCACCCCGCCGAGAATGACTCACACGCTGCGCGCGCTGGCCTGGCTGCTGCGCTACCCCGACGCCGAGCTGCGCGCGCTGCTTCCGCCCTTGCGTGACGCCCTGCACGCGGAGGCCGCACTCGACTCCGGTCGTCTGACGGAACTGGACGCGCTCGTCGGCCAGCTCCGCGGCACCGCTCCACTGCGCACCGAAGCCGAGTACGTGGAGATCTTCGACCGGGGCCGCCGCACGGCATTGCACCTGTTCGAGCACGTGCACGGCGACAGCCGCGACCGCGGACCCGCGATGGTCGACCTGGCGCAGACCTACGAGCGTGCCGGCCTTCACCTTGCACCGGGCGAGCTGCCCGACTACCTGCCCGTCGTGCTGGAGTTCGCCAGCACGCAGCCGCCCGCCCAGGCGCGCGAGTTCCTCGCGCGAGATTGCCCATGTCGTGCGGGCGATCTTCAGCGCACTGCTGGAACGCCAGAGCCCCTATGCCAGCGTGCTGGCCGCGGTGCTCGACCTGGCCGGCGAGCGCGCCGACCGGGTACCGGTGTCCGCCGAGCCCGCCATGGACGAAGCCTGGGCCGAGCCCGAAGCCTTCGGTGGCTGCAGTACCAACGGCCAGTCGGCGCCAAACGCCGAGCAGCCTGTCCACATCGTCCGCCCTGCCCGCACGCCGCGCCGCGCGGCGGCCTGAGGAGTACGTCATGAAGACCCTGAACGACTTCTTCTTCAACGTGTTTCCCTACATCTGCCTGGCGTTTTTCTTCATGGGCAGCCTGGCCCGCTTCGATCGCGACCAGTACACATGGAAGAGCGACTCGTCCCAGATGCTGCGCGCCAGGCAGCTACGCTGGGGCAGCAACCTCTTCCACATCGGCATCCTGTTCCTGCTGTTCGGCCATACCGTCGGCCTGTTGACCCCGCACTGGGTCTACGAACCGTTCATCAGCGCGCCGACCAAGCAGTTGTTCGCGATCGCTTCCGGCGGTCTCGCGGGCCTCGCCTGCTTCATCGGACTGTCGATGCTGCTGCACCGGCGCCTGTTCGATCCGCGCATCCGGCTCACGAGTCACCGCACCGACCTGGCGATCCTGATCATCCTGTGGATCCAGCTGGTGCTTGGATTGATCACGCTGCCGCTTTCATACGCGCACCGCGTCGACGCGCACGCGATGCTGATTCTTTCCAGCTACCTGCAGGGCGTGGCGACGTTCCGTCCCGATGCCAACCTGCTGACGGAAATCGCCTGGCCGTTCAAGGTGCACATGGTGCTGGGCATGACGATCTTCCTGCTGCTGCCGTTCAGCCGGCTGGTGCACGTGTGGAGCGGGCTCGCGTCCATCGCCTACATATTCCGCCCCTATCAGGTCGTACGCTCGCGACGGCTGAACGTGCCCGCCGGCCAGAACGTTCCGGGTCGGGTGTCGTGATGACGGCCGCGGTTTTATCCCCGGCAGCCGGCGACGACCCCTCGCGTCGGAGGCATCGCTGTCGCAGACGCGGAGGAGGCCTTGTCGTCGGATGAGTTGCGCCGCCGCGCGACCGTCGAGCTGCTGCGCCAGGCCGCCATCCAGGCCGAGCTGCTCGCGCACGACGACCCCGCACCGGTACGCGGTGTCATCAGTGAGGCAGCGTCCGATGCCATCGAAGCACTGCTCGAACGCGAGCTGGTACAACCGCGCGCCGATGACTCGACCTGCCGGCGCTTTCATGCCGCCAACGCGGCTCGCTACGCGGTCGGAGAAAAGGTGCGCTTGCGCCACATCCTGTTCGCCGTGACGCCGGGCGTCGATATCGACCTGCTACGCAAGCGCGCCGAGGCGTGCCTGCTGGACCTGCGCGCGCGCAGGCACGGAGAGGCTGATCGATTCCCGCAAGCCGCGGCGCAGTTGTCGAACTGCCCGAGCGGGCAGGACGGAGGCCAGCTCGGCTGGCTGACCGCGGCGGAGTGCGCGCCCGAGTTCGCGCGCGAGATCTTCGGCCAGCTCGAAGTCGGCGTGCTGGCGCGACTGGTGCGCAGCCGTTACGGCCTGCATGTCGTCGAAGTTCTGGAGCGCGAGCCAGGCACGGTACCGCCCTATGAAGCCGTGCAGGCGGCCGTACGGCAAACGCTCGAGCGTCAGGCCTACGCGAACGCGTTGCGACAGTACCTGCAGGTGCTGGCCGGCCAGGCCCGGCTCGAGGGCGTCGACCTCGACGCTGCCAGCACGCCGCTGGTGCAGTAGACCGGGCGGGCGCGGCAATGCCCGACGAGCTGCTCGAGCGGCTGCGGCGCTTCAAGGACGACGCATTTCCGCAGTATCGCGCCCAGTTTCAGCAGCTCGTCGACGACGGCCAGCGTCCGCTGACACTGTTCATCGGCTGCAGCGACTCGCGCATCGTTCCGTACCTGCTCACCGGCACCGGGCCGGGCGAGCTCTTCCTCGTCCGCAATGTCGGCGGTTTTGTCCCGCCCTACGATCAGTACCTCGATTGCCCCCAAGACGCCGTAGGCGTCGGCCCCCCAAGGGGGCTCACCCAGCTTGGGGCGGCCCGGCGCTGGGTGGGCTTCCACGGGACCGCCGCCGCGATCGAATTCGCAGTGCTCACCCTCAACGTCCGGCGCATCGTAGTCTGCGGGCACAGCCACTGTGGCGCGATCCGTGCGCTCTACGAAGGAGTGCCGGCTGCGGCACAGAACCTCGTGCGCTGGCTGGAACTCGGACGCGAGGCGGTGCTGCCGGTCGCCGAGCCCGGGCCAGATGCCCTTCGACGCACCGAACAGCGTGCCATCGTGCTGCAGCTTGAGCGCTTGATGGACTATCCGATGGTGCGAGAGCGGGTCGAAGGCGGGACGTTGACTCTGCACGGCTGGCACTACGTCATCGAGGATGGCGAAGTGCACGTCTTCGATGTGCAGCGCGGCGGCTTCGTGCCCGCCTCGCAGGCCGATAACGCCGGCACCGGCCCGTACAAACTGCGGGACCCGGCATTGTCGCTCGATGCCAGTGGCGTGCCGGCGTCCGGTCCCTGACGCACCGCGGACGGAATTTCATCGTGATGACGCGGCCGACTATCCGCATCGCACCGGCGACGCAGATCGACAGAGGTCCGCGACCGGAGACGGCGCCACCGAAGGCCGCGCTTCGCGCCCTGCTGCTGGCGCCGCATCGGCTGGCGTTCTTTGCCGGTGGCGTGATGCTGCTGTTTGCGTCGTTCGCGTGGGTGGTGTGGCTCCTGCTGTCCGCACCGCTTTGGCCCAGCACCAGCGTTGCATTGCCGGCTGCCGCCGCACTGTGGACACTCGTCTGGACTGCGTGGGCCGCCCGCTACTTGCCCATCCTCCTGCGACCCCGCGCCGACGGACGGCCCGGATGACAGTGACTCTCTATTCGACGCTGAAGCTCGTGCATGTTGGCTGCGTAGGGGTCTCCGGACTCGGGTTTGTGCTGCGCTACTCGATGGTCCGGCGCGAGTCGAAAGGGGCGCGAACACTCGCCTTCCGCACCGTGCCCCATGTCGTTGACACCTTGCTACTGGCGAGCGGCGTGTCACTTGCGGTCCTCGCCCACATCGATCCCCTGTCGTCGGACTGGCTAGCAGCCAAGATCATCGGTCTGATCGCGTATATCGTTGCAGGCGGCGTCGCGCTGCGCGGGCCGCCACGAACCCGGCCTGTCGCATTCGCAATGGCTATCGCGGCCTTCGCCTACATCGTCGTCGTGGCCCTGACCAAGCATCCGCTTGGAATCCTTGCAGGAGTTGGCGTGTGACTTCTCCGATCGAATTTCGCAGTCCGGACGCCGGTTTCGACGCCCCAGTCGAGATGTGGCTCGCCTGCCACGAACGCGTCAAGCGGTTCGCCGCACTCATCATCCGACTCGAAAGCTCACGTCGCTCGCGTCGGCGCCGACGAGGAAGCCCAGCGCAGCGCGGCATCGATCCGGCGCTACTTCAACGAAGCCGCGCCACGACATCATGAAGATGAAGAAGTCGATCTCTTTCCACTGCTGCGCGAGCGCAGTGGCAGCGCCGAACAGCCGGCTCTCGATGCGCTCGATCGCATCGAGGCGGAGCATCTCACGATGGCCGAGGTCTGGCGTCGTCTCGATGTCACGCTCGCGCGGATCAGCGCGGGCGATCCCGCGCCGCTCGATCCGGACCTGATCGCAAGCTTTGCGTCCGGCTACGACCGGCACATTGAAGTCGAAGAGAAAGTCGTCCTGCCTGCGCTGCGCCGCCGACTGAGCGCGGCCGACTGGTCAACGGTCGGCCGTTCAATGGCGGAGCGGCGCGGACTCGAGTGGAGTGACAAGCCGGCGACGGAAGGCACGCTGCCGTCGGACCGACAAGGGCGCGGCCCCGACGGTTGATTTGTGCCGCCTGCCTACTGCCACGCCCCCGTGGCCTCACAGGAGGCACGTCCGCCCTCACTGTAGGAAAATGCCGGCCCTGCCGTCGATCAGCGCAACGATTGGAGTCCCGCTTGAAGAACCTGTTTGAAGCTGTCTCGCAGCTCATGTCTTCAAGCCGGAAGGCGCCCAGCGTGTCACGGCACTCGCGCTCGTTCCGATGCCAGTGCGGTCGACCGGTGTTCTTCGCCAACAGCCTGTGCCTGGCGTGCAAGTCGCCGCTCGGCTACGTACCGGAGCGCGCGGCCGTTGTCTCGCTGTCCGCCGGCAGCACGGACGGGCTTTGGCGCGTTGTTGATGACAAGCTTGCCGACGAAGAGCGCGAGTACAAGTCGTGTGCCAACCTGCATACGCCCGCCGGCTGCAACTGGCTGTTGCGCGCCGATGATCCCAACGCGCATTGCATCGCCTGTCGGCTGAACCGGACGATTCCCGATCTCACCGACGCCGACAACCAGCGCTATTGGGGCGCCATCGAGGGCGCCAAGCGTCGGCTCGTGTCGCAGCTGCTGGCGCTCGGCCTGCCGGTCAAGTCGAAGGTCGACGAGGATCCGGAGCGCGGCGTGATGTTCGACTTCCTGCGCTCCCCGGCCGAAGGGCCGCGCGTGCTGACCGGGCATGCCAGCGGCCTGGTCACGCTGAACGTCGAAGAGGCCGACGACGCCAAGCGCGAAAAAATCCGCCACGACTTGCGCGAACCGTACCGAACGCTGCTCGGTCACTTCCGGCACGAGATCGGTCACTACTACTGGGATCGGCTGGTGTGGGATACGAAGTGGCTCGAGCCTTTCCGCGCCTTGTTCGGCGACGAACGGGCCGACTACGCAGCGGCCTTGAAGACGAACTACGAAAATGGACCGCCGGCGGACTGGGCGAGTCGGTACATCAGCTCGTATGCGTCAACACATCCCTGGGAGGACTGGGCAGAGTCGTGGGCTCACTACCTGCACGTGCTCGACAGCCTCGGCACCGCGCTCAGCTTCGGGCTCGACGCCGAGGACCTCGAGGCCGAAGCCAATCCGTTCACACGCGCCGACCTGTATGCGCCGGACGATCCTGCCGCCGAGAGCTTCCTGGGTTTCCTCAACGGATGGATCGAGATGACCATGGTGCTGAACGAACTGGCGCGCAGCATGGGGCAGCGGGACTTCTACCCGTTCGTGATGTCGCGGCCGGTCGTCGCCAAGCTGCACTTTGTACATCTCGTCGTGCAGGATGCACACTCGACGCCCGACCGTCCCGCGTAGAGCGGAAGCGCCGCGGTCAGGCGGCGCGCCATTCCTCTGCTATTGCGGGCTCGATCGCATGCCGAAGGACTTGCCCTGGGCGAACAGGTACTCGACCCGCAGCACTCGCTTTTCTCCACTGGCCAATGCGTAGCCGACGACTTCCACGCGCTCGCCGGGTTTCAGTTCGGCCACGCCCCATGCGGAAACTCGTGACAGCGGCGCAAGCTCGATCTCCCAGTCGCCGGCGGGCTGGGCCGGCACGGCGGCCTTTCCGAGAATGGCGCTGCCGTCGACCGACTGGCTTTGTGCCGGCGCCTTCCGGCTCGCCAGATCGGCAGGCTTCGCCATCCCGGGTGCGACAGACAGTACGAACTCGACATGCGGGTTCTGCCAGCGTACGGACTTGACCGTGCCGGAGAGAAACAGCGGCTTGTCCTGATCGAAACTCGACCACCCGTGATGCGCGAGAACCGGCGCGCAAGCCAGTGCGAGCCCGACGATGACGAGACGGCGACGATGATTCATGCGAGTACTCCGCTCAAGGTTTACCCACCCGGTACTAAACATAGGCAATCAGCCGACCGGCCGCGATCACGCCAAACCACAGCAGGAGCGACAGCCCTGCCTGAAGGCGCGCGCCGCCATCGTGCCGTCGCAACGAGTCCCGCGCATGGAACACCAGCGCGTTGGCACCGGCCATCAGGATCAACACCAATTTGACCTGGAATGCGGGATTGGCGGCGAATTCCGCCGCGCCCGAGACAAAGAGCAGCGACCCGCTCAGCACCGCGAATGTGAAACCGGCCAGCGCGGCACGCACGGCCAGTCGCGCCAGCGCGGTCAGCGAAAGCGCCGGCTGCGCACCGAAGACGCGCAGCTCCAGGACCAGCAGACTGCCCACCAAGGTTGCAAAGGCCCCGATGTGCAGTGTCTCGAGCACCGGATAGGCCCAGACGGATCGGCGAATCGCCTCCGCGAGCGGCCAGGCTTCGAGCATGGACCAGTCGATCACCTGCCAACGCTCAAGGTTCGAAACGCTGGTTCAGCGCCGCTTGCGAGTCGAACCGCCGAGCAGGCCGCCGAGCACGCCACGCGTGATTTCGCGCGCCAGAGATGAACCCACGGATCGCGCAGCGCTCTTCGCGGCGGCTTCGACCACGCCTTCGCGCCGGCCACCGCGCGGCCCGGTCGAGCCGAACAGCAGATCACCCAGGCTTCCCATCAGGCCGCCGCCCGCCGGTTGTCCCGGGGTTGCCGCTTCCGCGGCGTCCTTTCCAGTGGGCAGCGTCTCGCCGCCCCCTGCGCGGGCCTTGAGCTGCTCGTGCGCCGATTCACGATCGACAGTCTTCTCGTACGTGCTGCCCACCACGGAGCCGGCGATCAGCCGCTTGCGATCGTCGGGTGTGATCGGCCCGAGTTGCGATCCCGGCGCCAGCACCCACGCGCGCTCGGTGATCCCGGGCGTGCCCTTCGCATCCAGCAGCGACACCAGCGCTTCGCCAACGCCGAGTTCGGTGATCGCCTTCGTCGCGTCGATCTTGGGGTTCGCGCGCATCGTCTCGGCCACCGACTTGACCGCCTTCTGGTCGCGTGGCGTGAAGGCACGCAATGCGTGCTGGACTCGATTGCCGAGCTGGCCCAGCACTTTCTCCGGTATGTCGAGCGGGTTCTGCGTGACAAAGAAGACACCCACACCCTTGGAGCGGATCAATCGCACCACCTGTTCGACCTTTTCCAGCAGCGCCGGCGGCGCCTCCGAAAAAAGCAGGTGCGCCTCGTCGAAGAAGAACACGAGCTTCGGCTTGTCGCGGTCCCCCACCTCGGGCAGGTTCTCGAAGAGTTCAGACAGCAGCCACAGCAGGAAGGTCGAGTACAGGCGCGGCGAGTTCATCAGCTTGTCGGCCGCGAGGATGTTCACCACACCCTTGCCGTCGACCGTCTGCATCAGGTCAGCGATGTCGAGCATCGGCTCGCCGAAGAACCGGTCACCGCCCTGCTCCTCGATCTGCAGCAGGCCGCGCTGGATCGCCCCGATCGAAGCCGACGACACGTTGCCGTACTCCGTCTTGATCTTGGCCGCGTTGTCGCCGATGAACTGCACCATCGCGCGCAGGTCCTTGAGGTCGAGCAGCAGCAGGCCGTTGTCGTCGGCGACTTTGAAGACAATGGCGAGCACGCCCTCCTGCGTCTCGTTCAGCCCCAGCAGGCGCGAAAGCAGCAGCGGTCCCATGTCGGACACGGTGGCGCGAACGGGATGGCCCTGCTCGCCCCAGACGTCCCAGAACGTCACCGGACAGGCGTCCCACCGCGGCTCAGGCAGGCCATGCTCCTGCAGCCGTGCCTTCATCTTGTCGCTGAGCGCACCGGCCTTGGCGATCCCGGTCAGGTCGCCCTTCACGTCGGCCATGAACACCGGCACACCGATGCGCGAGAAGCTCTCCGCCAGCTTCTGCAGCGTGACCGTCTTGCCGGTGCCGGTCGCGCCGGTGATGCACCCATGCCGATTCGCGAGTGCCGGCAGCAACGCCAGCTCGGTCTGGCCTGTCATTGCAATGATCAGCGGATCGGACATGCTCTTCTCCCCTTGAAGCCGGGCAGAGTCTAGCCAATGCAGTCGGCGGCCGCGGGCGCGGGGGGTCAGCCGTCCGCTAGACTCCCGGTCCTTCCGATTCACCCGATTTCACCGCGAAAGCAGCACCATGGCCGGCCATTCCAAATGGGCCAACATCCAGCACCGCAAGAACCGCCAGGACAACAAGCGCGGTTCGCTTTGGACCAAGATCATTCGCGAAGTCACGGTCGCCTCGCGCGACGGCGGGCCCGACCCGGCGATGAACCCACGCCTGCGGCTCGCGCTCGACAAGGCGCGGCTCGGCAATGTCCCCAAGGACAAGCTCACCAGTGCGATCCAGCGCGGCGCCGGCAAGCTGGAAGGCGCGAGCTACGAGGAAATCCGCTACGAGGGCTACGGCATCGGCGGCGCAGCCCTGATGATCGATTGCATGACCGACAACCGCACCCGGACCGTCGCCGAGGTGCGCCACGCGCTGTCCAAGAATGGCGGCAATCTCGGGACGGACGGTTCGGTGGCGTTCAACTTCAAGCATTGCGGCCAGCTCGTGTTTGCGCCGGGCACGTCCGAAGAGAAAGTGATGGACGCCGCGCTCGAGGCCGGCGCCGAGGACGTGGTCAGCAACGACGACGGCACGATCGAGGTGATCACGGCACCGGCTGACTTCGAGGCCGTGCGCGAGGCGCTGGACAAGTCGGGGCTGAAGCCCGAGATCGCCGAGGTGACGATGAAACCACTCGCCGAGACCGTGCTGACCGGCGACGATGCGCTGAAGATGCAGCGGCTGATCGACGCGCTCGACGATCTCGACGACGTGCAGCAGGTTTACAGCACGGCCGCGCTCGAGGAATGAGCGAGAACCGGGGTCCACGGCGATGAAGGTCCTGGTCGTCGGCGGCGGAGGCCGCGAGCACGCGCTGGCATGGCGGCTGGCGCAGTCACCGCGCGTGCAGCGTGTCTACGTTGCGCCGGGCAACGGTGGCACCGCACGCGACCGG
The DNA here is from genome assembly GCA_963754065.1 of uncultured beta proteobacterium. GTDB lineage: Bacteria > Pseudomonadota > Gammaproteobacteria > Burkholderiales > Burkholderiaceae_F > JALORV01. The sequence goes on along the minus strand of CAVWFH010000008.1, from coordinate 212,278 downwards.
CACCTGCGCAACGTTCCGCACGACAGCCACGAGTCGCTGGCGGCCTTCGTGAAGTCCGAAGACATTGCACTGACGGTGGTCGGCCCCGAAGCACCCCTGGCCAGCGGCATCGTCGACGTGTTCCGGTCTGCATGGACTGCGCGTCTTCGGCCCGACGCGTGCGGCCGCACAGCTTGAGAGCTCGAAGGACTTCGCCAAGTCCTTCATGCAGCGCCACGGCATCCCGACCGCCGAGTACCAGACCTTCACCGATGCCGCTGAAGCGCGGGCCTACGTGCGACTGCGCGGCGCGCCGATCGTGGTCAAGGCCGACGGACTGGCAGCCGGCAAGGGCGTCGTCGTTGCCGGCACCGTCGCCGAAGCCGAAGCGGCCATCGACTCGATGCTGATCGGCAATACGCTCGGACAAAGTGGCGCTCGGGTGGTCGTCGAGGATTTCCTGCTGGGCGAGGAAGCGAGCTTCATCGTGATGAGCGATGGCCGCAATGCACTGGCGCTCGCCACCAGCCAGGATCACAAGCGGCTGCTCGACGGCGACCTCGGCCCGAACACCGGCGGCATGGGCGCCTATTCGCCCGCGCCGATCGTGACGCCGACAATCCATGCGCGGGTGATGCGCGAGATCATCCTGCCGACGATCCAGGGAATGGCCGCCGACGGCATTCCGTACACCGGGTTCCTGTATGCCGGCCTGATGATCGACAGCCATGGCCAGGCCCGCACGCTCGAGTTCAACTGCCGCATGGGTGATCCTGAAACTCAGCCGATCATGGCGCGGTTGAAAACGGATTTCACCGTGCTGCTCGACGCGGCGATCGATGGACGACTCGACCAGGTCGAGGCCGAATGGGATCGACGCACTGCACTCGGCGTCGTCGTGGCGGCGGCAGGCTATCCCGATGCACCGCGCAAGGGCGACGCGATCGCCCGGTTGCCTGAGGATCGCGATGACTGCGTCACCTTTCATGCTGGCACAGCACTCAGCGGTGAGCAGCTCGTTACCAGCGGCGGCCGGGTCCTGTGCGTGACCGCGCTTGGAGACACCGTTAGAGCAGCGCAGAAGTCCGCCTACGATGCCGTCGAGAAGGTCGAGTTCGACGGCATGCAGTTCCGCCGCGACATCGGTCATCGGGCGCTGCGGCCCCGAACCCTTTAGCCCGCGATTGCCTCCCTTGCCGATTCCTTTTCTGCGGGCTGAACCTGTGCCCGGCCTCGGGCTTTCGTCCACAATGACCGACTTTTCGGCTACCCAGATCCCGGACCTGACCGACCCATGAGTGCCGCTCCCTATACCGTTGAACAACACGTTGCGCTGAAACGCGTTTCGTCGATCGCACCCTCCCCTGATGGAACGTGGTTGGCGGTGGCCGTGCAACGCCTCGACCGAGACGGCGCGAAGTACGTCTCCGATCTATGGAAAGTTCCTACTGACGGCACCGCGCCGACGCAACTGACACGCGGCGACAGCAAGGATGCAGCCCCGGGCTTCCGCCATGACGGCGCGCTCGGGTTCCTGTCCAATCGTCAGCCAACCGAAATCAAGCCGGACGAAGACGCGGAAAAGCGCATGCAGGTGTGGATCCTGCCGGCCGGAGGCGGCGAGCCGCAGCAACTGACCGACGAGCCGCTCGGAGTCGAGTCCTTCCACTTCGCGAAGAGCGCGGCCGTGCTGGCGCTGTTTGCGCCGGTACTGCCGGACGTCGAACACGACAAGCAGCGCGAGACAGCGAGCGAGCGTCGCAAGAAGCACACCAGCGCACGCCACTTCCGGCATCAGCCGGTGCGCCACTGGGACCACTGGCTGCACCAGAACGACAACATGGCCGACACGCACCTGATTGCGTACGCGGCCGACGGGACCGGCCGCGTCGACCTGACGCCGGAAGCGAAGCGCGAACTGTCGATCGAACCGGCGCTGGACGTTTCTTCGGATGGCACGCGGGTCGCCGTCACGTGGCAGACGCCCGGACAGGATCGGGAAATCGACACCGCGATCCGTCTGATCGACATTTCGACGAAGTCAGCGCGAACGCTCGGCGCCGCGACCAACACGAACAACGAGGTGCCGCTGCTGTCGCCCGACGGCAGCACGCTGGCGGTGGTGCGCTCGACGCGCTCTTCGACGACGGCGATGCGACCGACACTGACGCTGATCGATGTAGCCACCGGGTCGATGCGCGAACTCGGCAAGGCGTTCGACGCGTGGCCTCATCCCGGCGCCTGGACGGCCGACGGAAAACAAATCGTGTTCACCTGCGATCTGGACGGTCAGGTGCCCGTGTTCACGCTCGATGTTGCCAGTGACAAGGTCGATCGCATCACGGTGGCGCGCAGCGGCGGCGCGCACAGCGATATACAAGTCCTGAAGGACGGCCGCATCGTCGGTATCCGTTCGACCTTTCGTGAGCCACCTGAGGCGTTTGCCGTCACGAACCAGCCCGGATCGCCACCGCAGGTTCTGGCGCGCCTGTCCGGGTTCGCCTTCCCCGACTGGGTCGAAGTCGAGCACTGCACCGCGACGTCGACCGACGGTGCATCGATCCAGTACTTCGTGACCCGACCAGCGAAGGCGCAGGGCAAGATGCCGACGCTGCTGTGGATCCACGGCGGCCCGATCGGCATGTCGTCCGACGCCTGGCACTGGCGCTGGAATCCCCTGCTGGCCGTCGCAGCGGGCTACGCCGTCGTGCAGCCGAACCCGCGTGGCTCGACCGGCTTCGGCCAGGACTTCGTGCAGGGCATCTGGGGCAACGTCTGGGGCAAGCAGTGTTACGAAGACCTGATGGCCGTGACCGACGCCGTGGAAAAGCGCCCGGACGTCGATCCGCAACGCGTGATGGCGATGGGCGGCAGCTTCGGTGGTTACATGACCAACTGGATCGGCACACAGACCCAGCGCTTCAAGTGCCTGATCACGCATGCTTGTGTGACGACGATGGCGCAATTCACCGGCACGACCGACCATCCGGCCTGGTGGTACCTGGAAATGGGCGGCGAAGATCCGTACGCCGACCAGGCCGCATTCGACCGCTATGCGCCGATCCGCCACGTCAAGCAGTGGAAGACACCGGCACTGATCATCCACGGCGAGCTCGACTACCGCTGCCCGATCAGCGAGGGCCTCAATCTCTTCGAAGCTCTGCAGTACCACGGCGTGCCGAGCGAACTGCTGATCTTCCCGGACGAGAACCACTGGATCCTGAAGCCGCGCAACATCGTCGCCTGGTACGACACAGTGCTCGGCTTCATCGGCCGGCACTTGAAGGCGGCATGAGCGCGCATGGTCGACGCCCGAGTTCGTCGATTCGCAGTCGGTGCGCGAGTACCTGCTGGGGCTCCAGCAGCGCATCGTCGGCACCTTCGAAAATCTCGACGGCAAGCCCTTCCTCGCCGACACCTGGGAGAAGCCGGCCGGCGCCCCGCTCGGTGGCGGCGGACTCACGCGCATCATCGAGGACGGCAACCTGCTCGAGCGCGGCGGCGTCGGTTTCTCGCACGTGGTCGGCACAACGCTTCCACCCTCGGCGACCGCACAGCGCCCCGAACTCTCAGGGCGAGGCTTCGAGGCGATGGGCGTGTCGCTGGTCTTTCATCCGCGCAATCCTTTTGTGCCAACCGTGCACATGAACGTGCGGTTCTTCATTGCGAAGAAGGCCGGCGAATCCGACGTCTACTGGTTCGGCGGGGGTATGGATCTGACGCCCTACTATGCGACCGAAGAAGACGCGAGACACTTCCACGCGACCTGCCAGAAGGCACTGATGCCGTTCGGTGCAGACAAGCACCCGCGCTTCAAGAAATGGTGCGACGAATACTTCTTCCTGAAGCACCGCAACGAACCGCGCGGCATCGGTGGCGTGTTCTTCGACGACTTTCATGAACTCGGCTTTGATTCGAGCTTTGCTCTGATGCGAGCGGTCGGGGATGCCTTTCTCGAAGCCTACGTCCCGATCGTCGAACGCCACCGCCACCGCGACTACGGCCCGCGCGAGCGCGAGTTCCAGGCCTATCGACGCGGACGCTATGTCGAGTTCAACCTCGTGTTCGACCGCGGCACGCTGTTCGGCCTGCAGTCGGGCGGCCGAACCGAGTCGATCCTGATGTCGCTGCCACCGGTGGTGCACTGGAAGTACGACTGGCATCCCGAGCCCGGCAGTCCGGAGGCGCGGCTGTACACGGACTTCCTGGCGCCGCGCGATTGGGTGTAGACCATCGAACCGATCGGACTCCTTGGAGGCAGCTTCGACCCGATCCACGTCGGGCATCTGCAGCTTGCGCGCGACGCGCTGGCCAATCTGCCGATCGCGGAGATCCATCTGATCCCGGCGGCCCAACCCTGGCAGAAGGAAGAGATGACCGACGCGCTGCAGCGCGCGCAGATGATTCGACTGGCGATCGACAACGAATTGCCGTTCACGCGCCGCCGCATGGTGCTCAACCTGAGCGAGATCGAGCGCGGCGGCCCGACCTACACGATCGACACGTTGCGCGAGCAGCGCGGCTTGGTCGGCCCGGACACGCCGCTGGTGCTCGTCATGGGCGCGGACCAGTTCGAGCGCTTCGAGACCTGGCGCGAATGGGAACGCATCCCCGAACTCGCTCACCTGGCGATCGCGCGCCGCGCCGGCGCAGTGCCCTCGCTTGGACCCGCGCTGCAGCGGCTGCGTGATGCGCGCTACCTGAAGTACCCCGGAGACCTCGTGGACAGCCCCGCCGGCCACATCGTCGACCTCGCGATGACACCGGTCGACGCGTCGGCCACGGAAGTGCGACGCCTGCTCGCGCAGCCCGCGACATCGGCTGACGCGGCACGGTTGGCCGCGATGGTCCCGCCGCCGGTGCTCGACTATATTCACTCGCATCACCTCTACACGGGACGGCATGGACATTAGGAAGCTGCAGCGCGTCATCGTCGACGCGCTCGAGGACGTCAAGGGACAGGACATCAAGGTCTTCAACACGACGCATCTGTCGGACATGTTCGACCGCATCGTCATCGCCAGCGGCACTTCCAACCGGCAGACCCGCGCGCTCGCCTCCTCGGTGGCCGAGAAGGTCAAGGCCGCCGGCGGCAGCGTCATCAGCATGGAGGGCGAAGACACCGGCGAATGGGTCCTGGTCGATTGCGGCGACGCGGTCGTGCACGTCCTGCAACCGGCCATCCGCGCGTACTACAACCTCGAGGAGATCTGGGGCGACAAATCCGTGCGACTCAAGTCTTCCGCGCCGGCGTCGATAGCGGGTAAGAAGAGCCGCAAGGCGCCTGCGCGCCGGACCGCCTGAGCGGCCCCGACGACGGCAGCGGCGGCCGAATGAGGATCTCGATCGTGGCGATCGGGCAGAAGCAGCCGGCTTGGGCCGACGCAGCGGTAAACGACTATCTGGCCCGCTTTCCGGCGGACTTCAGCGTGGAACTCAAGGAAGTGAAGGCAGAAGCCCGCACCGGACGCGCCGACGAAGGCGAGCGCTGCCGCGCCGCCGAAGCGAAGCGGCTGCGCGCGGCACTGCCGGTTGGCAGCGCCGTCGTTGCGCTCGATGAACGCGGCAAAGACTGGAGCACACAGCAACTCGCCGACCAATTGCAGCGCTGGCGCGACGGTGCGGAATCGGTCGCCTTCGTGATCGGCGGACCGGACGGCCTCGACGAGGCCTTCAAGCGCGAAGCCCGCATGCAACTGAAGTTGTCCAGCCTGACCCTGCCGCATGCACTGGCCCGCGTCGTGCTGGCCGAGCAACTCTATCGAGCCTGGTCCATCCTCGCTCGCCATCCGTACCACCGCGCCTGATGGCTATTCCCGGTCCGATGGCTACTCCCATCTACCTGGCTTCACGCAGTCCACGGCGACGCGAATTGCTGAAGCAGATCGGCGTGAAGTTCGATCCGCTGCTGTTGCGGCTGGCGACCCCGCGTGGCCCCGATGTCGACGAGGCCCAGCATGGCGGCGAATCGCCGGCCGACTATGTCGAGCGCACCGCACGCGAGAAAGCCAGCTTCGGACTCGAAGTGCTGAGCATGCGCTCGATGATCTTCCGTCCGGTGCTGGCGGCCGATACGGTCGTGATCGTCGATGGCGAGGTGCTGGCGAAGCCCGCCAATGCAGAGGAAGCCGCCGCCTTCATGCGCCGTCTTTCCGGCCGCACGCACGAGGTCCGCACCGCCATTGCACTGGCCATCCAGGGCCCGCTGCTGACCGCCACGTCGGTGTCCACCGTGATGTTCCGCAAAGTCGACGACGAAGAGATCAAGCGCTACTGCGCGACCACGGAGCCCTATGACAAGGCCGGCGGCTACGGCATCCAGGGCCTTGCCGCCGTGTTCGTCGAACGCATCGAAGGCAGCTACACCGGCGTGATGGGCCTCCCGCTCTTCGAGACCGCGCGGCTGCTGCAACAAGCCGGAATCAAGGTCTTGTAGCGTCGCCAGTGTACGCATCGGCTGCGCCGATGCACGTGCACTCGCTCCGGCACACCTCTCGCTGCGCGAGAAGCGCAACCACTGATCAGTCGGCTCCACTCCGGATCGGCCGCGCGCTCCGCCGACTGACAAGTTCACGGCATTCACCCTAACCCTCTCGCAAAGCGAGAGGGAATGACGCACTCCTCCCTGCACCCTCCTCGCCCGGCGAGGAGGGAAGGGAAATCCTGGCACTGCATGGAGCATCGCGGGGTGGAGTGCTCGCCTTTGTACTTCGGTGGAGCGCGCGGCCGCTCCGGAGCGAGCCGACAAATCCTAGCGGGCGAAGTGCACGTGCATCGGCGAAGCCGATGCGTACACTTCGCCCGAATGGAAGATATTCTGATCAACATCACCCCGCAGGAAACGCGGGTCGCGGTGCTGACGGCCGGCGTCGTGCAGGAACTGCATGTCGAGCGCAGTGCCTTGCGCGGGCTGGTCGGCAACATTTTCCTGGGACGCGTTGCGCGCGTACTGCCGGGCATGCAGTCGGCGTTTGTCGATATCGGGCTAGAGCGCGCGGCCTTCCTGCACGTCGCGGACATCTGGGAGTACCGGCAGTTCACGCAGGACAAGCCTCCCCCGATCGAGCGCCTGATCCACGAAGGCGACACGGTGCTGGTGCAGGTCGTCAAGGATCCGCTCGGCACCAAGGGCGCCCGGCTCTCCACGCAGGTCAGCCTGGCCGGGCGCATGCTGGTCTATCTGCCGCAGGACCCGCACATCGGCATCTCGCAGCGGATCGAGGACGAAGCCGAACGCACGCAGCTGCGCGACACGCTGAAGCGACTGGTGCCGCCGGACGAAAAGGGCGGCTACATCATCCGCACCAGTGCGGAGGACGCGACCGAGCAGGACCTGGCGAGCGACCTCGAGTACCTGCGGGTGCTGTGGAACCGCATCCTCGAGCGGCGCGCGGGCAGCAAGGCCCCGTCGATGCTGTACCAGGAACTGTCGCTGGCGCAGCGCGTGCTGCGCGACATCGCGACCGAGGAGACGACGGCGATCAACGTCGACTCGCGCGAGAACTTCGTCAAGCTCGAGCAGTTCGCCACGCAGTTCGTGCCGCGCGTCGCGGGCAAGCTCACGCACTACACCGGCGAGCGGCCGCTCTTCGACCTGTACTCGATCGACGCGGAGATCGAGCGGGCACTGGGACGGCGCGTCGAGCTGAAGTCGGGCGGGTATCTGATCATCGACCAGACCGAGGCGATGACGACGATCGACGTCAACACCGGCGGCTACGTCGGCACGCGCAATTTCGACGACACGATCTACAAGACCAACCTCGAGGCCTCGCAGGCGATCGCGCGGCAGCTGCGCCTGCGCAACCTGGGGGGAATCATCATCGTCGACTTCATCGACATGATGAACGTCGAGCACCGCGACGCGGTGCTGAGCGAGTTCAAGAAGGCGCTATCGCGCGACCGAACGCGCATGACAGTGAGCGGATTTACGCAGCTCGGACTGGTCGAGATGACGCGCAAGCGCACGCGCGAATCGCTGGCGCATGTCCTGTGCGAACCGTGCCCGATGTGCCAGGGCCGCGGCGAAGTCAAGACCGCGCGCACGGTGTGCTTCGAGATCCTGCGCGAGATCCTGCGCGAGGCGCGGCAGTTCGACGAGACGCGCGAGTTCCGCATCCTGGCGTCGCAGACCGTCATCGACCTCTTCCTCGAGGAGGAGTCGCAAGCACTGGCGATGCTGTCGGACTTCATCGGCAAGCCCGTGTCGATGCAGGTCGAGTCGCTCTATCACCAGGAGCAGTACGACATCGTGCTGATGTAGCGGCGAAGTGGCGGCTCAGCGCGGCGCGCGCATGAGCAGGCGCGAGGCGTCGATGACGCGTTCGGCCGGAAGACGATCAAGGCATTCCGAGTGACTCTCGCGATGCCGGTCGCAGCCTTCGAGCTGGCACGGCACGCAGGCGAGGTCCGGGTTTTGCAGCAAGAGCACATTGCCGCGGCGCTGCTGCGCGGCGACCTGCACGTAGGGTGAACCATCGCGCGCGGGCCATGGGCCCCAGATCGCAGGATCGGTCGGGCCATAGATCGCCACGGTCGGCGTCCCGCAGGCCGCTGCAAGATGTGTCGTGGCGGTGTCCGGCCCGACGAAGAGCGCCGCACAGCGAAGCACGTCGGCGGTCTGTGCCAGCGACCATCGGCCATCAACGCGAACGACCGCGTCCGGCGGCACCCCGGCAACACTGTGTCGAGATACTCGCGTTCGACGGCACCGGGTCCGCCGGTGACGACGACGCGCAGGTGCTGCGCTTGCAGCGCACCGATCAGTCGCCTGCCAGCCTGCTCGGGTCCACTGCTTGTAGCGCCAGCGCGGCGATGGATGCACGACGGCGTACCGGTTCGCTGTCGGATCGAAGCCGAGCGCGCGACCCACTTCGAGCGGCCCCCAGCCCGCCGAGGGCGGCACGACGATCGGCGCCGCGTCCAGCCCCAGCAATGCGGCGATACGCTGGTTCTCCAGCACGCGCGCTGCACCGCCGTCGAACACGGCATAGCGATCGAGCAACGCGCGCTTCCACCAGGACTTGCCGACGTCCGGTGACACGAGTCCGATCCGATGCCGGCCCGCCGCCCAGCCGAACAGGAAAGGCCGTGTCCCGGTCTGTGCGATGACCGCGAGATCGTAACGGCGCCACAGCGCCACTGCCTGACGGAAGGTGGCGCCGGCACTCGCCGACTCCGCCACGGCGAGCACCTGCGCCACATCGGGATTGCCCTCGAACACACCTTCGGTCCCGGCAAACACCAGTACATCGATTGCGCTGTCGGGCCAGCGCTGCTTGAGCGATCGCACCAACGGTGTCGACAGCAGTGCATCACCGAGAAAACGCAGCGTGACCACGAGCACGCGGCGCGGCGGATGATCGAAATTCATGGCGGCACCCGTCACGGCAGCGCCAGCGCCTGGTCGATCGCATCGAGCACCTGTGCGACGTCGGGCCACGCGCCGTTGTCTCCGACGCAGACGGCGCGCTTCGACCACGGACCGGTTCGCTTCCGGTCGGTGACGCCGAAGATCGTGACCTGGCGTGCGCCCACCGCGGCGGCGACGTGGCTCGAGCCCGAATCGTTGGCAATCACAATTGCCGCCTGCTGGGCCAGTGCAGCGTAGACGCCCAGCGGCACCGGCCGCATCAGCGTCGCCTCGGGCACCGCCGCGCGCACTGCGTCGGCTTCCTGAGATGGAGGGGCAGCCACCGCCTGCAGTCCACGCTTCTGCAACTCGGGCAGTAGTGCGGCGAATTGTGCCCAGTGCTTGACCCGACCGTGGTGCAGCCCGGTGGCGATCGGTGCCAGCAACGCATAGGCACCTTGCACGCCTTGCTCGTGCAGCGACTTCTGCGCATGGGCCGCCTGCTCCGCAGTGACCGGCAGTCCCAAGGCCGCTGGCACTGGGAATTCGCCGCGACTGCCCCAGGCCCTCAACGCGCCCACCGCGGCCGCGTGGAATCGCTCGACCTCGTGCAGCGGACCGGGGTCCTGAATCGGCCATCGGAGCAGGATGCGACGACCGTCGGCCGCGAGACCCGCGCTGGGCACGCGCGCCAGCGCAAACCCCAGAGCAGAACCGAACGAATTGGGCAGGATGAGTCCGCACACATCGCCGTTCGTTTGGCGCAACTCGCGCACGCGCGTGCGATCGGCAAAGGCCCGCTACCTTCGATGACCACGAAAGGCAGGCGCAGTCCGGCGTAAAGGCTCTCGCCCCATGCCTTGCCCACCAGCGCACACGGCCATCCGGCCACTCGCAGCGCGTGGATTGCCGGCAACGCCATGCAGGCGTCGCCGACGTGATTCGGCAGCCGGACAAGTACGGTCGTCACGCCGACATCATCGCGCGCCGGTCTGCGCCGGTGCGTCGAGTTTCGGCACAGGCCGTGCCAGCATGGCTGCGAGGAAGAACGCGAGCAGATGTCCCTCGGCGAAGGTCTGGAAATGCGAACTCAGCAGGGATGTGGCGCACCACGCCAGCAGCATGCCCACGGCAATGATTCGGTTGCGCCCGCCGTCACCACGGTCTGACAGTGCCAGCGCGATGAACGCGAAGAAGGCGAGCAGCCCCAGCATGCCCTGCTCCGCGAGAAAGAACAGGTACTGGTTGTGCGGATCGCCCGATGACAGCACGCGCCAGTCCGTGTACTTGTCCTTCACATGAGCGGAATACGCTTGCTCGAAGCCGCCGCTGCCGACACCGAACCACGGGCGCTCCTGGATCAGTTCCAGTGTGTTCTCGTAGAGGTTCGCGCGGATACCCATCGGCGTCTTGATGCCGGCGGTGGTCACGGTGCGCCATTCTCGGACGGCTGAGTCCAGTCGATCGCGCGCCAGCGGCGACAGCGCCAGCGCACCGGCGAAAAGAATGCCGAGGGTCGCGACCAGCGCGAGCTGACGCCAGCCGCGGACCCGGCCCGCAACCAGCACCGCCAGCATCACCGCGAGCGCGAGGTAGCCGCTGCGCCCCGGCGTAACGAACGCCATGTTCAACGCGAACAGTGCCGCCGCCCCCGCCGCGGCCCAGCGCCACTTCGGTGCGAGTTCCTGTTCAAGCGCCAGCATCAGCGCCAGGAACGCGGCAGTCGCAAACGCCATCGACTGCGCGCTGTGATTGCGCAGCAGCGAACCCGCCAGATCGGTGACCTCGGTCGGCAGGCGGCCGGTGACGGCGACTATCGCAAACGACGCCATCACGGCCGCGGTGCAGACGGCGACATAGGCGACGACGATGCGTCGCTTCCACAGGGCCGGCCCGAACAGGGCGAGCACCACAGGGATGATCCACAGCTTGCGCCAGGTCCAGAAGGCACGCAGGCGCTCGGCCCAAGGTACGTCGCTCCACAGCATGCCCAATGCGACCACCGCCACAACGAGCGCGGCACCGAGCGCGAGCGGCTGCGTGATGGCCTGCCGCAGTCGTTCCGTCGCCTCGACCGCTGGCGAAGAAGCAGACCAGCATCACGACGATCGCCGCGTTGCCGAGCGGCGGCGAGATCATCACCGTGCAGGCGCCGACCACGGCCGCCCAGCGCGATACCTCGATCCAGCGCGATGCTCGGGATTGCACGCCTGGTTCCAAGGTCCGGTCGGACCCGATGCTCATCGCCATAGCTGGTAAAGATACTTGCGCCGGAGGCGTTCGAGGCGGTAGCGCAGCGCTTGCAGCCAGTTCGGCGGCGCCGCCTCCAGCGAGGTACGGAACATGCCGAGCTTGCTGCCCTGCTCGACCACCGGATCTTCGAGCCAAAGGAAGCGGATGCCCGCCGCCGTGTCGACCGTGTCGAACACGACATCGATCGGCTTGATCATCGGCTGCGTCTTGATGTGCGCCAACCTCAGTGCCGCTTCCTGCGCGCCGATCAGATAGGAATCAGTGAAGCGGCCCTTGGTCGCCGGATAGATCCGCCGCCCCGGCTCGCGCTGACTGGCGGGCGTATAGAAGTTACCGCCCGCGCCAAGGTAGACGATGTACGGTCGCGGCTGATCGCGCGTTTCGGCCAGCGCGGCCCGCACGCCTTCGAGGAAGTCGTCGGCCAGGACGACATCGTCCTCCAGTACGAGGCAGCGCTGCCAGCCGCGCTCGACGACCCGTTCGAGTACAGCAATGTGCTTCAGCGCGCACGACTTCTGTCCGCGGTTGAGCTCACTGCCCGCAAACCAGCGACGGTCGAGTTCGGGCGTGATCTCGTCGGCGTCGAAATCATGGACGAACTCGCCGGCAAGGCCGAAACGCGCGAGCTGCGCCTCGACGTGCCGCCGGCGCTCGACGAAGTCCTTGACGTTGATGATCAGGATCGAATCAAGTCCGAGCGCACGCAGCGCACCACGATCCTCCACCTCGCAACCGGCACTGGCAGTCACTTGCGCGGCAGGCGCCCGAGCAGATAGAACTCGTCGTTGGGCCGCATGCTGATCAGGTTCGCCATGCGGTTCGACAGCGCGAAGAACGCCGCGATGGCGCCGATGTCCCAGATGTCCTCATCGCTGAACCCGTGCGTGCGCAGCGGTTCGAAGTCCGACGGCTCGATCGCGGCGGATTCGGTCGCGACCTTGAGCGCGAACGCGAGCATCGCACGCTGGCGCGGCGTGATGTCCGCCTTGCGGTAGTTCGTCGCCACCTGGTCCGCGATGAGCGGACTCTTCTCATAGACACGCAGGATCGCGCCGTGCGCAACAACGCAGTAGACACAGTCGTTCGCGCCGCTGGTGGCCACGACGATCATCTCGCGCTCGCCCTTGGTGAGCCCAGACTCCTTCAGCATCAGCGCGTCGTGATAGGCGAAAAAGGCGCGGAACTCGTCGGGACGGTGCGCCAGCGTCAGGAAGACGTTCGGCACGAAGCCGGCCTTGTCCTGGACTTCCTTGATGCGCAGGCGGATGTCCTCAGGCAACGCGGCCAGTTCAGGCACGGGCCAGCGACTGATCGGTCGGGTGGGTGGGGTCATTGCGCTTCCTCCAGCGGAGTGTCGGTCGAGGCGAACTGGATCCCGTGCAGTCGCGAGTACAGACCGCCCTGACCGATCAGTTCTCGGTGCGAGCCGATTTCGACCACACGTCCGCGTTCGAGCACGACGATGCGATCGGCACGCTCGATCGTCGACAGCCGGTGCGCGACGACAAAGGTGGTCCGCCCTTTCATCAAGCGCTGTAACGACGACTGGATGTAGCGTTCCGACTCCGAGTCGAGCGCGGACGTGGCTTCGTCGAGCAGCAGGATCGGCGCATCCTTCAGCAGCGCGCGCGCGATCGACAGGCGCTGACGCTGCCCGCCCGAGAGCTTGACCGCATTTTCGCCGATGCGCGTTTCGAATCCCGCCGGCAGCGAATCGATGAACGACAGCAGGTAGGCCGCGTCGGCCGCCTCCCGTATGCGCTCGACCGTCGCGTCGCGCTGCGCGCCGTAGGCGATGTTGGCGGCAATGGTGTCGTCGAAGAGCACCACGTCCTGCGACACCAGTGCGATCTGGCGGCGCAGGCTGTCGAGCGTCAGTTCCTCCAGCGGGACTCCATCAAGAAGGATCTCGCCCGCCGTCGGCCGGACGAAGCGCGGCACCAGATGGACCGCCGTGGTCTTGCCCGCGCCGGACGGTCCGACGAAGGCAACCATCTCGCCCGGCCGGACCAGCAGACTGAAGTCGGTCAGTGCATCGGCATCGGCACCTCCGTACCGGAACGACACGCGACGGAACTCCACTTCACCGCGCGACCGGCCGATGTCACGTGTTCCGGCGTCCGATTCGGGGGCCGTGTCGATCATCCGGAAGACGCTTTCGGACGCCGCGGCCATCCGTGCGAGCGGGCCGTTGAGCGACGACAGGTGCCGAAGTGCCGGCAACAGCAGCAGCGCCGCCGCGAGAAACGTGGCGAAATCGCCCGGCGACATGCGCGTGTTCTTTGCCTGCCACAGCGCCACCGTCATCACGATCGCCACGCCGATGGCGCCAAGCACCTGCGCGATGGGCGTCGCCGCCGACCAGGCGACCTGCATGCGCATCGCGAACCCGCGCAGCTTGTCATTGATCTGCCGGAAGCGGCCGCTTTCGTAGGCCGCGCCTTCGTACACCTTGATCACGCGCTGGCCTTCGTGCGCCTCCTGGATTGCGCGCGTCATTTCCCCCAGCATCGCCTGATTTTCCAGGTTGAGGCGGCGCAGCCGGCGACTGAACGCGCGCAGCGCGATGCCGATCGGCGGCGCGACAACCATGGTCAACAGCGTCAGTTGCCAGTTGTAGTAGAAAAGCATGACGAGCAGGCCGATCACGATCAGCGAGTCGCGCACGGCCGAGCTCATCACCTCGGCTGCAAGATTGAGCGCGTTGCTTGCCTCGTTGACGAACTTGGAGATCACGATGCCCGACGGCGTGTTTTCAAACGTCGTTGTCGGCCAGTGCAGCATGCGGTCGAACATCGACATGCGCAGGTCGACCAGCACCGCCTGCGAGACCCGATTCAGCAGGTACGAACCTCCGAAGATCGCCAAGCCGCGGACGATGAACAGACCGACGAACGCGATCGGCATCCAGATTACCGAGGCAAAGTCCTTCTGGAACATTGCCTGGTCGGTCAGGACGCCGGCCAGGCGTGCGATCAGCGGTTCGGTGGCGGCACTGATGGCGGTGGCGATGAGCCCATACACCAGCAGGCGACGATGCGACAGCACCATGCGCAGCAGGCGGCGCAGGTTTGGATCATCGAGCAGGCGGGGGTGGGCTGAACTCATGTCGCGGAGCCGTGCGCTCGCCCGCAGACCGAGCCCGTGCGCACGCAATGCGTAGTGTATGCGAACACGCTTGTACTCTCGGCGGCAGTGCTGCCGTTAAGCTTGCATCTGGCACTTGGAGCGGCGACTTCGAGCGGGAACCTGGAGCGGCAATGGCGCGCATTTCCGTCTACATCATTGCGTACAACGAAGCCGACAAGATCGAGGCCGCGCTCAAGAGCGTTGCCTGGGCCGACGAAATCGTCGTGGCCGACTCCTTCTCGACCGATGGCACGCCCGAGATCGCGCGCAAGTACACCGATCGCGTGCTGCAGCTGCCCTTCGAGGGCTTCGGCAAGCTGCGCAACGACGTCCTCGCGCAACTGGACGGAGACTGGATCTTCTCGCTAGACGCCGACGAACGCTGCACCGAGGCCGCCGCCGCGGAGATCCGACGCATCGTCGCGCAACCCGACGCCGCCGATGCCTACCGCGTCCCGCGGCGAAACTTCCTGCTCGGACGCTGGATTCGCCATTCCGGCTGGTTTCCTGACTATCGGCAGCCGCAGCTGTTCCGGCGCGGCAAACTGCACTACACGGCCGATGCGGTGCACGAGTCTTACGTCCTCGACGGCACACTGGGAACCCTGAGCGAACCGATTGCGCAGGTGCCGTTCAAGGATCTCGCGCAGATCGTGCACAAGATGCAGCGCTATTCGACACTCGGCGTCGAACGACTGACCCAGCGCAGAACGCGGCCGTCGATGGGCAAGGCGCTCGCCCACGGACTCGGTGCGTTCTTCCGTCACTACGTCGTTCGGCTCGGCTTCCTCGATGGGTGGGCCGGTTTCGTCATTGCGTTCTCGAACTTCGAGGGCACGTTCTATCGATACGCCAAGTACACCGAACGCATGCAGAACCTGACGCACGAGCCACCACTGCCACCCAGCCTGAAGAACTGACGCCCGCCCGGAAATCCTGATGTCCATTTCGGTGGTCGTAACCACCTACAACCGGCCCGATGCACTCCGAGCCGTCCTCGACGGCCTGGGCGCGCAGACAGACCGCGCGTTCGAAGTACTTGTCGCCGATGACGGCTCGCGCGATGACACCCGCGAACTGGTCGAGTCCTTTGCCCGCGGTGCGCCGATGCCGGTGCGCCATGTGTGGCAGGAAGACCGAGGGTTCCGCGCAGGTGCCGCGCGCAATCGCGCGACGGCCGTGGCCTACGGCGACTACGTCGTGTTCCTCGACGGCGACTGCGTGCCGCGTCCGGAGTTCATCGAGCGCCACCGTTCGCTGATCGGGCGCGGCTGGATGGTCGCCGGCAATCGAGTGCTGCTGTCGGAGCCATTCACGCGGGAGGCACTGGCAGCACACACGCCATTGCACGAGTGGACCGATGAGCAGTGGCGCGCCGCCCATCGACGCGGCGACATCAATCGGATGCTGCCGCTGCGCCGACTTGCGCTCGGACCGCTGCGCAAGCTGGCCGCGTCGCGGTGGCAGCGCGTGCGCACCTGCAATCTCGGCGTCTGGCGCCGCGACCTCAAGCGCGTCAACGGATTCGACGAGACTTTCGAGGGCTGGGGTTACGAGGATTCGGACCTTGCAGTCCGGCTGATCAATGCCGGCGTGCGCCGCAAGGAAGGGGCGTATGCGACCGGCGTGCTGCATCTGTGGCACCGCGAGAACGACCGACGTGCCGAGGGCGAAAACTGGAACCGCCTGCAGCAACGCATCCGCGATCGCGCCACATGGGCCGAACGCGGACTCGACCAGTATCCGGGGGCAGGCTGAAACGGGCTAGCGGGCGCACTGTGGCGCGCTGCGTCCCGGCGTGCACAGATCGCGATCGAACCAGATCTCGAAGGTATCGGTCTTGGGATTGACGTTGCGCAGCGTTTGCACCGCGACCGCTTCGCCATCGGCGTCGCCGACCACCTTGGCGATCCAGCGGGCAAAACCGCGCTCGCTCTTGCCCTGCACGCGCACCTGGCTGCTTGCCGGTGCGCGCTCGCCCACCAGTTCAATGCCCGGCGCGTCATACCCGGCGGCACGCAGCCGCACCGCCAGCGCCTCGGCCATCGGGCGCTGCGCCTCGTTGGCAATCTGGATGAAGGCCAGGGGCCGCCGGTCGGCCGCGCTCTTCAGCAGAGCCTGCACCTTTTCGGCCTGCGCGGCGGTGTACTTGCCGATCGGCTCAGCGCGCTTGAGCAGCCGCTCGATTTCCGCCCGGTTCACCAGCAACGTGCCGGGCAGTGCGGATTGCAGCAGCACCAGCGTGTTCACCACACCCGACTGCACCGAGGCGCTCGGCTTGCCGCGCGCGGCAACCAACCGGTCCAGCGCCTGCTCGACCGCGATGGGCACCGCGTCCGAGAGCAGATTCGGGTCGGTCACAAGCGAAGTGGTCGACGTGATGCGCGTCTGGCTGTCGTCGCTGAACATCTGTTCGACGAGCGTTGTCGCCTGACGGCGCACGTCCGGAGTCGGCGCGATGCGTGGCAGGCGGGTGACCGATGCCACTGCGCTCGTCCCGGCGAAACTCGGTACCGTCGTGCTCAGGGTCGTCGAGCCCGTCGACTTCGTTCCCGGCTGAACCGACTTGTCCGCAGCAAGCGGCGGCGGGGCCGGAGTCGGCATTGCCGGGGGCGCAGGGACATCCTTGGCCGACGATGTCGCGCCCGCGCGAACCAGTGCCACGGGTTCGAGCGACGGCGACAGGGCCGCGACACGCGACGAGGCGTCCGCCAGCTGGGCTTGGTCGAGCCCCTCGCCATCGCGCGCCGCTCGCTCGAACGACGTTCGTGCCAGTTCAAGCTCTCCCAACTGCGCATACACGTGACCGAGGTAATAACGCGCCCGCGCATTGCCTGAGTCGTGGTCGAGCGCGTCGAGGTAGTAGTTGCGCGCCGCCTGCAGGTTGGGTTCGCGACCGAAGTGTTCCTCGAGGCCGAGCCGCAGGTTGCGGCGCGACTCGCCCTGTTGATAGAAGTGCCAACCTCCGGCCGCGGCTGCAGCGGCCAGCAGCACACCCACTGCCGCGAAGATGGCCCGGCGCTGCCAGCGCGGACGCGGTCGAGGCGGTTGCGGCCGCGCAACCGGAGCCTGGCCGAGCCGCTGGCGTACTTCATTGACCACCTCGACGAAGGCGGGATCGTCGGTCGCGCCGTCCCAGTCGAGCAGATCCAGCGCATGAATCTGGCCGAACCCGAGCGGCGGCACCACCACTTCGATGCGCACCGGCAGCAGCTTGCCGGCTTCGAGCGCGCGCATCGACTCGTCGCGCACGAAACCCGACCGGGTCGACGACTCCGACCACAGCACGATCACCACCCTTGCCTCGGTCAGGCGTTGCTCGATGACTTCGGCGAACTCCGAGCCGCCCGGAATATCGCGGTCCCACCAGACGTCGATACCCGTTTCACCGAGCGCGTGCGCGACTCGCTCTGCCGTGTCGCGATTCTCGCGGGCGTAGCTGATGAAAAGCTGGGTCAAGGGCGTTGCTTGCGCTAGTAGCTGTCCAGTGCCACGGACAATGGCGCTTGCCACGACGGTCGCGCCATCCCCTCGACGCGCGAGCGCGCCGAGCGATGTCTGCCGGCAATCAGGTGCCGTAACTGAAACTCGCCCGGCGCACGCGCGCCTGGCCGCGTAGATCCGCGATCAGACGATCGTCGGGTCGCACGCGCCAGTCCTCCGGCAAGGCCACGTCGACCGTCCCGGCCGCGTTGCTGTACGACACCACGACCCGGCAGCCCGCGGCACCATTGACATTGCCGGGCACGCGATACGGGCTGAGCGCCTCGCGCAAGCGCGACGCGTCACCGGCGCCGTCCAGCTCGATCCGCAGCCGGGCGGCGGCCTTTGCACGCGCTTCGGTCAGGTCCATCAACTCATCGGCGGAGATCGACAGCCGCTGCGCAAACTCGTCGTAGCGCACCTTGCCGACGACAAACAGCAACTGGTCTTCCTTCAGCAGTGCGCGCTTGCGGTCGTACAGCTCCGAGAACACCATCAGCTCGAGCTGTGCCGTCGCATCGTCGAGCACGACGACCCCCATGCGGCCGCGCCGCGTGTTCTGGCTGCGCGCCGACACGATGACGCCGGCAAGCCTCACCTGCTCGCGCGCCTGCCGCACGTCAACGAGGGGTGTCGGCGCTAGCAGACGCGCCTCGGTCGCGTACTCACGGAACAGGTGCCCGGAGAAGTAATAGCCGAGCGCAAGCTTTTCGTTGGTCAGCCGTTCGCGTTCACTCCAGGGCGCGGCCTTGACATAGTCGATGTGCCGCACCGACGCCTCGCCACCTCCGAACAGACTCGCCTGACCGGCACTGGCGGCCGCACTGTCCGCCGCCTCGATCGCACGCCCGACCGTTGCCAGCAGCGTGGCGCGATCGTCGTGCAGCCGGTCGAGTGCCCCGGCGCGCACCAGCGCCTCCACCACGCGCCGGTTGACCACGTGCTTGTCGACGCGGGCACACAGGTCGAACAGGCTCTCGAACGGTCCTCCCGCTGTCCGTGCCGCCAGAATCGCCTCGATCGCGCCCTGCCCGGTGCCCTTGATCGCGCCAAGGCCGTAGCGAATGGTCTTCATGTCCACCGGCTCGAAGCGCCATGCGCCGGCATTGACGTCGGGCGCCTGCATCGTCAATCCGAGGGCCTTGCAGTCCTCGATCAGGTCCTTCACCTTGTCGGTGTCGTCCTTGACAGCGGTCAGGTTGGCTGCCATGAACGCGGCCGGATAGTGCGCCTTGAAGTAGGCCGTCTGGTAGGCGACCACGGCGTAGGCTGCCGAGTGGCTCTTGTTGAAGCCGTAGCCGGCGAACTTCTCCATCAGGTTGAAGAGCTCGGTCGCGGTATTCGCGTCCACACCCTGCTTGCCCGCACCGTCAACAAAGATGGAGCGCTGCTTGGCCATCTCCTCGGGCTTCTTCTTGCCCATCGCGCGACGCAGCAGGTCGGCAGACCCGAGTGAATAGCCGCCGACGACCTGCGCGATGCGCATCACCTGTTCCTGATAGACCATCACGCCGTAGGTCTCGGCGAGGATCGGCTCGACCGAAGGATGCAGGTACTCGACGCGCTGACGCCCGTGCTTGCGCTCGATGAAGTCGGGGATCAGGTCCATCGGACCCGGCCGGTACAGCGCGTTGAGCGCGATCAGGTCCTCGAGGCGATCGGGCTTGGCGCGCTTCAGCAGTTCGCGCATGCCGCGCGATTCAAACTGGAATATCGCCGCGGTCGCAGCCTGCTTGAAGATGTCGTAGGTCTTCGCGTCGTCGAGCGGCAGCGTTTCAAGCGTCAGAGTGAATGCCGGGTCGAGCTGCCGCACGTACTGCAGCGTCAGGTCCAGGATCGTCAGCGTCGTGAGGCCGAGGAAGTCGAACTTGACCAGGCCGATCGCCTCGACATCGTCCTTGTCGAACTGGCTGATCGCGGCGCCCTGCGCACCCGGCGCGCAGTACAGCGGGCAGAAGTCCGTCAGCTTGCCCGGCGCAATCAGCACGCCGCCGGCGTGCATGCCGACGTTGCGCGTCAGCCCCTCGAGCGGACGCGCGAGTGCAATGAGTTCCTGGTTTTCCTCGTCGTTGTTGACGGCCTCGGCAAACGCCGGCTCTTCACGAAGCGCACGATCGAGCGACCACGGATCCGCAGGGTTGTGCGGGATCAGCTTCGACAGCTGGTCGCACTTCGTGTACGGCAGGTCGAGCACGCGCCCGGCGTCGCGCACCACCGCCTTGGCGCCAAGCGTGCCGAAGGTGGCGATCTGCGAGACGGCTGCCGCTCCGTATTTCTGCTTGACGTAGTCGATCACGCGATCGCGGTTGTCCTGGCAGAAGTCGATGTCGAAGTCGGGCATCGACACGCGCTCGGGGTTCAGGAAGCGCTCGAACAGCAGTCCGTAGCGCAGCGGATCGAGATCGGTGATGCCGAGCGAATACGCCACCAGTGAGCCGGCGCCCGAGCCGCGGCCCGGTCCCACCGGGATGCCGTTGCCCTTGGCCCAGTTGATGAAGTCGGAAACGATCAGGAAGTAGCCGGAAAAGCCCATCTTCGCGATCGTCTTCAGTTCGAGATCGAGGCGTGCCGCGTATTCCGGACGACGCTGTGCACGGAGCGCGCCGTCTGGGTAGAGCGACTGCAACCGCTGCTCCAGGCCCGCGCCGGCAAGGTCGCGGCAGTGATCGTCGAGCGTGACACCGGCGGGCGTCGGAAACGGCGGCAGCCGCGGCTTCCCGAGTTCGAGTGTGAGGTTGCAGCGGCGCGCGATCTCGACCGCATTGGCCAGGGCGGCCGGTACATCGGCGAACAGCGCGGCCATTTCGGACCGGGTCTTGAA
This sequence comes from uncultured beta proteobacterium, assembly GCA_963754065.1. Lineage (GTDB taxonomy): Bacteria > Pseudomonadota > Gammaproteobacteria > Burkholderiales > Burkholderiaceae_F > JALORV01. Next base: position 191,261 of record CAVWFH010000008.1, on the reverse strand, counting down.
GTACTGCTCGCGCGTGAAACGCCGCGGCCGGCGTGGGTCGGCCAGCGTGTAGCCCTCAGCGATGCAGTAGCGCGCTTCGTGTGCGCGGAAGTCGTCCGGGCCGAGGAACTGGATCGGGTGGGTAGCCACCACGGGCAAACGCTGCTTGAGCGCCAGGCCTAGCGTTGCGTGCGCGCAGGCGGCGTCGCGCGGGTCGCCGGTGCGCTGCAGTTCGAGATAGAACCGACCGGGGAACAATGCCGCCAGCCGCTGTGCAGCCAGCGTGGCCGCGTCGGATCGGCTGGCCATCAGGTGTGCACCGACTTCGCCCAACCGCGCGCCGGACAGCGCGATCAGGCCGGTCGCGCAAGCGCCGGAGTCGGCTTCAAGCCAGTCGAGGCGCAGCTCCGCGCGGTTCCGATGCTGATTCTCGAGGAAGGCCTGCGTCAGCAGCGTGCACAGGTTGTGGTAGCCCGTGCGGTCCTGTGCCAGCAGCAGCAGACGGTAGGGGTTGTCGCGGTCGACATCGTTCGTGACCCAGACGTCGCAGCCGAGAATCGGCTTGACTCCCTTGCGCCGCGCGGCCTGGTAGAAGCGCACAGCACCGAAGACATTGGCACTGTCGGTCAGCGCCAGGGCGCCCTGGCCGTCCGCCGCTGCCTTGGCCACTGCATCGTCGATGCGCACGATGCCGTCGACGACCGAAAACTCCGAATGCAGGCGAAGGTGGACGAACTGCGTACCGCTCATGGCAAGGATTCTGCCACCCGGCGGTCGCCGACTCTGTGGATAAGCCGACGCGTCAGCGCATTCACGTCCTAAGGCGTTGATCTGAAACGTGGGATTGAGCGGTGCTTTTCAGCCCGACAGTGATTTCGACCCGGCGCCGGACCGGTTATCGTCCTTCAGACCCACTGGGAGTAACTGCCTGATGCTTCGACTTCTGATTGCCATCACCTGCGCGCTGCCGTGCCTGGCCGTTGCGCAGAGCATTTACAAAGTCCAGTTGCCCGACGGCAGCATCATGTTCACGGATACTCCGCCGCCCGATGCAAAGGTGCTCGAAGAGCGCGAGGCAAAGTCCAGCCCGCGGCCTGCTGCACGGACAGCGACGCCGACGAGCGGTGCAGCCCGGCAACCCATGCCCGGCCCGTTGGGTGAACCGGCGCCAGCGGCCGTGCCCAAGGTTCGGCCGATCGATGCAGCAATGCAGGAAATCGATGCCGCGGAGCGCGCAGTTCAAGTCGCCAAACGACGTCTCGAGCTGGGTCGCGAACCGCTTCCGGGCGAACGACTCGGACTGGCCGGTGGCGGCAGCCGCTTGTCACCCGAGTACGAAGCACGCGTGGCCGGCCTGGAAAGGGAAGTGACCGATGCCGAGTCGCGGCTCACCAAGGCCCACGCAGCGAGAAACGCCGCGCGGTAGTACTGCGCGACCGCTGACCGCGCCAGCGCCACGCGGCACGGCCCGAAGCCCGTCCTAGGCGCGACTTCAAGCGCTTAAGTCGGGAGCCGAAGTCCCGGTACATCAAGCGTTTGCCGGACCACGACGCCGGCTACCTTTGCGGCCGTCATTTCGACTGCTCGGGAACGCATGCTGGAAGTCCTTGTGGGTGGGGTTGTGTTCGTCGTGATGCTGGCGTTCGTCGCCGGAGTCACGCTCGTCGTGTTGCGGGCGAGATCCCAGTCCACGCTTCCAGCGGGTCGTTGGCCTTTCAGCCTGCGCAGGCCCCTGTCGGAACCCGAACAGGTGCTGTACTACCGTCTGTGCCAGGCGCTGCCTGACCACCTGGTGCTCGCACAGGTCGGCCTTTCGCGCTTTCTGGCCGTAAAGAAAGGCCACGATCCGCGCACTTGGCACAACCGCATCAACCGCATGAGCGTCGACTTTCTGGTGTGCAACAAGGATGCGAGCGTGATTGCAGCGATCGAGCTCGACGACGCATCGCACCAGCGACCAGACCGTGTCAGCGCCGACGAAAGGAAGGAACGGGCGCTCGATGCGGCCGGTGTGCGCCTGCTGCGCTGGAGTGTCGACGCAATGCCCGATGAAGCGGCGATACACGCAGCGCTTGCGCCCGGATCGACCAGCCACAGGAACCGGTCGCCAACCGGTCAAACTTCAGAGTCCGCGGTGTACCGGCCGGCTTGAGCCGGGCCTGGCAGCGAGCCAGGCCAAGGCTTCCCAGCCCGAATCCCCGATGGCCGCCCTTGCCTGCGCAAACAGCTCGGGGCATGCCAGCGGAGTGTCCGAATTTACGTCGAAATTGATTACAGTCTTCCTCCCCCAAATGCATAAGAGCCCCTAAAGCATTGATTCCTATAGGTTGGCGCAACATGTGCTTGCAAGCAACGTAGTTGATCGACTGAGGGGAAGGTGATGGCGAAACGAAACTTCGTACTAGGTGCCCTGGTGGCGGTGGCAAGCCCGTTCTTGACGGGCAGTGCTGCGGCCGTTCCCGTCACCTGGACGGACTGGCTCACCATTTCCAGTCCTGTCGCATTGGGCAACATGGGTGGCGTGACCGTCACTGCAACGGCGACCAGCGGCCCGATGAATGGACCGTCGCAAACAGCCTGCGGAAGCAACTGGTGGACCCAACCCGATCCGGGCAATCCGGCCTATACGGGCGGCAGTGTCAGCAACGCGCCGACGGCCTGCGAGCAGGTCGGTCTCAACTCACCTGTAGCAATCACTGTCACGTTTTCGGCACCGGTCAGCAATCTCTACATGGCGCTCCTGAGCGTCGGGCAGCCGAATTACACAGTTACTTACGACTTCGACACGGCGTTCACGATCGACAGCGAGGGCCGCGGCTTCTGGGGCGACGGCAGCTACGTGCTGGGTGCCGGCGATACGCTGGCGATGGACGAATTCCACGGCGTGCTGTCCTTCGCTGGCCCGATCTCGTCGCTGAGCTTCACGACCTCCCCGAACGAGAACTGGCACGCCTTCACGTTCGGTTTCGCAGCCACGGCGGTTCCGGAGCCGGGCACCCTGGCGGTGCTGAGCCTGGGCCTCGCCGGCCTGGCCTTCGCGCGTCGCCGCCGGCACTGAGCACACGAACGCACAAAGACGAACCCGCCCATGTGGCGGGTTTTTTCTTTCTGCTCTCGGCGGACGCCTCGACATCTGGACACGATCCCTGCGGGTCACCCGAACACGCAGTGCCTTGGAAGCCCTGCAGTGCTGACCGGCATCGTTTGCAGGACTAGGATGAATGCCGGCCGCGGGCCGACCTGGAAGGTCGCCTGCGACCGCTCTATAGGCAAGCGATCTGGGCAAACGATTTGCAAACGGCGTGTAAGGCTTTCGAACAGATCCGAACGCACATGGCCAGCGACATCTTCCTGAGTTACTGCCGCGCCGATCAGCAGCTCGCGGATCAGTTCGTCACGTTTGCATCCGATCGAGGGTTGAGCGTCTGGTACGACCAGATGATCGAGGGTGGAGACGATTGGCGATCGAAGATCGTGGATGCAGTGAGTTCGGCCCGGGCTCTGGTCATTCTCTTTTCTGACCACTCCAATGCCTCGCGCCAACTCATCAAAGAGCTCGCGATCGCGGATAACTTCCAAAAAACCGTGATCCCGGTCCTGATTGCCAGCTGTCAGCCGCGAGGTGCTTATCTCTATGAATTGGCGTCGCGCAATTGGGTCAACCTTCACCCCAATCCTGAATCACGCCTGGCGTCGCTCATTGAAAAACTCCTGACCGAGATTGATTTCGGCGAGGCCGCTCCCTCGCCCGCACCGGCCGGCATGACCCGTGAGCCTGCGCCCCAATCCGCGACCAGCATCCAGAACCAACTACCAAGAGCTGCACGTTTCGAAGCCTCCGCACCTTCTGCGCCGGCGAAAGGCAGGGACGAGAGCTGGTTCCCGCTGAAACGATACGACCTGTATGTCCTTGTGCCGGTACTGGCTGCCGGGTTCCTGATAGGCATCTTCGGCGAGGGCGACGACAAGAGTGCGGGACTGGGATTGAGCTCCATCGCATTCTTCAGCTACATGCTTGTCATCGCTGTGCGCAACGCCCGTTTGAACCGGAGCATTTTTTCAGGCAGGTCGTTTGCTTCCTACTTTGCTGTGCTGGCTATCGGAAGCGCCCCTGCACTCGTCACGGAAGGAACGACTGAAAGCAACGTGACGGCCTTTCTCGGGCTGCTGATCATCTCGCTCTTTCTCGCGGTTGTTGCCAACGTGCTGCAGGTTGCCTTGCGCAAGATCTTTCAGCAGAACATTTTCCGCAGCAACATCGATCAGCCGCTGGCGGCACGAACGCACTGAACCTGATGTCGCGTGCTGACAAGGACGCACCGATCGACATCAATCGCCATGATTGCCCGAGACAGTCGGGACGGACAAAGAAGCCAGGCGTGTCACTCAAGATTCCGCACCTTCTTTGACGCCTGCGAAACGTGCTCAACTAACGATGCGCGACCTCACGGGCGACTACGCTCTGATTCGAGCCACGGACATGCGTTCGGTGCGCGGGGGAATGACGATCACTGCCGAGAGCGACTCGGTTGGACACGCGAAGGTTGAGGTGCCGCTGATGGGCTTTAAGGCCGATAAGCGCCAACTCGCACCGGGCGAATCGGTCGCGTACTGGAAAGACGACGGAGTACGCATAGCTCTCATTGGCAACCAACTGGAAATGCGCCTATCCGACACTTCAGCTTTATGGCGCGACCTTACCTTTAACGGCTCGCATCTCGTGCTGTCGTGGGAGACACCGGCCGGCAAGAAGTACGAGTGGATCTTCGAGAAGAGCGCGCGCCGCTGAGTGGCACTTGTGTTGCGGAGTTCCGCTGCGGGACGAGGCCTTCCAACGGCACCCATGCGCCCGTGAAAACGCGCTCGTCAATGCGACGCCTTTCAGTCACAACCCAAACACGACACAAAGAAAAAGGGGTTATCTCCCGATAACCCCTTGAATTGACTGGCGTCCCCTAGGGGATTCGAACCCCTGTTATCGCCGTGAAAGGGCGGTGTCCTAGGCCTCTAGACGAAGGGGACCGTTTCAATTCAAAGCCCGCGTGAGCGGGCTTTGGAAGCGGTCTTTGGTGGAGGTAAGCGGGATCGAACCGCTGACCTCTTGCATGCCATGCAAGCGCTCTCCCAGCTGAGCTATACCCCCACGGAGAGCCGCGGAGTATAGCCGTTTTCAGATCGACATCACAATGGAGCTGCTCCCCTACCCCACGATCTGCTCGAGCGCGGCATCGAGCCGAGTCACCACGGTGTCGCGTCCAATCAGTTCGAGCACCGCATCGATCGACGGCGTCTGCGTCTGGCCGGTGACGGCCACACGCAACGGCACCGCGACCTGCGGCATCTTGAGCTTCAGTTCTCCGACAACCTGCTTGATCAGGCCATTGATGGCAGTCCGCTCCCACACCAACCCAACGGCCCGCTCGCGGAACATCCGAACGGCGTCCCGGCTGACACCCTGCAGGTGTTCGGCGAGCAGTGCCGGTTCGCGCGCGACGTCGCGATAGAACAGCAAGGCTGCGTCGGCCAGTTCGTTCAGGGTCCGCGAACGGTCCTTCAGCAGGGCGACGACGCGGTCGAGTGCCGGTCCGTTCGCGAGCACTCCGCCGCGCGCTTCGATACGCGGCGCTGCAAGCCGCGCGAGGCGCGCATTGTCGGCTTCCTTCATGTACTCGCCGTTCAGCCACAGCAGCTTGTCGAGGTTGTACTGTGCCGGCGCGCGGTTGACGTGCTCGAGGTCGAACCACTCGACCAGTTGCTCCCGCGTGAACTTCTCGGCATCGCCGTGGCTCCAGCCCAGCCGTGCGAGGTAGTTGAATAGCGCCTCGGGCAGGAATCCGTCCACGTCGTACTGCAACACACTCACCGCGCCGTGGCGCTTCGACAGCTTCTGCCCGTCGGGACCGAGGATCATCGGCAGGTGGCCGAACTGCGGCAGTGATGCGCCCGGGCCCAACAAGGCGCGGTAGATGTTGATCTGGCGCGGCGTGTTGTTGACGTGATCATCGCCGCGCAGCACGTGTGTGATCGCCATGTCGATGTCATCGACCACGACGGCAAAGTTGTAGGTCGGCACGCCGTCGCCGCGCGCGATCACGAGGTCGTCGAGTTCAGTGTTGGAAAAGGCGATCGGACCCTTGACCAGGTCGTTCCAGCCGACATCACCTTCATCCGGATTGCGGAAGCGCACAACCGGCTTCACGCCTGCCGGCGGCGTCTTGCCGCGCGCGTTCTCCGGCCGCCAGCGACCGTCGTAACGCGGTTTCTCGCCGCGCGCCATCTGCGTCTCACGCAGCTGTTCGAGTTCTGCCTTGCTCGCGTAGCACTGGTAGGCCTTCCCATCGGCCAGCAGGCGCTCTACCGCCGCGCGATATCGGTCGAGCCGGCCCGTCTGCCGCACCGGGCCCTCGTCGTAGTCGAGGGCGAGCCACTGCATGCTGTCGAGGATGACCTGCACGGCTTCCTCGGTCGAACGTTCGAGGTCCGTGTCCTCGATGCGCAGGATGAACTCGCCACCGTGATGGCGGGCGAATGCCCAGCAGAACAGCGCCGTGCGGGCAGTGCCCAGGTGCAGCATGCCGGTCGGGCTGGGGGCGATGCGGGTGCGGACGGTCGTCATTGGAAGTGGCCGGCGTCGGATCGGGTCAGCTTGGACGCGCGGGCGCGCAGTCTAGCGGATGAGCGCTGCCCGACGGCGCGCCCGGACTCGCGGCGCGACACGCGGCACCGGACTTTGCGAAGTGCGTAGCGAGCGCTATGGTGCCGAGGTTTGGCGTTGCGCAAAGGCCAGGGGATGACGGACAAGCTGATCGTGACCAACAAGGCGGCACTGCGCACCAAGTACGGCGCCGCCGGCCTGCGGAAAGTCATGGGCGCCGTCGCCGCGTTGATCGCCGCCGACCGCAAGCGCGGGCTGGCTGCCCGACTGGTCGACCTGTCGTCGGTTGCCACGATGAAGCGACTGAACGCTCCGGTGGTCACCGATGCGCTGCATCCGAAGCAGAACAAGGACGCAATCGATGGCGTGTTCCGCGCACTCGAACCCGACTACCTGATGCTGCTCGGTTCGATCGACGTGATCCCGCATCAGGATCTGGCCAACCCGGTGTATGCCGATGACAAGGAAGACGATCCCAAGGCGTGGAGCGACATTCCGTATGCCTGCGACGCTGCGTACTCGCGCGACATCGCCGATTTCATCGGCCCGACGCGCGTGGTCGCCCGCCTCCCCGACCTGACCGGCGCACGTGAACCGGCGCACCTGCTGAAGCTGCTGGCGACCGCGACGCACTACCGCTGCCGGCCGCTGAAGGAGTACGCGCCCTGCTTCGCGCTTTCGGTACGGCTGTGGAAACACTCGACCGCGCAGAGCCTGGAGAACATTTTCGGCAACGACGACGCGCTCGCGATCTCGCCGCCCAGCAGCGCGGCGCGCAGCCGTTCGCTGGGTCGACTGAGCCATTTCATCAACTGCCACGGGGGCCTGGCGGATCCGCAGTTCTACGGTGAGTACCGCCGCAAGTTCCCGGTGGCCATGGCGACACGCCACACACGCGGCAAGATAGCGCAAGGCACGATCGCAGCAGTCGAATGCTGCTATGGCGGCGAACTCTACGACTCCGTGGCGCTCGCAGTCGACGAGCCGATCTGCCAAAGCTACCTCGCGCAGGGCGCCTATGGCTTCCTTGGCAGCACGACAATCGCCTATGGTCCGGCGCGCGGCAACGGCGCGGCAGACCTGATCACGCAGTACTTCCTGATCGAGATCCACAAGGGCGCCTCGATCGGTCGCGCGATGCTCGATGCACGGCTGGAGTACGTGCGACAGTCGGCCGAAATGGACCCGATCGATCTCAAGACCCTGGCACAGTTCTGCATCTACGGCGACCCGAGCGTCCATCCGGTCGAACGCGACTCACCGACCACCGTGCCGCGCGGTGTCGACCCCGTTGAGGCCCGCCGTTACGCACGGGCCGAGCGGCGCGCCAAGATGCGCCAGTCGGGCGACATGCTGCAGCAGAGCAAGCCGACGGCATCGCGGGCCTCGACGGAACGGCCGAGCGGTAAAGTGGAAAAGTCGCTGCGTTCGATCGCGCGTTCCGTAGGGCTCGATGCCAAGGCGCGGTTCATGACTTTCGAAGTCAGTGGTGGTCTACCGGCCCGGCGCTCGCTCGCCAAGGCGAGCATGCAGTGCGAGCGCTACCACGTGATGATTGCCGCGCTTCCGGGGCGACGCAAGAGCGATCTCGGAGGGCGTGTCGCCATCGTCGCGAAGGAAGCCGCTGCACGAGTGGTCGGCTACCGCGTCTACGTGCAGAAGTGAAGAGCGACAACGCCGACAACGCCCCTCGCGCCGTGCACGGACTGCGCGGCACCGTCATCGAGGCCGAGTTCGCGCGTGGCAGCAAGAGCGAGCGCAATGCTCCGTTCCTGCTGACGGCAGACCAGCGCTATCTGTTGCGGCGGCGCGGTGGACCCAGCTACGGCGATGCAACGCTCACGCGCTTCGTGGGTCACGCCGTCGAGTGCGACGGCACGGTGACCTCCTACCTGCTGCTGGTGGATCGAATCGAGTGCGTGGACTGACGGATGCCGCGGCAGCCATTGCAAGGGAACCATAGGCGCCGTGGCGTCCCGCAATGACGGGTGGTCATGCAACCCAGCCGCTTGTAGCGTTGCACGATCGATTCATGGGTGAGGAATTCGACGGGTGAGGAGTCGTTGCGATGGCCACAGCAAAGAAGCGAAGCAGGAGTGAACGGACCCGGCGCGGCGTTATCTCGCGCGCGAAGAAGCAGCGCATTGCCAGTCCACGCAAGCCATCGAAAGCCCGCAGGACCGCATCGAAATCGCCCGTAGTGGCGACACCGGCGCCTCGACGTCGGCGCGCCGCACACGCTCCCGAAAGGACTGCCTCCGGCACCCCGCCCGACCGGGCGTCGCGCGCCCCGTGCCGCGACACGCGCACCGCTGGCGGCGTTCACCACCCTGCGGCTCGGCGCCACGGGCGACGCCGTCGCGCGCCTGCAGCGCCGCCTGTCGGAGAAGGGGTTCAAGTGCGGCACCATCGACGGCGAATTCGGACAAGGCACCGAGGCCGCGGTCATCGCCTTCCAGATGAGCGAGAGCCTGCTGCCAGACGGCGTCGCCGGCCCGCGGACGCTGACCGCGCTCGGGCTGATGGACGACGACCGCCTGCCGTCGTCCACCGGGGAACTGACGGTGCAGGTCGTTTCAGCCATGTGCCCGGGCGCTCCGCTCGGCAATATCAAGTCCTACCTGCCCGCGGTGATCGAGGCCATGACCGAGCTCGGACTCGTCGACAAGTCGATGCTGCTGATGGCCGTGGCGACGATCTGCGCAGAAACCGGCCGCTTCACTCCGCTCGACGAGTACCGCTCGCGCTACAACACGTCACCGAACGCGCGCTCGCCGTTTTTTGACCTGTACGACCACCGGCGCGACCTCGGCAACCGAGGCCCGCATGACGGCGCCGCCTACAAGGGTCGTGGTTTCGTGCAGTTGACGGGCCGCGCGAACTACGAACAGATCGGGCGCGCGCTCGGACTCGGTGAACTGCTGGTGCGCGAACCGGAACGGGCCAACGAACCGCTGGTCGCGGCGCGCGTGCTGGCGCGCTTCCTGAAGGATCGCGAACTGAAGATCAAGCAGGCGCTGCTGGACCGCGACTTCGCGCTGGCGCGCCGCTACGTCAACGGCGGCCGCCACGGACTGACCGAGTTCACTGCCTCATACCTGGCCGGGGAGCCGCACGTCGGTTGAGTCCGGCAGCGTCCGGATGTCGATCCAGTGCACGCGCCCTCCTCGCGCGCGCACGGAGCTGACCATGTGCTCCGTACCGCCTGGCCCGTCACCGACGCTGCCGTCCCACAGGCAAACCAGGTCGATCGGCCCGCGGGCCAGTTTCAGCGCACGCTGCAGCATCGCCAGGTTGCAACGTGCGAAGGCGTTGCCATCCTCCGCGTCGTCGTCAGCCGGTGGCATCACGTGCAGCACGGTCAGCGGGTGCGCCAGCACTTCGTCCAGCATCGGCAGCCAATGAGCACCGCCGGGCAACACCGATGACTGCACGAAGCGGTCTCGCGCAAACGGCAGGTAGACCTCGATGGCGGCGCCACGGGCCAGACAGCCCAGTGCAAACAGCAGATCGCCACCACTTGCTCCGCTGGTCACTGCCCGATCCTCTGTCCCGACACCGAGCCTGTCGAGTTCGGCATTCGATGGCACGCCCCGCCGCCGCGACCCGGCTCGCCGGAAACCGCGGCAGCCTGCGATCGGGTCGGTCGACCATGTGGCCACTGAACAGCAGTACGCGCATCGGACCTCAGGACATAGCCAGGACGGATGGGCTGCGCGGCCGGACGGCACCGCAGGCAGAGGATGCCTGAACGGCGCCGATATGGCAGTGGCAGCGGATGGATGGACCGGTACGCGATGCTGTGCGATCCCGACCGGAGCGCGCGATGCGCTTTCCGCGCACCGAGCGGCAGGCGCATACACTCCTCGTCTCAGCCGTCTCCGTCCCAATCCCTGGAGGTCAAAGTGGCACGATGTCCATTTGCGACGTGGCGTCCCATTTCGGGATCATGCGGTCCCAACCTTGGCGGCCCCTTCAAGATCGTCCATCACACGACCGAGGGGAGCTCTGCCGAAGGCGCGATGAACGCGTTTCGCTCGAACCGTTCGGATCCTCACTTCACCGTGGATGCGACGAACATTTTCCAGCACATCGATACGTCGGAAGGCGCACGAGCTCTGCGCAATGAAGCGGGCGGTGTGCAGACCAACCGCGATTCCGCGGTGCAGATCGAACTCGTGGGCTTCGCGCACCTGCCGAAGGATCGACGCGCGCTCACGAATCTGGCGCGCCTGTGCCGCTGGATCGAAGCCACGCACGGTGTTCCGCGGACGTGGCCCGCTGGCCTGCCCCGGCCTGCACGCAATGGCCGCGATCCGGGCGGGCACAACCGGGACCCCGGGATCTGGGACAGCGAGAGCGGACACTACGGTCACTGCCACGTTCCGGAAAACTCGCATTGGGACCCCGCTTACACACAACCTGAGGTGGCGTTCCTCCTGGAGGCGACGTTCGACACGGCCGGTCGCCTGATCGCACCGGAACCGCCCGCGCTGCCCTCGAGGATGCAACGCGGCAAGGGACCGAGGCGAGCCCCCGAGTCAACGATGCCGGATCACGGCGTCGTGCCGCTGGGCGTTGGCGCCTACATAAGGGACCTGTCGTTGCCGCCCGCCGTGGCTGCACCGAGCCCTGCTCCCTCGCGTCGAAAGGCGCGCGCCAGGAAGGTGGCACCGATGCGCCGACGCGCTGCGGGACTGGCTCCCGCCTACGACGCGAAGGTGAATGTCGGCAGCCTGATGTCCTTCGTCGAAGGCGTCAGCGAACAGGAAAAGAACGACGTCCTCTATTCCATCCAGCTGGCGCAGCGCGGGGCGAGTGGTGCCTTCGACCGCTTCACGCAATCGCAGTTCTGGTATCAGAAGTACGTCGAGATCCTGGAGAACCTGGGCTGGGCGACCGAGCAGTTTGCGTTCACCCGCTTTGACCAGACCGAGGGCGAGTTCCGCATGGACCAGGCGGCACTGGCGATCATTACGGCCATCGCCACGCAGAACCAGCTGGCGGTGCTGCAGGAATCCGTGGCGGCGCTTTCCAAGCTGGCGGAAGACGACGGCACGATTCAACTCTTCGACTTCCACTCCTCGATGGAAGGCAGCGGCAACTTCCAGCTGGGCGCCGTGCAGCGTACGGCCAACGGTGCCCTCACCATGGCGGCCGGGGCGTTCTACTTCCGCAGCGTCGACGAACGGAAGCGGTTTCTCTTCTTCAAGTGGGGCGCGCAGCAGGTGAACTTCTGGACCGCAGCCCAGCGCATGACGCTCAACTCCGACTTCTATGCACGCCGCCGCAACGAGGTCATCGCCAAGCTCGAGTCCGACGCGCCGAAGTTCATCGCCGACCTGAAGCTGGGGTCACGGTAACCGCCTCAACGCGTGCCTTGACCTCTGCAACGGCCGCTAGAGCACGCGACCGGGGAATATCGCGCGCAGCTCCTGGTGAAAGAGGTCCGCAAACTTCTCGAATCCGTCCTTGTTCGGATGGAGCTCGTTGTGCCAGGCGCTCGGCTGCGGCGCGAGGGTTCCCTGGCCGTTGATGAAGGTCACCTTCGGGTGCGCGGTCAGCGTCGTCAGCATCGCTGCAAACTGCTTCAGCATCGCTTCCACCACCGCGAACGCGGAGGCGCGCGTCGGAAAACCTCTCAGGTCGAAGGTCGGCTTCAGCCAAGGACCCAGATGGCAGATGCCGCGGCCATCGGGGATCGCGAAGTCGTAGCCGTGGAACACGAGGTGGGTGCCGGGACTCAACTGATCCCGCAGGGTAATGAGGTCTTCGTAGCCGGCACGCACCAGCGCCAGCGCCACATCGAAACGCGGTTGATTGATGAGCGTTGCCGGCGGGACGGCCGGATTCCAGTCGCGCACCCACAGCGCCATCGGGTTGTCGACAATGTCATTGCCACCGCCGGAGAACAGCAGCGCGTCCCACGGTCCGCCGGCCGGGCAGCCCTCCGTCAGGCACTCGGCCAGACGAATGCGCTGTTCGACTCCGAGCATGAAACGCACCTCGTCGCCGGCTTTCGCCATGTTCAGGATCGGAACGCCGAGGCGGCTCTCGAGCCGCGGAATGACGCCGCCCTTGATGAGAAACGGCGGATAGTCGAACCACGAATCGCCTTCTGCGAACACCTGCAGCGGCTGGAACGATGCGGCGGCGCTCGGCGCGCGGCGCCGACCGGTCGCCGCGCGCTTCGGACCCGACCGTCGGGCTCCGCGCCGCTTCATGATTTCCATCGTCTCCGTGTATTCGCGCATCCGGCGCGCACGTTCGGCACGACGTTCCTGCTCGAGGCGTTCGCGTTCGGCCCCGACGCTCGCCGGGGTCGCGGGAGGTCCGGCTACGGCGCGCCGCAGCGCACGCTTCGGCTGCCGCGCGCGCGACAGTGCGCGGGCCTCTTCGAGCGTGACAGGACCGCCGACGGCCAACGCCTTGCGCGGCACCGCGGCGGGCTTTGCTGGCAGCTTGCCTCGGGCCTTTGCCTTCGCGACCGGTTTCGCTTTCGGCTTGGTCATCGGCCTCGCTTTGGTCCTTGCCTTGGGACTTGCCTTGGATTTCGATCGTGATTTCGTTGCCATGTGCATTACCTCGCTTTCAGCGGAAGACCTTCAGCAATGCGTCGAGAGCCGGCAGCTTGTCCGGGATCACCTTGGCCAGCTTCGCCCGGCAACTGCGGTCGAACAGCTGCCGCCCCACTATGTGCTTCAGGTCACGCGCGTCATTGGCGGCCATCGGACAATCCTTCGCGCCACGCTCATGCGCGTCAATCCCGCCGAGATAGCCGGCCAGGCCGGACACCAGCACGTTCGCAATCGCGCGGTCGGTTTCAGGGCCTGCCGGCGGCAGCTCATCGAAGCCGGCCACCGAGAAGATCACCACGGGCCCCTCGCCCTTTTCCGGCCACCAGCCGTAGATATTGAGGGTCTCGTCATCGCGCATCCAGTGCCGCGTGACACAGGCCAGAACGTTCACGTGGAGTTCCAGCGGCACGCGGCCCAGCCGCTTCGCGAGTTTTTCCGCCCACAGATACGGCGTGCCGTCGTCGGCCCTCTGCTCAAGGTCCCACGCATCGATCGGGGCCGAGAGATCCACCAGATCGAAACCGAATTGCTCCTGCGCCCCCGTCAGGCGTGCCAGCGTGTCCTTCAGAGACGGGAAGACGTTGTCGATGTCCCAGACCCCGACCTCGACCGACCGGGGCATGAGGGTGCGGCGGCTCTTCGCGCGCACCTGGGTCGAAGCGGGTTCGGTGAGCCCCCGCGGTCGAGCCGACAGCGTCATGTTCGGATTGCGGGCGTACACGACCGGAACCGCCCAGTCGATCATCTCGCCCTGCAGCGAGTAGTTGACAGCAATGCGTGCTTCGCGGGACGCCTGCCCGATCGTCATTCCCTGTGCCAGCGCCCAGTAGAAGTGCTGTGCAAACTGGGTGGCCGACGAATCCAGCACGCTGTACTGGTTGGCGACCAGCGCCGGCAGGCCATGCGCCACGAGCGACTGCGCCACGCCCTTGTTGAAGTCGGCGCGACCGCCGGAGCCCGTCTGGCACGCGTTCAGGAACACCAGCGTGACCCCACGCTGGCAAAAGATCTCGCGCACCGAGCGTTCGCCGAGCAGGTACTCGCCGCCGGAGGCATCTTCGAACACCAGCGAGCCTTCCTGCGTCCTGTCGTTGAACACGCCATGGCCGATGAAGTGCACGATGGTGAAGCTGCCCGTGGACAGCCGTGCGTGGATGCTGCTCGGCGTGGCGCGGGGCAGCACCTCGACCTCGGCCAGCCCCGCGTCAATCAGCGGATCGAATCCGCGTCGGATGACTTCGAGTTCCTGCTCGACCGAGAGGCGCCCAAAACCCGCCGGCTGGGCCGACGCCACCAGGATCCGCAGCGGCCCCGCGCGCGGCGGGATCACATCGGCGGGAATGGCGGTCAGAACATTGCGGACGAAGTGGATGTCTTCGGTGGCGAGGAAGCTGCGGCGTGATGCGTCGTAGGCGAACTCCCAGGGTTTCTCCGCGATCCACGACACCATCGACGTGAAGACGAAATCGAGCTTGCGGCCGTGCTGCCGCGAGCGCGCCTCGTCGTACAAGCGCCGCACGTCACCCTGGAAGAGCGTCTCGAACAGATCCGTGCCGAAGGCGATCAGCTGCGCGTCGTTGGGCAGCGTGCCCGTATCCCGGTTGGTGTACGCCTTGATGCGCTCATGCATGTCGATGATCGCGCGGAATCGCGTGTGCTCTTCGCCCTTGTCGGTATTGAGTCGCATCGGAATGGTGACCCGGGCACCACCGTAGGTTGCGAAGACGCGCGCGTACTTTTGCCGCCTCGCCGCCGCAGCCGACCCCGCCACGTCGGGCTCGAACCGATCCATGACGACAATGTGGAAGGTGTCGCCGTCCAAGGCCGGCGCCAGGACGGTGGGCAGCGTCACGAGGGCCGGTGGCGTCCAGACCGCAGGGACCGATGTCGCGCTGTCAGGCGAGGTCGCCGTTGTGTCCCGCGCAGGCCTGGCACGCGGGTAGATGGTCGCGGCGAACGCGTAGTCCTTGGCGGTGATGTCCTTGCCGCCCGGAATGGTCTTGCCGTCCTTCGTGATTTCGCCGGGGATCTGGTAGCACATGACCGAGTGCGGATCGGACTCGGTCGTCCCCATGATCGACGACTTGGCGAGCGGCGTCAGGACCTGCTCGAGGGTCTCCTGTGCGGTCCAGCCTTCGGTACGGTCGAAGTACGCGAAGGCCTTGCGCCGGTCGATCTTCTTGATGAGCTCGGCGCGCATGTGCTCGTGCTCGAATCCCAGCGTGTGACCGGCCTCGTGCCGCACCACGCGTCGGAACTCCGCCTCGGGCGTGCGCATCGTGAAGCCCTCGAGGTTGAAGGTCGGCTGATCTTCCTCGATCCCGAGGATCTCCGTTCCGACATACGACCAGTAGCCCGCCATGTCGTCGGGCTCATCGAGCCGTGCAATGCGCACCTGCCCTACGCTTGCGGTCTCCACGAACTGCACGTTCGTGGTCTTCGACCAGGCATTCATGTGCAGCAGGATGCGGGCGCGCAGGTCGCGCGATGGACTGTCGAGGAACTGTACGGTCAGCCGAACGCCGGTCTCGGGCCACTTGTGTCCGATCACGACCGCGAGGCGCCGGGGCCCGCCGCGCCGACCGACCGGTGTACGGGCAAGGACGCGCTGCTCATCCGCGTTGGCCGGATTGATCTCGATGCTGCGACGTAGAACCTTTGCCGCCTGGGTCGGCGTGAGTGCCCTCGGCCTGCAGACGATCTTGGACATGAGCAGTGTGAATCAGTGGCGTGGTCGACACCAAATCATGTTCCCATTTTGATCAGGCTGCCAAGTTCCGCGTCTTGACCGATCGCAGAACCAGAGCGTTTTCAACCGGCCGGAGGGACGCGCTGCCACAATGGCCCCGGACGGGGCCGCAGGGTGCGCAATCGCCTGCGCCCTTCCGCTTCAGCAACGGTCACCGAGGAGGACGTGCGTCATGTCCAACGATGCAGAGCCGCGTTTTGGCGGAATGCCTTCCACTCCAGCGCCCGAGGTGTTCGAACAGGCCCGTCGCAACAATCCCGAGTGGGCCCGGCTCATCGAGCGTGCGTATGAGCAGTTCGCCGTCCTGCCGGAAAACGCTGGCATCTACGCCGACCCCAAAGGCGGCGGTGCGACGATCGAGCAGATCTGGCTCGTCCATACGCTCTTCGGCATCGAACCGTATTGCCTTCTTGCCCGCCCATTGCCCACTGCCTCGACAAAGCGCATCTCGCGGCTCGTGAACTGCAAGGCAATACAGATCATCGAGGCGCTCGAGACGATCCAGGCGGCCAACGGGGAAGTCAACGTACCGCTCGCCTACCATGACGGAAAGACCGGGCACTGCATCCGCATCACGGCCTACGACCGTGGGCGCGATCGCTTCATTTATCACGACCCGTGGCCCGAGCGCTCGCTGCTCGCGAAGGAAAACAATCCGGCCGGGGTCGATGCCCAGCCCGAAGGAAATCGCTGGAGCGTGACCGCGCAGGAGCTCGAACGCGTCGCGTTTGCCGCCTTCATCTTTCCGAGCCAGTGGGCGCGGGTGCGGGGTCAGGACTTCGACATCCGCTACGACTCGTGGAAGGACAGCGAGTTCGTCAAGTTCTTTCGCCTGAAGCAGCTTGACGAACGCGCCGCTGGCGACCGTACACAACGAACCTTTGCACCCGGTGCGTTCCAGCAGGACATCGCGCTGGAAGTCGAATGCGATCCAGCCGGGAAAGTCAGGCGCGCGTCGCTGCTTCTGACCCAGGACTGGACGATCGGGAACTTCATGCTGGCGCTCGATCTTGCAAAGAGCTTCATGGCCAGCTTTGCGCCGGCTCCCGACCGGAACCAATATGTCGAGATCGCCGCCGCGCTATGGAGTCTTCGCGACCCACGCGCATTGCTCAAGGCGAAAGACGCAGATCCGAATGAATCCGACGGCGTTCGCTGTGTGCATGCCTTCATGGGTTCGCTCGAGCGCGCCGACGTCGTGACTGATTTCAGCCACCTCGCCATCGAAAGCGCGACCCACCGAGATCGCCCGGCACGCCGGATCGCTGTCGACTTGTCGTGAGCTACGGATCAAGCGAGGCAGGCGCGCGGACTGTAACCCTGCCGGGGCTGGGTGGCTGCGCGGGCGGGTTAGATAGAACTCGGAGGTCGGAAGTCCTTGACCGCTGCCAGGTTGACGCTTGCATCGACCGAGACCAAACCACTGCTGACATTGCGTTCGTCGCACCGCCGACGCGTTTTCAGCACCCGAAAGCAACCGGCAATCGAGTGACTATCGTCGGGAGTCGCCTATCGGCACAACCCGACCCCGAGCAGACATACGCGTCGCCGTAAAGCGGACGCGAATTTGACGCCGATAGCAGACGTTAAACGGCTCGGTGCTCACCTGCGCGGCCTAGCGGCCGCTGAGCACTGGCCGAAGCAAATCCTGACGCCATCACGCCACGATGCAGCGCCACTCGGCCGCTTCAAGTGCAGCACATTGCTGGGCGGCGCTGACTACCGCTCCGGCATCCGTCCCCACGTCTGAAGGAAGAGCGAGGAGACGACCAGTGTGGAGGGATTCTCCAGGTGCTGCCTTAGTGCCGCCATGAGTTCATCGAGCTCAGCTTCCTCAATCAGCTCCTTCTCCAAGATTCGACTCCGCGCGTTCTCGACGAACTCGAGTAACAGCATGCGACGTGCGTGGCCTGGGGGATACACGTGAACCAGAGGGTTCACACGGACATCGAGGAGGCCCAACTCTCGCAGCAGCCGCGGCGTTCGGAGACCGATAGATCGATCAATACCGTTCATCTCCGCATAGGTGTTCAGAATCTGCAAGAGACGTGTCTGAGCGGCGAGAGGAGGATCGCATCGCTGCGCCGATGAATCCGGCTCATGTAGGGCGATGACGCCGCCAGGCTTCACGAGACGGATCATCTCCGCAACGATCTCCTCCGGTCGCGGCACATTCACAAGAACCAGGCGCGCCGTTGCGAGATCGAACGTCTTCTCGGGAAGTGCTGTGGCGCGAGCATCCGCATCAAGGACTTCGACGTTCATCAACTGGCTGATCGGAGACGAAGTGCCGGGCGCGTTCCACTTGCTCGGTACTTCGTTCCACCCCAACTACCCTTCCCGCGCCACCGACGCGCTTGGAGAGAAGATCGAGGCAGCCTCGCGGGCCGCAGCCGATCTCGACCACTCGCCACCCCTCGCGAACGCCAATCTGCTCGAATAGCCACTCTGATTCGTGAGCGAGCTGGTGCGATTGTTGCTCCAGTCGTTCCTGCTCGGCCTGTCGGTAGCCGAGAAAATACGGATCCGGCTTGCTCACTTTGATGCTCCAGAATTAGTGTGCACTCTGCGACCGCCAAACGGTTCAATATGAGCCGCGGCGGTAAGTCTGCGACGTGGTGCCGGATGCGCGCGCCCCCGCGGCAGGCCTGCTGCACTGAATCTCTTTCCGCGCCTGCATGAACAGCTTCATTTGACCAAACCGGTCTTCTTGGCTATCTCGCCTGCCCGCTTGAACTCCGCGCGGATCTCGGCCGCGGTCTGCTCGGGTGTGGCGTAACTCTGCAAGATGCCGAGCGACGCCAGTCTCGCCGTGATCGCCGGAGCTTTGACCGCCTGTTCGATCGCGCCGACGAGGACTTTCCTCGCGTCTTCGGGGATCCCTGCCGGCGCGAGAAAGCTGAACCAGATGCCGAACAGTTCCTCTTGATAGCCGAGCTCGCGCAGCGTGGGTATGTCGACAAACTCAGGAAATCGGCTCGAAGCGGCGAGACCCCGGAACGCCCCTGACTTGATGTGAGCGCTCAGCGCACCGAGCGACAGCACGACCCCCTCGATGTGTTCTCCGCGCAATGCGACGATGGCGGGGGCAGCGCCGGTATAGGGAACCGGCACGAGCTCCGAACCTGTTAGCGCGTTGATCAATTGCACGCAGAAATCACCGACTGAGCCGGAGCCGGGGTGACCAATACGCACCCGGCCCGGATTCTTCTTCGAGTAATCGATGAACTCTGCGAAGTTCCTGTACGGTGCGTCGCTGCGCACGACGAGGATGGTCGGCGTGCGTGAGGCGGTGCCGAGTGGCACCAGATCCCGGAGCGCATCGTAGGTGACCGATTTTGGGTCGAGAACGGCACGAAAGGTGAGCGCGCTGTTTTGCGCAAACAGAATCGTGTAACCGTCCCGTCTGGCCTGGACGACGGAGTTGGTGCCGACCGCGCCCCCGGCGCCCGGACGATTGATCGTGAGCACCGGCGTCTTCAGTTGTCTTGAGATATCTTCGCCAAGGGCGCGCGCGGCAATGTCTGCAGCGTCACCCGGGGCAAGCGGAACCACAAGACTTATCGGGCCGGTGGGGAACGGCTGGGCCTGGGCGGTGGCGGGCAGCCAGATGAGCGCGCAGGTGAGAAGAATGCCTTGCGCAAACCGTTTCATGACGAAGATGTTCCCATGGAAACTCTGAGTTCCTGCCGATTTCCTCATCGAGTTAGCGAGCGGGAACGGTGATGCGGTATGTCGAGGCGTAGATGCGCTGCTGCTTGGTCGATGACGGCCGCTTTCTGACGTTCCCACTCAGTGGCCATTTACCCGTTCACTGACCGCTTTAGCGCAGTTGGACCAACTACCGCTCCTGGCCGCATTCAGTCCATCGAAGCTTGCCTGCGAGCGACCCGGGTGAATTTTGCACTCGGAGATAATTTCAGATTCCGCGATTTCGCTCACCGCCGCCGACTGCATAGGAGACAATGTGCACCGTCTTACTGCCTTGCTTGCTGCCGCCCTTCTGACCGCATGCGCGTCGGCTCCCTCTCGGGTTTCTCCACTTCCAGAAGAGTACGCGGACGCCGCCTCGATACCGGGAGTCCCTGGCGCTCGCTACTGGGGCGATGCCCGGCCAGCCGGCTTCGATACCTGGCTGAAGCTTCCCGATTCCGCTATCGCAAGCAATTTCGGAGGCATCAGCAATCGCCCACATAACTATCTTGCCCTCTCAGGTGGAGGCGCCGACGGGGCTTATGGGGCGGGAGTGCTGATTGGATGGACTGCGCACGGCACACGTCCGGAGTTCACCATCGTCACCGGAATCAGTACCGGTGCGTTGATCGCCCCCTTTGCATTCCTCGGCCCCAAGTACGACGAGACGCTGCGTAAGCTCTACACAAACCTGTCGACATCCGATCTGGTCGAGCCGCGCGGCTTGCTCGACATTCTGCGAAATGATTCTGCAACGAGTTCCGCCCCTTTGCGACGGCTGATCGAGCAATACATCAACGACGAGGTGATCGCAGAGCTTGCGGGGGAATACCGTCGTGGACGGTCTTTGCTGGTCGGCACGACCAACTTGGATGCTGCACGTCCGGTTACCTGGAACGTCACGCGGATTGCAGCCAGCGGATCACCTCGTGCGCGGGTCCTGATTCACAACGTGATCTTGGCGTCGGCATCGATTCCGGGGATTTTTCCGCCAGTCATGATCGACGTAGAGGCGAACGGTCGCTCCTTCGATGAGATCCACGTCGACGGCGGTGTAACCGCACAGGTATTTGTTTACCCGAGTGGGCTGGACTGGAAGGCGGTGGAGCGCCGGCTCGGCATCCAGGGCCGTCCGTCCTTGTACATCATCAGCAACGCGCATGGCGAGCTCGCCTGGGAGGGCGTGACGCGTCGAATCGTGCCGATCCTTATGCGTACCGTCGATTCGCTGATCCGCACACAAGGAATCGGTGACCTCGCCCAGATCTATCTGCTCACGCAAAGGGATGGTCTGAATTACAACCTGGCCTACATTCCCGCATCGTTCAGGGATCGTCCAAGCGAGAAATTCGACCCCGCCTACATGCGCAAGCTGCTCGAGCTTGGATTCGAGCGCGCCAAGGGCGGCTATCCGTGGACAACAGGACCTGAGCGAAGCGCAAAGTAGTTCTATAGCTGCGGGCAAGAAGCACGCGCGCTTCGGTCGCGGCCCCAGAGAGTCGCGACCGTGTCCACTGAATCCTGGGAACTCCACAACCGGCCATATCGGATCATCGCCTGCTGTCCGCTGCCAAGCGAACTGGGGGTCCGTAGGCAATGGCCGCTGTTGGCCGACTACCACCGGTGGGGTGGCGCGTGGCACACTGGCCGACGCTTGGCCA
Source organism: uncultured beta proteobacterium (assembly GCA_963754065.1). Lineage (GTDB taxonomy): Bacteria > Pseudomonadota > Gammaproteobacteria > Burkholderiales > Burkholderiaceae_F > JALORV01. The sequence continues at coordinate 169,946 of CAVWFH010000008.1, read as the reverse complement.
AGATCCGGCCGCCGCAACCCACACCGGAGGAGACATCGATGCTGACGATGGAGAAGACTGCCGACTACGTGAAGCGTTGGGTCGCCGCATTCGAGTCAAAGGATCTCGATCGCGTGCTGGCCTTCTACACCAACGACGTGATCTTCCACTCCCCGCTGATTGCTCGGCTGAGCCATGACCCCAGCGGCACCGTACAGGGCAAGGCGGCGCTGCGTGCGTACGTGAAGAAAGGCTTCGAGGTGTTCGACCACATCAAGTTCACCGTGCTCGACGTGCTGCGCGGCGTCGACAGCATTGCGATCCACTACCAGGGCATCACGGGCACGCATGTCATCGAGGTGTTGTTCTTCGACAAGGACGGCGTGGTCCGCGAGTCGTACGTGCACTACGCGTCGGCCTGATTGGCAACAGAGTGCAGTGAACTCAGATCAGTAGTGAGCCGCGGAAACCCCTGGCCGCGTAGTACGACTCGGCCCCGTTGTGATAAACGAAAACCTTGCCATACCGTCGGTCGCAGAAGATGGCTCCGCCAAGCGAGCGAATGTCCGCCGGCGTCTCAATCCAGCTGGAAGTCTTCGTGTCGAACTCGCCGACTGACTGCAATTCTCGATATTGCACTTCGGTTAGCAGCTTGATTCCCATCGCTGCGGCCATCTCGACCGCGCTACTCCTCGGCTTGTGCTCCTTGCGCGCGTCCAGCGCTTCGCGGTCGTAGCAAAGACTTCTGCGGCCTAGTGGGCTTTCTGCGGAACAATCGAAGAATCTGAAAGGGTCGGCCTCCGCATGCGCACTAATGACGTCCGGCTCACCGCCGGTCGCCTCCATCGCGCCTAGCGACTTCACTGCAACAAGATTGCCTTGGAGCCTTGCCAGCACGCTTGCCCATGCAATCCCTCTGTGCCGATGCATGTTTGCCTCGAAGCGCGTCTTCAACGCTTGTAGCAATTCCTCTCGTTCGCGCGCCTTCATGTTCGTGGACGCTGGCAAGCCGCGGCTGTCCAGGTGCTCCTATCGCTTGACCACATTTTTGCAACTCCCTTCGTAGATTTTCAGGCGACGGGTTGCGGCACCAAAGCCCTCGCGCAGGAGACGCTCATCGGCCCAGCAGAAGTCAACGTTACGGCGATTGCCCCGCGTCCGCCTTCGGCATAACCGCGCAACCTATGAAGGCGTCCGGTCATGGCCGCACGGAGTCACTTGGTCGGCTCGACCGCATTGGCCGCCTTCCAGTCCATGGCCATTCGAACGCGCCGCTCCACCGAAGGATGCGTGTAGAAGAGCATCTCCTGGACCGGATGCGGCCGCGGGTACCGGTACTCCGCGGTCTTCACCAGTGCGCTCGCCAGGGCGTCGGGGAGCTTCGCGGTTTCCAGCGAATACTGGTCGGCCTGTGTCTCTCCAAACCGGATAGATGCATTGATCAGCGGTCGAGCCAGCACAAAGAGCAACGACATCATCACCATGACGACCGGCAGACTGGTCGGGCTGGACAGCGGGGCACGACTGCCGAGTGCCGCCGCAACCCGGCCGTAGCTGCGATCAGCGATAAAGAAGGCAAGCATGACGATCAAGGAGAACAGCAGCACGGAACGCCATACATGGCGCAGCGTGTAGTGCCCGATCTCGTGGGCGGTTACGGCGCGGACCTCCTCCAGCGACGCGCCCTTCAGCGCGATGTCTGAGATGGCTATCCGGGCGTAGGGACCCAGGCCGCTGACGTTCGCCGTAAAGTTGTTCGACTGGCGCGACCCGTCGAATACGAAGATTCGATCCACCGGAATGCCAGCCTCCGCAGCCATGCCAGTTAAGGACGTCCGGACCGGACCCTCCGGCAGCGGCTTGTAGTCGTTGAAAAGCGGCTCGATGACCACAGGGGCCACCAGCAGTACGGCCGATATCCCCGCAACGGCCAGTGCACCCGACCAGACCCACCAGCGCTTGCCCGCACGCCGGATCAGTGCGTACACACCCATAAAGAAGAGCCCAGCCAGCAAGGCCGAGATTGAGATACCGAGAAGACTCTGCCCCAAGGCATCACCGAACGGTTGTGAGGAGCGACCGTAGCTCGACTCCCGCCACCAATCCTCGTACATCGACCAAGGCAGCGAAAGAACGCCGGCGAGAAGGAAGTAGACGGCGCTCACCAGGAATGCCCTCGCATTAGGGCCGCGCTTGCCCAGTCGTGCGTCGATGCGTTCGAGGAGTCCAGAACGGATGATCAGCCAGGCGACCGCAATGCCGACCACCAAACCCCACAGCAGTAGCCAGTGATTTCCGACGGTATAGGCAGCTGACTTGGCCAGTGCTGTCGGTGCCGATTGCGTCGATGTATGCCGCCGTGGCGGACTGCGGATCAAAGGCCAAGTCCTTACTCCAACGAAGAGGAAGGCGGAATTCTGTCCGCTTTCAGGAAGGTTGTGGGAGGAACCGCGAGGTCCGGAGTTGGCCAACGTTTGTTCACTCTACGTCCTCACGAAGGTCGAATGACGGTCCCGGCGGCTTCGGGAATCTGCTGCCATTCAAACCTGTTGTCGCTTCCACTGTGAAGCAAGCCAATCGGAACAACGGGCCTCGGGATCTGACGGCGATCTGTCATACGGCAGTTTCCACGCACGCGAACGCCGTCCGCGTTCCATTGCCGTCAGCCTGCAAACGTGCGAGACGCCGTTATCGCCAAGCCGCTTACTACGCTCGCGTACCGGTCGCCGCGGACAACCTGAGCAGAGGGGCTAGTCGCCGCCAGCTTGGCCACGAGATTCTCGAGCCCGGTCGATCCGCCCGTGAAGTAGAGCGCATCGACCTGACCAGGCGCCACCTGCGCCGACCTGAGAGTTTCGTGAGCTGCGCCGACAACGCGTTCAATGTCCTGCCGTAGGGCCAGGCTCTGCTGAATCTCGGTGAGCTCCTTCTCCAGCCCTGGTTCGATGAAATCGAGGAAAATCTTCGCAATTCCCGATTCCGACACGGCGATCTTGGCGGCCTCCGAACGGGCCGATAGGTCATGGCCGCGCTGCTGCTCAAGGACGCGCATCAAACGTTCGTGCGCCAGCAAATCGCTGTACATGGGGCGCATCAGCCTCAGCTCGGCCATGCGTTTCGGTGCGTAGTTGGTGTTGATCAGGTGCCAAGTGGCGAGATCGAAATAGACCTTTGAGGGAACGGGCCGGTCTCCGGGACCCACTCCGCCGTATCCAAGGATCGGCATGATCGTCGCGAGATTGATCGAGCGATCGAAGTCGGTGCCGGCTATGTGCACGCCATGGTTTCCCAGAACATCGCCGCGGCGATCGGTTCGCCCATGGGCCGACGCGCTGGCGCGGACCAGTGAGAAATCGGAGGTCCCGCCGCCGATGTCCGCCACCAGCACGAGACGCTCACCGTCGCCCGGATTCAGGCGGGATTCGTAGTCCAGGGCGGCTGCGATCGGCTCGAACTGGAATTGCACTTCTGCGATCCCGGCGGCTTTCGCTGCTCGACGCAGCGTGTCCTGCGCCCGCGCGTCACGCTTCGGGTCGCCATCGACGAAGAAGACGGGTCGACCAATCACCACGCGTTCGATTGGCGATTTCCAATGCGCTTCAGCCTGCTGCTTCAGATGCCGCAGGTAGGTGACAACGACATCGAGGTACCGTACCTGCAGACCGTTGGGCAGTTCGGTCGCCTCGTCCATGAGGTCGGATCCGAGAATGCTCTTGAGAGACCGCATGAGACGGCCCTCGTGACCATCTACGTAGGCGGCGATCGCCGCTCTCCCGTAGGAGAGCGAGCCGTCTTCCGCGTTGTAGAACACCGCCGTCGGCATGCTTGTCGCGCCGTGCTCGAGCGCAGCGAGCTGGACGCCGCGAGCGGCGTCTCGATTGCCGGCACTCGGCCTGACCTTGGCGACCGCCGAGTTAGACGTACCGAAATCGATGGCACAGTGCGTGCCGGATGGGCGCTCTTCCGTTGGCAAACGTGCTCTCGCGGATCGAATTTCGCTCGATTCTCCCTCATTCGAGGAGGGACGCTATGCAATTGGGTTTCGGTTCCTGACGCCAACTGGCATGGGCCGGTAGGCTAACTTCCTTGTAACGGACCCCGTTACTGTATGCTGACCTTTCGGCGCGGCCTCTTGCATGAACTCCAGCCGCGCGCTCCCTGTCCGAATTCATGCGCTGTCCACGTTTACAGCGAAACCTCCCTGCTCGTGAGTAAGTCGACAGGCGGCCAAGACGGCATGCGCGATGGGCACGCCGCTGGTTGCATGGGAGTACGGCTCATGAATGCTCCGAATCGGTCCATTACGCACCCGAAGGTCGCGTGCTCTACCTGTAGCCTGCGCGAATCGTGTCTTCCACTCGGACTGTCGCTTCCAGACATCGAAAGACTGGAAAGACTCGTCGCTGCGAGCAAGCGTCTCAGACGCGGAGAGAGGCTGTTCCGTGCCGGCGATACGTTCGAATCCTTGTACGCGGTTCGAACGGGATTCCTGAAGAGCACGGCGGTGTCGCCCGATGGTCACGAGCAGGTCATGGGATTTCACATGGCCGGCGAGCTCGTTGGCATGGATGGAATCAGCGACGGGACGCACACGTGCGAAGCGGTGGCCCTGGAGGACAGCGACGTCTGTGTCATTCCCTACGCCGGAATTGAAGCAGTCGCCAGCGCGGTGCCGAAGCTGCGCAACCACTTTCACAAGGTAATGAGCCGTGAAATCGTGCGCGAACATGGCGCGATGCTGTTGCTCGGAACAATGAACGCAGACGAGCGGTTGGCCGTGTTCCTGCTCAACCTTTCGCTGCGCTTCGAGGCGCGCCATTATTCGCGCACCGAGTTCGTGTTGCGGATGACGCGCGCGGAAATTGGCAGTCTCCTCGGCCTGCAACTCGAAACTGTCAGCCGCACCCTGTCGCGCTTCGCGCAAGACGGGCTTCTGGAGGTCAATCAGAAGCATGTCCGGATCGTGAATCCCGACGGCTTGCGCGCAATCGTCTCCGGCGAGGCGCCGGATCGCGGGTTGCGCAAGCGTCCTGCCGAAGAACTGAGCGTGGCCTGACGATCAAAGGCCGGGGTCACGTGTCCCTTACCTGCGCTCGCGTATGCGCCACGACCAGTCTTCCGGCCGTCGCAAGTCAAGACCTCCACACTGCAAGGCCGGCAACGAGGGCGGCACTTGGCCTCAACGGAACTCACGGCTGCAACACAAGGGAAACACTGCCCGACGCGTGCGGCGCGGCCATCGGCTGGCAGCACCGACGGCCGTGAGTTCACAGCGCCCGCTTGGGGACCTCAGCCGAAACTGAGTGTCAGGCCTTCTGCGGGGTTGGTCGGAAAACGAGTGTCGTAGTCCTGGAACTTCCGCGTCACATCTCGCTTCGATTCTTCCCAGCGTCGCGTGGTCTCGGCGCGGCAGTTGAACAGGAGCTCGGGACGCGTCGGCATATAGCGCAGGATGCGCAGCAGCGCCTGGTGATCCGGATGGTGATGGACCGTGCCGTTGGTGGACACGATGAAACGACGGCAGTCGATTCCTTCGAGAACGGCACGCGTGAGATTGTTCTCGCTGCCATGGTGCGACAACTTGAAGGCGTCCAGCGGAAACGGGGCCGCCAGATGGCGCTCGGCGCGGACGCGATCGATGCCCGCCACAATGTCGGGCGCATAGCCGTCGCCGGAGAGCAGCAAGGCATGGCCGTCGTACTCGGCGAGCAACATGATGCTCGAGCCGTTGGCAGCCGAAGGATCGCGACCTTCGCCGTCCTTCCAGACCGGCGGCCAGGTTTCGCGGCGTCCCAGCAGATCGTCGGGTCCGGCTGACTGTGCGTCCGCGTTGCCTTCGTTGCCGCCGAGCACGTCGACCCAGACTGTGCAGAGCTTGTACAGCCGCTCGATGCTCGGACCAAGCACGGTCAGCTTGAGTCCACCGGGAAGCGTCAGGCTGGGCAAGGTCCCGCTGTCGGGAATCATCACGGCACCGCCCTTCCACAAGGCGTGCTTGTTCCAGGGCAGGTTGCGCGCGGCCAGCACCTTCGACAGCTGATCGCCCTGTTGCGGCCCAAGCAGGTCGGCCGCCGAGACCGGTGCTGCAGTTTCACCCGCGGCGAGGTCGTCATCGTCAGCCTCGTCCGTGTCGTCGGCGCCGCCCATGAGGTCCGTCGGACCGTCCGCCCTCGCCTTGCTCTTCCTGCCGCCGCCGCGAGGCGGCGTGGGCAGACCCATGAGCTGCGGCCGCCCGTTGAACCAGATGTCCTTGATGCGCAAGCCCGGGGTTTCCGCCTTCAGCAGATCGATGATGCCGAGGATGTGATCGTTGTCGATGTGCGTGACGACGAGCAGTTCCACCTCGAGCGTGTCGACGCCTCGCTCCCGGCGCGCCGTTTCAATGCGCTGGCGCAACGCTGTCGCGGTCTCCGTGAGGCCGCCATCGATGATCACGTAGCGTTTCGCGGCACCCTTGCCATATTCAAGCCAGAGGCAATCACCACATCCCGCGGGAAGCATCTGCAGTTTCAACATCATTGGCCTCCAAGCAGCCAGTCGCCATCGCCGAAGCCGACGAGGCCCATCACACCCGGGTGACCGGCGAACAGCAACTCGCGCCGCAGCAGCGGCATGAGTTCGCCGAATGAGGTGGGCTCGGCTTGTGCGAGTCGATCGGCGAGGCGCTGGACAATGCGCTTGGCGATCGGCACGGCGTCCTTGCCCCGAATCGGTGCCACCGGAGCCAGCACGATACTCACTCCGGCGTCGCGGAAGCACTCCGGATAGGGCTGGAAGTTCTCGGTGACGTCGGCAGCCGAGCAGCCGAGCAGCAGCAGGATCTGCGGTTCACCCGCGGCGCCGCTCACCTTGGCGGAAATCTCATGCCGACCGAGGATCTTGCCTGCTCCGATCTCGAGCACCGGGGTCTCGTCGACCACATCCGTATGGGCCACCAGGACCAGCATGTCGGGCTTCGACTGCGCGGCCGTGCGCCACTGCTTCCAGTCCGCAACGTCGGTCACGGTCGCGCCCAGCACGCCGAGTGCCTGAACGAGCGCGGCCCGCTCAGCGGCCTGGGCAGCCGGCTCCGCTTCGTAACGAAATGCACGCTCGCTGGCGGCGAAGAGCAGTGAGCCAACCTTGCCATAGGTGCGCTTGCTGGGCGTGCTGCTGGAAGTCGAAGCCGTGGCCGCCCCATCATCTGCGGCAGGACGCAGCGCGCCGTTGCGTTCGATCAGCCGGCGGAAGCCCCAGAAGTGCATCGGGCACACGAACTCCCCGTCGTTCGAGTTGGGACACGGCGTCGGCGCCTCGTCCGTTCCCAGCGCACGGTCGCAGGCGCCGCGATCCAGACCTCCCAGCAGGTTCGGACACGGCGACGCGTCCATCGACGGGGGCGGCCCGTCGTAGACATACTCCAGCGGCAGAAACTCCTTCGTGTACGGCACGAGGTGGATGCGCTCCCAGAGATCGATGTCGTCGCCGCAGGTGTCGCGCAGGTGCTTGGCGAGTTCGCTGCCGGCCGCAGCCAGCGTTCGCAGGCTCGAGCCCAGCACCGGCTGTTGCAGCACTGGCTTCGCGTAGTCCCAGCTCCGTGCGGCGTTTTCCAGACCCTTCTGTATCCGGCCAATCGGCCCCTGCAGCGCGTCGAGCTGGACGGGGGTGTCGCGGCCATTGCGATGCACTTTCAGGTGCAGCTTGCCGCCGACGTCGCTCAGCTGGATCGCGACATCGTAGTCACGCCGCTCGTCGAGATCGTCGTCGCGGGGGTGGATGGGGGCTTCCGCAATGACATCCAGCCCAGCGCCGCGGGCCGCGGCGGTGCCGACACCGACCGACAGCCGCGCCGTCTGCAGAATCCGGTTCTTGTGGATGATCGCGATGCGGCCATCGATCTTCTTACCGCGCTCAGGGAAGACAGCAAAAAGCGCCAGCGTGCTGTCCCCGGCGGGCGGCAGGACGATCGACGTTGCTGCCAGTCCAACGGTGGTCGAACCCTTCTTAGGCTCCGGCTCCACCGGCAGCTTCGCCAGCGGTCCACGCAGCAGTTGCTCGACCCGCTCACCGCCGTCGTGCAGGTCGCCGGGAAAGAGCTGACCGCCAAACATCGCCTCGAGCGAGGCCGCATCGAGCGGCGCCACGTTTGCGCCCGACAGTTCCAGCTGGACCGACACGATAACTTCGCCCCCGCTGAAGTCGATCGCGCCTTCGTTGAAAACCGCACCGGCCAGCGGCACGTCGCTCGGACCGATGTGCACACCGAGCAGATTCCACTGCCTTGGAGCGAGCGAGCGAGCGGCAATTTCTGGTTGCTCGGGGCGCCAGGCGTTCGCCTGTATCCAGCGTGGGGGCCGCGCCTGGTCGATCTCGCCTTCCTGCGCCTTCAGGTCGCGCGCCGTGTCGATGCCGTCCACCGACTCCGAAACAAACCGGCGGTTTCGCAAAGCATCGGCCAGCCCGCGATGCGCGATGGGACTCGGCCCGGGACTGGGTGCCGAGGGCATGGCCCTGTCCCCGCCCGTCGCCCCACCAAATGTCGGCACGGCATCGTCGCCAGACCCGATTGATCTCGTAAGCGTGAGCTCCTGGAGCGCCGCTGGTTCGAGCGCTGCGACGATGCGATCCTGCCTTTCGGCGATCGACAGGATGCGGCATGCGTCGAGAGCGCCCGGGTCGCCGAATATCAGTGGGTCGACGTTAAAGCGCCACTGGCCGGTGCCCCACACAGCCGCGTGGATCGGCAGGTCATGCGACACCTCGCGCAGTACGGCGGTGAACCAGTCGGAAAGCTGAAACGATCCGTCGGCGCCATACACCGCGGCTACGCCCGCGGCCCCGGTGCGAGCGCGCAATCCGGCATACCGTTCGGCGAGCGGCGCAAGGACAGGCGGTGACGTTTCAATGCAGGCAACGAAGCGGGCGCGGATTCGTGACCGCGGCTGGCTGAGGATCGCCGTGGCGGCCGCGGACGTCAGGATCAACAGGTCACAAGCGTCGCGCGCGTCTCCGACGGCGAAGCATTGCGACAGCTCCGCAATCCAAGCTTCACGTTGCTGCGCCTTGCGCAGCGCGTCCAGGATGCTCGCGCATTCCTTTCCCGCCGGAACACCGACTCGAAGTGGCCAATGCCAGCGTGCACCGGCCTCACATTCACGACCATCGGCCAGCACGAATGCCTGCAAGCCGACGTCCCGGTGCTTCAGCCATGTGCACAGCGCATCGAAGTCAAACAGATCGGAGCGATGCCGCCAGTCGGCCATCAGGGCAAGCCGCGGCATCTGCCTCGGATGCGTAACCCCGCGCAGATACTCGCGCCACGCTTCCGCAAGCGCCGCCGCGTCGGTGTGCTCCGTCTCGCGCCAGGAAGCGACCGTGGTGGTCTTGTTCACGTTCTGCGACCTTCGCCAGACCGCAGTGTTGTCGCCGTGGCGGAACTCCTGCCTCAGCGCGTCCACGAGTTCGGCCCGATCGGAACCGGGGCGATGCTGATGGGAACCGGTCGCCTCGAGCACACCGAGGGCCGCCAGCGCGCAGGCGTACTCACCGTCGCTCAGAGCCGAGCCCCAGTCACCGACGATGTTCTTCAGCACTCGTTGCCCCCCTCCTCGGCCATGCTGCAGCTCGAAGACATCCGCAGCATGCGCTGTTCTTCAGGCGTCTACGTCCCTTCCTAGACACCTCGCGAATACGGGAACCGGGTTGCAGCCGGCAAGCTGGGATCGACCCAGCGTCGCAGCGCGATGTCGCAGATGGCATAGCCCCAGTTGATCAGTCGTTCCTGGGTCTCGTCCGGCAAGTCCGCCAGGCGTGTCGCCACCTGGGCCAACTCGGCCGTGCGCTCCGGCGGGCACGGCAGGCCCGTCGTGGGGCCGTACTCCCTCACGTCCGAGCGGATGCTCCAGTACGAGCCCTTGCGAATGCCGGCCCGGTAGCTTCCGACGAGCTGGCGCTTGCGCAGTGCCCGAACCTGGTTGTCGATCATGTTCAGGATCCGCATGGAGTGCGACGCCCAGTCGTTACCCGGATCCGGGTCAGCGGCCATTCCCAGCCCGGCATCGCTGACCAGGATCGTTTCGTAGCGCTTCCAGGCCGTCTCCAACCCCAGGTTGTCGTATACCCCGCCGTCCGACAGGTAGACCTCCGAGGTGTAGGGCGGCACGTGATACGGCTCACCACTGGCCGGACTGAACTGCGCGGGATCCAGCTCCAGCTTGGTCGGGGACAGCACCGGCGGAAACGCCGAAGAAGCCGCGACGGCCGTGGCCAGCGACAGAGTCGGCGACTTGACCTCGCCAACCTGATAGTCGCGCATGTACGGCTTGGAGAATCGCCACAGCGATCCGGTCTGCACGTTGGTCGAATTGATGACGAAGCGCGGCGGATCGTCCGGCAGGTCCTGCAGCGTGGCGTCGCCAAAGAGATGCTTGCGATAGGCGCCCGCCACTTTCTCACTGATCGAGCCTGGCAGGAAGAAGCCCTTCAGCACGGAGCCGACGTCGACCGTCTCGTGCGCAAACGCACGGATCGGATCGATGACCTCCGGGCCAAGTCGCTGGGCAATGCCGCCGACAAACTGCAGGCGACTCCACTTCAGTCCCAGGAGACCCGCCGTGATGGAGCCGCCGGAAACACTGGATATGCGATCGAGCCGCGACAGATACCCGAGCTCGTTCAGGCGCCACAGGGAACCCAGATGGAACACCATCGCCCGGTAGCCGCCGCCGGACAGGCAGAGCGCCATGCCGGCCTCGGGCTTGCCGTCCGACGCCTCGCTGACGGGTGACAGGGCATCGTGAACCTGGGCATCATTGATCGGCATCGCGAATCTCCGTATGGACTTACGTCAATGCGGCCGATCGACCCGTCATCCACCACCGCGTCCGACATCCTCGAAGAGACAGTGCAGGCACCGGCGAGCCCTCGGCTTCAGCGTCTACCTTACCCCACGAGGCGCCGAACGAGGAACTGTCACCGCGAAATCCGAGCTCCCGCGATCCGGACTTCCATCAACAAAGCAACGTGAGCACCGCAATGAGCGACGGTCTTGCCGTCCGTCAAGACTCGGATGAGCGAATCGCCGCTCGGCGAGACCTGGTGTCGCGCCTTCCCGTGACGGGCCAGGCCGCTCATGCTGCGGCTTTACTCGGGTACTCGTGAAGCTGTGGACCATCTGCACACGCCGCGGAGCATCGTTGGGTTGTGCTGGTGGGTGGTACAGGGTTCGAACCTGTGACCCCTGCCGTGTGAAGGCAGTGCTCTACCGCTGAGCTAACCACCCGGGGGACTGCGATGGCGGCGCCGACAGCCGTCGACGCGGGCGCGAATTATTGCATATCGATGCGCTGTTTCTGCCGTCGCACTAGGATAGCGGCATGGACCGGAGCTAACGTTGAACCTTGCCTACACGCTGTTTCGAACCGCGGGCCGGTTGCCGCGCGCCATCGCGGTGATCGAGCGCGATCGCATCGAGCTCGACTACCAGCACCTCGCAAGCCGCGTATTGGCACTGGCGGGCGGGTTGCAGTCTCTCGGCGTCGGCGCCGGCGACCGCGTCGGCCTGCTGATGAAGAACTGCGCGCAGTACGTCGAACTGCTGTACGCGTGCTGGACGATCGGCGCCTGCGCGATCCCGATCAACACCCGTCTGCATCCGCGCGAGACCGCGTTCATCCTCGACGATGCCGCTGCCCGCGTGTGCTTCGTGACCGACGATGCCGACTCGACCTCAATCGACGCGGCGCGGTCCGCTGGCGCAACGCGGTTCGTCGACGTCGATGGCGGCGAGTACCGCAGGCTGTTGCGCACGGCAGCCGCGGCGCCGCGGGAGGAATCGCGCGCCACCGAAGCAGCGTGGCTGTTCTACACCAGCGGCACGACGGGCCGTCCCAAGGGCGTTCTCCTGACGCACCGGAACCTGCTGGCGATGACTCTCAACTACCTCGCCGATGTCGACCGCGCCACGGTCGGCGAGCATCTGCTGCATGCGGCGCCGATGTCGCACGGTTCGGGCCTGTACACGGTGCCGAACATTGCCGTTGGGGCAACGCAATTGATTCCTGCCGCGCGCGGATTCGACGTGGACGAGATCCAGCAGATCCTCGCCTTCACTCCGCGAACGAAGTTCTTCGCCGCGCCGACGATGGTCATGCGGCTGGTCGACGCGTATGCAGCCAAGGGCAACGCTCCGGATCATCTCAAGGCCATCATCTACGGGGGCGGACCGATGTACGTGGCCGACAGCGTGCGCGCGCTCGAAGTCCTCGGACCTCGCCTGGTGCAGATCTATGGCCAGGGCGAGTCGCCGATGACGATCACGGTACTGACGGCCGATGAACACATGGACGATCACGATGGCCGCCGGCTCGAGCGCCTCGGTTCGGTCGGCCGCGCGCAGGTCGGCGTCGAAGTCGCGGTGCTGGACGAGCGCGGCCGCGCGGTGCCGAGCGGCACGATCGGTGAAGTGTGCGTGCGGGGCGACACGGTGATGGCAGGCTACCTCGGCAATCCGCAGGCGACCGCCGAAGCGCTCGCGGGCGGCTGGCTGCACACCGGCGACCTCGGACGCGTTGACGCGACCGGCTACCTGACGCTGGTCGATCGCAGCAAGGACCTCATCATCTCGGGCGGCTCGAACATCTATCCGCGCGAGGTCGAGGAGGTGCTGCTGTTGCATCCGGCCGTGAAGGAAGCCGCCGTCATCGGCGAGCCTGATCCCGAATGGGGCGAGGCCGTCGTCGCCGTGCTGGTCCGCGAAAGAGGACATGTGCCGGACGCCGGGGATCTCGATCTGTTCTGCCTGGAACACATTGCGCGCTTCAAGCGCCCGAAGCGCTATGTGTTCGTCGACGAATTGCCCAAGAACGCAACCGGCAAGGTACTGAAGCGCGAACTGCGCGAGATGATCAGGCGGGGGTAGGCACCGCGGCGGTGCGCCACACCGGCACTGTCTTCGCTTCCTTCTCGATACCGTCGAGCACGGCTTCGTGCGCGGCGATCTCCTCGGGCGCGGCCGCAAGGACGATGAGCTGACCGGCATCGATCGGACCCAGGTTGGCGAGCATGCCGTCGTCGGCCATCTCGTCGATGGTCAGGCTGTCCTGCCCGCGCGTCATCGCCAGATACACCTCGGCGAGCAAGCCCGCATCCAGCAGCGCCCCGTGCAGCGTGCGGTGAGCGTTCGAGACCTGATAGCGCTCGCACAGCGCATCGAGCGAATTGCGCTTGCCGGGATGCTGCTCGCGCGCCAGTTGCAGCGAGTCGGTGACCTTCAGGCAATGCTGGGCGAACGGCGACCGGCCCAGCCGTGCCAGTTCCGCGTCGAGAAACTCCCTGTCGAACGCCGCGTTGTGGATCACGACCTCAGCGTCCTTCACGAACGAGAGCAGGTCGTCGGCGATCTCGGCGAACTTCGGCTTGTCTTCCAGGAAGTGCCGCGTCAGACCATGCACTGCCAGTGCACCCTCGTCGCTGTCGCGCTCCGGATTGACGTAGTGATGGAAACGACGCTCGGTGATCCGTCGCGCCACGACCTCGATGGCACCGACCTCGATGATCCGGTGGCCTTCCTTGGCCTCGAGACCCGTGGTCTCGGTATCGAGCACGACCAGGCGGGTCATGCCGCTACTCGGCACCGGACGCGTGACGGGCGGGCTCGGGCGCCGGTTCGTCGGCGTGATGATGATGCGACCCCATCCACTTGCCGAGCCATTGTTCCATCAGCGTATACATCGTCGGCACCACGTAAAGCGTCAGCAGCGTCCCGAACGCCAGTCCGCCGACGATCACCCAGCCGATCTGGATGCGGCTCTCGGCACCGGCACCGACGGACAGCGCCAGCGGCACCGCGCCGAGGACCATCGCGCCGGTGGTCATCAGGATCGGGCGCAGCCGCAGTTCGGCCGCATGCCTGACCGCCTCGAAGAGATTGTCGCCGCGTTCCTGCAACTGGTTGGCGAACTCCACGATCAGGATGCCGTGCTTGGTGATCAGCCCCACCAGCGTGATGATTCCGATCTGGCTGTAGATGTTCCAGGTTCCGCCCGTCGCCCACAGCGCGAACAGCGCCCCGGTCATCGACAGCGGCACCGACAGCATGATGACGAAGGGGTCGGCGAAGCTCTCGAACTGCGCGGCCAGCACCAGGTAGATGAAGATCAGTGCCAGCACGAACGTCAGGTAGATCGAGCCCTGCGAATCACGGAACTCGCGCGAGACGCCGTTGAGGTCGGTGAGCGCACCTTGCGGCAGCACGCGCCGGGCGGTGTCGTCCATCATCTTCAGCGCGTCGCCAAGTGCGTAGCCCGGTGCGATCTGCGCCGTGATCGTCACCGCGCGCAGGCGCTGGAAATGATTGAGCGATTGCGGCGAGACGCCTTCAAGCACGTCCACCACGTTGGCGAGCTGCACCATCGTCCCGTCGCGGCCGCGCACGTAGATGTCGCTGATGTCGTTCGGCCGGCTGCGGTCGCGCGGCGCGACCTGCACGATCACGTCGTACTGCTCACCGTCCTTCTTGAAGCGCGTGACCTGCCGGCCGCCGAGCATCGTCTGCAAGGTGCGGCCGACGGTCTCGACCGAGATGCCGAGGTCGCCGAGCTTGTCGCGGTTCACATCGACCCTCAGCTCCGGCGTATTCAGGCGCAGATCCGACTGCGGGTTCTGCACGATGCCGGTCTTGCTGATCTCGGCGATGAATTCCTGCACGATGCGATCGAGCTCGGCATAGGAGACCTGCGCCATGATCACGTACTCGACCGGCAGCGTACGGGGCGACTGCCCGAGCGATGGCGGATTGACCGCGAAGCCGATCACGCCCGGCAACTGGGAAAATTTGGCGTTCAGTTCGCGCGCGATGTCCTGCTGCTTGCGCGTCCGTTCCTCCCAGGGCTTCAGGCGCAGGATCGCGTTGCCGAAGTCGACCGACGGGAATCCGGCCACCGCGTTGTAGGCGGCCATCTCCGGGATCGTTTCGTAGTAGCTCTCGACCGCGCGCAGCTGCTCGGACGTGTAGTCGACGGTCGAGCCCGGCGGCGACTGCAGGCGCCCGAAGATGACGCCTCGATCTTCCAGTGGCGCCAGTTCCGATCGCAGCAGGGAAAAGAACAGTCCGCCGAGGCCGGCGACGATCGCCCACACGATCACGACGATCCAGCGGCGGTCCAGCACCCAGGCGAGCGAACGCGCGTAGCCGCTGGTCAAGCCGTTGAGCCAGCCTTCGATCAGCGTGAAGACCCGGCCGTGATTGGACTCGTGCTTCAGCAGCTTGCTGCACATCATCGGCGACAGCGTCAGCGCGACAAAGCCGGACACCAGCACCGCGCCGGCCAGCGCCAGTGCAAACTCGATGAAGAGCCGTCCCGTCCGTCCGGTCGCGAAGGCCAGCGGTGCATACACGGCGGTCAGCGTCAGCGTCATCGCGACGACAGCGAAGCCGATTTCCTTGATGCCCTTGACCGCGGCGCTGACGCGGTCCATGCCGTTCTCGATGTTGCGGTAGATGTTCTCCAGCACGACGATAGCGTCGTCGACCACGAGACCGATCGCCAGCACCATGGCCAGCAGCGTCAGCGTGTTGATCGTGAAGCCGAAGACATACATCAGTGCAAAGGCACCCACCAGCGATACCGGGATCGTCACAAGCGGGATCAGCGTGGCCCGCAGATTTCGCAGGAAGAAGAAGATCACCAGCACGACCAGAACCACGGCCTCGGCGATCGTCGTGAACACCGACTTGATCGAACGTTCGATGAACACGGACGAGTCGTAGGCGATGCTGATCTTCATGCCCGCGGGCAACGTCTCGTTGATCTTGTCCACTTCGGCGCGCAGCGCCCGGGACAGTTCGAGCGGATTGCCCGTGGCCTGCTTGACCAGGCCCATGTTGATCGACGGCTCCCCCCGGTATCGCGCGATGACGCGTTCCTCGGCTGGGCCGACACGGATATCGGCAACATCGCGCAGCTTCACCGGATAGCCGTTCGAGGTCGCGACGATCAGGTTTTCGAACTGTTCGCGCGTGCTGACATCGGTCGACGCGACAATCGAGAACTCGCGCTTGGCCGATTCGATGCGACCGGACGGCAGCTCGATATTCTGCCGCCGCAGGGCGTCCTCGACGTCACCCGGAGTCAGGCGGTAGGCAGCAAGCCGGTCGCGATCGACGTTGATGCGCATCGACGTCTTGCGCTCGCCGAAGATCCAGACATCGGCTGCCCCCGGCAGCACCGACAGGCGTGGCTTGACGTAGCGGTTCAGGTAGTCCGACACCTCGAGCGGCGTGCGGTTGCCGGCCGTCACCGCCATCCAGATCACCGGGAAGGAGTCGGCCTCCACTTTCGAGATCACCGGCTCGTCGACGTTGTCCGGCAGGCGTGCCCGTACGCGGGCCACCTTGTCGCGCACGTCGGCCGCCGCCGAATCCGGGTCGCGGGTGATGCGGAAGCGCACGTTGATGTTGCTGCGTTCGGCGCGGCTGAACGATGTCAGCAATTCGACGCCTTCGATGCCCGCCAGCGAGTCCTCGAGGACTTTGGTGATCTGTGACTCGATCACATCGGCCGACGCGCCGGGGTAGCCGGTCGACACACTCACCACCGGTTCGTCGATCTTCGGGTACTCGCGCACGGCCAGCCGCGAATACGAGATCAGGCCGATGACGAGCACCAGCACCGACAACACCGTCGACAGGACGGGACGGCGTATGCACAGCTCGAACAGGCTCATTGCGCTCTCCTGTGATCAGCCGCTCAGGACTGACCGCTGCCCTTGGGTGCGTCGGTCTTTCGGCGCCGCCGGCGCAGCACCGGCCTTCGGCGTCGCGTCCTTGCCGGCCTCCGCGCCGCCCTTGAGCGGACCGCCCTGCCCCGCTGCCAGCACGCGTACGGGCTGGCCGTCGCGCGACAGCCGCATGCCTGCCGTCACCACCTGGTCGCCGGCTGTCAGCCCGTCGAGGATCTCGACCATCGCATCGCGCCGCACACCGATCTTCACGGGCACACGCCGCGCCGCGCCATCGACGACCTTGAAGACATAGAACTCGGCTCCCTGCGGCACGATTGCCTCTTCCGGAACCAGCAATGCGTTCGAACGCTCACCGACGATCACGCGCACACGCACAAACATGCCCGGTCGCAGCTTGCCGCTGGTGTTCTCAAGCAGTGCCCGGATCTCCAGGGAACGGCCGTCGGCATCCACTTTCGGGTTGATCGCTTCGATGCGGCCTTGCCAGCGTTCATTGGGCAGCGCGTCGGCAACGACCTCGATCGTCTGGCCCACGCGCACCAGTGAGTAGTTCCGCTCGGGCAGCCGGAAGTCGACCTTGAGAATGCGGACATCCTCGACATTGACGAGGTCGGTACCGTCCTTGACATAGTCGCCTAGGCTCACATTGCGGATGCCGACCGATCCGTCGAACGGGGCGATGATGCGCATCTTCGAAAGTCGCGCCTGCGCCAGCTTGAGCTTGGCTTCGGCCACCTGCGCGTTTGACGTTGCGGTCTCCTGCGCGCTCGAGCTGATGAACTTGCGGCTGGCCAGGTCCTCGCTGCGTTTGAGATTCGATAGCGCCAGGTCGTATTCCGCCCTGGCCTGCGCTACTTCGGCCTCGTTCAGCGTGGCATCGAGCCCGATCAGCAACTGACCTTTGCGCACGAGCTGGCCATCCTTGAATCCGATCGCGGCGATGCGGCCCGACACTTCCGGGCGCAAGATCACGCTCTCGTTGGAGCGCAACGAGCCGACGGCCTGCAGATCTTCCTTCACCACCGTCGCGGCAAGGCTCACGACCTCGACTGGCGTCGGCCCCCCGACAGCCCCCTTGGTCGCGCCGCCCTTGCCGTCCGACGGGCTCGCAGCCTTGACGTTCGCCTTGGAATCGACCTTCGTTCCCGCCACGGCGTTGGGGCCGGGCGTAAGCCAGTCACGCGCGAAATAGGCGGCCAAGGCGACGGCGATCAGTACTCCGATCGCAATGATCGTGACGCGATGCTTCATAGGAGAGATCTGCAAACGGAGGGCGCGCAAGCGAAGCGCGACTTTAACACCCGCACTCGGGCCAATCAGAGTCAGTCAGCGGACATAGACACCGATTTGACCCCGCGGTTCGCCAGTTCGTCGGCCCGTTCGTTACCCTCGTGGCCGGCATGCCCTTTGATCCAGCGCCAGTCGATCTCGTGACGGGCGGCAGCAGCCTGCAAGAGTTGCCACAGATCGGCATTTTTCACCGGCTTTTTGTCCGCCGTCTTCCAGCCGCGGCGTATCCAGTTGGGCAACCACTCGGTGATGCCGAGTTGCACGTACTGCGAGTCGGTGTGCAGCACGACGCGGCAGCCGCGCTTCAGCGAACCCAGCGCCTCGATCACGGCCATCAGTTCCATGCGGTTGTTGGTTGTCGGCGACTCGCCGCCAAACAGTTCGCGCTCGTGATCACCGTACTTCAGCAGTGCGCCCCAGCCGCCGGGACCCGGATTGCCCTTGCACGCACCGTCGGTCCAGATCTCGACCGTGGCCTCGTCCATTGGCTTGGCAGGCGGCGGTGACGACGCCAGATCAACCCGCTTTGCGTGCTTCATCCGCGCCGCGCCCGCGGCCGCCCATCGTTGGCGGCGGCTTCATCGTCGAGCACGATGGCGGACCGGGCGGCCGGTGTGGTCAGCGCCACGCGCGTGGTCGCCACCGGCGTCAATCGCCGCGCGCGCTCTTCATTGTGCTTCCACACCGTGCCGACGAGGCGCATGCCGCGCACGCGCTTCACCGCCGTCAGCAGATAGACCGCACCGAACACCGGCCACCATCGATCACCGGCTCTTTCCATGAAGCGCCAGCGATGGAGCCAGGCGGCCGTGCGTGCCGAGGGGGCGTAGCAGCCGAAGCGTCCACGCGCGAACTCGAATGAAAGTAGCTTGAGCCAGTCCTTCACGCGCGGCAGTGCGATGAAGCGGCCTTCGCGCGGTAGGAACGGTGATGCCCCCAGTCGCGTGCTGTACTGTCGCAAGCCCCACAGGCTGGCAGGATTGAATCCCGTGATCACGACGTGGCCTTCCGGCACAAGCACGCGCTCGACTTCGCGCAGCACCTGGTGCGGATCGGCCGCGAACTCCAGGATGTGCGGCATCACGACCAGGTCGATCGAATGCGTCGCGAACGGCAGCTCTTCGTAGCGATTGATGATGGCCACGCGACGCTCGCCGCCGCCCGCCGCACCGTCCTGCGCAGGAAGGGTGAGCTGCCGGTCGGCCGCGCAGAAGCGCAATGGCATGCGGTTCTCGCGCAATGCATCGACCTCCGGCAATCCGAGCTGCAGCGCGTGATACCCGAAGATGTCGGTCACGGCGGCGTCGAGCTGCGTCTGCTCCCAGTCGAGCACGTAGCGCCCGGCCGGTGAGCAGAGGAACTCGGATAGCTTCACAATCGAACCGCTGGAACTCATCTGCTCTCTGTCATGACCCGAGTTGACACGACTTCCTTATCGATCTCTCCGCTGCCCGCGTTCAGCGACAACTACCTGTGGCTGCTCGACCGCGCCGGGCACGCCGTCGTGATCGACCCGGGCGATTCCGCACCGGTCCTGCGTGCGCTGGCTGAACGCCAGCTCAAACTCGACGCGATTCTAGTCACCCATCACCACGGCGACCATGTCGGGGGTCTTTCCGCCCTGCGACAGACCGGCGCAACGGTCTACGGCCCGCGCGCCGAAGCCATCGACGGCGTTGACGTCGCGCTCGATGGCGGCGATGGGGTCGAGGTGCTCGGCGTGACGTTCGGTGTCCTTGATGTGCCCGGTCACACGGCGGGCCACATCGCGTACTTTGCCGAGGCACTCGATCCACCGGTCCTGTTCTGCGGCGACACGCTTTTTGCTTGTGGCTGTGGTCGGCTCTTCGAGGGAACGCCAGCGCAGATGCTGGCCTCGCTCGACCGGCTGTCCGCACTGCCGACGGCGACGCGCGTGTACTGTGCCCACGAGTACACGCTGGCCAACATCCGTTTTGCGCTCGCAGTCGAACCGGCCAACGCTGACCTGCAGCAACGCGCTCGCGATGCGGCCGAGTTGCGGGAGCGAGGCAAACCGACCGTGCCGTCGACGATCGCGCTCGAACTCGCCACGAACCCATTCATGCGCAGCGACGCACCCGGTGTCCGAAATGCGGCGAACGCGCGTGCAGGCGACACGACGGGGGTCGATCGGGTGCGCACGTTCACCACCATCCGAAAATGGAAGGACGAATTCCGCTAGCCCGGTTGTGTGACTTGTCCCCACACGGACCGTTGCCTACACTGCGACCGGTTCCCCTTCCCTCGAGACAAATGCGCGTCGCGCTGTACCTGCTCACGGCGGTGCTTGCCTGCGGCTTCGCCGCAGCCTATGCGGGCGAGCCTGCGCCCGGCGCGACCGAGAGTCCTTCGGCATCGGCCGCGGCTCCTGCAGCCGGCGTGGCGGCGCCGTCGGCGGCGGCGACCTATGACATTCCGCTCGACGTGATCCTCGAGTACATGCCGGAGCTGGCGCCGTCCGACTCCCCAGCCATCCTGACCGCTCCGCTGGTCGCGCCGCCCTCGATCGATCTGTGGCAGCGCATCCGCGCGGGCTTCGGGATGCCCGATCTCGACACACGGCTCGCCGACCAGCGCACACGCTGGTACGCCGAACAGGTCGACTACTTCGCGCGCATGACGCAACGATCGAGCCGGTACCTGTATTTCATCGTCGAGGAGATCGAGCGGCGCGGCATGCCGACGGAACTGGCACTGCTGCCGTTCGTCGAAAGCGCCTTTCACGCGGAGGCCGTGTCCAGCGCCAAGGCGGCTGGCTTGTGGCAGTTCATTCCGTCCACCGGACGCGACTATGACCTCGAGCAGAACATGTGGAAGGACGAACGCCGCTCCGTGATCGACTCCACGCGCGCGGCGCTCGACTATCTGCAGAAACTTCACGACATGTTCGGCGACTGGCACCTCGCGCTGGCAGCCTACAACTGGGGCGAAGGTTCGGTTTCGCGCGCGATCGAGAAGAACCGGCGCGCCGGCAAGCCGGTCGGATACACCAGCCTCAAGATGCCGAACGAGACGCAGCATTACGTTCCCAAGTTGCAGGCGGTCAAGAACATCGTCTCCGAGCCGGAAAAATTCGGCATCGAGCTTCCTCCGGTCCCGAATTCGCCGTACTTCGTCGCGGTGCAGAAGACACGCGACATCGACGTGGAGACCGCGGCCAAGCTGGCAGCGATGACACCGGACGAATTCCGCGCCCTCAACCCGCAGTTCAACCGGCCGGTGATCGTCGGTGCGGCGTCACCCACACTGTTGCTGCCGGCGAATCGCCTCGACACGTTCAATGCGAACCTGGCCGCGTGGGAGGCCACCGGCCAGCCGCTGGCCAGCTGGACGACGTATCGAATGCAGCCCGCCGACACGCTCGCCTCGGTATCCAAGCGCGCGGGCATCGCCGAACAGCAGCTGCGCGAAGCCAATCGCATTCCGCCGCGTTATCGGCTCGCTCCGGGCTCGACGATCCTGGTTCCGCGTGACGAGACGATGGAGGACATTACGGCTGCAAGCCTCGATGCACGGTTCGCGCTGGTGCCCGAGGCCTCCAACCTGCGCAAAGTGACCTACCGCGTGCGCCGCGGCGATACGCTTTACTCGGTGGCGAGGCGCTACCGCGTCGATGAAAAAGACGTAATCGTCTGGAATCAACTGACGTCGCCGACGCTGTTCGCAGGCCAGCGGCTCGAATTCACCGTTCCGGTCGCCCGATCGAACACGGCAGCTAAGGGCCGCAAGCAAAGCACGCAGTCGTCGGCTCAGCGCAAGCCCGCACCCGCCAAGACGGCGGCAAAGGCGCCAGCGCGCGCAGGCAGCAACGGCAAGGTCGTCGCGGCCACGCGCTGACACCATCGCGAGCGGGCCGCCGCGAACGGCCGAGCATAAGTACAGCGCCTATACTGCGCGCCCGACTCAAATCGTTCCTACGTAACCAACACCATGGGCTTCCTGTCCGGCAAGCGGCTGCTGATCACCGGTGTGCTGTCCAATCGATCGATCGCCTACGGCATCGCGCAGGCGTGCAAGCGCGAAGGCGCCGAACTCGCGTTTACCTACGTGGGTGACCGGTTCAAGGAGCGAATCACCGAGATCGCCGCCGAATTCGGATCCGATCTCGTGTTCGACATGGACGTCGCCGACGACGCACAGATCACCGCGGCGTTCGACGCGCTGAAGCAACGCTGGCCCGGACTCGATGGCCTCGTGCACTCGATCGGATTTGCGCCACGTGAAGCCATCGCGGGCGACTTCGTCGAGGGATTGACGCGCGAGGGCTTCCGCATCGCGCACGACATCTCGGCCTACAGTTTTCCGGCGCTGGCCAAGGCGGCGCTGCCGCTGATGGAGGGCCGCCAGGCCGCCTTGCTGACGCTGACTTACCTCGGTGCTGAACGCGCCGTTCCAAGCTACAACACGATGGGGCTGGCCAAGGCGAGCCTCGAGGCAAGTGTGCGCTATCTGGCCGCCAGCCTCGGCCCGCGCGGCATCCGCGTCAACGGCATCTCGGCCGGCCCGATCAAGACACTGGCCGCGGCAGGGATCAAGGGCTTTTCGAAGATCTTCTCTGTGGTCGAGAGCACCGCGCCGATGCGGCGCAATGTCTCGATCGAGGATGTCGGCAATGTCGCGGCGTTCCTGCTGTCCGACCTCGCTGCCGGCGTCACCGCCGAGATCACGCATGTCGACTGCGGTTTCAACGCCGTGATGGGCATTCCCATCGGCCTGGAGTAGGTCCTCAGACGCCGGCGCTCGCCGGCATGCGCCCGGTCAGCAGGTATTCGATCAGTTCGTGCACGGGCCGGATCGCCGTGCCGAACGGCACGGACGACGCGCCGCGGAAGAACAAGCCTCGCGTCAGTTCGCCGCGCAGCGCGGCGGCAAGCTGCGTATCGATGCAGAACTGCCCGATTTTCGCGATGCCGTCGCGCAGCCCGCACGTCGTCAGGCACTGCAGCGCGCCACTGCAGCGCCCCACGGGATCCGGCGGCAGTTTCTTCGCGGTCCAGTCGGCCGCCTCCTGCTGAAGCACGGATTCGCGACGCAGGTAGCGTTCCAGCCACAGCGTGCGCACCGCACGGGCCGGCAGTCCGGCGACGCTGATGAACTCGACGATGTCTTCCGGCTTCGCCTCGGCCAGCACCTTCTTGAAATTCGGATGCGCGTCGCCTTCCGTGGTCACCGCGAACGCCGTGCCCAGCTGTGCCGCGGCATAGCCGAGTGCCAGCACTTCGAGCAGTTTCTCGTGGGAGTTGATGCCGCCCGCGGCAATCAACGGGATCTTCTCGCTTTCGACCTGCTGCTCGCGGAATGCCAGCGACACCTCGTCCATCACCCGATCGAACTCGAAGCGCGGATCGTTCAGCTCCTCGATGCGCGTCGCACCCAGGTGGCCCCCGGCATAGCGGGGGTGCTCGATGACAATCGCATCCGGCATCCGGTTCTTGCGCAGCCAGCGGCGCAGCACGATCGACACACCGCGCGCGTCCGACAGGATCGGGATCAGCGCAACGCCGGGAAAGTCAGCGCACATTTCAGGCAGGTCGAGCGGCAGGCCGGCGCCCATGACAATCGCATCGACTCCGGATTCGCACGACTGGCGCACCAGTGCCGCATGCTGATCGACAGCCTTCATCACGTTGACCGCAATTGCACCGCGACCAGCGGATTGTTCTTTCGCCAATCGAATCTCGCGATCGAGCGCGATCAGGTTCAGACGGTCCAGCACGACGCGGTCGCGCACATCCTTGCACTGGGCCATCAGGTCGGCGTGGTGATGCCGCAGGTCGACCGAGGCAATCGTGCCGAGCGCGTCCTCGCGCGCCACGGCGGAAGCGAGTCGATGCGCCGAAACGCCGACTCCCATTCCACCCTGAACGATCGGCAGGAGTTCGCGTTGCCGCAGGCGCAGCGGGCGCAGTCCAGTCGGGAGTCCTCGTTGCACCACGGTGCCTTTCAACCAAAACCGCGAGGCTAGCCCGGCATAAAGTGGCCTGCTTGATCCCGGTCAGGCGGCGCCACCTGCAGCCCCTCCCCTATACTCGCAGGCCACCCGGCCGCGAAGGTGGGGTGCCCCGTCCGGCTCCGACTGCCTGCGACAAATCCTGGAGAACTCGTCATGGCCTCTGCTGCCGACCTCGACATCAAGATGGATTCCTCGACGCTCTACCGCGAGGAAATCTACACCGACCGCAAGATCGGCACGATCCGCACGTTGGTCCCCGTCACGGCCAATGGCGCCACCGACGGAGCGCGTCCCGTCGTCTACACCGGTGAAGCGCAGATCATGACGCAGATGGGACCGCTGCCGATCACCTTCGAGATCGAGGCGAACTCGCTGTCGGAGGCTGTCGAAGGCTATGCGGCAGCCGCCAAGGTGGCCGTGGACCGTACTGTCCGCGAACTGCAGGACCTGCGGCGCCAGGCGGCGTCGTCGATCGTGCTGCCGGGCCAGGGAGGCGGCCCCGGCTTCCCGCCGGGCGGTCTCGGGGGCGGCGGCAAGATCCAGATGCCGTAGCCGACTCGGCTACCACTCGTTCCGCATGCTTCGATGTGCTGCACGTTGGCAGCGAACTGAAGTCGCAACACTTGTCTGATTACCGGCGGAGGTGTGATGGCCGATGCAATTCATCTGAAGCTCACAGGAATCAAGGGCGAATCCGCGTCCGTCCGGCACAAGGACGAGATCGTCGTCGAGAGCTGGAACTGGGGCCTGGCTGCAGGACTGCCGATCGGCGGCAGCGGTGGCGGAGCCGGTATCGGCAAGCCGTCGTTCGCGCCGCTGTCGTTCGCCCATCGGGTCGACATCGCGTCGCCCTTGCTCTGGAAAGCGTGTGCAACCGGCCAGCACATCGCCGAAGCATTGCTCAGCATTGCACGACCGCTGGCGACCGCTGGCGATTACCTCACGTTGCGCATGACGGATGCCGTCCTGACCGGCGTGAATCTCGCCGACTCGGCCGCCGACACCCAGCCGCCGCTGGAGATGGTGACGCTAGCGTTCGTCACCTTTGAATACAGCTATCGGCCGCAGCTTGCCAACGGCAGTTTCGGTCCGCCCGTCACGTTCAAATTCGATATCCGGCAGAACAAGGTGTTGTAGCCGGCGCGAGTCGCGGGTGCCCTGTCCGCTGCTGGTTCAGCGATGACAACGCGCGGCACCCTCGTCACGCCCCGGCCCGCCACCGGCCGGGACGAATGCCCAGCGATAGCTGGCGGACTCGAGGGTCAGGCGCAACACACCGTGGGCCGTGTCGTCGCGCGCCTCGCTGTTCGGACGAGGCGCGCGAAACGAATACAGCCGCGCCCCACCGGTGCCGACGGTGAAGCTGCGAACGCCGCGCTGCGGATCGGGTTGACCGGCGGCGTCCTGCGGCGCAAACCGCTCGTAAACATGGTCGTGCCCTACCAGCACTATTTCGGCACCGGCCGCATGCAGCAGATTGAAGATGACCGCCATGCGTGTGTTGTTCCCGTGAGGTCCCGACGTAAACACCGGGTGATGCCAGTAGGCCAGCGTGCACAGCGCGGTCGATGACGCGGCGAGGTCGGCCTCCAGCCAGGCGTACTGAGCAGAACCGACGGCCGCGTCGATGTTGCTGTTGAGCGAGATGAAGTGCCAGCCGGCGACGTCGAAGCTGTAGTAGCCACGCCGGCCAGGCCCCGCGCGATCGCCGAAGTAGTCGAAGTAGCCAGCCGCTCCGGGCGTCCGATAGTCATGATTGCCGACGCTGGGCCGGATCCGGTCCTTGAACCGGCCCCAGTTCGGATGGAAGCAGTCCGAGAACTGCGTCGGCGTCCCGTCCGGGTACGCGTTATCTCCCAGCGTCAGCACAACCACGTCGGTCGGCTCGATCAGGGCAGCAGTGCGGGCCG
Organism: uncultured beta proteobacterium; assembly: GCA_963754065.1. GTDB lineage: Bacteria > Pseudomonadota > Gammaproteobacteria > Burkholderiales > Burkholderiaceae_F > JALORV01. Next base: position 144,071 of record CAVWFH010000008.1, on the reverse strand, counting down.
CGCTCGAGTTCGACAAGTCGAGCGGTTCGCAATCGGCGATGTCACCGGCAGCGACGACGTTGAGGGGCAGCGATTCCGACGCTACTGGCGCTGCGGTTCGCACAGCTACGGTCGCGCACCCCGCGGCCTGCAGCAGGAAGACGGTTGCGACGAGAAGCGATCGCGATCGCCATCGGTCGATCTCACCTGGAGATGCTCCGCGCACCGGACTTCAGTTCGTGAAGCGCATGTGGATGTAGAGGTAAAACGGCGCCCGCGGCGGTAAGCTGAACCGGTCGAACAGCAGCCGACCACGCACACACTGGTAAACATTGGTGCTGCGGTCACTCCAGAGCCGCAGCACGCGTCCATCGGCGCCGATCGCCGCCACGAACGAGAACGGCGTCGACTCCGGCTGCGGCACGCTCGACGTGCACTCGCGAAAGTGCGCGCGGTAGCGCTGGCTGAACTCCGGCAGCAGCACGTCGCGGTGGTAGCCGCGCGTTGCCTCGTCCGACTCGTCGCGCCGTCCGAACTCCTGCGCCTGCACGTAACTTTCAGCCAGTCCGTCCGCCATCGGTCCCTGGGCCAGTGCCGGCAGCGTGGCTAACAGGGCTGCGATCGCTGGCACCCAGCGGACGTTTGGAAGTGGAAGGGATCGATTCACAGCGCGGATTATTCCGCACAACTGCTTCGCGCAAAAATCCCGAGCATCGGCATCGCGCTCGGCCACTGCGCCGCGAGCCCTGCGAAAGCCGCATCGCGATCGCGCCGCAGCGACCGCTGGTCCGGCGCCGCGTTCGAGCTGCGCAACGCTTCGTATACTGCCCCGCCCACCAATCCGCCGGCCGATCCGCCGCGCGTCGTCATGCCCTCTCCAGCGCCACGTCCCCTTCGCCCGACCGTCTGCATCATCACGCCGGCAATGCGCGCATCCAACACGGGAAACTGGCACACCGCTGCGCGATGGGCACGCTTCCTGCGCCCCGACTATCGCGTACGGGTACTCGATGCCTGGGATGGCAGACCCTGCGATGTGTTGATTGCGTTGCATGCGCGCCGATCGGCCGACTCGATCACCGCATTTCGCTCGGCGCATCCCGAATGCGGCCTCGGCGTCGTGTTGACTGGAACCGATGTCTATCGTGACCTTCCGGCGAACCGCGAGGCGCAGCGCTCGCTCGACCTCGCCGACCGCCTCGTCGTGCTGCAGGAGCTGGCCATGCAGGCTCTGCCGGCCCACTACAGGAACAAGACCGCGGTCATCTTTCAGTCCGCGCCGGCACTGAAGCGCGGTGCGCGCCGCACTCGGACGTTCGATATCGCCGTGGTCGGCCACCTGCGCGACGAGAAAGATCCGCTGACTGCCATGCGTGCCGCGCTGGCACTGCCTGCGGCATCGCGCGTGCGCGTCCTGCACGCCGGAGCAGCGCTCGACGAGCGCTACGCGGTGGCTGCACGACGCACCGAGTCGCGCACATCGCGCTATCGCTGGCTGGGTGAACTGACGCGCGCGCGCGCCCGCCAGTTGATGCGCCACGCCGCGCTTCTGCTGCACCCTTCGAAGATGGAAGGCGGCGCGCAGGCCGTTGTAGAAGCGATCCGCAGCAGCACGCCCGTGCTCGTTTCCAACTCGGATGGCAATGTCGGCATGGTAGGCAGTCGTTATCCGGGCGTGTTTCGGGTGGGCAACGTACGCGAGGCGGTCGAACTGATGCAACGCGCGGCGACGGACCGTTCTTTCCTGCGGCGGCTCGGTTCGGCCTGTCGCGCGCGCGCGTGGCTTTTCAGCCCCAAGGTCGAACGCGCCGCGGTGCGCGACCTCGTTCACCAGCTCCTCCATAATCGGGTGGTCCCGCGGCGCAAGGCTTCACGATGAACGCTCCCTCCGATCTGAAGATCAAGCTCACTTCGTTCTCGCACGGCGGCGGCTGCGGCTGCAAGATCGCGCCCGGCGTGCTGGGCGAAATCCTCAAAGGCGCCAAGGGCATCGTCCCGCCGCAGCTGCTGGTCGGCATCGAGACCTCGGACGACGCCGCCGTCTACCAGATCAACGACGAACAGGCGCTGATCGCGACGACGGATTTTTTCATGCCCATCGTCGACGATCCCTACGACTTCGGTCGCATCGCAGCGACCAATGCGATCTCCGATGTCTACGCGATGGGCGGCACGCCGATCATGGCGCTGGCGCTGCTCGCGATGCCGGTGAACCAGCTGCCGCTCGAGGTGATCCGCCGCATCGTCGAAGGCGGGCAGGACGTCTGCGCCGCGGCGGGCATTCCGATCGCCGGCGGCCACACGATTGATTCGGTCGAGCCGATCTACGGTCTGGTCGCACTCGGCCTCGTGCACCCGAAGAAGGTCAAGAAGAACTCAGGCGCCAAGGCGGGCGACGTGCTGGTCCTCGGCAAGCCGCTGGGCGTCGGCATCTACTCGGCTGCTCTGAAGAAGGACGCGCTCGGTGCCACCGGCTACCAGCAGATGATCGCCAGCACGACCCAGCTGAACACGCCCGGTCGGCGGCTTTCAGGGATGGATGACGTGCACGCGCTGACCGACGTCACCGGCTTCGGCCTGCTGGGTCACTTGAACGAAATAGCGCTTGGCAGCGGTTTGGCCGCGCGCGTACGCGCCCGTGACATCCCGCTGCTGCCGGGCGCCACCCAACTCGCCGCGAAGGGCTTCATCACCGGCGCTTCGGGCCGAAACTGGGCCGGCTACGGCCAGCACATGACGCTGAACAACGTCGACGACACGATGAAGGCGCTGCTGACCGATCCGCAGACCAGCGGCGGCCTGCTGGTGGCCTGCGCGCCAGCCGCCGTCTCAGAGGTGCTTGCGGTGTTCCACGCCGAAGGCTTCGGCAGCGCCGCCGTCATCGGCGAACTCGTTGCCGGGCAAGGAATCGCGGTCGAGGGTTAGTTGGGTCGCTCCCGTCGCACCCGGGTTAGAGCACTGTCGCGCCGAGTCCACGCCCAGGCTATCGGCCGGATCGCAATCATTCCGGCTGAAGTCGCAAGCTCCCCCTGCAAGCAACGCCCGGGCAATCTGAACGACTGAGGCGCGCGGGATTGCCAAGGCTGCGCGACCGGGCGAATACTGACCGCATGAAGCAGGTCAGCCTCGAAATCGGCGAACGTTCCGACCTCCGTCTGAAGGCGCTCGCCCATCAGTGGGGCGTGCCGCCCGGACGCGTGGTGGACTTGCTGTGCGAGTCGATCGACCGGGAGGTCATGGCCCGACTCGCGATCCAGGCACTGTCAGGTCCGCTGGTGAAGACCGAGGACGGCGTTGCGCGGGTGCCGGCACGGAAGGCGCTACGTCAGGACGCCTGAACCGCCCCGGTTCGGACGGATATCGCCGCGCTCCAGCTTCCGACTGACTCTACGAGCCGTCCCGCAACGCTACAAACGGGAGCGTTGTCATACAAAAAGAGAAAGCGTCTTGTACTCCGACGCTGACGCAGAACACTTAATGGTCCAAACCGCATGACGCTCGGCTGTCAGGCGGGTTGCGGTTGGGTAAGTAGGCAAGCTGTAAGCGGCGTCAGGAAGCGACTTCGACGTTGTCGACCTGGCTCGAGGGCGGCGGAATAGGAAGTCCGTCTTCATGTAGGCCCTATAGGTGAAACGCAATCGCTTCGCGAATCTGCGCTTCGACCTCCTCCGCTGTCTTGCCCGTCGCCACGCATCCGGGGAGGTCGGGCACGAAAGCGGAGTCGTTCCCGGTGGCCTTTTCGATCGCGACGGCGAAGCGCATGCCTACCTCTTGAGTCCTGCTTGCTTGAAGATGCTGTTCAACGTGCCCGGCGCCAGGTCATCGCTCGGCTTTCCCGGTACGGTTACCCGGCCGCAGTTCATTGGACGCCTGAATCTCCGATGACCGCCACGCTTTGCCGCAAGTCACCAGCCGCCGTCAATTCGGAGGCGGAACAGTTCCGCGACTTTCACCTTAGCTCCCAATGCAGACCTGGGGGCGTCGATCTCAATGGCTTTGGCGAGCTAAGTACTTGTTATGAAAAAAGAAAAGGGCGCCGAAGCGCCCTTTTTTACCCGGAACCGGCTCTATCCCAGGCACTCAGTCGCCAAGCCACCGCCAACCATGGCCAATTCGGCGAGCGACAATTCTGTAACCTCTTCTTTTTCAACGACTTGCTCAATAACCTGATCCATGGGCGTCCCCTATTGCGTTGAACCTCAGATCGATCGATTTGAACCTCAAGGTCACTGCTTCTCGGCCGATAAGCAGGATGGGTGGAATGTAACCGTTACGTGCGGGAAATTGCAAGCCCCTTCTTTGCATGTTGGCAAGCATCCCGACCTAAGACATGAGCGCCCCCCTCTCTGCGGCCGCTGCCGCCTCGATCTCAGCCACTCTCGAAGGAACAACCTCCGAGGCATGGGAGTCATTGCTTCCTCGCCTTGAGGATGCCGTCCGAAACCCTGTTTCGGAATCGGACCGCCTCATCGACACCACTTGGTCGCAGCTCTGCGCATCCGTACCGGATCGACCAACGCCAGCGCTAATTCAATGTTTGCTTGCGGTCGCTGAGTACTACTACTTGGCCGCGAAGCCGGCGACCGCGCTTGAGCCTGCGAAGCGCGCTGCCGAAGCGGCGGCTGCGCTGGGAGATCTGGCGCTCGAGCGAAAGTCATTGACTTTCCTCGGCGTTATGTGTGTCAACACTGGGAATCTTCCTGAAGCCACTGCTTGTTACTCGAAGGCATTGGAACTCGCAAAGTTGTTAGGAGACAAGCTGGCGGAAGCGCGTATCTGGAATAACCTAGGCGTGGCGTTCCAAGGCACAGCGCAGTATCCAGATGCGATGGCGTGCTACCGAAGGGCCGCGGAAGTGTGCGACTCGCTTCGCGAACCGGGCTCCATTCCGCAAGCGGCAAAGGCTAATCTCGCCGCTTGCGCCCTTTACCTAGGAAACATCAAGGCCGGATTGCAGGCCGTTCGAGAATCCTTAAAGCTCAACTCCGACCCTCGATCTGCTCAGGACCGGTTGTCGAGAGTAAATGCAGAATCTACGTACGCAAGACTCCTGCTTGAAATTGGCGAGCTTGATGGCGCACGAACGCATTGCGATGCCGCGCGAGAGTTGGCCGTCGCCTCCGGGGCAGTTCGCGCACAGCTCTCTGCTGAAATCACTAGCGGTTTGGTCGAGATTCATGCTGGGATGAATGACGTTGGACTCACCAGATTGAAGAAGTCCTTAGAGACTGCTCGAAAGAGCGTGCGGTCAGAGGTGAGAGAGAGCCTTTCAGCTTGTGTTACTGGGTACGAGGTCGCTGGTCAGCCAGACGTTGCTCTGATTTATTTGCATGAGCTGCTTGCAATGAACCGGGAAGCGAAGGCAGCTCAGGTCCTTATGCACCACGGGGACTACATCAAGCAGATCGAACAGCCCGCCTTCGCCCCGGGCTCGATCGACGTCGCGATGGCCAACCAGCGCGGCAAGCTGCGCATCCAGCTGGGCGAACGCGAGCTGATGCGCAACCGCATCCTGCTGCTGGAGCAGCAGTCGGTCGCCGCAGAGTTGCACGACGATACGACGGGCGAGCATTGCTACCGTGTCGGCCGCCTTGCATCAATCCTTGGCAAGGAGATCGGGCTCGAAGAGGATGTGTGCTTCCTGATCGACTTGGCGGCGCGCCTGCACGACATCGGCAAGCTGGTCGTGCCGGACGCGATTCTGCTGAAACCCGGCAAGCTCACGCCGGGTGAGCGCGAGATCATGCAGACGCACACGACCGCGGGCGCGGACATCCTAGCCAAGTCGAACATTCCGCAGATGCACATTGCAGAGGAAATCGCGCGCCATCACCACGAGCGCTGGGACGGAAACGGTTACCCAACCAAGCTCGCCGGCACGGCGATCCCGATCGCGGCACGCGTCAGCGCGCTCGCCGATGTGTTTGACGCGCTGACGCACAAGCGGCCGTACAAGGAAGCCTGGAAGGTCTCGGACGCGCTGGCCGAGATCGCGTCACTGAAGGGCAAGCAGTTCGATCCCGAGCTGACTGACATCTTCCTGGAACTCGTGCCGCGGCTGCAGCGAGAGCATGGCGACCTCGACGAGTTCCTGGCGGTCGAGGCCAAGAACTCGCCGTTCATCAAGGCGCGCAAGCAGATCGCCGAAGCGCTCAAGGGCACAGACCCGGAGACGACGCTGTTCGAGATGCGTCGTTAGGCAAGCGCTTCGCGGTACAGACTGTGCCGCGTATCAGCCGGAATTTCAGAAATGAATTTGGGAGCTCACCGCTGCGCCGCCTCGCGTGCAAGCTATGGCGCGCGGGTCTGCGCGCGGCCGTTCGGCCCCCGGGTTGACTACTCGGAGGTTGAGGACGGGGGCGCCGGACGCCGCTCGGGCATTCTTGCTACGCCGGGTTCGGAGGTGACCGAGTCGTCGCGCATGGCGCGCTGTATGACGCGCTCCAGCGTTTCGCGGTCGAGCGATGCGCACAGCATGTCGACGAACTGTCCCGGCGTGGCATCGCACCGCTGGGCAAGGTCCGCCAACTGCTGATCGGTGGACTCGTCGATCTCGAAGGTGACGGTTTTCATCGGTAGTTGGGTGTCGCCCGACCGCTGGCCGGCGCCTCGAATAGCCATAAGACGGTATACGGAGCGTCCCCGCCGAGGTTGAGGGCGGTAGGCCTTTTGGCACGCACTTCGACCGATGCTGCCCGTCACCGGCGCTCCCGCGGGGACGGGCGGTTGGCCCCGCCATTCCGACGGGGTATGGTTCAGTGATGGATGCGCTGACCTCGGACCGCGCAACGACCGGGCTGCACCAGGAACTCCGGGCAGCACGCGCGCACACGGACGCCCTCTTCCGCGTGGTGGCAACCGAGACGCTCTACGAGCGGCCTGTCCCTGACCGACACCGGCTGATCTTCTACATCGGACATCTCGACGCGTTTGACTGGAATCAGCTCGGCCGAGGCGTGCTCGACCTGCCCTCATTCGACCCGACGTTCGACCGGCTGTTCGAGGCGGGCATTGATCCCGCGCCGGGCCAGGCGGCTGCCGACCAGCCGTCCGACTGGCCAGCACTCGACGCCGTGCTGCGCTATGCGGCGCGCACGCGACGCGAGCTTGACGAGTGCTGGGATGAGTTGCCGGTCGAGCGCATCCTGACGGCACTCGAGCATCGCTGGATGCACGCGGAAACGGTGTGCTATCTGCTGCACCAGATCGAACCCCAAAGAAAGCGCATGCCGGCCTTGCCGGCAGGCACCGGGGCACGGGCAAGCGATTCGGCTCGACGTCTGCATCCGTGGGTCGACGTTCCGGCGGGCGCCGTCACGCTTGGCCAGGCACCGGACGAGTTCGGCTGGGACAACGAGTTTCCACAAAGCCAATCCGAGGTCGCTGACTTCGAAATCTCGCGCCACAAGCTCACCAACGGCGGCTACCTGCGCTTTGTCGTCGCCGGCGGGCCGCCTCCGCACTTCTGGCGCCAACGCGACGGCTCCTGGTGGTTGCGACGCATGTTCGACGAGACGCCGCTGCCGCTCGATGCACCGGTGTATCTGACGCATCGACAGGCGACGGCCTATGCGGCGTGGGCAGGTTTGCGCCTGCCGACCGAAGCCGAGTGGCAACGTGCGGCGTATGGCGATGGAGAGCGACGCTATCCGTGGGGAGATGCCGCGCCCGACGCCGAGCGCGCGAATCTCGATTTCGTCGCCTGGGATCCGCTGCCCGTCGCCGCGCATCCGCTCGGCGCAACAGCGACGGGAGTCGAACAGCTGGTGGGCAACGGCTGGGAGTGGACCGCCACGCCATTCGCGGGTTTCAGGGGCTTCGCGCCGCGGCCTCATTACCCGGGCTACTCGGCCAACTTCTTCGATGGCGAGCATTACGTGCTCAAGGGCGCATCGCCGCGCACCGCACGGCGCCTGGTGCGGCCCTCGTTTCGCAACTGGTTCCGCGCCGAGTACCCGTACGTCTACGCGACGGTACGTCTGGCACGCTCCTGATCGTCGCGCGAAAGTCCTGACTTACCGGGCCAGTGCGAGTGCAAAGCGCCCGGCGGGGTCCGTGTAGAGGCGCACATTGCCAAAGCCGGCGGTGCGCAGCAGGGCCGGCAATGCGTCCGGAGTGGTCTTGTACGAATTTTCGGTGTGGATGCGCGCGCCTGCAGCAAAGCGTCGCTCCCCGCCCGGCCAGCCCACCCGAACGGCGCGGCGTGCCTCCAGGTGCATCTCGATGCGGCTCTCGGCGGCATTGAAGAGCGCCACATGGCGCCAGTCGCCCAGCGTGAAGTCGGTCCCCGCCCAATGGTTGGCGACGTTCAGCACGTTGAGATTGAACGACGCAGTCACTCCGAGCTCATCGTCGTAGGCGGCGACCAGCTCAGCGGAATCCTTGACGAGGTCCGCACCGATCAGGAGGTGCCCGCCCGCGCATTGATCATGGATGCACGATAGAAACGCCAGGGCTTCCTCCGGCGCAAAGTTGCCGATAGACGATCCGGGATAGAAGACCACCCGCCGCTCGTTGCGAACCACGGACGGCAGCGCCAGTCCATGCGAGAAATCCGCAGCGATACCGATGACGTCGATGGTCCGATGCCTCTGCGCCAGCAATTCCAGCTGCGTCAGCAGGAACGCGCCGGCGATGTCGACCGCCACGTACTGCGCCGGCCGCAGCGCGGCGAACAGGCGTTCGGCCTTGGCGCAGTTGCCGGCGCCCAGGTCGATCAGCGTGCTGTCCGGTCCGATCTGCGCGGCGATCTCGTCGGTGTAACGATCGAAAATGGCCTGCTCATCGCGTGGCAGCGTGTACTCGGGCAGCTCACAGATCGCCTCGAACAGCCGCGCACCGAGCGCGTCATAGAAAAACTTCGGTGCGATCCACGGCGCGTGCGCGGCGAGTCCGGCGCGCAACTCGCCGGCCGGGTCGGAGGCGGCTGGCAACAGGTCGATGAATCGAACCCGCGCGGCGGCATCGGCGGAGGCCATGCCGCAGTCTACGGGTGTCGCCGCGCCGCGGCGCCGTCACCGAGAGGTCATGCAACGACGCTTCGCCAGGCGGTCACGCACCCGGGTTGAGTACCTGCCAGGCGCCGCGTTTGTGTCCCAGACGGACTCCTTCTTCGCGCAGGCGGGTCGCGCGATACAGCGCGTCCAGCGGCCAGGTCGTGCTCAGCATCCCGCTGTCGTTGACGAGCCGCCATACCGGCCAGCGCGGCTTGCGTCCCTGCGTCAGGTCCTCGGCCACCGCTCCGGCGATGATCTTCACGAAGATGCCCGTCATCAGCGGGCAGGTGCGCTCGGCGCCGAATCGTTGCGCCAGGCGCGCTCGCAGCTGCGCGACGGTGATCGTTGCGCCGCGGGGCACCTGTGCGATCTCCTCGGCCACCAGCAAGGGCGTTGGCAGCAGCAGGCGATCGCCAAGTCGCTTGTCGACGACGATCTCGGGCTCAAGTTCGGGACGGAGCTTGGCGTTCCAGTCGATCGGCTTGCGACGCGGCTTGCGCGGCGATTTTTCGGATGCGCCCGATTTTCCAGCGCCGGACCGAAGGATCGTGTTCGGGGTTCGCGCAGCGACCATGCCGCCTCCCTCTTGGTGCAGTCGAGAGATAACTTAGCGGTGCCCGCGCTTGCGGCAATGATCTGGCGCAAGCGACGATGAGCTTGCGCTGCGGAAGTGAGGCGAGGTTGCGAAAGGCTTAGTAGGGATGTGTATTCGCGTACAGGCCGGCGTTGCGCAATGTGCGCAGCACTTCTTCGATGTGCTCCGGACCGCGCGTCTGCAACACGAACTCGAGTTCGGCGTTTTGCACCGGCAAGGTCGTGAATGCGCGCTGGTGCTCGACTTCCTCGATGTTCGCACCGGCCTGCCCGATCAGCGTCGCGGCACGCGCCAGCTCGCCCGGCACGTCGCGCGTGTGCACCCGGATGCGTGCGAGGCGGCCTGCGCGCACCATGCCGCGCTCGATGATGTCGGCCAGGACCATCGGGTCGATGTTGCCGCCGCACAGGATCAATCCGACCTTGCGCCCGGCAAAGAGCGCCGGGTGCCGATGGACAGCGGCGAGTCCGGTCGCGCCGGCACCCTCGACCACCGTCTTCTCGATTTCGAGCAGCATCACGATCGCCTGCTCGATGTCGCCTTCGGACACCAGGACCACGTCGTCGACGAGCGCGCTTGACGATCTCGCAGGTCAGCTCACCCGGATGCTTGACCGCAATGCCTTCGGCCAGCGTGGCGTTGGCCGACGGCATCTCGACGCCCTTGAAGGCCGCGTACATCGACGGGAACTGATCCGTCTGGACACCCACGATGCCGATGCCCGGCTTCAGCGCGCGCGCGGCTGTGGCCACGCCCGAGATGAGTCCACCGCCACCGATGGCCACGCACAGGCAGTCCAGCTCCGGCTGCTGTGCGAGCATCTCGAGAGCGACCGTGCCCTGCCCGGCGATCACGTCGGCGTCGTCGTACGGATGCACCATCGTGAGACCGCGCTCGGCGGCGATCTTCGCCGCCTCATGGCGGGCATCGTCGAAGGTGTCGCCGGTCAGCACGATCTCGGGTCCGAAGCCGCGCGTGCGCTCGATCTTCACCATGGGCGTGAAGCGCGGCATCACGATCACGGCGGGAATGCCGAGCCGCTCGGCGTGATACGCCACGCCCTGTGCGTGGTTGCCGGCGGAAACGGCGATCACGCCCTTGGCCCGTTGCGCCGGCGTCAGCAGCGACAACTTGTTGAGCGCACCGCGTTCCTTGAACGAGGCGGTGAACTGCAGGTTCTCGAACTTGAGATAGACCTCGGCGCCGGTGATCTGCGACAAGGTGCGCGAGTGCACGCAGGGCGTCTCCTCGACGCGGCCGGCCAGGCGCGCCGCCGCGGCGCGGATCGACTCCAGGGTAACGATGTCGCTCAACGCGGACTCGCAGCGGCGAAGGAAGGGGCGAGATTGTAGCGGCCGACCTCGCCGGACCCATGCAGAGGCCCGAGACCCGGTCCGTAGAATCGATCGCATGCTGCAGATCGAAGGCCTGACCAAGCGCTATCGCGAGCGCACGGTGCTTGACCACCTGAGCCTGACGGTCGGCGGCGGCGAGTACGTCGCGATCGTCGGTGAGTCGGGGTCGGGCAAGTCGACGCTGCTCAACCTGATTGCAGGGCTCGACCGACCCGACGCCGGTGCGGTCGTGATCGACGGCGTTGACATCGCTGTCCTCGACGACACGGCCCGCACACTCACGCGCCGAACGAAACTCGGATTCGTCTTCCAGGCGTTTCACATCCTCCCGCACCTGACGCGTCGTCCAGAACATCGCCCTGCCGCTGGTGCTGCAGGGCGTGGCGCCGGAGCTGCGCGAACGGCGCGCCGCCGACCTGCTGGCCGAGGTCGGCCTCGCCGGACGCGAAGCGAGCATGCCGCGCGAATTGTCCGGCGGCGAGCTGCAGCGCATCGCCGTCGCCCGTGCGCTGGTGCACCAGCCCGCACTGGTGCTGGCCGACGAGCCGACTGGCAACCTCGACCCGGACACGGCCGCGGTCGTGCTTCAGCTGCTGGCGCGCGAGATCCGCAGCCGCCACGCGGCCGGCGTGCTCGTCACCCACTCCGAGGTGGCTGCTGCCACCGCCGATCGCGTGCTGTCGGCTCGACCACGGACGTCTGGTTCCTCACCCTGCGGCGGCGGACCGGTGATCACCTGGCTGCTCGTCCACATTTCCGGTGGCTACGCGCGCCATCACCCGCTGCGAGCGATCGTGCAGGTGATCGCCATTGCGGTCGGCGTGGCCCTTGGCTACGCGGTGAACCTGATCAATGCGTCGGCCCTCGACGAGTTTTCGGGCGCGATACGTCACGTGCTCGGGCAGTCGGACTTCACGGTAAGTGGCGGGCGACTCGGATTCGACGAACAGGTGTACGCGCAGATCGCCGCGCTGCCCGAGGTCGACATCGCCAGCCCGATCGTGGAAGTCGAGGCTCCGGTGCCTTCACAGCCGCGCTCGGCATCCGGCCTCGCGACCCTGCGCGTTGTCGGCATCGACGTGTTCCGGGCGGCCTTGCTGTCGCCTGCGCTCGTCGGCGAGCCCGATGCGCCGGACGACGCCAGGCTCGCGCTACTGGGTGACGGCCTGTACCTCTCCGCCGCGGCACTCGCGCGTTTCCAGCTGAAGCCCGGTGACACACTGCCTTTACAGGTCGGCTCGCGGACCGAAGTATTCCGCGTCGCCGGTCACCTGCCTCGCGCTCGTGCCGGTGAAGAGCTGGCGGTAATGGACATCGCAGCCGCGCAATCGAGCTTCGGCCTGTTCGGCCGGCTGCACCGCATCGACGTCAAGCTCGCTGCCGGCGTGGCGCCCTCGGCTGCGCGCGAACGGATCGCCGCGCTGTTGCCCGCCGGTGTGACGATGAGCACACCGGACGAGGCCGCCCAGCGTGTGTCGAACGTGTCGCGCGCCTACCGGGTGAATCTCAATGTACTGGCCCTGGTGGCGCTCTTCACCGGCGCCTTCCTGGTGTTCTCGCTGCAGGCGCAGGCGGTGGTCGCGCGCCGTACCGAACTGGCATTCCTGCGGATCAGCGGCGTCACTGCGGGGCAATTGCAGCGTCTGCTCGTCATCGAGTCCGCAGTGGCCGGCGTGATCGGCAGCCTGCTGGGACTGGCGCTCGGGATCGTGCTCGCTGCGCTGGCGCTGGCGGCACTCGGCGGCGATCTGGGCAGCGGATTCTTCGCTGGTGCGCAGGCGCGCCTGGCGATCAGTCCGGGCTGGACCATTGTCTTTTTCGTGCTCGGCGTCGCGGCGTCGATCGCCGGCGGATGGGCACCGGCCCGCGAAGCCGCACGTATCGAACCCGCGCTCGCACTCAAGGCCGGCTCGGAACTCGACGCGCTGAAGCCGCTCGGCGGCGCGCTTTGGCCGGCGTGCGCTGTGCTCGTGCTGGGGGTTGGTGCCGCGCTGCTGCCGCCGGTCGCCGGGCTACCGATCTTCGGCTACATCGCGATCGCGTTGCTGCTCATCGGCGCGATCATGCTGCAGCCACGCCTGGCACAGGCGCTGTTCGAGCGTCTCGGCCACGCCAGCCGAGCCACGCGCCATGTTCCGTGGCTCGGCGCGACAACGCGTCTCGCACAGGCGCCGTCGGGCGCGGCGATCGGCCTGGCCGGCATCGTCGCCAGCTTTGCGTTGATGGTGGCGATGGCCACGATGGTCACGAGCTTTCGCCAGTCGCTCGATGTCTGGCTCGGCCAGGTGCTGCCGGCCGACCTGTATGTGCGCGCCGGCAGCCGCGGCGAGTCGACGACCACGGCCTACTTCTCGGATCGTGACCGCGTGCTGCTCGCCACGGCGCGCGGCGTGCAACGCGCAGAGTTCTCGCGCTTCGCGCGCGTCGCGATCGATCCAAAGCGGGCACCCGTGACGCTGCTTATTCGTCCACTGGATCCGGATCGCCCGGCGCTGCCGCTCATTGGCCGGGCGATCGACTGGAGCCCCGCCGACCTGCCGCCCGCCTGGATCAGCGAAGCACTGGGCGAGCTATACGGCACCGAGGTAGGTCAGCAGATCGGGATCCCGCTTGCGGGAACAACACACGACTTCAAGGTCATCGGCGTCTGGCGCGACTATTCGCGGCAGACCGGAGCGATTGCGCTTCGCGACGTCGACTACCAGCGCATCACCGGAGACACGACCCGCACGGACGCCGCGCTGTGGCTGGCCCCGGGAGTACGCGCCAATGACGTGATCGACGCCGTGCGTGACCGCCTCGACGTCGGAGCGCAGGCCGAGTTCCTGCAGCCGGGCGAAATCCGTCAATTGAGCATGAATATCTTCGACCGCAGCTTCGCGGTGACCTACCTGCTCGAGATTGCTGCGATCGTCATCGGCCTGATCGGCATCGCAGCGACGTTTTCAGCCCAGGCGCTGGCGCGTACCAAGGAATTCGGCATGCTGCGCCATCTCGGCGTCACGCGCAGTCAGATCCTCAGCCAGTTCGCGATCGAAGGACTGCTGGTGACGCTGCTCGGCGTGATCAGTGGTCTGGCCATCGGCTTCGCCGTTGCGCTGGTCCTCATCCACGTAGTCAATCCGCAGTCGTTTCACTGGACGATGGAACTGCATGTTCCCGCCGGCCTGATCGCCGGCCTTGTGGCCGCACTGCTGGCGACCGCCGCGTTGACGGCACTGGTGGCCGGCCGTCGCGCGGCCTCGGTCGACGCGGTGCGCGCCGTCAGCGAGGATTGGTAACGGCGCACTGCAATGTACGCGACGCGTGCGTCGCACGTGCACTGCGTGCGCCAGGAAGTGCGCACGAAGCTTGGGAGCGGCCCGGCGCTTCGTGCGTTTACAAGGGCAGTAGAGACGCGCAGCGGTGCGCAGGACGGTTTGGGTGATCAGTAGACGTGCATTGATGTTGGCAGCCGGTATATGGCCGCTGGCGCGAAATGTGACGGCGGACGTTGCGTTCGCCGCGGTGACGCCGCGACCATTGGTGTTTCCGCGCGACCATGGCGCGCATCCGGAATACCGGACCGAATGGTGGTACTTGACCGGCTGGCTGGATGCAGCGGGGCGTCCGTCGCTTGGATTTCAGGTGACGTTCTTCCGCGTGCGCACGACCGTGGCCGCGAGTGCGAGCCGGTTTTCACCGCAGCAGCTTGTCATTGCCCATGCCGCGATCGCCGACCCGGCGCGCGGTGCGCTGCTGCACGACGAACGCGTGCAGCGGGCCGGCTTCGGACTGGTCGAGGCGTCGATCGACGATACCGATGTCCGGCTGGATCGGTGGCGCCTGCAACGCGACCCATCCTCGGGGGCGTACCGCGGCACGATCCCCGCACGCACGTTCGACCTGGCGTTCATCGCGCAGCCGACGCAGCCGCTCCTGCTGCAGGGGCGCGAAGGCTTTTCGCAGAAGGGCCCGAAGCCCGAGCAGGCGAGCCACTACTACACGCAGCCGCAGCTTGCCGTACGGGCGACGCTGCGACTGGACGGTGCGCCACGCGAATACACCGGTCGAGGCTGGCTCGATCACGAATGGTCGAGCAGCGTGCTCGATGCGCAGGCGGCCGGCTGGGACTGGGTCGGCATGAACCTGGACGACGGTACGGCGCTGACGGCCTTCCGCATCCGCCCGCGCGCGCCCGGACCGGACATCTACACGTACGCTTCACTGCGCGTGGACGGCGGACTCACGCGCACGTGGAGCGGCGACACAGTCGGCTTCGAACCCCTTTCAACCTGGCGTTCACCGCGCACGAATGCGACTTACCCGGTAGCCCAGCGCCTGCGCGTCGGCGATCGCAACTTCGAAACGCGACCACTGATGAACGATCAGGAGCTCGATTCGCGTGCGACGACCGGCGCCGTTTACTGGGAAGGCGCGAGCGATTTACTCGAAGCCGGTCGCCGGGTCGGCCGCGGGTATCTCGAGATGACAGGGCTCGTCGCACCGATGCGGCTCTGAAGCGCCGCGCAGCCGACATGAAACGCGGCTACGATCCGCCGCCGACTTCTGGAGAACACGATGGGTATGACGATGCACTGGCCCGCCCTGATCACGCTGGCCACGCTCGCGCTGCTGTTCGGATGCATCTGGTACGTTGGCGCAGCTCGTGCCAGGTACAAGGTTTCGGCTCCCGCAACGACGGGGCCGGAACCTTTCGAGCGGGCCTTCCGAGTGCAGATGAACACGCTGGAAAATACGGTCATCTTCCTGCCGGCCTTGTGGCTCGCGGCTTTCTACTTCAGCCCACGCATCGCCGCCGCCGTCGGAGCAGTCTGGGTCGTGGCCCGCGCGTGGTACGCCATCGCCTATGCACGTAATCCCAAGTCACGCGGCGCGCCTTTTGTCGTCGCTTATGCCGCGTGGGGATCGCTCATGATGCTGGCCGCTTGGGGCGTGCTGACATCGCCGCTGTGGTAGCCCGCCGATGAGTGAGGAAGCTCCGGCACCGAAGCGCCTGAAACCGCTGCGCGGGCTGTTGCCCTTCATTGCTCCGTATAAGCGCCAGATTGCGCTGGCGCTCCTGTTCCTGCTGCTGGCGGCCAGTGCGACGCTGGCCATGCCGTATGCGGTGCGGTTGCTGGTCGACCAGGGCCTCGCCTTGCCGGCCGGAGCAGAACTGGGCGACAAGCTGGTTGCCATCCGCCGCCACTTCGGGTGGCTCTTCGCGGTCGCCGTGGCGCTCGGCGCTTTCACGGCAGCGCGCTTTTTCATGGTGACCTGGATCGGCGAGCGTGTCACGGCTGACCTGCGGCAGGCCGTCTATGCACATGTTCTGACGCAGAGCCCGCAGTTTTTCGAGACGCTCAAGACCGGCGAAGTGCTGTCACGGCTGACCACCGACACGACCGTGATCCAGAGTGCGGTCGGGTCGAGCATCTCGATGGGCCTGCGCAATGCGGTTCTGTTCATCGGCGGCATTGCGATGCTGGTCGCCACGAGTCCGCGGCTGATGCTGACGGTGGTCGGGATCATCGTTCTGGTCGTCGCACCGGCGATGCTGATTGGCGGACGCGTGCGACGACTCTCGCGCGCCAGCCAGGACCGCATCGCCGATTCCAGCGCGATCGCCGGCGAAGTGCTGAATGCCGTTCCGGTCGTCCAGAGCTACACGCAGGAGTCCGCCGAGACGCGCAAGTTCTCGGATGCGAACGAACGGGCGTTTGCCACGTCGATCCGTCGCACCGGCACGCGCGCGCTGCTGACGGCGTTCCTGATTGTCGGCATCTTCGGCTCGCTGTTGTACGGCCTGTACGGCGGCGTGCAGGCGGTGATGGCCGGGCGCATCAGCGCGGGCGAACTGAGCCAGACGGCGCTGTACATCATGGTGGTGGCGAGCAGTGTGGCTGTGCTGGCCGAGGTGTGGGGCGAGCTCCTGCGAGCTTCTGGCGCGACCGAGCGCCTGATGGAACTCCTGAAGACGCAGTCGCCGATCACGACGCCGACGCAGCCCGTCTCCCTGCCGAAGACACACGGTGGAATGCGGGTGCGGTTCGACGCTGTCAGCTTTTCCTATCCCTCGCGGCCGCAGCAGGCGGTGCTGGCCGACCTCTCGCTGGCCGTCGAGCCGGGCCAGACGGTGGCGCTGGTCGGCCCGTCCGGCGCCGGCAAGAGCACGGTGTTCCAGCTGCTGCAGCGGTTCTACGACATCGGCGGCGGACTTCTCAGCATTGACGGCATCGATGTGCGCCATGTCGCGCTCGACGAGCTGCGGCGCCACGTCGCGGTCGTGCCGCAGGAGGCCGTGATCTTCTCCGGGTCGGTGCTCGACAATGTCCGCTACGGGCGACCCGACGCCAGCGAAGAGGAAGCGCGCGCCGCGGCACGTGCCGCCCGCGTGGAGGAGTTCGTCCTGCGGCTGCCCGAGGGCTACGCGACCGAAGTCGGCGAGCGTGGCCTGCGGCTTTCCGGCGGACAACGTCAGCGGCTGGCCATTGCGCGCGCGATCCTGAAGGACGCCCCGCTGCTGCTGCTCGACGAGGCGACCTCGGCGCTGGATGCCGAGAGCGAGCGTGCGGTGCAGTCGGCACTCGAAACCGCGATGCACGGACGTACGACGATCGTCATCGCGCACCGACTCGCGACCGTGCAGCGCGTCGACCGCATCTTCGTGCTCGATCACGGCCGCATCGTCGACGCCGGCACGCACGCCGAGCTGATCGCGCGCGGAGGGCTCTACGGCCGGCTCGCCGCGCTGCAGTTTGCGGCGTGAAACTCGGATCGCCGCGGGTCTGCGCGCCGCGGGGCCAGGCATGCAGTTTGCCGCGACCGCGCCATCCGGTTGAGGCGAATCAATGACCGGAAGACGTGCCTGTCCCTATCGCACCTATGATTCCCGCCATGGCATCCGCTGTTTCGTGGCGCAGTGTGCTGGTCGAATTGGGCCGATCGGCGCTGCAATGGTTCGCCGGCTGGTGGCAGATCGTTCTGTTCTGCGCCCAGATCCTCGTGCTCGCCCTTTCACCGTCGAGCTACCGCGGGGCGAACCGCGCCGCGATGGCGCGCCACCTTTACACGGACACGGCGCCGGTCCTGCTGTGGTTCACGGTGCTGACCTCGCTGATCAGCCTCGTCATCATCCATATCGTCGTCGTGACGTCGATCAGTTACGGGCTGTCGCGCTATGCGCTCGAAATGGTCGTGCGTGTGCTGGTGCTGGAACTGATACCGCTGACGGCCGCGATGTTCGTCGCGCTGCGCTGTGCCCTGCCGAACGCAGCGGAGGTCGCGGCGTTGGGCGCGCAGGGCGCATTGGGCACGCCCGCGGCCGACGGCGCGGTCCCGTTGCAGCGCGAGATCCTGCCGCGCGTCACCTCGGGCATGTTCTCCGTACTGCTGCTCGCCACCGTCAGCTGTGTCGTGACCGCGGTGCTGGCCTACCTGTGGGTCCACGGAGTGACCACCGGCGGGCTGGCGGGCTACACGCGAACCTTTGGCCGGGTATTCAATCCGGCAGTCACGCTGATCTTCGCGGCCAAGACGCTGGGATTCAGCCTCGCCGTGGGATTGATTCCGATCGCCTCGGTTCTCTACGATCGCCCCAACCCCCGACTGCGCACCAGCGCCGAGCTGCGCGGGCTGGTGCGCTTGTTCTCCATGATCCTGCTGATCGAGATCGCCGCGCTCGTGTTCAACTACTACTGAGACCGATCCGATGAACGACGAACCCGCCGCAACGCCGCGCACGTCCGAATCGTTGGAGCTGCGAGCGGCGCTGCTGGTCGGCCTGCTGGTGCTGCTGGTGGCGGCTTCGGCGGCGTATCTGCTGTATGCGCGCGGCGTGTTCCAGCCGTCGCAGCGCCTGGTGCTGATCGCCGACGACGCGGAGGGCGTCACCGTCGGCATGGATCTCACCTTCTCGGGCTTTCCGATCGGACGGGTGCGAAAGATCGAACTGACGGCAGACGGCGTCACGCACATCATGATCGACGTGCCGCGCAAGGATGCCCGCTGGTTGCGCGAGTCGAGCGTGTTCACGCTGACGCGCGGACTGGTCGGCAACACCAACCTGCGCGCATTCAGCGGCGTGCTGACCGATCCCCAGCTGCCCGACGGCGCCGAACGCAAGGTACTGGTCGGGGATGCCACCGCGGAGATTCCGCGCCTCGTCTCCGAGACGCGCGAGCTGATCCGGAACCTCTCACGCCTTACCTCGGAAGACTCGGCGCTGGCGACGACGCTCGGCAATGTGCAGAGCGCGACCGAGAAAATGAAGGGGCCGCGCGGCGCACTCGGGCTGCTCTTCGGCAATGAGGCCGACGCGCAGAAGCTGGTCATTGCGCTCGATCGCACGAACACCCTGCTGGCGCGCATCGACAGCCTGGCCGCCAAGGCCGACCAGCAGGTCTTCGGTGCCGAAGGCCTGATGCCCGAAGCGCGCGCCGCCGTCGTTCAGCTCAATGCCGCGCTGCTGGAGGCGCGCGAGAGCCTGAAGAAGATCGACGCGATCCTGGTCGACGCGCAGGCGATCGCCGGCAACGCACGCGCGGCATCGACCGACCTGAACCAGCTGCGCGCCGAGATTGACGCGAACCTGCGCAAGGTCAGTCGCATGATCGACGAGGTCAATCGACGCTGGCCGTTTGCAAAGCCGGCGGAGATCAAGCTGCCATGAGCTTCATCGAACGCATGGTCCGAGCGGGATGGCTTGCCGTCGTCATGTTGCTGGCTGCTTGCGCAGGCAGCCCGCCTGCGCCTGACTGGCAGGCCAACGCCCGCGCAGCGCTGGATCGCGCGATCAGCGCCTATCTGGTCGGCGACACCCAGGTCGCGACGACCGAATTCGATCTCGCCCGCCGAGAACTCGCACGCACCGGTCGTGCGGACCAGGTCGCATTGGTGGAGCTGACTCGCTGCGCCGTGCGCACCGCGTCGTTGGATGTTGGACCGTGCGAGGGCTTCGAAAAATTGCGGCCCGATGCATCTGCCGCCGAACAGGCATATGCCGACTACCTTGCCGGCCGGGTGCAAGCGTCGGACATCGCACTCCTGCCGGAACAGCATCGACCCATCGCCGCACCGGGACTCAGTGAGGACGCAGCCGTCGCGGCGCTGAAGTCCATCGATGATCCGCTGGGGCGGCTGGTCGCGACCGCTGTGCTGTTCAAGGACGGCCGTGCAAGTCCGGCCGCGATTGCGCTTGCCGTCGACACCGCATCAGCACAGGGATGGCGTCGACCGCTGCTGGCATGGCTGGGAGTGCAGCTCGCTTTGGCGGAGAAGGCCGGAGATACGGCCACCGCCGAGCAACTGCGCCGGCGCATCGCGCTCGCAGGCGGCTCGTAACTGCAATGAACCTCCTTGCCACGATCTGTCTGGCCGTACTTGTCTCAACCCCGGTCGTCGGCGCCGCACAGGACGTGGATGCACGGACCGATCTTCATTCGTTGCCGAGCCAAAGGTCCCCGTCCCTTGTGCTGACATCGCAGGGCGCCGAGCGCCTGGCGCCTACCGTACGCAGCGAAAGTCCGTTGTCACTCCGATCCGAATTGGAATCGCCCGGATGGTCGCGCACCCAGTCGCTTGCGCTCCTGTGGACCACGATGATTGCTTGCGGGGCGATGGGATCCAGTTGCGCGCTGATGCCACCGACGCCGACGCCGACCACTCCGCCGGGCAGTGAGTCCTGGCAGCGGGTCGGCTGCAAGACACCGGAGTCCTGTGGGTGGCTATGGGGAGCGACCCGCGGGCCATATCCCCGCCCGCAGCAGTAGCGTCTACCGGGGGAAAAGCGAACCGCCAGGCCCGCTTTGTCGGACTCGGCGGGTTCTGAAAGCTTCGCTCACCTGCCGATGCCGCTGGCGATGATGCCGGTCACAATGACCGAGGTGATGGTCACTGTTGCAAAGCCGGCCACCACCATCCGCGGCAGAATTTCCGCTTCGATGGCCTTGACCTCTTCTTCCGTTTCACCGACAGCTTTGGCAGCCTCCTGACTCAACAGCAGCGTTCCCGGGAAACCGTACAGAGCAGTGAGGCCGATGCCGACCGACATCGCGGCGCTGAACCCGAACAGCTTGCCAACGAGAACTGAAGCCGCGACGATTCCCGCTACCCCCACGACAAAGGCGACGGCCAGAGGCACGGCGAGCGCGCGCAGGTCGCCAAGTGTCACCGTCGCGAGCGGGCCGAACACCAGGATGAGGACGGCGGTGATCATCAGTCCATAGGCGTCGATTCCGCTGAGTACGGACGGCTTGAAGATGCGTGCCCAGCGCAACAGGACCCCCAGAATCAGGGCGACCACGAAAGTGTTGAGGTTTCCGTCCGTGATGTCGCTGATGAAACGGGCAACGAGCACTGTGACACCGACCACGAAGAGCGTGCCCACGGTGGACTGGAAAACGGCGGGGAGCCTGGACTTGGTCTCGGCGCCCGCCTTGCCCTCCTGGGCCGGTGCGAGGTTGCCCGCGCGGTACTCGTCCCTGAGGCGCAACGCCTCCTTGCGCAGGATGATCGACGTCAGCGGGAAACCGACCAGCCCCTGAAGCGCAGCAATGAGGACCGGAAACACGGCGACGGTCGCCAGGCCCACGGCCAATGCCGCTTCCTGAATGATGACGACGGAGACGGTGCCTCCACTGATGGCGCCGATGGCCGCGATGACGTAATCCGATCCTTTGAACATCGAACCGATGAAGAACAGCGCAGCCGCGACGCCGCCGACGGCGCCGATGCCCGTTAGAACCGTCCGCCACTGCTTGATGAAGTCGTCGATGCTGATGACGGTACCGAGGTGGACGATCACGAATCCGACCACGACCCCTGCAAACGCGAGCAGCGAAGAACTGGTCAGCAGATCCGGCGGAAACAACCCGGTCAGGAAGCCGACGAGGAAGATAAGAGAAGCGACGAACAGGGACGAGACGAGCCCCTTGGACTTCGCGGACAGAAAATCGCTCACCGTCCAGATGGCCATGATGACAGTGAATGCCAGTACCGGGTTCATCGAGTCCTCAGAGTTTTCGTAGAGTGGAGAGTGTTCGAGCGGCGGTTAAGCCCTCGTCGCTTCAGTCGACCATGTTAGCGGACTGTTTACGACGATCATCCCGGGCGATTGCTTCAAAGGCACGCCGAGCGCGCGTTCGAGACTTGCACTTGAGCCGCCGAGGCCACATCACTCCTTTGACAGCATCGCAAGCTTCAGTCGGTTAGCCTGCATTACCTGAAAACGAAATCGGGTAAGTAGATTCAGGCTCAGTCAATTGCCTACCCTAGCCGTGTCGGTGAGAGTCCTGGGGGTCGAGATCGCCAAGCGGAACCCAGTTCGCGGCTACCAAGTAGCTGCTGGACGTGAGACCCTTTGGGTGCAAAGATCGTGTCCGCCGCATCGTCGTGAAAAGATCCGCTGTGTCTGCCACACCCGTCATCACACCGTCATTAGTACGCGCCCCGCGACCCGACCGGCCTCTGTTCGTCGTTGGCTTGCTACTCGTCCTAGTAGTCGTCTTTGCCGGATTTGCGCCGACGTTCTATCTGAAGGGCTTGTTCGGCACACCGCCCCTGTCGAATCTGCTGTTCGCGCATGGACTCATCATGTCCACCTGGATAGCGCTACTTTTCGTGCAGACGGCGCTCGTTGAGTTTGGACGTACCGATCTGCATCGTCGGCTCGGTGTCGCTGGCGCCGGCGTTGCGGTCTTGCTGGTCATCATTGGCGCGGCCGCCGCTCTCGAAGCCGCGCGGCGCGGCTTTACGCCCACGCCGAAGGTGACGCCGCTGATGTTTCTGGCGATCCCGCTGGTCGATCTTCTCGTATTTTCGACACTGGTGGGGACCGCGCTTGCGATGCGACGCAGGAGCGCCACGCACAAGAGGCTGATGCTGCTCGCCACGGTGGGCATGCTGACGCCAGCGGTGGCGCGGTTACCGATCGACGCGCTCAAACAGATCGGCTTACCCGCATTTTTCGGGGTGACGATCACCTGCGTGCTCCTTGTCGTAGCGATCGATACCGTGCGCAATCGCCGACTGCATCCGGCGTTCGGCTGGGGGGCGGCGCTGGTGATCGCGGCGGTACCAGGGCGGATCGCTCTCGCTCAGAGTGACGCGTGGGTCTCCATCGCGGGCCGGTTGGTCGCACTCCTCAAATAGTTCGGCAAGACAGGTCCACACACTTCGCGCGGGGCCAGGTGCGGTCATTGCCGATATGCCCGTGCTTTGCCTTGAAGCAGACAGAAACGCCGCGGAGTGTCTGACGCTTGAAGAGGCGTTCGGCCGCGTACGGGCGACCATCGCGTAGATATCTACGCGGCCAGCGCCGGGCGTTCGGCGGACATTGCGCCGAGGTCGAGCTGCGCGACGATGAGCCGCGCATCGAAGTGATCAGGCGTCTGGCGCCAGCCGTTTCGCTTGAGCAGCCGGCACATTCTCTCGTTGTCTGCTAGCACATCGCCGCTCAGGCGCCGAATGCCCTGTGCCGCGGCGGAGGCGGCGAGCTTGCCGAGCAGTAGCGCGCCAAGGCCAGCCTGCTGCCAATCGTCCGCAACCGCAAGCGCGAACTCGGCAACATCGGTCGAATCGGGAGGCTCGCGTCGCACCCACCGTGCCTCACCGACCTGAATCTCCCTGCCCTCAGAGTCGATCGTCGTCGCCAGCAGTGCCATATGCGATTCGTAGTCGACCTCTGTCATGTAGCTCAGCGTCGCCTCCGGCAGTTCGTTCACCGTGCCATGAAAGCGCCGGTAGCGCGTCGCCGGCGCCAGCGCGGCGACGAAAGCTCGCTGCAGGGCGGTGTCCTGCGGCAGTACGGGTCGGATCGTCACGCTGCGTCCGTCGCGCAACTGGACGCGATCGATCAGCGTCGTTGGGTACCAGTGAATCTGGAACCGCGGTTCGGTCCAAGATCGCGCTGTGCCCTCCATCGAAATGTCGTTCATGCCTGACTCCTGCGTTCGACTGTCCCGGCATCACCTACGGAGCGCGCCGCCGACCGGATCCAATCGTCGCGGGCCACGGTGTTTGCCGGATTTCAGTTCTGCAACAGTTGCGTATCAAAGACGCCGCTTAGCGGTCGCCGGTGTCCACTTGCTCAGGGGTGAACCGTACGCAGGAGTGCGTTCCGTGAGCGTTCCGCGCCTTCCGCTGGCGGGCGGTCACGGGGGAAGTCGCGATGAGGATGTCCCGGCATTCAAAAGCGAGCCGTGCCCGGGACCGAGTGCTCCCGTCGCTTTCGTGGAGGATGTCCGCCAGTGGTTGAGGCGGGTTAGTTCAGTGACCAGGCTGTCGGGATCACGACGAATGTCATTGTCGGAGCCAACCCAGCACATCCGGATGCCTCGTCCGGTCACATCGAAATCGATCCCTCACGGAAGTCGGTCCGGTCGAGCCAGACGTTGACAAGTACGGGCCGGCCGCTGCGCGCCGTCTCGCGCGCCTGTCGCAGCACGGGCTCGACTTCGGCCGTGTGACGGATCACGAGACCTTCGGCGCCTAAGGCCTGCGCCACCGCGTGGTAGTCGCTGCGGGCGAGCGCCGTCGCAACATCGTCACCCAGCATCTTGACCTGCTCGCGCGCGATCTGCGCCCAGCTGGCGTCGTTGCCGACGACGGCAATGACGGGGACGCGATGCCGCACGAAGGTGTCGAATTCCATCAGGCCGTAGCCGCTGGCGCCGTCGCCCCAGATCAGCCAGACCTCGTCGTGCGGGCGCACGAGCTGCGCGCCCAGGGCAAAGCCCGCGCCGACGCCGAGCGTGCCGAAGGCGCCGGGGTCGAGCCACGCCAGCGGGCCGCGCGGGCGCAGGATGTACGAGGCCGTGGCGACGAAGTCGCCGCCGTCAGCGACCATCACCGCGCGCTCACCGGCCACTTTATCCATCGTTCGGAAGAACGCGATCGGGTTGACGTGCTCGCCGACCTTGCCCGCCTGTTCATCTATCTCGCGCTCGCGCACCTCATCACGCGCGCGCAGTTGAGCGATCCAAGCGGTACGGCGGGCGCGTTCACCCAGGCGCGATGCCAGCGCTTCCAGCGTCAGTCCGGCATCGCCGATCGCGGCGATCGTCGGCCGTCGATTGAGGCGTGCATCTTTCGCGCTGCGATTGGCTGCGATCAGCGTCGCCGAGCGGCGCACATGGCGGCCGTAGTCGAGCCGGAAGTCACACGGCACGCCGGCCAGCAGCACGCAGTCGGATTCGCGCAGCGCGTTGCGGCGCGCGTGACGCATCTGCAGCGGATGACTCGGCCCGAGCAGGCCGCGCGCCATGCCGGACAGATAAACCGGTATGCCGAGCTGCGTCACGGCCGCAGCAATCGCGTCGGCATGATCGGCGCGCAGCAGCGCCTGGCTGCCGATCACCAGCAACGGCCGCTCGGACTTTGCGAGCGCCTCAGCGGCACGGGTGACGGCGCCGTCGTCGGCACGCGGCGCGTCCACGGAGGCGACCGCAGGCGATGTGGCGTCGCCCGCACCAGCAAACATGCGCGCCGCATGTCGGTTGAGATACCAGCGCAGCGCACGATCGCCAAGGCCGGTACCCTTGCCCGCCGCGTCGGCATACCACTGGCGGATCAGCGCCTCGTCATACAGCAGGTCGACCGCGCACTCGAGGAACACAGGCCCTGGAACGCCGTCGGCGGCGATGCGCAGTGCCTCGGCGGTCGACGGGCCAAGATCGCGCACACGTTTGACCTGCGCCACGTGCTTCACATGTGGTGCGATCAGCGCGCGCTGGTCGATGTCCTGCAATGCGCCGCGCCCCTGCAGCGCTGTCGGCGCGCCGCCGCCGATCAGGAGGATCGGGCTCTGCGCGAGCTGCGCATTCTTCAGTGGCGTGATCGTGTTGGTGAGCCCGGGCCCGGCGGTGACCGCCGCCACGCCCGGCCGGCCGGTGAGCCTTGCGACCGCATCGGCGGCAAACACCGCCGTGGCCTCGTCGCGCACATCGACGATGCGGATGCCTCGCGCCTTGGACGCAACAAGGATCGGCGAGATGTGGCCGCCGGCGAGCGTGAAGACCACCGGCACACGCTGCGCGTGCAGCACCTCGGCCACACGGTCGCCGCCGTGCAGTCGCGGCGGCGTCGGACTGCCGGGGTCGGGCATCAGTGCCAGTGAACGCGTCGCCCGCTGGAATACCAGGACGCCACGTGCGGCTCGAACGCCTTCTCGATGCGGCCGCGCCTGACCTTCATCGTCGGTGTGAGGAAGCCGTTCTCGATCGACCAGGGATCCTTCGCAACGACGATCATGTGCAACTGTTCGTGGTCTGCGATGGCGCTGTTGACGTCCTTCAGCAGCTGCTGGAACTCGCTCTTCGACCTGCGTGCGGAAGTCGGCTTCGCCCATGCGTGGCCGCAGGTGCTCGGCGAGAATGACCATCGCATAGGCCGCCGGCTGGCCGACGCCAGAGACCAGCGACAGCTCGACCATCGGGTGTGCGTTGATGCGGTTCTCGATCGGCGCAGGTGCGACGTACTTGCCCTTGGCGGTCTTGAACAGTTCCTTGGCGCGGCCGGTGAGCTTCAGCAGGCCGTCCTTCGTGCGCTCGCCGAGGTCGCCCGTCCGGAAGTAGCCGTCGTCGGTGAACGACTCCGCCGTGAGTTCCGGCTGCTTGTAGTAGCCGGTGCACTGCCCCGGCGACTTGATCAGCACTTCGCCCTCGCCGCTGAGCTTCACCTGCACGCCGGGCATCGGCACCCCAACGTATCCCGGCGCGTTGTGCGCCTCGTCCGACACGTGCGAGTACGAGCTGTCCTCGGTCATGCCGTAGCCCTCGTACAGTGGCAGTCCGATGCTGCGGTACCACGTGATCAGGCCCGGCGGAATCGGCGCCGAGCCGCTGCCGGCCAGTTTCACCTGGTCGAGCCCAAGGCCCTTGCGCACCTTCTTCGCGACGATCTTGCCGAGGATCGGAATGCCGAGCAGGCGCTCGAGCTTGGCCGGCGGCATCTTGGCGAACACACCCTGCTGGAACTTGAGCCACAGCCGCGGCACCGAGAGAAACAGCGTCGGCTGCGTGCGCTGCAGGTCCGCAAGGAAGGTATCGAGCGACTCGGCGAAGAAGAGATGAATGCGGCCGTCGACCAGTGACGCGCCCTCCGCCCACGACCGTTCGAAACTGTGCGCAAGCGGCAGGTAGGACAACATGCGGTTGTCGGGTCCGCCCACCCGGCGCAGCACCTCGGCCGCGATGCCTTCCCCGGCGCGCGTGAATGCGTCGAAGGTGATCATCACGCCCTTCGGCGTGCCGGTCGATCCCGACGTATAGATCAGCATCGCCAGTTCGTCGGCGTTGCGCGTCGGTCGACCCTGCAGCGGTGCCGTTCGCGCGACGATCGCATCCCAGGTGTCGAACTCGGTCTTCGGTGCGAGCGGGAACGCGACACAGGGCATGCCCTTGGGCACGCCGGGCTGCTGGTGCGGCCACGTGTCGAGCTTGCCGACGAAGAGCAGGCTCGCTTCACTGTGCGTCAGTACGTAATTGATCGTATCGGCGGTCTCGGTCGGGAAGATGGCCACGGTCGTGTACCCGGCCATCCAGATCGCCAGCTCCGCCATGATGAAGTGCGAGCAGTTCTTCGACAGAATCGCGACGCGAGCACCCCGGGGAAAGCCCTGGCTCTGCAGATAGGCGGCCATGCGCCGCGCCTGATCAACCGTCTGGCCCCAGGTGGTGTCCACGACCTGGTTGTTGCCGATCGGCTGCGTCATGTAGACGTGATTGCGAAGCTTCTCCTCGTGGTCGAGGACGTAATCCAGCATGAGCCGGTTCTGTGCCATGTCTCCTCCGTCGTCTGTCTCGCGCGGTGGCGCAGCCTACTGCAACGGCGGCGGTCCGGCCATAGGACGGCAGCCGATTTGAATCGCGCCCCTAGTGCGGCGCCGCGTCGACCGGGGCCGATAGAATGGCGCGATGCGTCAATATGAAGATTTCATGCGCCATGTGTTCGAGCATGGCGTCGTCAAGGCCGACCGAACCGGCACCGGCACGCGCTCGTGGTTCGGCTACCAGATGCGCTTCGACCTCGGCGAAGGCTTTCCGCTCGTCACTACCAAGAAGCTGCATCTGCGCTCGATCATCCACGAGCTGCTGTGGTTCCTACAGGGTTCAAGCAACGTCGCCTACCTGCGCGACAACAAGGTCACCATCTGGGACGAGTGGGCGCGCGCGGACGGAGAACTCGGCCCGGTGTATGGGGTGCAATGGCGCTCGTGGCCCACGCCTGACGGCGGCTCGATCGACCAGATCGCGCAGGTCGTGCAGCAGATCAGGGCAAACCCGGATTCGCGCCGGCTGATTGTCTCGGCCTGGAATGTCAGTGATATCCCGAAAATGGCGCTGCCACCGTGCCACCTGCTGTTCCAGTTCTATGTCGCCGAGGGGAAACTCTCCTGCCAGCTTTACCAACGCAGCTGCGACATTTTCCTCGGCGTGCCGTTCAACATCGCCAGCTACGCGCTGCTGACGCACATGGTGGCGCAGCAGTGCGATCTCGGCGTCGGTGACTTTGTCTGGACCGGCGGCGACTGCCACATCTACAGCAACCACTTCGAACAGGTGCGCGAGCAGCTTGCGCGCGAGCCTCGGCCCTACCCGCGTCTGGCCATCAGGCGCAGGCCGCCCTCGCTCTTCGAGTACGCCTTCGACGACTTCGAGATCGTCGACTACGACCCGCATCCGCACATCAAGGCCCCGGTGGCCGTGTGATGTCCGCAGCGTTCAACGCGGAACTGCTGCGCCCACAGCCACCCGCACATGCGCTGGCGCTGCCGGCACGCTGCTATGTGGATGCAGCATTCGAACAGATCGAACGCGACACAGTGTTTGCTCGAGGATGGCAACTCGTGGCGCATACGGCGCAGGTCGAACATCCCGGCGATCATGTCGTGGCGGACCTCGGCGGCGTGCCGCTGTTGATCGTCCGCGGCGATCCGGAGGCATCGTCGCCGCGCGGCCGACTTCGCGCGCTGCACAATGTGTGCCGCCATCGCGCCGGTCCGCTGGCCACCTGCGACGGCCGCGCTGCGAAGTCACTGGTGTGCCGCTACCACGGCTGGAGCTACGCGCTCGACGGCCAGCTGCGCGGTGCGCCGGAGATGCACGATGCTGCCAACTTCGACCTCGGCGCGATACGTCTCCCCGCGGCGCGGGTGGCCGAATGGCAGGGGCTGGTGTTCGCAGCGCTGGACGCAGACGGCGAAGGGTCTGCCGACTTCACCGACGCCGTCGCCGGCATCGACGACCGGCTGACGCAGCCGCTGTCGAAGCTTGTGTTCGACCGCCGCGTCAGCTACGAGATGCGTTGCAACTGGAAGGTCTACGTCGACAACTACCTCGAGGGCTACCACCTGCCGCGCGTGCACCCGGGGCTGAACCGGCTGCTCGACTATCGCAGTTATCGGACCGAACTGGCGCGCTGGAACTCGCTGCAGTGGAGCCCACTGGACACGGCACAGGGTCCGTACCGCGCCGATGGCGCGGGTGACGAGACCGCGATGGCACGGTACTGGTGGATCTGGCCGAACACGATGCTGAACGTGCTGCCCGGCCGCCTGCAGACCAATCGTGTCGTGCCGCTGGGGGCGCAGCGATGTCGCGTCGACTTCGACTACTACTACCCGGCCGACGCCGACCCGGCTGCGCGCGAGGGCGATCTTTCGTTCGCCGACGAAGTGCAGGCCGAGGACATCGCGATCTGCGAAGCGGTGCAGCGCGGACTGGCGAGCGGTTCGTACGTCGCCGGCCGGCTCAACCCGACGCGCGAGACCGGGGTCTGGCACTTCCACGAACTGCTGCGCTCGGCCTACGCGACCGCCCCGTCGCCGGAACCATCGTAATGAGCCGGCTGACGTTGATCGTCGCGCGCGCACGCAATGGCGTGATCGGCAAGGACAATGCCATGCCGTGGAAGATTCCCGGCGAGCAGGCCTACTTCAAGCGCGTGACGATGGGCCATCCGATCGTGATGGGACGCAAGACCTGGGAATCGATCGGGCGTCCGCTGCCCGGTCGCCGCAGCATTGTCGTCAGTCGCGACCGCAGCTACACCGCCATCGGGGCGGAATGTGCAGGCAGCTCTCGATGAAGCGCTGGCTCTGGCCGGAGATGCACCGGAAGTTTTCGTGATCGGTGGAGCGCAGCTGTACGCGGCCGCACTGCCGCGCGCCGACCGGCTGCTGATCACCGAGATCGACCACGACTTCGACGGCGACACGACCTTTCCTGCGCCGGATCCCGTCCACTGGTGCGAGACCGCACGTGATCACCACGCGGCGATCCCGGAGCGACCCTTTGGTGTCGACTACGTGGAGTACACGCGCCGCGCGTGACGGCGCATCACGCAGCGAAGTCGCCGGAGTGCCGCGGAGCAGCCTCAGCGAACCGCCGCATCCATCCCCTGCAACAGCTTCTCGCGCCAGGGGCCGGCGTTGCCGAACACAGCCACGTGCTCGGCATCCTCGACGGTCCACAGATCTTTGGGCGCATGGGCCGCGGCGTGGAGCTGCGCGCTGTGATCGTGTGCGATGACCGCATCACGCGTGCCGTGCACGAATATCAGCGGCACCCTCACCTTCTGCAACGCGGTGATCGGATCCTTCTCGGGTCCGGGGAATGCGCGCATCAGCAATGGCGCCAGCGGCGCCAGGATGCCGGCGGTGGATGCCGCCTCGCGCGCAATCTGCCGGTAGCTCGCGAAGGCGGAGTCGATCACTGCCAGCCGCACTCCCTCTGAGTCTCGCGCCAGCAGGCGTAGCGCAGTCGCGCCGCCGAGGCTCTGTCCGACGACGATGAGGCGCGTCGGGTCGACATCGGGACGCGTCCGCAGATAGGCCAGCGCGACCGCCGCATCATCGACCACGCCGTCGAGCGAGGGCGTGCCCTGCGAACGTCCGAAACCCCGGTAGTCCAGAGACAGAACGTGGTACCCGCGCGGCGGCAGCCAGGCCACCAGCGGCAGGTGATTGCTGACATTGGCCGCATTGCCATGCAGGTGCAGCACCGTTCCCTTGGCCCGGCCCTGCGCTGGCAGGAACCATGCGTGCAAGCGCGAGCCGTCGGTCGCCTGCAGCCAGACGTCCTCGGCCGTCAGGCCGAACTGGGCCGGAGTTGTGTACTGCAATGCATCGGGATAAAAAAAGTAACGCTCGACCCAGCCCGACACGAACATCGTCATCCCTACGGCAATGGCGCCTGCCACGCCCGTCAGCATTCGATCACATTGAGCGCGAGACCGCCACGCGCCGTTTCCTTGTACTTGGTCTTCATGTCGGCGCCGGTCTCGCGCATCGTCTTGATGACCTGGTCGAGCGAGACGAAATGCGTGCCATCGCCGGCCAGTGCCATGCGCGCCGCGTTGATCGCCTTGACCGAGGCGATCGCGTTGCGCTCGATGCACGGTATCTGCACCAGCCCACCGACCGGGTCGCAGGTCAGCCCCAGGTGATGCTCCATGCCGATCTCAGCGGCGTTTTCGACCTGCTCCGGCGTTCCGCCGGTCACCGCCGCCAGCGCTCCCGCTGCCATCGAACATGCGACGCCGACTTCACCCTGGCATCCGACCTCTGCGCCGGAGATCGAGGCATTCTCCTTGTAGAGAATCCCGATCGCGCCGGCCGTCAGCAGGAAATCGATCACGCCGGCATCGCCGGCGCCGGGAACAGCGCGCGTGTAGTAATGCAGCACGGACGGAATGATGCCGGCGGCACCATTCGTGGGCGCCGTGACGACACGACCGCCTGCCGCGTTCTCCTCGTTGACTGCGAGCGCCCACAGGTTGACCCAGTCGAGCAGCGCCAGCGGGTCCGAGGCGCCGCGCGCAGCGAGCTTGCGATGCCATTCTGCAGCACGGCGCTTCACCTTCAGTCCGCCGGGAAGCACGCCGTCGGCCACCAATCCCCGCGCGACGCAGGCCTGCATTACTGCCCAGATATCGCAGCAGTCCGGCATCGATCCTGCGCATCGGTCCGCCAGTGCCGTTCATTGGCACGCATCACGCCGGCGATCGTGAGCCCTGCTCACGGCACCGTGCCAACAGCTCATCACCACTGTGAAACGGCAGCGGCAGGATCGTCGTGTCGGGCGCGATGCGCTTCTGTGCCGAGCCGTCCGCTGCCACCTCTCTCACTGACGACGAAGCCGCCGCCGACGGAGTAGTAGGTGCGCTCCGCGACTTCGCTGCCATCGGCCGCATGCGCGATGAAGCGCAAGCCATTCGCATGGAACGGCAGCGCCCGGGTGAAGAACAGGAGGTCATCGCGTTCAACGAAGCGCACTGCACGGCGGCCGAGTACGCGGATCTGCTGCGCACTGCGCATGTGCTCGAGCCGCGCTGCTATCGATTCGACATCGACAGTGGCCGGCTCTTCGCCTTCGAGGCCGAGCAGCACGGCCTTGTCGCTGCCGTGACCCTTACCCGTCGCGCCCAACGATCCGTACAGCTCGACGCGCAACCGCTCGACCCGGTCGAGGATGCCGTCGTGCTCGAGGCGCAGCGCGAAGAGCCGCGCCGCCCGCATCGGTCCGACCGTGTGCGAACTCGACGGCCCGATGCCGATCTTGAAGAGATCAAAGACGCTGACGGCCATGTGCGATTCCCGATGCGCAGCATCGCACCCTTCGCGTCGGCCCGCACGTCGTCGCGCGTCAAGGTCCGCGCAGCTGCATGCTCCACGTGGCGCTACCGACCGCCGGCCGGCCGCGGGGGAAGCGACTTCAGGTAGGCATGCACCGCAGCGACATCCGTATCGTT
Organism: uncultured beta proteobacterium; assembly: GCA_963754065.1. Classification (GTDB taxonomy): domain Bacteria; phylum Pseudomonadota; class Gammaproteobacteria; order Burkholderiales; family Burkholderiaceae_F; genus JALORV01. The sequence continues at coordinate 111,414 of CAVWFH010000008.1, read as the reverse complement.
GATCTCGCGCAGCGTTTCGAAGGGCATCACTGCGATCGCGCTGCCATCCGGGCGCTTGCCGCTGCGGAACATGGCCTTCAACTTGTCGGCCGTGTCGTAGGTCGTCATCACCGTTCCGGCCCCGGGCGTGAGATTCGAGGCCGCCGGCCAGGAAGGCGGTCCACCCGGAATCATGCCGCCGGACAGGTTGTCGCCATGGCAGCCGAGGCACAGGTTGGCCACATAGCGGCCATGCTCGGGGGTCACCCCTTCAGCGACGGCCGCGGCCGGCGGCAACTTGTGATCGATCTTCTCCGCGGCATCCTTGACGACGCCGATCGCGTAGAGGGCCTTGACCGGCAGCGGCACGGTGAACTCGGCGGCGCCACCCGGCACCGGCGGCAGGCTGCGTGCAAAGGCGATCAGCGCGGCGATGTCGGCGTCCGTGAAGCGGTTGTAGTCCTCGCTCGGCATGACAAACAGCGCCCGCCCGTCAGGCCGGATTCCGTGCCGGATCGCTCGCACCCAGTCGGCCTCGGTGTACTTCGCAACCACGCCGGCCGGTGTGATGTTCGGCGAGCGCACCCGGAAGCCGCCGGCCGCATCATCGATGAAGACCTGTCCTGCCCCGTTGGCGCCATGACAACCACCGCAGCCGCGCGATGCGAACAGATACTTTCCGCGCGCCAGCGTCGCGTCATCGCTCACCACGGTCACGCCCTTGACGTCAACCTTGGTCACGCGCTCGCGCTTGCGATCGAACAGCAGGTTGGCCGCGACCACCAGCGCGATCCCGAGCACTACCAGCACGGCAACGAGCTCTGGCGATCCATTTGAGCAATCGTTTCATATCCGTTCCTCGTTGAGGCCGCTACGGCCCCCATTCCATGGACGTGCGCGACCTTACGCGCCCGCAACGTTCACGTCGAGCCCGCGGCCCACTCGTTGCAGCACCGCGACTTCGGACTAGCGATACGAGTAGGTCGCGTTCAGGTAGAACGCGCGGCCGAGCGGGCTGGCTGCCTGCGGATTGAAGCCGGCCTGGAACGCGGTGCTCTGCAGCGAGAATGGCGGTTCTTCGTCGAACAGGTTGCGCACGCCCAGCGCCAGTTGCCAACCGGCGAAGCCGGTGTAGCGGCCCTGCAGATCCCAGCTCGAGCTCGAGCCCACATGTCGCGTGCCGGAATCCGGATCCCGCAACGGCTCGGTGTAGCCGGCGGAGTAGACCTGCGCGAGGGTCGCGCCCCAGGGGCCGCGGTTCCAGTCCAGCGTCAGCGTGCTGCGCCAGCGTGGGACCGCGTTGCCATAGGTCGCGTCACCGAGCCGTGACACATAGGTGACGCCGTCGATTTGCGTTTCCCATTGCCGCACGTAGGTGCCCTGCAGGCCGATGCGCACCTGGCCCCAGTCCTGCGGCGGGGCCAGCCAACTGGCGAAGACATCGACGCCGGACGTCTGCGTGGTACCAAGGTTGAGCGGGGAGATATCGATCGCAACGATCGGACCGGGCAGGTTCGGGGTAGGCCGGATCGACCGGGCCGCGCGTTATGCGGTCGGGAAAGCGCTGGTAGTACCGCATCAGATTTTCTTGCGTCAGCGGCTCGATGATGCCCTTCTGCTCGATCGCCCAATAGTCGACTCCGAGCGACAGACCGCGCACCGGCTCCCAGACGACGCCGAGGTTCCACTGCGTTGAGGTCTCGGGCTGCAGGTTCGGGTTGCCGCCGGAAAAGACTTCGACGAAGGCCAGGCAATCGTCAACCAGTCCGGTCACGGGGCATCGGACGGGATCCTCGAAGATGGTGATGCCAGCCGACGCCGTCGGCTCGCTCAGCGTGTACAGCGGCGGCGCGCGGAAACCTTCTCCCCACGAGCCGCGCAGCAGCAGGGTCTGCAGCGGCTGCCAGCGCAGCGCGACCTTCGGGTTGGTGGTCGAGCCGAAGTCGCTGTATTCGTCGAAGCGCAGCGCGAGTTGGGCATCGAGTCCGCGCACGATCGGCACCGCGAGTTCCGCATAGAGCGAATAGACGCTGCGGCTGCCGCTGATGGCCTTCAGCTGATCGCCGAGCGGCGAATTGCCGGCCAGCACTTCAGGATCCCAGTCGTAGGACAGTCGCTCGCGTCGCGCCTCGGCACCAAGCGCAAGCGCCAGCGGGCCAGCCGGCAGTTGTGCGATCTCGCGCGAAGCGAACGCGTTGACGAGCGATGTCGTTCCATCCGCGGTCTGTGGCGTGCCGCTGTAGGCGGTCGAGGCGAGCAGCGCGGACCCTTCCGGTCCCGAGGGTCCCCACGGATTGATCAGTCCGGTCGCTATCGCCGGGACGATCCGGTTCGCGTAGACGAAGCTGCCGCTGTAGGCGTTCTCCTGCTGGTTCCAGTTGTAGACGGCAGCGACGCTGTAGTCCCAGCCGGCGGCCCGACCCTCGGCGCCCAGCACATAGCGCTGCGTGTCGCTTGTGGTCGTATTTGTGCGCGCGCCGAGTTCGGTGGCCCGGAACGAGATCAACAGGCTGCCCGCGAGGTCGTTGGCTGCGGCATAGTCGGTCGGGTAGTACGGGCCGCCGGCCGGATAGCGCAACTGGCCGAACGAGGTCACCGGAGGGATTGCATTGGGTGCAATGGCAGACTCGAACCGATTGCGGCCGACCAGCGCCTCGGCAAACAGGTCGAGGTCCGCGTTCAGTCGCCAGGTTCCACGCACCAGTGCGCTCGTTCGTTCGACCTCGGGCAGGAGGTCGATCGCCGCAGCGTAGTCGTAGCCGCAGGCGAGATCGTTGTTCGGGTGGGAACCGAATCGGAATGGCCGTCGGCGGCAGGCATCCGTCGGTCGCCGTCGGATTCAAGATGCGCCCGCGCGTGCGATCGAAGATGTTGGACGGAAAGGTGAGCGGAGTGAGGATGTCCATACCCTTGTCTGGCCGGTACGCGGTGCGCGCGAAATCTCGATCGATCGCGCGCAGGGCCTGCTGCTTCTGGTAGGCCAGCGACGCAAAGACGTTGAAACCGTCGCGCGTGGGATCGCCGTAGCCCGCCGTGATGTTCACCTGCCCCTCGTTGCCGCCGCCGTGCTGGGTCGCAGTGAAGCCGCCGGCGACTTCGACGCCCTGGTAGTCCTTGCGCAGGATGAAGTTGATGACGCCAGCGATCGCGTCAGTGCCGTAGATGGCCGAGGCGCCGTCCTTCAGCACTTCGACGCGCTCGATCGCCGCGAACGGGATCGAATTCAGGTCGACCGACGCGCCGTCGAATGCGTAGTTGCCGAGACGCCGACCGTTGAGCAGAACCAGCGTCGAGCCGCCGCCGAGCCCGCGCAGGTTGGCCGAAGACAGTCCCGGGCTTGCCAGGTTGCCGATCGTCTGCGAGATATTGAACGGATTGACGTTGGCCGGCACGCGCTCGAGCAGCTGTTCGACCGTGGTGACGCCGCTCCGTTCGATGTCCTCGCGTGTCAGCACCTGCACCGGCAGCGCCGACTCGACGTCGGTCTGCCGGATGTGCGAGCCGGTGACGACGACGCGTTCGAGTCGCGGTCGACGGCTCGCCCTGCTCCTGTGCCTGCGGCGGTGGCCGCCACGCAGTGCGCAATGCGCGCGCAAAGCGCGGGACGCGACCACATCGCAGCCGCAACAGCGCCCCCGCCACCGCATGTGCTGAAACAAGCGGCCCCCCGTCCGATATTGCGGCCCCCTCAGGCGACTGCCTTTATTGCCCAAGGCGTCCGACGCCGTCAAGGGGTAGATGCAGTGGGCCGACGCCGGGCGCGCATCGCGGCACGGCTCCGATCACGGCACGTCCATTTCCGTGGACAATGCGCGCACCCGACGGAATTCAAGGGCGACGATGAGCGACGTCACCGTCTTACTGCACCGCATCGCCGAGAACGACCGCGAGGCTCTCGACGCACTCTTTGAGTTGCTGTACGCCGACATCCACCGCATGGCGCGCGCACGGCTCGCCGAAAACGGCCCGTTGACGATGCTCGACACGACTTCGCTGGCGCACGAGGCCTACCTGCGGCTGCACGGCGCCGGCCGCATCGACCTCGACTGCCGCGGCCGATTCATGGCCTACGTCTCGCAGGTGCTTGCGCTCAGTCATCGTCGACTTCGCCCGCAAGCGCAACGCCGAGCGCCGCGGCGGCGGCCATGCAAACCTGACGCTCAACACCGAGATCGCCGGTTCGATCGGCAACCAGGACGAAGACATCATCCGCATCAACGACGCGCTGGACGAACTCGACAAGGTCGACCCGCGGCTGCGCAAGGTGGTCGAGATGCGCTATTTCGCCGGCCTGAGCGAGAAGGAGATCGCTGAAGCGCTCGACCTGAACGAACGCACCGTGCGGCGCGACTGGGAGCGCGCCCGGCTGCTGCTGTCGGTTTCGCTGAAACGCTGACACGCTTCTGTCCGGTTTTCCAACAGAAATACGTCTTTGCGGTGAGGGAGAGTTACGCCCACGCGCATGATCACAAGTCGCGCACTGACACGCACAGGACTGGCACCGGCTCAATGATTTGCTGGCGGCGGCGCTTGAGCTGGAAGCCTCGGAGCGCGCGAGCTGGCTGGCCGCGCTGCCAGAGTCGGCGAGCGACCTGAGACCGCTGCTGGCCGAGCTGCTGACGAGTGTCGGTGCCACCGGTTTCGACGGCACCAGCCAGACCCTGCAGCCCGTCGTGCAGCTCGCCTCTGCGGCCATCGCCGCCATGCGGCGCGAGCAGGCGGGCGACCGGATCGGACCATGGCAGCTGGAGCAGCTGCTGGCCGAAGGCGGCATGGGTGCGGTGTGGTTGGCGCGGCGCGCCGACGGTGTGATGAAGCGCACCGCGGCGCTGAAGCTGCCGCGCGCCGAGTGGGTCGACCATGGCCTGGCCGAGCGCATTGCACGCGAGCGCGCGATCCTGGCGCGGCTGCAGCATCCGGCCATCGCGGTGCTGTTCGACGCCGGACTGGCCGACGGCGGCCGGCCGTACCTGGCACTCGAGTACGTCGACGGCGAGCCGATCGATGCGTGGTGCCAGCGGCCGCGATCTGAAGGACGACTCTGCCTCTGTTGGTCCAGATGGTGCGAGCCGTGGCCTATGCGCATGGCCAGCTCGTGATCCACCGCGATCTGAAGCCGGCCAACGTGCTGGTGACTGCCAGTGGACTGCCGAAGCTGCTCGACTTCGGCATCTCGCAAGATGCATCGAAGGCGATGCGACGACAGCCGAGGCCACTGCACTCACGCGGCTGGCGGGTCGGCCGCTGACGCTGGCGTATGCCGCCCCCGAGCAGGTGCTGGCGCTGCCGATCGCGTCGCCGCCGACGTGTATGCGCTCGGCGTGATGCTGTTCGAGCTGCGCGGCCGAGGCGCGGCTGTATCGGGCCACGACCCCGCGCGAACTCGAAGCCGAGCTGCTCAGCGGCGACCTGCGCGTGCCCAGCGCAGTGGCCACCGACAAGCCGCGCGCCCGGCAGCTGAAGGGCGATCTCGACGCGATCATCGCCACTGCGCTGAAGCGCGATCCGGCCGAGCGGTACCAGAGTGCCGCCGCCCTGGCCGACGACCTGGAAAGCTACCTCGCGGGCCAGCCGGTCAAGGCACAGCCCGACAGCCGCGCGTATCGGCTTCGCCAAGTTCATCGGCCGCAACCGGATGCCCGTGGCCGCAGTCGGCGGCCATCGCTGGTGGCGCTGGGCATCGGGCTGGGCACTGCGCTGTGGCAGGCCGATCGGGCGCGCCAACAGGCCGAGACGGCGCGCAACCAGGCCGAACGCGCCACCGCCCTGAACACCTTCGTGCTGTCGCCTGATCCGCACGTTCGATCCACGCGCCGTCACAGGCCTCGAAGGCCGCCGACCTCGCGCTGCTTTCCTCGATCGAGCAGCGCATCGACGCCGAGTTCAACGGCAGCGCAGATCAGTTGCTCCAGCTGCGCGTCACGGTCGGCGAGGCCTACAAGAACCGCGGCGAAATGAAAGCCGCCCAGCGCGTGTTCCAGAACGCCGTCGACCAGGCCGCGCCCACCTGCCCTTCAACGACCTCACCCTGCTCACCGCACAGGTGCGCGCAGCCGACCCGACCTGATCGTGTCGAGCGCGACTGCTGCGCAACTCGACGCGCACCATCGAGGTCCTCCGTGCCCAGCGAGATATCGAACGCGCTCACCGACTGAGCTGCTGATCGATGCGTTGCTGATCGCGGCATCAACTGGAGAGTCAGTTCGGCGTTCCGGCCTATCTGCCGGCCGAGCGACGGCTCGACGCGCTGCAGAACGCCAATGCGATCGCGCTGGCCTCCTTCGGCGAAGGCAGTCGCCAGCAGTTGCGTGCCGTACGGCTCGCTCGCGGAGTGGATCATCGGCATCAAGGACCGCGCCGAGGGCGTGCAGCTCGTCGACTCGGCCCTGGGCGAGGCGCGCCGCGCGGCGACCGATGTCGCCGCAAGCATCGACTACTTGCTGGCGAACGCCGAGCAGGTCGCACGGTTCTGCAGCGACGAGACCCGCGTCGCCGACGTCGCAGGCGCAGGTTGCGGCAAATCATCGAGAGCGTTCGCGCCGCGCACGGCCCGACCAGTGCGCTGTCGAACGGGTGGCGTTGATTTCCTCCGCCTGCAATGACGCGACCGAGCCCTAACGAAGCCGTCTGAGGTCTATGCGATTGCGGCGTCGCGCGAGCGGCCACCGTCGACCAATCTGCTGCGTCGGGCGCAACTGGCATTCAGCTGGGCCGTGTCTGAATACGACTGGGCGATGGCCGAACGCTTCTACCAGGTCCGCCATCGAAAACTCGGCCGCCATCCCCGAGGACGCTCTGCGCGCCCGGCTGATGCGTTCGACACGACAGGACCGTGTCTGTCACCTGGCCAAGCGTGGCGATGCCGACGGACGCAGAGTCCCTGGCTGCATCGCTCAAAGCGGAGTTCGACGCTGACTTCGCGCGGATGGGACGACTGACGCCCGGCCAGGGATTGTTCTGGCTCTGCCTTGCCGACGCGCAACGACAGCAGGGCAAGTACGACGAAGCCGCCGGGTCCGCGCGCACCATGCTCGAACGGTGTCGCGCCACAGCAGCCGTTGTGCCGCGCATCCGCTGTGACAAGTGGGCTCTGGAAGCGCTGGCCATGATCTACCTCGACACCGGCCGGACGAATGAAGCGCGGGACATGATGGAGCAACGGAACAAGATCCCGCGAGGAGGACTGTTCGACCTGCTTTCGTTCGCCCAGCCGCGCATCCTCATCGCAGACGGCCGCGCCTCTGAGGCGATCGAGCCGCTACGTCGGACCTACGGTCACTGGCTGTCCTCGCGTCCGGAAAGCCCCTACACGGCCGAAGCGCTCTATTGGTTCGGCCAGGCCTACAGCGCCTCCGGCGACAAGCGCGGCCACTGGATGGTCGCGCAGGCGCGTAAGTCCCTGGCGAAGTCTCCCGTCGCGTCGCATCGGCGGCTGGCCGAACAGCCGTAAGGCGTCCGGCGCCGCGAGGCGCGGAACTCCCGTTTGCAATTTCAGGTCCCGATGTCCGGTTTCGTGTCCAGCCTGCGTCCCTACCAGCAAGAGGCAGTCAACCGCACTGACTCCCGCCCACTGGAGGACACCATGACCAAGTCGAACATCCCGCACGCCGTTGCCGCATTCGCCGCCGTCGCCACCACGCTGGTGATCTTCAGCTCGGTCGTCTCGCTGGCCGCTGAGGACAAGGCCGCCCTGGCTTCCGCGCAGGTCAAGCCGACGACGATCGCTCAGGTCGTCGACCGCCTGCAACACTGACGTCTGACATCGGCCGCCGGCGCCGGCTCCCACGCAGAGCCGCACCGCGCGCCGCGCAGGAGTTTCCATTGGACCGGGCGGCCGAACCGATTGACGACAACACGGGGTGTGAGCTATCACCGCGGCGCTCGTCGATCGGTCGCCGACACGCGGCCTGGCGCTGACTGATCTGAACCATGAACGCATCGCTGACGGTGGCCGACTGGCACCGACTCAACCGCCTGCTTGAGCGAGGGTCTCGAGCTGGAGGGAGACGCCCGTACCAACTGGCTGGGTGGCCTCCCTGACGGGGACCACGATCTGCGTCCGATGTTGGTCGAGTTGCTGTCGCAGAGCGACGTCAGCGGTTTTGACGGTACCAGCCAGACGCTGCAGCCGGTGGTGCAGCTGGCTTCTGCGGCCATCGCTGCGATGCGTCGGGAGCAGGCCGGCGACCGGATCGGTCCGTGGCAGCTGGAGCGGCTGCTGGCCGAAGGCGGCATGGGTGCGGTGTGGGTGGCGCAGCGGGCCGACGGCGTGATGCAGCGGCGCGCGGCGCTGAAGCTGCCGCGTGCCGAGTGGGTCGATCATGGGTTAAGCCAGCGCCTGGCGCGCGAGCGGGCGATCCTGGCGCGGCTGCAGCATCCGCATATTGCGGTGCTGTTCGACGCGGGGCTCGCCGACGGCGGCCGGCCCTATCTGGCGCTCGAGTACGTCGACGGCGTGCCGATCGATGCGTACTGCCAGGGCCGTGAGCTGAAGGACGTGCTGCGGCTGATGGTGCAGGTGGTGCGCGCGGTGGCCTACGCCCATGGCCAGCTCGTGATCCACCGCGATCTCAAACCCGCCAACGTGCTGGTCACGCCCGACGGTTCTCCGAAGCTGCTCGACTTCGGCATCTCCAAGCTGATCGAAGGTGAGGCCACTCCAGTCGAAGCGACGGCGCTGACACGGCTGGCGGGACGTCCGATGACGCTGGCCTACGCCGCGCCCGAGCAGGTGCTGGCGCTGCCGATCACGGTGGCCGCCGATGTCTATGCGCTGGGGGTGATGCTGGCCGAGTTGCTCGCCGGGGCGCGGCTGTACCGATCGCAGGAGCCGCGGGCGCTGGAAGCCGAGATCCTCACCGGCGATCTGCGCGTGCCGAGCGCCATCGCCAGCGACAAGGCGCGTGCCCGCGCGCTCAAGGGCGACCTGGATGCGATCGTGGCCACGGCGCTCAAGCGCCAGCCGCACGAGCGCTACGACAGTGCCGCCGCACTGGCCGACGATCTGGAGCGCTACCTCGACGGCGAGCCGGTGCGCGCCCGCCCCGACAGCCGCGCCTACCGGCTGAAGAAGTTCATCGCCCGCAACGCGCTGGCGGTGGGTGCGGCCAGCGCCATCGTGCTGGCGCTGGGCACGGCCTGGGCGCTGGCGCTGTGGCAGGGCATCGAAGCGCGCACTCAGGCGCAGCGCGCCACCGCGCTCAACACCTTCGTGCTGGGCCTGATCCGCACCGCCGACCCCAACGCCAGTCGGCCCAGACCAAGGCCGCCGACGTGGCCATGCTCAACGCCATCGAGCAGCGCATCGACCACGAGTTCCACGGCTCGCCCGGACCAGCTGCTGCAACTGCGCGTCACGGTCGGCGAGGCCTACAAGAACCGCGGCGAAATGATAGCCGCCCAGCGCGTGTTCCAGACGCGCCGTCGACGAGGCCACGCCCCACCTGCCCGCCAACGACCTCACCCTGCTCACCGCACAGGTGCGCGCCTCCGACCCGAGCCTGATCGTCTCGACCGCCTCGGCAGAGCAGCTTGCCCGGGCCATCGAGACGCTGCGCCGACTAGACCCGACGACAGCGCGGCCGCCGACCTGCTGCTCGACGCGCTGCTGATCCGCATCGAGCTGGCGCAGAACTACGGCGTGCCGGATTACCTGACCAGAGGAGACACGCGCAGCGTGGCCGAAGTCGAGAGCTTCGCGCTCAAGCACTTCGGCCCCGGCAGCCGGCAGCACCTGCGTGCGGCGCGCATGGTCTGCCGCCTGGTCGACCTGCGACAGGGCCCTGAAGCGCGCGCTAGCCGATCCTGGCGACGGCGATGGAGCACGCGCGGGCGCGCGACGATGGCGCCGTGATCGAAAGCGTCGAGTATCTCAACGCGAGCGTCGTCCAGGCCGGTCCTTGACTGCGCCACCGGCAAGCGTCCCCGAGGGGCTCGACACGCCTGTGGCCGGCCAACTCGGCGCGTGCGCAGTCCCACGGCCCGACCAGTTCCTGCTCGAAGCGATCCTACGAGGGCATCGCCGACTGTCTCGGCGCGAGTCGACGACAAGACGGCGTTTGGCTGGGTGCACGACGCCTACGACATCGCGGCCCTCCGCGAGCGGCCGCCCTCGACCAACCTGCTGGATCGTGCAATTGCAGCGTGGGACTGGTCGACTCGGCGCACGGGACGTCGAGGCCGCCGAACGCTACTACCAGAAGGCGATCGAGAACGTGCAGGCCTTCCCGAAGCAGGCAATCCGCGACCGCCGCACGGCCGGCCTGCGCCTCGGTCGCGTCTGCCAGCTGATGCAGCGCGGTGACGCGGCGGACGCCGTCGACGCGTAGCCGAGCCGCTGATCGCAGACTTCAACGCCGATCTACGCGAGGATCGACCGGCTGACGCCGAATCAGGGAGCGATCTGGATCTGTTACAGCGACGCGCTGCGTCAGCTCGGCCGCTACGACGAGGCGATCAAGGCCGCGCATACCTTCGGCCGAACGCTGTCGCGCGATCCTGCGCTTCGCGCCGGGCGCAGACTGCGAGCACCGCGCGCTTTCGGCCAAGGCGGCCTTGTCCAGCTCGACGCGGGCCGGCTCGAGGAGGCGCGCGCGACGCTGGACGAGCGCATGAAGCTCGCTCCGAAGACGGAGGGCGATCCGCGCTTCCCTCTCGCCTTTGCACGCGTGATGATCGCGTCCGGACGCGGCGCCGAAGCGATCGAGGTGACGCGCGACAACTACGGCGGCTGGCTGTCGACGCAGCCGGCGAGTCCCTATACCGCCGAAGCGCTGTACTGGTTCGGCCGGGCCTACCAGGCCGCCGGCGACAAGCGCGGCGACTGGATGGTCCCGCAGGCCAGACAGGCGCTGGCGAAGTCGCCGGTCTCGTACCACAAGGCACTGGCCGCCGGCATGGCGTTCTGACCGGTGGCCGGGCGCGGCCCGGCGCGCCGAATTCTCCGGCCCATGTCCGCTTTGGCGTCCTGCCTGCGTCCCTACCAGCAAGAGCCCACCACGCGGGCTTCAACCGAACGGAGGGACACCATGAAGAACTCGATGATCAAGCAAGTAGCCGGACTGGCCGCCGCGGCGTGCACGACGCTGGTGATCTTCTCGGCCGTCGCCGCCCTGGCCGACTCCGACCGCGCCGCCATTGCAACAGGCCAAGGCCGCTCCGGCCACGGTCGTGGCGACCGCGTCAGTGGTCCGCTAGGCAGAAGTTCCAGGCGAATGTCCGGTTTCGATTCCGGACCACGTCCCTACAGACAAGAGCCCGCGTCGGGCTCGCCCAAACAGGAGTAGACATCATGACGAACTCTTACTTCAAGCATGCCGTGGCCCTGGGCGCAGCCGTCACGACGACCCTGATCCTCTTCAGCGGCGTCGTCGCGCTGGCCGATGATGACAAGGCCGCGCTGGTCGCCGCCAAATCGGTGCGCGGCACGCAGGTCGTTCAGGCGACGTCCGCGGTGCAGCGCTAGTCCAACGCCGTTCGAAAGCAAAACGGCCGCACGTGCGGCCGTTTTGCTTTTCCGGTGCAGCGCTCACGCCGGTGTCGCCGACGGCTCGGCGTAGGCCGACATCGGCACGCACGAACACATGATGTTCCGATCGCCATAGGCGTTGTCGACTCTGCCCACCGGCGTCCAGTACTTCTGCCGCTTGAGCGATGCCACGGGGAAGGCGGCCCGCTCGCGCGTGTAGTCGTGTGCCCAGTTCTCGGCCATCACCATTGCTGCGGTGTGCGGCGCGTTCTTCAACGGATTGTCGTCGCGGTCGACCTTGCCCTCCTCCACCGCACGGATCTCCTCGCGAATGGCGATCATCGCGTCGATGAATCGATCGAGTTCGACCTTCGGCTCACTCTCGGTCGGCTCGACCATCAGCGTGCCCGCGACCGGGAAGCTCAGCGTCGGCGCATGGAAGCCGTAGTCCATCAGGCGCTTGGCGACATCCTCGGCGGAAATTCCGCTCGAATCCTTCAGCGGCCGCAGGTCGAGGATGCACTCGTGCGCGACATAGCCGTTGCGTCCCGCGTACAGCGTCGGATAGTGCGGGGCGAGCCGCTTTGCGACGTAGTTGGCATTCAGCAGCGCCACCTGGGTCGCCTTTCGCAGTCCTGCGGCGCCCATCATCGTGATGTACATCCACGGGATCGGCAGGATGCTGGCGCTGCCGAAGTCCGCCGCGCTGACCATGCCGACCTTGTTGTCGCGCCCGAGCATGCCCGGCAGGAACGGCGCGAGGTGCGCCTTCACCGCGACCGGCCCGACGCCCGGTCCGCCGCCGCCGTGCGGGATGCAGAAGGTCTTGTGCAGGTTGAGGTGAGACACATCGGAGCCGTACTTGCCGGGCTTCGCTACTCCCACGAGCGCATTCAGGTTGGCCCCGTCGGTGTACACCTGCCCGCCATGCGCGTGAATGATGCGGCAGATATCGACGATGGCTTCTTCGAACACACCATGCGTCGAGGGATAGGTCACCATCAGTGCCGCCAGATTGGCCGCGTGCTGGTCTGCCTTGGCCGCGAGGTCGGTGACGTCGACATTGCCATTGCGGTCGGTCTTCACCGCGACGACTTCCATGCCGCACAACTGCGCCGACGCCGGGTTGGTGCCGTGCGCACTCTCCGGGATCAGGCAGATGTTGCGATGGCCTTCGCCGCGCGAGCGGTGATACGCGCGGATCGCGAGCAGTCCGGCGTACTCCCCCTGCGCGCCTGAGTTCGGTTGCAGGCTGACAGCGTCGTAGCCGGTGCACTCGACCAACATCTGCTCGAGTTCCGCGATCAGCTGCCGGTAGCCCACGGTCTGGTCGGCCGGCGCCAGCGGATGAATGTTTGCGAATTCCGGCCAGGTCACCGGAATCATCTCGCTGGTGGCGTTGAGCTTCATCGTGCAGGAGCCCAGCGGGATCATCGTGCGGTCGAGCGCGAGGTCCTTGTCGGCCAGCGAACGCATGTAGCGCAGCATCTCGTGCTCGCTGTGGTGCGCGTTGAACACCGGATGCGTGAGGAAAGGGGTGGTCCGGCGCAGACCCGAGGGTATTGCGGCTTCCTGCGCGGCGTCGATTTCGCGATCGAGCACGTCGACGTCGGCAGCGACACCGAAGAGCTTCCACAGCGCCTGCACGTCGTTGCGTGTGGCGGTCTCATCGAGCGCGATGCCGACGATCTGGCTGGCACGCTCGCCGAAGTCGCGCGAACTGAACTCGCGCAGGTTGATGCCTGCCGCGCGCGCCGCCGCGTGGATCTTCGCCGCGTCGACACCAGCGACGGTCAGCGTGTCGAAGTACGAGCCGTTGACCTGCAGGCCGACGCGCCGCAGACCCTCGGCGAGGATCACCGTCAGTCGATGTACCCGCCGGGCGATCCGAGCCAGGCCGTCGGGCCCGTGATAGACGGCGTACATGCTGGCCATGACGGCGAGCAGCACCTGCGCGGTGCAAATGTTTGACGTCGCCTTCTCGCGCCGGATGTGCTGTTCGCGCGTCTGCAGCGTCAGGCGGTAGGCGGGCTGGCCCTGCGAGTCGATCGACACACCGACCAGCCGCCCCGCCATCGAGCGCTTGAACGCATCCTTGCACGCGAGAAACGCCGCATGCGGTCCGCCGAACCCAAACGGCACGCCGAATCGCTGCGAATTGCCGACGACGATGTCGGCGCCCCAGGTTCCCGGTGCCTCGAGCAGCGTCAGCGCCAGCAGATCGGCGGCGACGCAGAACACGGCGCCTTCTGCGTGCGCCTGTTCGACAAACGGCCGCATGTCGTGAATCAGCCCATCGGTGGCCGGGTACTGCGCGAGCACGCCGAAGTAGTCGCCGGATTTCATCAGGCCCGGGGCGAAGCCCACCTTGACCTCGATGCCGAGCGGCTCGGCGCGCGTGCGGATCACCTCGATCGTCTGCGGATGGCAATCGCCTGCAACGATGAAGACGTTGCTCCTGCTCTTCGCGCTGCGCTTGGCGAGCGTCATCGCCTCGGCCGCGGCGGTGCCCTCGTCGAGCAGCGATGAGTTCGCAATCTCCATGCCGGTGAGGTCCGCGACCATCGTCTGGAAGTTGATCAGTGCCTCCATCCGGCCCTGCGAGATCTCGGCCTGGTAAGGCGTGTAGGCGGTGTACCAGGCGGGGTTCTCGAGGATGTTGCGCAGGATGACCTTGGGCGTCACGGTGCCGTAGTAGCCCTGGCCGATGAAGCTGCGATGGACGCGGTTGCCGTCGGCGATCGTCCGGATCTTTGCCAGAGCCTCCTCTTCGGTCACCGCGCCCGGCAGGTCCAGCGGCGCCGTGAGCTTGATCGATGACGGCACGATCGCATCGACCAGCCCGTCGAGCGAGGTTGCGCCTACCGCTGCAAGCATCTCGGCGATCTCGGCGTCGTTCGGGCCGATGTGGCGGGCGTGGAATTCGTGGTGATGCTCGAGGTCGTGCAGGTTCATGTCCGGTCCGGCGAAAGGGGTGGTGTGCTTACTTGCGATTACTTCGAGGCGGCTACGTTGGCTTCGTAGGCCTTGGCATCGAGCAGGCCATCGATCGAGGCCTTCGTCTTCATCTTGAAGATCCATGCATCGTAAGGAGCGGAGTTCAACTGCTGCGGTTCCGAACCAAGCGCGTCATTGAAGGAGACGATGTCGCCGTCGACCGGCGCATAGACGTCGGAGGCCGCCTTGACCGACTCGACCACGCCGGCCGTCTCGCCCGCCTTCAGCGTCGCGCCGACCTTGAAGTCGCCGACGAATACGAGGTCGCCCAGCATGTCCTGCGCTGCGTCGGTGATGCCGATCCACAGCAGTCCGTCGTCGCCGACCTTGACCCACTCGTGTGAGGCTGTGTACTTGAGGTTCGAGGGAATGTTCATGTGCTCTCCTGTTGTCAAACTTTCGGATCGGGTGCACGTGCGGCGCGCCGCGACGCGATTCCCTGCGACGTTCAGATCAGCGGCTTGCCGTTGCGCACGAAAGGCATCTTGACGACCAACGCGGGCATGAGCTTGCCGCGGATGTCGACCTGTACGGTGTCACCGACCTTCACGTCGCGCGGCACGCGCGCCATCGCGACCGAGAAACCGAGCGTCGGCGAGTACGTCCCGCTGGTGACCTCCCCCTCGCCGGCCGGTGTCACGACCTTCTGGTGTGAGCGCAGCACGCCCTTGTCGAGCAACTTGAGGCCAACGAGCGACTTGCGGGCGCTCGCATCGGCCGACTGCCGCTCCAGTGCCGCGCGGCCGACGAAGTCCCGCGGCGACTTCAGGTCGACCGTCCACGCCAGGCCGGCATCGAGCGGCGACACCGCTTCGTCCATGTCATTGCCGTAAAGGTTCATGCCGGCTTCGAGCCGCAGCGTGTCTCGCGCGCCCAGTCCAGCTTCTGCGACACCCGCAGCTTGCAGGGCGGTCCACAGCACCGGCGCCTGCGCGACCGGTAGCATGACCTCGAAGCCGTCTTCACCGGTGTAGCCGGTACGTGCCACAAAAAGGTCGCCCACCTCGGCAGCGAAGAACGGCCCCAGGCCTTCGGTCGCGGCTTTCGTCGCAGGCCGCACTTGCCAGAACTTCGCGCGTGCGTTTGGCCCCTGCACCGCGATCATGGCCAGGTCGCGCCGCGGTTTGATCGTCACTGCAAAGCCACCGTCGACCCGCACCTTTTCCATCCAGGCGAGATCTTTTTCGGCCGTCGATGCGTTGACGACGACGCGAAACCAGTCGTCGCGCAGGAAGTAGATGATGAGATCGTCGATGACGCCGCCGGCAGGATTCAACATGCAGGCGTACAGCGCCTTGCCGGAGTGCGTCAGCTTGTCGACGTTGTTGGCGACGAGCCGCCTGAGGAAAGCGCGCGCATCGGTGCCCTCGACATCGACCGGGCACATGTGCGAGACATCGAACATGCCGGCGTCGCGGCGTACCGCATGGTGCTCTTCGATCTGCGAACCGTAGGCCACCGGCATGTCCCAGCCGCCGAAGTCGACGATCTTCGCGCCGGAGGCGACGTGCGTGTCGTAAAGAGGAGTTCGATTGCCCATGGAGTTCTCGCAAAAAGAAAAGGGGCGCGATCCGACCGTGGTCGTGCCGCACCCCTCTGTCCTTTTGCCTGAGAGTTCGGGAGACGCCTTGTGAAGTGCGCCCCTGCCCCTTCGGCGCCGCAAGTCATGCGACCGCGGTCTCTCCAGAGTCGCCGGTAACGAAGCGGTTCTTGAACCTGAGCGATTCCGGGTGAGATTGCGCCTTCGGCGGCGTCCGACTCCGAGGACCTGGACGCGCTCTCCCGCTTCGACCTACATCAGCGAAGCGCAAGTGTAACCCGAGGGCATCCGGACGCCCGCGGCACCGCGGTAGTTCTAGATCGCGGACCGGCAGATCAGCCGAGGGGTATCCGGCTCGCGTTGCGCGCGAGGAACGTCGCAAAGTCCTGAAGCTCGGGGTTCAGCCTGCGCGCAACGTCGAGCGGCCGGGCACCGGTGAAATAGTCCTCGAACTCGGCATAGAACTGGAACATGTTGCCCATGTCTTCGGCGCCGGGGAATCCGAAGCCGCGGAACTGCTCGGGCGTGACCACGTTGTACCGCACGGTCTGGCCCAGCGCCCGGGTCAGCGCGGCGGCCATCTGCGCACCGGTCAGGTGTTCGCCGGCGAGGCCGAAGGTCTTGCCGACATTGGCGGTGCCGCCCTTGAAGATGCCGTAGACGCACTTGCCGATGTCCTCTGCCGCGATGCCGGACAGGCGCTTGTCGGCCATCGGCAGCGTGAACGCCAGCACGCCGTCCGGCCCCTTCTTCGGTCCCATGCCGAAGTGGATCAGGTTGTCCCAGTAAAACGACGTGTTGACGAGCGTCGTCGGCACGCGGCCGGAGAAGAGCTTGTTCGCCTCGCCCTTGGCGTCGAAGTGCGGCACGTTGTACTTGCCCATCAGCACCGGCATGCGCTTGCCGTCTGCGGGAAAGAACGCGCGCGTGTCCTCGAGCGTCGACCAGACCACGTGCTTCACGCCGGCCTTGGTGGCGGCGTCCGCGAGCGTCGCGGCCTGGGCCAATTCCTTCTCCGGAGAGAAGTGCTCCCAGAAATTGGTCACGCAGAAGGCGCCGAACGCGCCACTCATCGCGCGCTGCACGCTGGCCGCATCGTCGAGATCCGCCACGGCCACTTCGGCACCGGCAGCAGCCAGGGCCCTGGCGGAGTCCGAGTCCGGTTTGCGCGTTACCGCCCGCACCGCAAATTCGCTCGTCGCATCGGCCAGGATCGCCCGCGCCAGCCCGCCGCCCTGTGCGCCGGTAGCGCCGAACACGGTGATGATCTTCTTCGTCATGGCAGGGCTCCTTCTTTCCGCAAACAGAAGTTGTCAGATGATGTCGCAGAGCGTCGCCGCCGCGCGTTCGCATTGCGCGGTGCTGACATCGAGATGCGTCACGGCGCGCAAGGTGCGCGCGCCGAAGGGGAAGAGCAGCACCCCGAGCTCGCGCGCGCGCTCGACCACCGTCGCCGCGTCCGGCGCGGCGTCCTTCAACCGGAACACGATGATGTTGGTCTGCACGGTGGCGAGGTCGATGTCGACACGCGCGTTCTGCGCGAGCACGTCGGCGATGCGGCGCGCGTTGGCGTGATCCTCGACCAGGCGCGTGCGTTGGTGCTCGATCGCAAACAGGCCCGCCGCGGCGTAGATGCCGGTCTGACGCATCGCCCCGCCGAACATGCGGCGATAGCGAGTGGCACGCTCGATCAGCTCGCGCGATCCCGCCAGCAGCGAGCCGCCCGGTGCCCCGAGCCCCTTCGACAGTGCCACAGCGACAAGGTCGAACGGTGCCGCGAGCTGGGCTTCACTGTGTCCGCTGGCGGCCGCCGCGTTCCACAGCCGCGCGCCGTCGAGGAAGGTGGCCACACCCTGAGCGCGCGCCGCTGCGCACAGGCGCTCGACCTCGTCCTGCGGAAACACGACGCCGCCCGAGCGGTTGTGCGTGTTCTCGATCTCCAGCAGCGTGGTCGGCGGGTAGATCGCATGCCCGCGCGGCTTGCGTACGGCCAGGAAATCCTCGACGGTGTAGACCCCGCGGGCGCCGATCTCGGTGAACTGCACGCCGGCGTTGGCTGCCGAGCCGCCGGTCTCGTGCCACACCGCGTGCGACTCGCGGCTGACGATCACGTCGTCGCCCGGGCGCGTCAGCACGCGCAGCGCCACCTGGTTGGCCATCGTTCCGCTCGGCAGCCACAGACGCCGCCTCCTTGCCGAGCAGTTCCGCCACGCGCTCCTGCAGGCGGTTGGTCGTCGGGTCCTCGCCGTACTGGTCGTCGCCGACGGGTGCAGCGGCCATGGCCGCACGCATCGCGTCGGTCGGGCGGGTGACCGTGTCAGAACGCAGGTCGATCGGAGTATTCACCCACGAACTCCCTCTGCGAAACCAACGTGCCGCGCAAGGGTCGCAGCATCGGCCAGGACAACCATCTGGTGGCGCTTGTGCCACTCCTGCTCGATGCCACGGCGGAACTCGGCATGGCTCCAGTACATCGCAAGGAAGGCGATCAACAGCACGATGGCGAACGCCCATGCCAGTCGCGTTAGCCGCCGCAGCGCTCCACCGGCCGCGGCGAAGGCGCCGTAGAACCAGTTCGCCAGTCCATAAAGAACCACGAGAAGGATGATCCAGACGACCTTGCTGGCGGTCCCGCGCTTGGAGTCGATGGCGCAGTCGACAATGCTCCAGATCGGCTGGATGAGCACCATGAACAACATCAGGATCACGAACGCGATCATGAATCCCGTCATTGCGAGTCCCGCCAGTCCGGTCAGGGTCTCAGTCATGGCATACCTTCAACGGCAGTTCGTTGGAACGGCGCGCAGCCGCCGACGGTTGCACGATCATCGCCGCACGCAATCCAGGAAATAGTCGGTGCGGCCCTCGACGTCCTGCTTCACCAGCCCGTGAATGTCGGTACCGAACCCCGGGAAGCGCTGATTCAGTTCGCGCGCGAACTGCAGGTAGCGCACGATCGTCCGGTTGACGCGCTCGCCCGGGATCAGCAGCGGGATGCCGGGCGGATACGGCGTCAGCAGCACCGACGTGACGCGACCCTCGAGCTCGTCAATCGGCACCCGGTCGACCGCGCTGTGTGCCATCTGCGCATACGCGTCGGCCGGCTTCATCACCGGTTCCATCTCGGACAGGTACATCTCGGTGGTCAGTCGCGCGATGTCGCTGTCGCGATAGATCGTGTGCACGGCCGTGCAGAGTTCACGCAGCCCCATTTTCTCGTACTGCGGGAACTGGCGGATGAACTCCGGCATCACGCGCCACAGCGGCTCGTTGTTGTCGTAGTCGTCCTTGAACTGCTGCAGTTCCGTGACCATCGTGTTCCAGCGGCCCTTGGTGATGCCGATCGTGAACATGATGAAGAACGAGTACAGCCCCGTCTTCTCGACGATGATGCCGTGCTCGGCGAGGTACTTCGTCACGATCGCCGCCGGGATGCCGGGGTCGGCGAAGGAACCATCGAGATTCAGGCCCGGCGTGATCACGGTCGCCTTGATCGGGTCCAGCATGTTGAATCCGGGTGCGATCTGCTCGAAGCCGTGCCAGGCGTCACCCGGCTTCAGCATCCAGTCCTCGCGCGTGCCGATGCCTTCGGTCGCAAGGTGATCGGGTCCCCAGACCTTGAACCACCAGCCACCGCTCTCGTCTGGCCCGAACTCGGCGTCGACCTTGCGCATCGCGCGGCGGAATTCGAGCGCTTCCGAGATCGATTCCTCCACCAGTGCGGTGCCGCCGGGCGGCTCCATCATCGCGGCCGCGACGTCGCACGAGGCGATGATCGCGTACTGCGGCGAAGTCGATGTGTGCATCAGGAACGCTTCATTGAACATGAAGCGGTCCAGCTTCTCGGTCTGTGCATCTTCGATCAGGATCTGCGAGGCCTGTGACAGGCCCGCCAGCATCTTGTGCGTCGACTGCGTCGAGAAGATCATCGATGCGCGATTGCGCGGCCGCTCAGACTGCCCGCCGATCGCGTGCATCTCGCGGTAATACGAGTGGAACGCGGCGTGCGGCAGCCAGGCCTCGTCGAAGTGCAGCGTGTCGATCTTGCCGTCGAGCAGCGACTTGATCGTCTCGACGTTGTAGAGGATGCCGTCGTAGGTGCTCTGCGTCAGCGTCAGTACGCGTGGCTTGTCGCGCGCCGCCGCGTCCCCCGCGCGTCGGGCTGCACTGGCGCTCTTGATCAGCGGATGGCGCTCGATCTTCTTCGCGATCGACTCCCACTGGAATTCCTCCAGCGGGATCGGGCCGATGATCCCGTAGTGATTGCGCGTCGGCGTCAGGAACACCGGGATCGCGCCCGTCATCGTGATCGCATGCAGGATCGACTTGTGGCAGTTGCGGTCGACGATCACCACGTCGCCCGGCGCCACGACGTAGTGCCAGACGATCTTGTTCGATGTCGACGTGCCGTTGGTGACGAAGAACAGGTGGTCGGCGCCGAAGATGCGCGCCGCGTTGCGTCTCGCTCGCCGCCACCGGCCCGGTGTGATCGAGCAACTGGCCGAGTTCGTCCACCGAATTGCAGACGTCCGCCCGCAGCATGTTCTCGCCGAAGAACTGGTGGAACATCTGCCCGACCGGGCTCTTCAGGAAAGCCACTCCGCCCGAGTGGCCCGGGCAGTGCCACGAGTACGAACCGTCCTGCGCGTAGTGGACCAGCGCACGGAAAAACGGCGGCGCCAGCGTGTCGAGGTAGGCGCGCGCCTCGCGCACGATGTAGCGCGCGACGAACTCCGGGGTGTCCTCGAACATGTGGATGAAACCGTGCAGTTCGCGCAGCACCTCGTTCGGCAAGTGCTGCGTCGTGCGCGTTTCGCCGTACAGGAAGATCGGGATGTCCGCGTTGCGACGGCGGATCTCGCGCACGAACGCTGCCAGCTTGGCGACGGTCTCCTGGTCGCCATTGCCGTCGGCCAGTTCCTCGTCGTCCACCGCCAGGATGAATCCCGACGCGCGGCTCTGCTGCTGCGCGAAGCTCGCCACATCGCCGAAGCTGGTGACGCCGAGCGCCTCGACGCCTTCGGCCTCGATCGCCTTCGCCAGCGCGCGGATGCCGAGGCCGCTCGCATTCTCGGAACGAAAGTCCTCGTCGATGATCACAATGGGGAAGCGGAAGCGCATGAGGAGCCAGTCGTGCCGGCGGGCGGCGTTGGAAGGGTGCGGATTATCCGCGCCCGCGGGCGTCGCAAGCAAATGAATCGCTGAACGGTGGCTCGTCGGGTCGCCGCGACTTCAATACCGGCAACGCACTGTTCGCCTGGTCAGGACGCAGTTGCCGACGTCGACCGGTCGGAGACCCTGTAACAGGGTGTAACGACCGGTCAACAGCCACTTCCGGCAAGACGTTGGACGCTCACTACCGAGAGGTCCGCACCATGCAAACGACGAACTTCCCTTTGCGACGCTGGCTCGGCCTGCTGGCCACGGTACTTACCGTGGGCTGCAGCACGGCACTTCCCGCCGCCCAGTCGGGCGCACCGGCTGCCTATTCCGACGACTCACCGCCGCTGATTGCCGGCCGCGTGGCTGCGATCGACGGCGAGGTCCGCATCTGGCGTACCGAGGAAGACGGCGACGGCGCATGGGACCAGGCCCAGCTGAACGACGTCGTCACGGTCGGCACCGGACTCGCGGCCGACAACGGGCGCACGGAAGTGCGCGTCGGCCCGCACGCGTTGCGGCTCGGCGCCGGCAGCGTGGGCGGCTTCAGCCAGCTCGACTTCGGAAACAAGACTTTCAATCTGGAGCGCGGCGTCATCAACATCCGGCTGGCAGCGGCGCAGCAGGGCGAAACGGTCGCGGTCGAGGTCGGCGGCGTACGCATCGACCTGGCCGCCCCGGGCAGCTATCGCATCGACGCCGTCGACAACGCCCCGCTCAGGTTCACCGTGTTCCAGGGCCAGGGCTTCGTGCGTCATGGCACGAATAGCGTCACGGTGAACAGCAATCAGGCGCTCGTGATGACGCAGTCGAGCATGAACTTCGCCGCTGCCGTCGCCACGCCGCTCGACGAATGGGCCTTCGCGCGCGATGCGCGTTACCAGCAGGTCCAGGCGGCGCGCTACGTATCGCCCTACATGACCGGTTTCGAGGAACTCGATGCGCATGGCGACTGGGTGACCGACGCGAGCTATGGCACGGTCTGGATGCCGCGCGCCGTGCCGGTCGGCTGGGCGCCGTACCGCGACGGCCGCTGGCGCTGGGTACAGCCGTGGGGCTGGACCTGGGTCGACGCCGCACCCTGGGGCTATGCGCCGTTCCACTACGGACGCTGGGTCGTCATCGGCAACCGCTGGGGCTGGTGGCCCGGCAATTTCGTCGCGCGGCCAGTGTGGGCCCCGGCGCTCGTGGGCTTCGTCGGCGGCGGCACGACGGTGTCGATCGGTTTCGGTGGCCCGGTGGTCGGCTGGTACCCGCTCGCGCCATGGCACGCCTACCGGCCGCACTACCGGACCAACCCGACCTACGTGACCGTCATCAACCGGACCATCATCCAACGGCCGCCGCACGGGACACCGCCGGACATCAACCAGCGACCCGGTTCGACCTGGGTGCCGACTCCGCGCTTCCGCGACCCGATCGTGAAGGTCCGCATCCCGGCGCAGACCGAGAAAGTTGCCGACCTGCGTCCGATGGCGCCGCCGCCACGCCCGAAGCGGACCGCACCTGTGTCCGACAACGATCGCTCGACACCTCCTGCTGGACGCGTTGCTCCGCCGCACGTTCGCTCCGGGCAAAGCGTTGCGCAGACCGCGCCGAAGTACAACGTCGCGCCGCCGCAGCCGTTGCCCGGTGCCGACACGACACTGTCGCAACCGGCGCCGATCCGTCGCGTCGAGCCGCGCCCGTTGCCGCCCGCGCCGGGACAGTTGCCCGAGCGCGAAGCGCCGCGGCCCAAACCCAATCTGCCACAAGAGATCGTGCCGCCGTATCAGCAACTGCAGAAGCCGTTCCCGGCCGAACCCGCGCGTACGCCGCCGGCAGCACCGCCGACGGTGCGTCAACCAAGTCAGGTGAATTCAGGGAACCCCGGCAATCGCGGCCAGCAGGGCAACGCGGGCAACGCACACCGCGGAGTCGCCGCCGCACCGTCGGTTGTCCCCACGACAGTTCCTCCTGGCTCTCAGCGTGCGCCGGCTGCGGTTCCCTCACAGCGCACCGCTCCGGTGGCCGCGCCGGTCCAGAACGCTGCACCGGCAGCGGTTCCGACGCAGCCGTCGCCGACTTCCAAGCAGCAGGCTGTGCAGGCTTCGCCTGCTGCCTCGGGGAATTCGAAGGCTGCTGACGTTTCGCGGCCGAAGATGATGGAGCGGTAGCGCATCCGGCCGGCGAACTGCCTGACGCCGGCAATGCGGTGCCGCCCCGTCAGGTGCGCGGCAGCGTCACGCCGCGCTGACCCTGATACTTGCCCCCGCGGTCCTTGTACGAGGTCTCGCAGACCTCGTCTCCTTCAAGGAACAGCACCTGCGCACAGCCTTCGCGCGCGTAGATCTTGGCCGGCAGCGGCGTGGTGTTGGAAAACTCGAGCGTCACGTGCCCTTCCCATTCGGGTTCGAGCGGAGTGACGTTGACGATGATGCCGCAGCGCGCGTACGTACTCTTGCCGAGACAGATGGTCAGCACGCTGCGCGGAATGCGGAAATATTCGACGGTACGCGCCAGCGCGAACGAGTTGGGCGGGATGATGCAGACGTCGCTTTTGATGTCGACGAAGGAGTTCGGGTCGAAGTCCTTCGGATCGACGATCGTGTGGTTGATGTTGGTGAAGATCTTGAATTCGTCGGCACAGCGGATGTCGTAGCCGTAGCTCGACGTGCCGTAGCTGACGATCTTCTGCCCGTTCACCTCGCGCACCTGGCCGGGTTCGAACGGCTCGATCATGCCGTGCTCCGCCATGCGGCGGATCCACTTGTCGCTCTTGATGCTCATTTTCAGTCGCAATGCCGCGATTTGCGCGGCCGTCAACGGTGCAGCTTCACCGAAAGGCGCGATTCTACGGGCGCGGCGCCACCCGACCCGGCCGTTAGACTCGGCCCCATGAAACTGCGCTGGGCTCCCGCACGCGTCGGCGATGCGCTGCATGAGGTCGACACTCCGGCCCTCGTGCTCGATCTGGACCGCTTCGAGGCCAATCTCGAGCGGCTGATGCGCTCTTCCACCGTGCGCGGCATGCGCGTGCGCCCGCACGCCAAGAGCCATAAGTGCGTCGAGATCGCGCGCCGGCAGATGGAAGCTGGCGCAGTCGGCATCTGCTGCCAGAAAGTCTCCGAGGCCGAGATCTTTCTTGCCGGCGGCATCGATAACGTGCTGATCACGAACGAGGTCATCGGCAAGCGCAAGGTGACCGCGCTGGCCTCGCTGGCGATCCGCCATCCCAAGGCGACGATTGCGGTCTGCGTCGACGACGTGCGCCAGGTGCGGCAACTCGCCACGGCCTGCCGTGCACTGGCCGCCGAGCTCGAGGTCTATATCGAACTGGATGTCGGCCACGGACGCGCCGGCGTGCCGGATACACCGGCCGTCGTCGACCTCGCACGCGAGATCAAGCTGCACAAGAACCTGCGTCTGCGCGGCCTGCAGGCCTACTACGGCTCCGCCCAGCACCGCCGCACCGTGCGGGAACGGCGGCAGGCGATCACGCTGGCCGCCGGACTGGCCGGTGCCGCGCGCGACGGACTACTGGCCGAAGGGCTGCCGTGCGACATCGTCACCGGAGGCGGCACCGGGACCTTTCCTTACGAAACCGGCAGCGGCGTGTACAACGAGGTGCAGCCGGGCTCGTACGTCCTGATGGACATCGACTACGGCAAGAACGAGTTCGATCCGATCGCGCCGGCGTTCGAACCGGCGCTCTACATCCTGGCGTCGGTCATGAGTGCTCGCGGCGACCGCGTCACGCTCGACGCCGGGCTCAAGGCCTTCTCGACCGATTCCGGCCCCGCGATGCCGGCCTTCGAGGGCTGGCAGGTACGCGGTGTTTCGGACGAACACACGATCCTGATCCGCGTCGGCAACGAGGGACCGAACCTGGCGCTCGGCGACAAGCCTCTCCTGATTCCAGGACACATCGATCCGACGATCAACCTGCACGACGTGATCGTCGTTTCGCGCAACGACCTGGTGATCGACCTCTGGCCGATCGAGGCGCGCGGCGCGTTGTTCTGATCGGACTCCTGCACGGCCGCATGACGCCGGCGCGACGCGCCGATAAGCTTGCGCCCCGACGTGCCAGCAGGCGCGCGCTACAGGAGACCACGATGTCCGCATTCCCCCGAGCCCTGGCCGTCGCGGCCCTCGCCCTCATCGCCGGCACAGCTGGCGCACAGACCTGGCCCGACAAGCCGATCCGACTGATCTCGGTGTTTCCGCCGGGCGGTTCGGTCGACCAGGTCTCGCGCGTGCTGGCGCAGCAACTGTCGAAGCAACTGGGCCAGAGCGTCGTCGTCGAGAACATCGGCGGCGCTTCCGGATCGATCGGCACCGCCGCGGTCGCCAAGGCCGCCCCCGACGGCACGACCTTTGGCGTTGTCTTCGATACGCACGGCACCAACCCGAGCCTGATACCCAACATCTCGTTCGACACGATCAAGGGGCTGGAGCACGTGACGCTGATCGGCACCTCGCCGATGGCGCTGGTGGCGTCGAGCAAGTCGAAGTACATGAAGTTCGCCGACGTCAACGCCGATGCCCGCAGCATCAAGGGCATCACGATCGGTTCGATCGGCACCGGCAGCCTGGGGCACCTGGCGATGATCCAGGCCGGCAAGCAGGACGGCTGGTCGTGGACGCACATCCCCTACCGCGGCGGCGGCCCACTGATGAACGACGTCGTTGCCGGCCACACGCCCATCGGCATCGGCACCGTGTTCCTCGTGATGCCACATGTGAAGGCCGGCACCGTCCGGCCGATGGCCGTCACCGGGGCGAAGCGTCACCCGAGCCTGCCGGACACGCCGACGCTCGCCGAAACCGGTATTCGCAACTTCGAGGCCCTTGCCTACTGGGGAGTGATCGCACCGGGGAAGACGCCGGCCGCCATCGTCGACCGCATGAACGCCGAAGTGCAGAAGGCGCTGAAGGACCCGGCCGTTGCCGAACGACTGAGCGCGCAAGGCATGACGATCACCGGACAGGGTCCGGCCGAGTTCAAGGCCTTTATGCAGAAGGAGATCGACCGCTGGGGCAAGGTCGTGAAGGAAAACGGCATCTCGGCCGGTTCGTAGGAAGCCTCGCCCGCGATCCCAGGTGAGAGTCGGTGCTACAGCCTTGAACTCGCGCTGGAAGACGGTGCTGTCTTCCGCGCTTCGATCGTCATCGTTCATCGTGGCGTCGTTGCTGACCGTGGCAGCGGCGGCCGACGAGCGCACGACCCGCTGGCAAGCCGATCTTGAAGTTGCGCGCGACGCCTGGCTTGCCAGGGATCGCAGCTACTCCCCAGCGGCGCGCGCGACCGCCGAGCAACGGTTGATGGACTTACGCCAGCGCCTGCCATCACTCGACGACAACGACATCGTGGCTGAACTCGCCCGCATCGCCGCTTTGTCGGGCAATGCGCACACGCGCGCCTACGTGCTGCGCAATCGCGGTTACTGGCGCCGCTATCCGGTGCGGATCTGGAAGTTTGCCGATGGCTGGCGCGTCGTCGCTGCCCAGGGATCGGGGCTCGCGCTGCTGGGCCGAAAAGTGGTCGCAATCGGCGACACGCCGATCGAACTGGCCCAGATGGCAGTGCGGCCACTGTTCGCCAGCAACGACCGCTGGGCTGACTACATGGCGACGTACTCGCTGACGAGTCCGGAGGCGCTCAGAACCAGTGGCGTGATCCCAGAGGACTCGGCAAGTTTCGTCGTAAGCGATGAAAGTGGACAGCTGTCCGTGCAACTGGAACCTTTGGCGCTCCCTCCGCGCGACCGGCCGGAGGAAAGCTGGTGGTTCCTGTCTCCGGCGCATCCCGGCGCGAGTGGCTGGTCCCACGCGCTGGCGGCTACGCCTTTGCCTGTCGCATTGAGAAACGTCGCGACGAACTACTGGGCTGCACGCTGTGCGAACGACGTGCTCTATTTCCAGTTCAATCGCGCACAGGACGCCGCCGGTGAACCAATGATTTCCTTTGGCGAGCGACTGGTCGCCGACGCCGGAGCCCGTCCGCCACGAATGATGGTGATCGATCTGCGATTCAATACGGGCGGGGATGCTTCCAAGGGTCATCAGTTCCTCAAGCAGTTGACTGTGTTGCCCTGGGTGCGTGAGCCGGGACGACTTCAGGTCATTCTCGGCCCCAGTACGTTTTCTGCCGGTATCACGCACGCCGTCTGGCTCAGACAAGAGACGGCCGCCCGGATCGTCGGCAGCGAGCCCGGCGACGAGCTGGACACCTGGTCAGAGGGCGGCAACGTCGACCTGCCGCACTCCAGGCTTCGCCTGCACTATGCAGACAAGGCGCATCTGTACTCCCGGAAGCCGGTTGATGTCCCGTCAGCACAGGTACTGGTCGACTGGAATATCGATTCACTGACTCCTGACGTACCCGTGGACTGGACCTGGAAGGACTACCTCAAGGGTCGCGATCCCTACTCAGAAACGGCACTTGGCGCCGTCCCGGACTGCCCCGCCTGACTTCCGCCCGCGCAGCACGCCCGGACGGATAGTGGCGCCGAAATCCGGCGCGAACTGCCGCTGGCGGCGACGAACTGCATCTGGGCCGGATGAACTGCACAAGGGCGCCTGAGCGCGACGAAACCCGCTTTGCAGTTCACGCCGCGAATTGCGCAGCCGGTCGCAAGTCGCTCGAAAGTCTCGTTCGTGATGCCTACAGTGCACCCATCGACAACGCACTTGCTTCACGAAAGGACCGCACCATGAACGCCAACTACACCGCTTCCGTTTCCGCCCGGATCACCGCCCTGGTGGTGGCCGTCCTGACCAGCGCCGTCGTGCTGGGCAGCACCGTGGCCGGCATGCAGCCGCGCGACGACGCCGGCATGCAGGTCATCGCGCTCGAGCGCGTGACCGTGACGGCACCGCGGGCCAACTGAGCGACGAGCAGCGCGCCGCGCCCGGTCCTGCGCAGTCCGCGAGCAGATAGACGAGTCACCGCAAGAAGAAAGAAAGCCCGGCTACGGCCGGGCTTTCTGTTTCTGGCAGTGCTTGTTTCGTGCAGCGCCTGGCTTCGCTTCAGCGAAGCGTTGCCTCGACGCCACCGGAGGCCAGCGTCATCGGCTTCATCTGCGCCGCAAGTAAGGCGGCACGGTCGTGATCGGCGACGGACGCGACCGAGTGGAACAGCAGCAGCGTCGTGGCGGCGGCGGCCAGGGCGGCGACGGTGTGCTTGAGCAATTGGGTGTGCATGGCGTTCTCCTTGGACTTCGTTGCCCACCGGTTGGCGGATGCCGTGCATTACAGCGAGGCAGCGCCCAGCCAACTACGGAAGATGTCTTTTCGCAGAAGCGGGTTATTCACACTTCGCAGCATCCAGGCTTGCGCCCCCGCTTCGCGCGGTGCGCTGTCCCGGCGCGCTCCGCCTCGGGTCCGCACTGTCCGGTATGGTTGAGGTGTGTGCCCGTCCGCGGCTACTTCCCGCCACTACTCCGTGCGCTTGGTGCGCCTTTGCACTGCTGCGTTTCTCGCGGTGACGACCCTTGCACCTCTGGCCCAGCCGGCACCGGTGGGGCCGGATGGATTCCGCAACAACTATCCGCACCCCGAGAAGGAAAGCTTCTGGGCCTGGCAACTGGAGCGTTTCCGCAATGGAACCCCCCAGCCGCCTCCCGGAGGGTGGAACCTGCCGTCAGTGCGAACGGACCCGGCTGCGCTGAGCTCGCCGGATGCCAATCCCTCGGTCACCTGGATCGGGCACGCGACGCTGCTCGTGCGGCTGGCCGGCACCAATGTCCTGTTCGACCCGATTTTTTCGGAGCGCGCTTCTCCGCTCGGCTTCGTGGGGCCGAAACGCGTCGTGCCCTTGCCGATCGACATTCCGGAACTGCCGCGCATCGACGTAGTGATGATCTCGCACAGCCACTACGACCATCTCGATGAGGATACGGTCCTGCGCCTGTCGACGATGCGCCAGGGGAGTCCCCGTTTCCTTGTTCCAAAGGGACTGAAGGCATGGTTCGCGAGCCTGGGCATCACGCGCGTCGACGAATACGATTGGTGGCAGGAAACGCGCGAAGGCGGCCTGCGCATGGTCTTCGTGCCGGTGCAGCACTGGAGCAAGCGCACTCTCACCGACGCGAACCAGACGCTGTGGGGCGGCTGGGTCGTCGAGGGTGAGGGGCTGCGCCTGATCCACACCGGTGACACCGGCTACTCGAAGGACTTCATCGACATCGGCCAGCGTCTCGGCCCGTTCGACATGGCATTCATTCCAATCGGCTCGTACGCGCCGCGCTGGTTCATGAAAGTGATGCACATCGATGTTGCCGAGGCAGTGCAGGTGCGCGAGGATCTCCGTGCCGAGCGAGCGATCGGCATGCACTGGGGCACGTTCGAGTCGCTTGCCGACGAGCCGCTCGACGAGCCGCCGGTCGAGCTGGCGCGGCAGCGACAGGTACGCGGGCTCACACCGATCCAGTTCGATGTACTGAAGATCGGCGAGACCCGGCGGCTCGAGCGGGCCGCCAGTGGGAACTGATGTGATGTTTCCGGCCACGGCGTGGAGACCGTGACGTGACTCACCGCGCATGGACTGCAACGGGTTACGTAATCCTCTGTGCGCTGTCGCTCGGCGTCGCGGGCTATGCCGTCGTGGCCTACAGCCTGTTCCCGGTTGGGAAGGTGGTCCATCCGGACATGCGCGTCGGCTTCGAGTCGCAGCGCGCCGCTGTCTACGCGCACGTGTTCGCTTCGGCCGTGGCGCTGGTTCTGGGGCCATTGCAGTTCTCGGCGCGGTTGCGCTCCGTCTACCCGAGTCTGCATCGCGTGTCAGGTCGACTCTATCTGGCCATCGGCGTGCTGGTCGGCGGACTGGCCGGCCTGACCCTTTCCCTGCACGCGCACGGTGGGCTCGTCGGTCGCCTGGGATTCGCCGGACTGGCGCTTGCCTGGCTCGCCACCGGGCTACTCGCCTACCGCGCCATCCGCCGTCGTGACATTCCCGCACACCGCCGCTGGATGGTCCGGAATTTCGCGCTGAGCTTCGCGGCGGTTACGCTTCGACTCTGGTTGCCGGGGTCGGTTGCGGCGGGAGTCCCGTTCGGATTGGCCTATCCGGCGATCGCATGGCTATGTTGGGTGCCGAACCTGATTGTGGCGGAATGGGTGCTCCGGCGGACAGTTCATCCGGCCTCGACGGTGGCTACCGGGCGAGCGCACCTGTCCTCGCCGGCAATCAATGTTGCAGCTAGTGACCCTCGTCGTTGAAACTGCGTTGGTCTCCACAAGACGCGTGGCATTCGAATGAAGTCAGCCGACCCCGGAAAGCTGGATCGCATCGTGGCCGAGGCGCGCCACGCCGCTGATGCGCGCGCGCAGGGCTATCGGGAACGGGCGCTGAAGCTTTACCCGTGGATCTGCGGTCGCTGCGCGCGCGAGTTCACGCACCGGAATGTGCGCGAATTGACGGTTCATCATCGGGACCACAACCACGACAACAATCCGCCGGACGGCAGCAACTGGGAACTGTTATGCCTTTATTGCCACGACAACGAGCACCAGCGGCAGCTTGAGGCGGCGGGCAACGCACCCCACGCCAGTGCAGCCGGTGCGGCATCCACTCACAGCCCCTTTGCCGGTCTGAAGGATCTCTTGGGAAAGAAGTCATCGCACGAGTGAGGTAACGGGCTGCAGGGTTGGGCTCGCCACGCGCAGTTGAAGAACACGTCCTTTCCGGTCAGCCGGCCCGGCCCGCCAGGAGTAGCCGTGCAGGCGAGAATCGAACTCCTACCGCGGAAGGAGCTTCATCATGATTCTTGAACTCGCCGACATCACGATCCGGCCGGGCGATCAGGCGGCATTCGACGCCGCCATCACTCGCGGCATCGAGTCGGTCATCTCCAGGTCGACCGGCTTTCTCCGGGCCAGCGTGCACAAGGGAATCGAGTCACCCGAGCGCTATGTGCTCCAGATCGAATGGGAAACGCTGGAAAATCACACGGTCGACTTTCGCGGATCGGCGGCGTTTGCCGAATGGCGTGCGATTGTCGGACCGTTCTTCGCGCAACCGCCGCGCGTCGAGCACTTCACGATCGTCGCCGCGGCCTAGCCGACGGGAGGGTTTGCGTTTCGCTTCACATCGTTGGATAGTTATCGGGTGAATGTCGAGTAAGTCTTTCCTTTCCGGGAGAACACGAATGGCCAAAGGTCAGCTACGCAGCAACAAGGAAAAGAAGAAGCCCAAGCAATCGAAGAAGCCGAGTGGTCCCGCCGTGCCATTTGGTTCGACAAGCAGCAAGCCGCCCACGCCTACCAAGTAGCGCGGACGGGCAACGCGGCTGCACGGCCGCCCGAGCCACGAGCCGGCGAACCGCAGGGGCTGACAGCACGCGCCGCCCCGGCGGCCGGAGGCAGACCGCATGGCTGGATCAAGGAAGCATCGCGTCGACACTGCGTTGATCACCGGCGCGTCATCCGGTATCGGAGAGGCCCTGGCAAAGCGATTTGCGCAAGCCGGGCACGCCCTGGTGCTGGTGGCACGCAACACCGCAAAGCTCGAAGCCCTCGCCGCGTCGCTGTCGTCCGAGCATGGCGTGAAGGTGTGGGTGCAGGCGGCCGATCTCGCCCGGCCCGCGGCAGCCCAGGCACTGGGCGCCACACTCAGGCGCAAGCGCATTGCCATCGATGTGCTGGTCAACAACGCCGGCGTGTTGCGGCAGGGCGCGTTTGCCACGACGCCGCCGCGGCAGCACGAGGAGATGGTCGACCTCAACGTCGCCGGCCTGACGGGGATGCTGGCGCAGTTTCTGCCACCCATGTGCAAGCGCGGCTATGGACGCGTGCTCAATGTCGCTTCCATCGCCGCGTTCCAGCCGATACCACTGCTGGCTACCTACGCAGCCACCAAGGCCTACGTGCTGTCGCTTACGGAATCCCTTGCCGAGGAACTCAAGGGTTGCGGAGTGACGGTGACGGCCCTTTGTCCCGGTATCACCGCCACCCACATGCTGAGCAGTGCCACCGTGGCGAACGCCCGGCTCGCCAGGTTGCCCGGCATCCTGATTGGCGATGCGGAAAGCGTTGCCGACGAAGGCTACCGGGCTTGCATGCAGGGCGAAGTCATCAGGATTCCCGGCGCAGTCAACCAGGCCGTGACCCTCGCATCACGCGCCACGCCGAAGTGGCTGCTGCGACGCGTCGTCGGAACGCTCGCGCGCGGCATGAAATCAGATCCGAGCGGAGCGTAGTCGCTGCGCCGCCGTGATTCAGGCGACGACCCAGTTCCAGATTCCGGCAATCGCCGTCCAGATGAGTGCGCCCATCAGCGCTGCAATGAGCAGGCCGCGCGTGGCGTCATGGCCTTCGATCTGCTGGTCCTGCGAAACCGCGGAAGGTGTTGACATCGCCTCGAGTCATTCAGCAAAGAGACGATCACAGCCTGACTCAGTGCTTCGAGCCATCACCGCTCAAAAAGGGGCTGCATTCAGGCTTATTTGTCGTGCCCTATCGACATGGCGCAGCGCGGCAAGGACGCGCGTCCGCCCGGTTGAGAGCGATCCCACCGGAGGACGGCCAGAGTCCAACAGGTCGGACCAACCGCAGGTCGATGCATGAACTGACGCGACCGTCGAAGGTGCGCTCGCGCCGCACCGCGTCGCTTTCGCGTCCGCAGCGGTTGAGAGGAACCTTTCGACGGTCGGTCAGCAGTGCGGGGGAGGCGCCCGATGCGGGATCGGGCGACCGGCCTCCATCATCCCTCGACGTCGTCAGCCGATTTCGCAAACTGCTCGGCGGCATCGTGCCCCGCTTTCGCAATCAGGCGTTCCTGCTCGGCTGTGGCGATCGGAGGATCGCTTTCGCCGACCGACAGAAGACCGAGACGCTGTGCTTCACGCAGTTCGGCCAGCACTTCGGCGCGGCTGCGCGGTGACGACGGGCTCTGTGCGACGACGTAACCGGCTTCACCCATGTCGCGATCGCCACGCGCATACGCGTCACGCATTTCCTGCTTGACCTGCTCGTGGGTGACGGTGGAACTGAAGGTGGACCAGTCGTTGATGTGCGGATCGCTTTCATCTGCAAACACACCGGTCGTAGCCAGGACAAGAGATGCGGCAAGAACAAACTTTGACTTCAGCATTTTCATACTCCTCAGGTTGCGCCAAACGGGTTTCGGCGTGGGAGAACTCTGCGCCCCGCTCCTGCCAAAGTCCCGCGAGTATTCAGCGCTTTGCGCACGCACTGTCGGAGCAACCGCTGATGAATAGTCCGCACTTTCCGTCCGGCCTGAGGCGGCAAGGTGAAGCAACGCGCACTCTGACGGGCGAACGTGACACGCTGTCAGCCCGTGCCGACATTCCATGCCCTGCGCAGAGCGGCGCGGCAGCCAAGAGGCGTGCAGCGCGAGGCATCTCGAGGCCCGTCGTAGAGCGAAGCATGGACAGCCATGCCGGACTTGCCGCATAGTGGACACCACAGGCTCGTGGCGGCGATCACCCCACCCGCCCTTGAGAATTCCGTCGTTGATTCGTCATTGGAGGTAGGCATGCGACTTCACTGGCAACCCGCATTTCTCGCTCTTGCGATCGCGTCACTGACTGCATCGGTCGGCGCGCAGCAACCCGTCAACGACGAACCACTCACTGCGAAGTGGGCGCCCAGCGAGTGGGGCCCGAGTGACATGGTCGGCGCGGTCAACCGCACGACACCGGAACTGGTGCTGAAGGCCGTCGGTCTCGTCAAGAAAGGCAAGACCGCAACACTCGGCAAGGTCTACGCGTCGGACGCGCCGGCCTTCGGCTACGCGCAGCTGGAAGCTCGTCATTCCCGGACTACCGACCGGCGGTCCTTTCGGTGACCAGCAGCTGATCTACAACGACGAGTACGTGGCCACGGAGCTTGGTCAGATCGGCACGCAGTTCGACGGGCCTGGCCACATCGGCGTCATCACGTCGAAGGGAATGTTTTACTACAACGGCCGCTTCCTGCACGACAAGGAGATCAGTGCAACCGGCTTGGGCCCGCTGGGGGTGGAGCATGTCGCGCAAAAGGGCTTCGTGTGCCGTGGTGTGCTGCTTGACGCCGTGGCGCTGCGCGGCGGAGTACTTCCGGTACCGAAGGAGAACAGTGCCAGCGATCCGGGCATCGTGACCGCCAAGGACGTGCAGGCAATGGTCCAGCGGCAAGGGATCGCCCCGATTGGAGCTGGCGATTGCGTGTTCCTTTACACCGGCCACGGCGATCTCTGGCATCCAAGGGATTGGGACAAGTTCGACGCCGCCGAGAAGGCCAAGCGCATTGCCCAGTTCAACGCCGGCGAGCCCGGTTTCGGCATATCAGCCTGCGAGTATCTGGCCGAACGCAAGGTCATCCTGACCGGCGCCGACACTTGGGGGACAGAGGCTGTTGGCAAGGGCTTCGGTGGCGAAACTCCCCAGCCCTTCGAGTGTCACGTCAAGTTGCAGACCAAGCGCGGCATCTGGAACCTGGAGAACCTGGACCTTTCGCAGCTGGTTGCCGACAAGGCTTACGAATTCCTGTTTGTGTGGTCTCCGCTGAAGATGAAAGGCGCGACCGGTTCCCCGGGGAACCCGATGGCGCTCTACTAGGCGTCGCGAAGTATCGGCTGCTTTCGTGCGATGGGTCCGAGCCCCATCGTCCCGCGAAACCTGCGATTCCTTCGCTGCGTC
Source organism: uncultured beta proteobacterium (assembly GCA_963754065.1). GTDB lineage: Bacteria > Pseudomonadota > Gammaproteobacteria > Burkholderiales > Burkholderiaceae_F > JALORV01. The sequence goes on along the minus strand of CAVWFH010000008.1, from coordinate 76,646 downwards.
AGTCGACGACGCCTACGCTTTCGACATTGCGGGCGGGATCACCACGACGGGCGAACTGGGCGATCGCTACGCCAATGAGCGTGACCGCAGCACCCAGCAGCTTGATCGCGCCGTAGCCTTCGCCGGTCACCCACCAGGCCACCAGCCCTGCCACCGGCGGCATCAGGTACATCAGCGGTGCCGTGCGGGCCACACCACGCACGGCATTGACCCAGCCCCAGACGATCCAGCCGGCAAACGCCGACAGCACAACCGCCCAGAGCAGACCCGCCCAGATCGCCAGAGACACACTGGCCCAATCGACCTTCAGTCCTGCCGGCAGGCTGAGGATCAGTACAGGCACGGCTCCGAGCAGCGTGGCATAGGCCATCACGAGCACACCCCCGTGGCGCTCGATCAGGGGCTTCGCCGCCACCGTGTAGGCGGAGAAGAAAAAGGCGGCAATCAGCAGCACGAGATCACCTCCGCTCGCTCGCCACTGCGCACCGAGCAGCTTGTCCGACAGGAAGACCAGGACGCCGACGCACGCGACCGCGACACCGGCGATCTGTGCACGGGTCAGCCGCTCGACGCCGAGCCAGCGCAGCAGCAGCAACGTGAACACAGGGCCGCAGGCCAGGATCAGCGAACTCGAAAACGCCGTAGACCAGTCGATGCCGAAGGTCACGAGCCCGACGTGCATCAGGTGGCCGAGTAGTCCCAGCCGCAATAGTGCCCACCACTCGGCGCGCGGCAGGCGTGGCCAGCGCGTGCCGTAGCGCTGCCACAGCAATGCGACGGCGCAAACCGGCATGATCAGGTAACGGACGAACAGGAATCCGCCCGGCGTGACCGCCGCGAACACGGCTTTCTGCACGCTGAAGTTGATGCCCCAGACGAGAATCAGCGCGAAGGCCAGCAGCAGCGCCGCCCGCTCTCGCGACGTCGCGGCTGGCTCGCCCGGGATCCGTGGTTCAGTCTGTCCCATTGCTGTCGTGCCGTACCAACGTTTCCAAGTCCTCGAAGAGCATCGTGCGCCTGCAGTCCTCTTCAGCCGCGCAGGCACCGTGCGGATGGCGGCAACCGGGTCGACGCCAGGCGCAGTATGCATAGTCGTATGCCTCCAATCGCGAGCGGCCGATCGAGCTGCTCCAATCACCGGCCCGTCGACGCCCTACAATTGCACCCGCGCAGCCCCAGCCTTCGTGCTGCCTTCCTCCACGTCCCACCTCCACGTCCGATGCCCACTGTCGCCACATCCTCGACCGACACCACCGGCACTGCGTTGCCACTGACGGGCAAGACGGCCCTCGTGACTGGGGCGGCCCGCGGGATCGGACGCGCGATCGTACGCAAGCTGGCGCATGCCGGCTGCGATGTCGTCGTCAACTATTACAACAGCCAAGACGAGGCCGAAGCACTGTGTGAGGAGTTCCGGGCGCTCGGCCGCCGTGCTGTTGCCCTGAAGGCCAGCGTCGGTCTACCCGACAGCGTCGACGAGATGTTTGCCGAGCTGCCGAAGCATTTCAGCCGCCTCGACATCGTCGTCAGCAATGCTGCCAGCGGCGTGCTGAAGCCGGCGATGGACATGACGCTGAAGCACTGGCGCTGGTGCCTCGAGACGAACGCCTTCGCGCTGAACCTGCTCGCGCAGCGGGCCGTACCGATGATGGACGGCGGCGGCCGCATCATCGCGATGTCGAGCCTCGGCTCGGTACGCGCGATGCCGAACTACGCTTTCATCGGAGCGTCGAAGGCGGCGCTCGAATCGCTGGTGCGTTCGCTTGCGCAGGAACTCGGTCCCCGGGGCATTCGCGTCAACGCCGTCAGCGCCGGCGTCGTCGAGACCGACGCGCTGTCGTACTTTCCGAACCGCGAGGAGCTCCTCGCCAACTTCAAGGCGCGCACGCCGGCGGGTCCGGTGCTGAGTCCCGAGGACGTCGCCGGCGCGGTCTATCTGCTGTGCCTGCCGGAGGCCGCGATGATCAATGGCCACACGCTGTTCGTCGACGGCGGCTTCGCGATCTCGGGCTGACAGCGATGGAACCCATGCAGGCATCCGATTCCGGCCTTGCCGGAAAAGTCGCACTGGTCACCGGCGGCAGCCGCGGCATCGGCCGCGCCATCGTCGAGCGGCTTGCCGGCGACGGCGTCGACGTCGTCTTCTTCTTCCGCGGCAATGCCGAGGCCGCGCGCGAGGTCGTTGACGCGGTGGCGGCCGCCGGCGGCCAGGCTGAAGCGATGCAGGTCGACGTGACCGACGCGACCGCGGTCACCGAGGCGGTCGACCGGGTCATCACCGGCCGGGGACGCATCGACGTGCTGGTCAACAACGCCGGCATCGTGCGCGACAACCTGCTCGCGCTGCTGGACGATGCCGATATCCGGTCCGTCCTGGACACCAACATCGGCGGAGTGTTCAACGTCACCCGCGCGGTCGTGCCGCACATGATCTCGAAGCGCTCGGGCCGCATCGTCAACCTGAGTTCCGTGGCCGGTGAAAAGGGCGGACGCGGCCAGTCGAATTACGCCGCCAGCAAGGGGGCGATCAACGCGTTCACACGGGCCATGGCGGTGGAACTGGCCTCGCGCAAGATCTCTGTAAACTGCGTGGCGCCCGGCGTGATCGAGACCGAGATGTCGCAGCAGGTTCGTGATCTGGCGGGTGATGACGTCAAGGCACGCATCCTCCTGCGCCGCTATGGGCAGGCACAAGACGTGGCCCATGCGGTCTGGTTCCTGGCGTCGCGCTTCGCCGACTACATTACCGGCGAAGTGCTGCACGTCGATGGCGGCTTTAAGATGGAGTGAGGGAATGTCAGCAGAGGCAATCAGCCAGCAAGAGATCGATGAAGTCTTTCCAAAGGTCGCTCAGATCATCGCCGATGCACTCGGCTGCGACGTAGAAGACGTCAAACCGAAGATTCCGCTGATCGAAGGCCTGGACGCCGAGTCGATCGATTTTCTCGACCTGGTGTTTCGACTCGAACGCGGCTTCGGCGTGAAGATTCCGCGCGGCAAGATCGTCGAGGACGCGCGGGGACCGTTGCCCGAAGCGGAGTTCGAGAGCAAGGGCATCGTGACCGATGCCGGCCTGGCGCGGCTCAAGGAGTTCCTGACCGAGGTTCCTGCCGAGCGATTCAAGACGCCGCTCAAGGCCGTGGACGTCCCGCGCCTGTTCACGCCGGAGACCTTCTGCAAGGTCGTGATCCGGGCGCGAGCGGCAGCGCAAGCGGTCGCCTGAGCCGGCAAGCGCGCCGAATCCGCAGACCGGGACGCGGCCGTCGATGAGCGAGCGCTTTCGCGCCTTCTCGTTTGTCGACCGCATCACGCAGCATGCGGGCGGACACATCGAAGGGCTGTACACCGTGCCGGCGAACGCGACACGCTTTCCCGCCTCGCTGATGGCTGAAGCCGTTGGCCAGCTGGCCGCGTGGTCTGCCATGGCCGGGCTTGATTTTGCTTTTCGGCCGGTGGCCGGGCTCGCGTCCGAGACGCGCTACCACCGGATGGCCGTGCCGGGCCAGACGCTGAGGCTCGAGGCTGACATCGAACGGTGCGACCCCGAGGCCGTGGCTTACCGTGGACGCGCGTGGATCGATGGCCGCCCTGCGCTGGAACTGGTCGACTGCGTAGGCCCGATGCTGCCGATGGTCGACTTCGATGCGCCCGAAGCGGTGCGTGCCGATTTCGACACGCTGTGCACCGTAGGCGCCGCAGCCGGGCGGTTCACCGGCGTGCCCGTGCCCGTGATCGAGTCGCGGGAACACGCGGCGGGTCAGCGCCTGCGTGCCAGGCTGCAGGTTCCGCCCCAGCAGGGCACGCCCTACTTCGACGATCACTTTCCGCGCCGGCCGGTTTTCCCGGGCACGCTGCTGCTCGATGCACTCGCCGGACTCGCCGTGCAGTTGGCGCACGAGGCACTGTCCGCGCCTGCATCGTCCGCCCTGATGCCGAGACAGGTAGAGCAGGTGAAGATTCGTTCCTTCACTGCGCCTGGGACGACGCTCGAGCTGGAGATCGATCTGCTCGAAACGGAGGACGACCGCGCGCGACTGAAGCTGGGCGCCCGCAACGAGGGCAAGACAGTTGCCACTGCGCGCATCGAAGTGGGTCGGCTGGAGCCGGCGCAGCCATGACACGCCGTCGCGTCGCGATAACCGGGCTCGGACTCGTCACTCCGGCGGGCAATGACGTCGGCGCGACCTGGTCCGCGCTGCTCGCCGCCCGCAGTGGCGTCGCGCCGATCACGAGCTTCGACGCCAGCGGCTTCCCGGTGCGCATCGCGGCCGAGGTCAAGCATCTGTCGCCCGACCTCGTTGAGCAGGCCATCGGCGACCGCAAACTACTCAAGATGGCCAACCGTTCGCACCGCTTCGCGCTGGTCGCCGCAGCACAGGCCTTCGCCGATGCCGGTATCCGGCCGACGCCGGACACGGCGACGCGCTGGGGCTGTGTGGTCGGCACCGGAATGATGGGTGTCACCTTCGACGAACTGGTCCAAGTGCAGCAGGACGCGGCTGCAAACGGCGAACTCGAACCGGACCGGCTGCTGGCGGCCCATGGCTCGGCGGCGGATCCTCTGACGTTCTTTCGCAGCCAATCCAGCGCCGGCGCCGCGCTGCTGACGCGGGTGTTCGGCATCCGCGGTTATATGAGCTCGGTCCATACGGCGTGCGCTTCCGGCGGGCAGGCGGTGGGCACGGCCTTGAAACTGATCCGGCGCGGCGCGGCCGATCGCGTGCTGGCGGGCGGCTTCGATTCGATGATCAACCCCGTCGGCCTGGCGGGGTTCTGCCTCTTGAATGCGGTGTCGCCCGACAACGACTCCCCGGAACACGCGAGCCGCCCGTTCGACGCCACGCGCAACGGCTTCGTGCTCGGCGAAGGCGCCGGATTCCTCGTTCTCGAGGAATGGGAGTCGGCGCGCAGGCGCGGCGCGCGCATCTACGCCGAGCTGGCCGGCGACGGCAATTCACTGTCGAGCTACCGCATCACGGATTCGCATCCGTCCGGCGACGGACCGATCCAGGCGATGCGCCAGGCGATCGGCGACGCCGGCGCAACGCTCGGCGATGTCGACTACCTAAACGCGCACGGCACCTCGACGCCGATGAACGACCGCAGCGAGTGCGCCGCGGTCCGGGCCGTGTTCGGCGCGGACTGGAACAAGGTGGCGGTCAGCTCGACGAAGAGCGTCATGGGCCACCTGATTGCCGCGGCCGGTGCCGTCGAGGCCGCCGTGTGTGCGCTCGCGATTCACCACTCCACCCTGCCGGTCAACGCCAATCTGCACGAACTCGACCCGGACTGCGAAGTCGACGTGGTGCGAGGTGAGCCGCGGAACCGACGCATCCGCGTGGCGCTGTCGAACTCTCTCGGTTTCGGCGGCTCGAACAGTTGCCTGGCGTTTCGTCATCCGGACGATGCGGACGCGCTCGTCGCACGTGCTCCGTGATGCACCGGTCGCTCCGATGAAGCCGCCTCGCATCGTCATCACCGGCACCGGTGCGATCTGCGGATCCGGCCGCTCGCCCGACGAGGTGCTCGCCGCCGTCCTCCAAGGGCGATCCGCAATCCGGCCGATCGAGCAGTGGGACGCGAGCCGCTGGCCGGTCAACATCGCCGCCGAAGTCGGCGACTACAACGCCGGTGCGCTGACCGGCGATCGCAAGCTGCTGAAGTTCATTCGCCGCACGGACGTTTTCGGGCTCTATGCGGCCGATCGCGCGATCGAGCACAGCGGCCTGACGGCCTGGCGCACGTCGATCGACGAGGTCGCCGCCACGCACTTCGCAGACTCCACGGGAGTGTTTGTCGGCTCGGGCGGCGGTGCCTTTGCCAACCAGTACGACTACCTGCCACTGATCGCCGCGTCGGGCGGCAAGCTCGAGGCTTTCGGGCGCGAGTTGTCGGCGACCGTCAACCCGATGTGGCTGCTTCGATCGCTGCCGAACAACGTGCTGGGACATGTGGGCATCCGTCACGGGCTGAAAGGCCCGAACGCCTGCATCACCCACCACAGCATCAGCGGCCTGCTCGCACTTTCCGAAGCCGCGGAAGCATTGCGCGCCGGCGAGTGCGAACGCGCCGTGGCTGCCGCGCACGATGCCGAGATCGAACCTCAGACCTTGCTCTATTACGATCAGATGGGTCTCCTGTCGCGCGCCGGGCTACGTCCGTTCGACGTCGGCCACGACGGCAGCGTGATGGGTGAAGGCGCAGCCGCTGTCGTCGTCGAAACGGAGACCGCGGCACGTGCACGCGGGGCCGTCGTGCTGGGCGAGTTCCTGGGCGCCGGCAGCGGCAGCGACGGGCTGGGCCTGCTGCCGGTGAGCGACGATGGCGATGGACTGGTACGTGCAATCGAAGCCGCACTCGCCGCTGCGGACCTGACCACGGCCGACGTCGGCATGATCGTCGCGCACGGTAACGGCACCGCGAACTCCGACACGTCGGAGGGCCAGGCGCTGGATCGGGTGTTCGGAGATGCGATGCCGCCGGTCACGGGCTTCAAGTGGTCCTTCGGGCACCTGCTGGCAGCCTCAGGCCTGATCGAAGCCGTCGTCACGATCGCGGCGCTGCGTGCCCGGGTCGTTCCTGGCATAGCGTCGCTCGCTGAACTCGACCCCGCGTGCGGCCGGCTCAACGTCTCACGCGAACCGCGTGCACCGCGCAGCGACATTGCCCTGCTGCTTGCACGCGGCTTCGGTGGGTCGAACGCTGCCTGCCTGCTGCGCGTTGCGGCGTCGTGAGCCCATTGCCGGAAGCACCGGCAGTGATGGAAGGCGCGAGCCGCTGCGGCGTCGATAGCGTCGAGATCAGCCGCATCGAACGCCTGCTGGTGGAAACACCGACCGACGAACTGGGCAAGCTCTTTTCTGCGCAGGAACTGCAGGACGCCGGGGACGGCCCCGGGCGCGCTGCCAGCCTGGCCGCGCGATTCGCCGCCAAGGAAGCCTGCACCAAGCTTTTCCCGCGCGAGGCTGCGCTCGGCGCAGTCGGGCCTACCGATTTTTCCGTGACTCGCGATGGCTACGGCGCGCCGGCCGTCGAACTCAGCGACGCGGCGGCGGTGGCACTCGGGCGCAATCGCCTGCGTTCGATCAGCCTTTCGCTGACGCACGACCGCACACAGGCGTCGGCCGTCGCGCTCGCGCAGGCTGATCGCGCGGCACCATCGCGCGGCGCGCGCTGGTTGTATCGCCTGCTGCCTTTCCGCCGCCAGGTGGTGCTCGAAAACCTGCGGCGGGTCTATGACACGGCCGACGACGACGAGATCGAGCGCCTTGCGCAGGCGCACTACGGACACCTGGGCCGGCTGCTGTGGGAGTTCCTCTGGTTTCCGTGGCTGAGTCCGGCACGGCGCCTCGCGATGGCACGGGTGGAAAACCTGGACGCCTTGCTCGCGGCGCATGAGCAGGGCAAGGGCGTGCTGATCCTCACCGGTCACTTCGGCAACTTCGAGGTCGCCACTGCGGCCGGGCTGGCGCAGTTTCCCCAGGCGCACGGCCGGTTTCACTTCGTGCGACGACCGCTGCAGCCCGAATGGTTCGACCGACTCGTAACGCGGCGCTTTCGCAAAGCCGGCTTTGGCGTGCTTCCGAAGCGCGGGGGGTTGGAGGCGATTCTCGATCGCCTCGGCGCCGGCGACCTCATCGTGTTCCCGTTCGACCAGCACTCCGGTCGCAAGGAAGGGGTGCTGGTGGAGTTCTTTGGGCATCCGGCGGGTACGTTTCGCAGCCTGGCCGTGATTGCACTGACCACCGGAGCACCGGTGGTACCGGCATCGAGCTGGCGCGAGTCGAACGGCCGGCACGTGCTGCGGTTCGAGACGGCGATCGCACCGGTCGAGCATGCGGACACCAATGAAGCCATCCGACTCAACACCCGCGCCTACAACCGCGCGCTGGAGCGCATGATTGTGCGACGGCCCGAACAGTGGTGGTGGGTTCACCGCCGCTGGAAGGGCTGGTCGGACCGGCCGAAGCGGGCCTGAGCCACAGGGTACGCCGCGGCAGCTCGCTGGCGTGCGGCGGAACGCGATACCGCTGCCGGGCCGGATCTGGCACACGCCGCTCCGCGCGCACGCAAGCCTTCCTGATGTAATCACTGTCTGCCCATCGAGGCAGGCACGCCCATTGCTGGCACTTGTCACGTGGCGTCAGCTTATCCCCACCACCAGCAACCGGCGCTCCCGCGAACCGACCATGGCCGCCCCAAAGACATCCCAGCCCTTGCCGCAACCGGCGTCGCAGTCAGCGATGAAGAAGAACTCCACCGACGAAGCCGTAGCCCGGCTCACCGCCAAGGAGGAGATCTTCAAGCCTGCCCGCGCTACACTGAAAGTGGAAGTCCGGATCGACGCGGCGGAGCTTGTGTATGCGTCGGTCAAGGAACTGACGCGTTCGGGTCACGTCGTTCCCAGCGCGTTTGCAAGCCCACGAGCTTGAGCCTGCATCACAGCGTCGCCATGCAGCCTTCTCTTCGCGATTGCCGGGGTGATTCAAGGACGCAACCGTCGCTGCGCCGCTGCCGACGTTTGTTCGTCGCGACATTGATGGCCTGCGCGCCCCTCGCTGGGTTGGCTCCGGCCCTGTCGCACGAGTCGGAGCAGTACACCCTGCCGGCAGGACGCGACTTCGCCGACCTCGGCCCCTATTTCTCGAAGATCGCGTACGACGCCGTTGTCAGCGCGACAGCAGAAACGAACGCCGCCATTGCGCGCGCGATCGAGTCGGGGCAGGCGCCTTCCCAGATCGAAGAACTGCAGTCGGCGGACCACATCGCCGGCAACGTGTGGGCGCAGCTCTTCGCTGCCATCCCTGCCAATGAGATCGCTCGATGCAACGTTGGTTTCGGAGGCAGTGCAGGCGCAGTATCCGGGTCTCGTCACGATGTATCGGCCGCCGGTGTCGATCTATGACGATCCCCTGCTGGTGATCGACCTGACCAAGGCGGTTCGGACGTTCTTCCGCGCCGGAACGGTGAGCGCGGGCGACTACGTATTCGGAACGGACAAGATCATCCATTTCATCAACGTCGGAAGGATCTACCACGCCAAGTACGAAACCCGGATCAAGCGGGGACTGCCCGAGAAGGAAGCCATCAAGTCCGCGATCGCGTCGACTTCGCGCAACGTCCTGACATCCGAGAGCGGCGTGCTCGGGATGTTCACGACCGGCATCCTCTCGAACGGCGACCTGGCTGCCGACTACGCCGGCCTGATGTTCTACCGCAACCTGACAGAAACGGTGCACATCGGCTCGCGCACCTTGTCGCCGATGCTGGAGCGTGACGGCCCACTCTGGCGCGTGCGGGTCGCGCCGGATCCCGACTTCTTCGTCGCCTTCATCACGCCCCACTGGAACGAGGTACTGAACCCGAACAAGTACATGCGCTATACCAGCGGTCGAATCCGGACCCTTATCCGCGAACGCTGCCCGCAAGCGCTGGATTGGTACCGCGATCTGCGCGGACAGCCTCGTGTCCGCGCGCAATTCGAAGCCATCGAACGCGAGCTCGCCACCTATGACGGCGACGACTACGGCCACCAGGCCAACCCCACGGATCCGCTGACCATTGCAAACATCTGCTTTCCAGCCGCCTCCAGCATCGCCGTCACCCTGGGTGACGACCGGGCACAGGAAGCCGCTGAACCTGGCGGTCCCGGCACGACTCCCTTGCGAGGTCCGGACGCGCTCGGCCGCACAGCCTTGTGGTGGGCCGCGCGGGAGGGCAACGTCGCGCAGGTCGAACGTCTGGCCGAGGGACAGTGGGAACTCGATTTCGCCGACCTCGACGGCGAAACGCCGCTGCATGCGGCTACGCGGGCCGGCAGTACGGCGGCAGTGCGTGCGCTGACCAGCCGCGGGGCCGATCCCAACCGCGCATCGCACTACGGAGTGACGCCGCTGATGCTGGCGGCTGACCGCAGCAGGACCGAGATCGCCATCGTGCTGCTTCAGGCGGGGGCGAGTCCGAATGCGCGCGATCTTTTCGGCCAGACCGCCCTGCACGACGCCGCTCTGCGTGGCAATCACACGTTGACCAACCACCTGCTCGACTACGGCGCCGACCCACGAATTGCCAGTGACGGGGGCAATACGGCACTGCACGTGGCGGCGGGCCGAGGTCATGAAACCGTCGTGATGCTGCTGGTGGACCGCGGCGCCGATGCGACTGTCCGAAACGAAGCCGGCGCAACGCCGCGCGAGGAGGCCGAACGAAAGGGTTACGCGAGCACAGCCGACCGAATGTTGAGCGACACGCGTGCAAGCGCTTCCATAACGCGCTCCAGCGGTGCGTCGGGCGTCCATGCGGCCGTGGGGCTTGAAGCCCCGGGTCAAGCGGGCGAACTTTCCGTGCGACGGGCCGATGCTCCGAGCCGATCCCCCGGCCCGATTGAGTAAGACGAAGCGCGCACGATGAACCTTCACATCGCCTGGCCCGCTGCAATGCGCTACACGACCCGCGTTGCATCCACTCACGTGGCGATATTGCTGATGGCAGGCGTGCTGAGCGGCTGTGCGACTTACTCCGCGCCGCCGGCCGCCGGTCCAGCGAACCGCGACTTGCCGGACGCCACCGCCAAGATCGCCATCGCGGCCTGGCAGATTCGGCTCGGGCGGCACATCGAAGGCGGCGGCGGTGATCCCGCAGTGTTGGCACAGCTTTCAACGCTGCGGTCCCCGGTCGTGGCGCGGCCCGGCCAGATAGTCTTTGCGGCCACCGACATCGAGGCACTCGTTCCAGAGCGCGACGGATTCGACGTTTTCGGGTTGCTGGTTGGGTAAACACAGCACCTCGGCCGGTCCGCGCTATGTATTTATTGTCGGAGTGGTCGAGCGCCGGGACTATTGGCCCGTGACGGTCGGTGACGTGCGCGTTGCCGCCATGGCAGTGAAAGGCGGTATCGCGACCTGGGAAACCGGCCCCTCCGACGTTACCGCGCTGATGCGCTACCGCGCAGGCGCCGATACCTCGACCACCCTGCGCTTCCCGGCGGCCGGGGATCGATTCCGGGTCGTCGACTGCAGTCCTGGCGTGTGCGTGGAAGAACTCCGCACCGGCGCACGCTGGGCACTCTATTCAAGTGCTCCTGCCGCGATGGAATCCGCGCAAGGGTCGGTCGCACCGGCTGCGGCAGCGCGCTGAGCAGCGACGCAGCACGGCAACCGGTCGCGCCGCCCCAGCGGCAGTACGCGCTTGCGGTTGATCGATGTCAGCCTGCCGCCGGGCCGGACTTGGACAATGAGCCGCCCGGTCCAACTCCGATGAACCGACTGTTGTGAACCGATCTCGATGAGCCCGCTCGGAATCACGCTGCTGATGCTGGCGGGCTTCGCCGCGTTCGCCTGGCTGGCGTGGCGCAAGCTGTCGATCGTCGTCGCCCTCGCGCCGGACAACCGCTTCGATCAGCCGTGGCGACGCATGGGTCGACTGTTGCAGGTCGGCTTTGGCCAGTCGCGGCTGCTGACGGGTGATTTCCGATCCGGACTCATGCACGCGGTGATCTTCTTCGGTTTCCTGACGCTGCTGGTGCGCAAGCTGCACCTGATCGTGATCGGCTACGCCCCGCTGGCGACGATTCCCGGCGCTGCGGGCGGTGTCTACACCGCGTTCAAGGATCTGATCGAGCTCGCCGTACTCGTGGCTGTGGGCTACGGCTTTTACAGACGCTTTGTGCGCCCGCCAGTACGGCTCGAACCGAACCGCGAGGCGATCGTGATCCTGACGCTGATCGCGCTGATCATGATCACCGACTTTGGCTTCGACGCGTTCCGATTCGCGCAGCATGCGCAGACCGTGCCCGCGATCGCGCACGAAGCGGCCTGGGCATGGATCGGCGCGCCGTTGTCGACACTACTTACCGGACTGTCACCCGCCGCGCTCGACCTGGGCGCCCACGCGTTTTACTGGGTGCAAATGGCGACGGTCTTCACCTTCCTGGCAATCCTGCCGATCGGCGAGCACTTTCATATCGTCACCGCATTGCCGACGGTCTACTTCGGTCGCGACGTTCCGACCAACCGCGTGCCAAGCGTGGATCTCGCACCGATGATGGACGACTCGGCCGATCCCGACCAGTTGCAGATCGGCGCTAAGACTGCACTCGACCTCACCTGGAAGGAAGGCCTGGACGCCTTCACCTGCACCGAGTGTGGCCGCTGCAAGGATGCGTGCCCGACGTTCCTGACGGGCAAGCCGCTGTCGCTGAAGTGGGTCCACGACGAGGTCAAGCATCACCTGGTCAGGGAACGGGAGACGATCCGTGCCGGTGCCCGCGTCCGTCTTCCGGCGCTGGTCACCAGTGCGATCAGCGAGGAGACGCTGTGGGCCTGCACGACCTGCGGCTACTGCGAAGTGGCCTGCCCGATCCAACTCGAACACTTGCCCAAGTTCTACCGGCTGCGACAGCGCCAGGTGATGATGGAGGGCGAGTTCCCGCACGAACTGAATCGCGTCTTTGCCGCCTACGAGTCGCAGGGCAATCCGTGGGGACTGGATGCCGCAACGCGCGGCGACTGGGCGAAGGACCTGGGCGTTCCGGTCATCGCCGGTGTCGACGAGGTTGCAACGCTCGACTATCTCTACTACGTCGGCTCCGCTTCGTCGTTCGATCCGCGCGGCCAGAAGATCGCTCGCGCGTTCGTGAAGGTCGCGCAGGCAGCCGGGGTCCGACTCGGCATCCTGGGCGCGCAGGAAGGATCAACGGGTGAATGTGTGCGCCGGCTCGGCAACGAAATGGTGTTCCAGCAACTGGCCACCGCGCTGGTCGAGACCCTGAACAATCTCGGCGTCAAGCGCATCGTCACGTGCGACCCGCATGCCTTCAATGCGCTGAAGAACGAACTGCCGGAGTTCGGCGGCCACTACGAGGTCGTGCATCACACGCAGGCGATCGACGAATGGCTGCGCACTGGCAGGCTCAAAGTCGCGCCGACCCACGAGCGTGTGATCTATCACGAGCCTTGCTATCTCGGCCGGCACAACGGTGAGTACGAGGCGCCGCGTCGTGTGCTGCAGGCAATCTCGCGAGATGCGCCGCTCGAATTCGACCTCGCGCGCGACAAGGCGATGTGCTGCGGGGCCGGCGGTGGCCGCATGTGGCTGGAGGAGACGATCGGCACGCGCATCAACGTGCTGCGAGCCGAGCAGGCATTGGCAAAGCATCCGGCCGCGGTCGCCACGGGTTGCCCGTATTGCGCGGTGATGGTCGGTGACGGCCTGGCTCAGAAAGACGATCGCGTTCCCGCGCGCGATATCGCCGAACTGGTGGCCGAAGCGCTGCAGTAGGCGGGTTCCGACCATCGGGTGGCTGCCGTCGATGGCAGCGACATTCCGTAAAGCAGTCTTAGTAGTCCTCGGCGTGGGCTCGCAGCCTTCGTCGCGCCAGATCCTCTAAGCCCGGTCGGAACACCCGCGGCGCCTGTCGAATTATCTGCAACAGCGATGCCGCATTGCCCGTCGCATCTCGCGCGACATCGACCTACCGTGCAACTCAGTTGATGTCCACCTCCCGGGTGTGCATCCGATCCGACCCCAACCCACGGACGACACGCCGATGACCGCTGTCACGCAGGGCTATCCCGCAATGAAGTTTCCGGGCTTGCGTCGACCCGTCGTCGCTTGCAGCAGCGTCCGCCAACCCTTCGTCAATCCGTCTTACCCCGACAGGCCGAACGGCCTGCTTTCACCTGTGTCCTTCCCATGTCCTTCCCATGTAGGAGCCAAGCCATGAACCGCACCCTCACTCGCATTTCATCCTCCGTTGTCCTCGGCATCGCCTGCGTGGCGACCGCGCACGCCGAGTACCGTTGCGACCCGTCCCCTACCTGGATCGACCAGCGCGCATGCAAGGCGGCTGAGGAAAGTCCGCAGGCGCTACGTCAGTTCGTGCAACGCATGCGCTGGTTCACGAACCTGCAGTTCTCGGATTACGTCAACGAGACGACCGCGCAGGAATGGGAAGCGAAGAAGCGCGACGTTGCCACGCAGAAGCAGTCCGACGACATCAGCATCGTCATTGCATCCAGCGAACCCCGCTGATTGACTGGGGCGCGGTTCGATCTCGGCTCGGTGGGATGGTTGCGCCGTTCGGCTGTCGTGCTCCGAACGGCGCAGCAGCGCCCTGGCTACCCCAGCTTGCCGAGTATCGCGTTGACTTCGTCCTTCGAGAACGCGCGCATCGTCTGCGTCCGAACGTTGCCCGCTGATCCGACACTCATGCCGAACGCCGAAACGGCAGCGTCGTCCGGAGCATCCAGGATCACGACCATGTCGTGCGCGCCCAGGGTCCAGAAGAACTCCTTGGCGGTGACGCCGAACTTCTTCGCATGCTCCTTGACCGCGTCGGCGCGCTTGGTCGTGTCCTTGACGCTGCGGATGCCCTGATCGGTGAAACTGCCCAGCACGATGTAGGTCGGCATGTCTGTCTCCTGATGTCGGTCGCGAGGCCTGGTTGGAGTGCAGCCGGCGGCATTGACACAGGCCTCGTCTCTGCCCGTCGCCCCCTCGGCAAAGTCAGCCGCCAGTCGTCGTGGCGGTCGTCCGCTCGAAGATCGGCCAAGATACTCCTTGGCCGCGGCGTTGAGCGGGATTTCTTGCAGGTCTGACGGCGCAATGGCCATCGCGCGGACGACCAGGTGCCGCCATCGATGCGGGACGCTACTGATCGACACGGCACAGATCCCCGCCTTGCCCGTTGGATGCATTCGAACTATCTTCAGTCAGTCGCAGTTGTGATGAGAAGACAGTGGCCGAACCGCAGCGAGGAGTGCTGTCCCGCAGTCATCAAATGTTTCCGGTGCTGACGGAAACCGAGATCGAGCGCGTCAGTCGATTCGGGACCGTGCGTCACTATTCGCAGGGGACCAGGCTCTTTGCGGCCGGTGAACCCAGTCCCGGCATGTTTGTGGTGCTGAAGGGTCACGTGTCCATCAGTCAGCGCGACGGACTCGGCCATGTCGTCCCGGTCACCACTCACGCTCGCGGCCAGTTTTCCGGCGAGGTCGCGCAGCTTTCCGGTCGCCATGGCCTCGTAGACGGCCATGCCGATGACGACGTCGAGGTCTGTACTCATCCATCCTGAGCAGTTGCGCGCGCTCATTGTTGCCGAGGCTGACCTCGGAGAGCGCATCGTCCGCGCACTTATCCTGAGGCGCGTCGGGCTCATCGAGTCCGGTGCCAGCGGGCCTGTGCTGATTGGATTGCCCCTATCGCCCGCGGTGATGCGACTGCAGACCTTTCTGAGTCGCAACGCGCACCCGCACCAGGTGATCGACGCCGCACACGATGCAACGACGGCCGCACTCCTGTCTCAATACGGTGCGACAACCGCCGACGTGCTGGCTCTTTGTCCAAACGGCTCCGTGCTGCTCAATCCGTCGGAAGTCGCGCTGGCGCAGTGTCTCGGAATTCTTGATTCCACTGAACACGATGAACTCTTCGATGTCGCGGTTGTCGGGGCCGGTCCCGCGGGTCTTGCAACGGCCGTGTACGCAGCCTCCGAAGGACTGCATGTCGTCGTGCTCGACTGTCGCTCGTACGGAGGCCAGGCCGGCGCGAGCGCACGGATCGAAAACTACCTTGGCTTTCCGACCGGAATCTCGGGCGGCGCCCTCGCGGGTCGTGCGTTT
Source organism: uncultured beta proteobacterium (assembly GCA_963754065.1). Lineage (GTDB taxonomy): Bacteria > Pseudomonadota > Gammaproteobacteria > Burkholderiales > Burkholderiaceae_F > JALORV01. The sequence goes on along the minus strand of CAVWFH010000008.1, from coordinate 61,026 downwards.
GTACAGGCACAGAAGTTCGGGGCGGAAGTTCTTATTCCTGCCCAGGCCGTAGCACTCGACTGCTCGAACTCGGACAAACCCAGCGAACTGACGTTGAGACTCAGCGACAACCGTAAGCTCAGATCAAGGGCGATCGTCATTGCCAGTGGCGCCCGCTATCGCCATCCCGACGTACCACGCCTGAGCGAGTTCGAAGGCCGCGGAGTCTGGTACTGGGCCTCGGCCCTCGAAGCGAAGGCGTGCGTCAATGCGGAGGTGGTACTCGTCGGCGGCGGCAACTCGGCCGGCCAGGCCGCGGTGTTCCTCGCGCAGCACGCAGGCAAAGGTCCACATTCTGGTCCGTGGGCCGGGCCTTGCGGCCAGCATGTCCCGCTACCTCATCGATCGCATCGAGGCCACGCCGACGATCGAGCTGCACACCCACACTGAACTCACACTGCTGCACGGTGATCCGCACGATGGGCTCGAAGCGGTTTCCTGGCGCGACCGTCACACGGGCGACGAAGTCAGACGGCCGATCCGCCACGTGTTCCTCTTTGTTGGCGCGGACCCGGAGACCGACTGGCTTGATGGGTGTGGCGTCGCACTCGACCGCCAAGGCTTCGTGCTCACCGGGCAGGCCTGTGGACGCTTCGCGGCGGCGGAGCGATCTCCCAGCCCGCTGGAATCGAACGTGCCGGGTGTCTTTGCAGTCGGAGACGTGCGGTCAGGCTCCGTCAAGCGGGTCGGCGGTGCTATCGGAGAAGGTGCCGCGGTTGTGGCACAGATACATCAGTTTCTGACAAGCACCGCTAAGGTCAATGACGGTATCGACCTTCCTGCCTGATCACTATCCACAGCGCCTGCAATGATCAACGGATCAAACCATCGGCCAGGAGTTGCACCATGACATCGCGCTGTTCCCATCTGAGCGCCGTCACGACCAAGACGGCAAACACCGCCGGCTGTGAGGAATGCCTCGCATTGGGAGACACCTGGGTCCACCTGCGCATGTGCCGATCCTGCGGCCATGTGGGCTGCTGCGACAGTTCCAAGAACAAACACGCTACCAAGCACTTTCATGCGACCCAGCATCCGATCATGACCTCTATCGAGCCCGGCGAGGACTGGAGCTGGTGTTACGTCGACGAAGCGGTGCTGCAGATCAATTGAATGCGTGCAACGGTAAGCAGCTGTCATCCAGGTGCCGGACGGTGCAACTCGCCATCGAAGTACTCGCCGACCTTGCCAGTTGCAACTCGCCTGATTGGCGCCGCACCGCGACGTCCACTCCGAATGGGACGTTGCCAGCGGATGAACCGACAACTCGTGCGACGTGACGCGTCGGCGCCCCTGGCCTGATGCAGCTGCTGCTGTCCCTCGTCGAGCACTACGGTCTGTGGCTGGTCTTTGCCAATGTCCTCGCCCTGCAACTCGGCCTGCCGCTGCCGGCGTACCCGACGCTGATCCTGGTTGGCGCCGTCGCGTCCCGCGGCGACTTCACTGTGCCCCAGGTGATCGGGGTCGCAGTCCTGGCAAGCCTCATCGCCGATCTTGCGTGGTATGTCGCGGGCGCCAGGATTGGCCGTCGCGTACTGCGCCTGATGTGCCGCCTCTCGCTGTCGCCGGACAGCTGCGTGAGCCAGACAGAACGCATCTATGAACGCTGGGGTGCACCTTCACTGACGATCGCCAAGTTCGTGCCCGGCTTCGCCGCGGTGGCGACCAGCATGGCCGGCGTCATGCGGACGCGCCTTGCGAGTTTTCTGACATTCGATGCGATCGGCGCAATGCTGTGGAGCGGCGTGGCTGTCACGCTCGGCTGGATCTTTCGCGATGCCGTCGACGAGGTGATCGAAGTCTTCGACCGGGCGGGACGCTGGGGATTGGTCGCGCTCGTCACAGCGCTGGCGCTGTACATCGTCGTCAAGGCGTTGCAGCGCTACCGCCTGATCCGCACGCTCCGCATGGCGCGCGTGACCGTTGATACGCTGCACGACATGATCTCCCGGGACGAGCGCCCGCTCATCGTGGATGTGCGGTCGCCGACCAGTCAGAAAAAGGGCCGCATTCCGGGCGCAGTGTGGATTGACAGCCATGCCTTCGACGAAAGCCTCCGTGCCGGCGGACTGCTGGAGCACGGGGCCGACGAGGTGATTGTCTACTGCGCCTGCCCCAATGAAGCGAGTGCCGCCGCCGTGGCCAAGAAGCTCTTGCGGGCCGGATTCAGGCGCGTTCGTCCTTTGGCCGGCGGCATCGACGCGTGGGTCGAGAAAGGCTACCGACTTGAAGCAGAGGTATAGGTTCCGACGCCTGCGGGGTGCATGGAAATCAACGCGACGTCCAGCGAGCGCGGTTGGCGGATGACGCGGCATCCGCCGAGTGCATTGCCGTTGCGCCAATCGACGATCGCGACCCTAGCCCTCCGGCACGACACCGAGCGCAACCAGAAAGCGCGCGACCATGTTGTAGGTCGCAGTTGAAGCGACGAGTTCGACGATTTCGGTCGGCGAAAGATGCCGTTTCAGTTCCTCGAACACCGCGTCCGGGATTTTCACATCGCGCGTGCTGGCAATGGCGAAGCGGATCACGGCGCGCTGCAGGGGGTCGTACAGCGGGCTGGCTGCCGCGGCATCCGGGTCGTCGAGTGCGGCGAGTTGCGCCTCGCTGGCACCGGCCTTGGCCAGTTCGGGCGCGTGGTGGTGATACTCGTAGTCGGCCCCGGTCAGCCGGGCGACGACGCAGATCGCGAGTTCGCGGAGAAACGGCGACAGTGACAGTTCGGTGCGGATCGCGCGCAGGTAGCCGTTCCAGCCGCGTGCCAGCGGCTCGGACCATAACAGCATCCGGTCGAGGTTGAGCAGTGAGCCGCCGCGCCTCGCTTCGATTGAGGCGACCAGTTCCCGATTGCGCGGGGCGAGTGCCTCCGTCCAGGGTTGGACACGCATCAGCTGCCTCCGAACAGTCGTTTGAAAAAGGCCCCGAGCGTTGCGAAGAAACCGGGCCTCGCGACCACGACGGCCGGGGCACCTGCGGGGGCCGGGTACTTCGCGGCGAGGTCGGCCGCAAACGCGCTGAAAAAGCGATCGGCCATCGTCGCCGAGGCGGCATCCACCAGCCGTGACCCGATCTGCGCGATCTTGCCGCCGACCGAGGCATTGACGTCGTACAGCATGCGGGTCGAGTGGGCATCGACGGTTTCGAGCCTGACACGGGCCTCGCCGCGAGAAAAGCCGGCCGCGCCGCCCTGCATGTCGAAGCGGATCGCATAAGACTCCGGTGCCTGCACATCGGCGAGTTCGATCTTGCCCTTGAAGCGCGCCTTGACCGGACCGATGGACGCATTGACGACAACGTCGTAGGCCTTCTCGCCGGTGGCCACGAAGCTCTCGCAGCCGGGCACCGCCGCCTTCAGTGCATCGATGTCGTTGAGTGCCGCCCATGCGCGTTCGCGGTTCACCGGCAGCAGTCGTTCACCCTTCAGTTCCACGGTCGTGCTCCTCGCCCGGTCGCGTTTGCGCTCGCGCGCGCCGGTGTCGTCAACTGCGTTGCCAGGTCTTCCAGGGAGGCCAGATTGTGCACGGGCAGGAAGGCATCCACGTGCGGCAACAGCGCACGCACACCTCCGGCCCGCGGCTCGAAGCCTTCGTAGCGCAGCAGCGGATTGAGCCAGATCAGGCGGCGACACGACTTCGACAGACGCTCGGCTTCGTATTCGAGCGCTTCGGTGTCGCCGTGCTCGAGGCCGTCCGTGACCAGCAGCACGGTCGGATTGCCGTACATGACCCGCCGCGCCCATCGGAGGTTGAACTCATGCAAGGCCTGCGTGATGCGGGTGCCGCCGGACCAGTCGTCGACCGACTGCACGACCGCGCTCACCGCGACGTCGGGATCGCGCGCGGCCAGCTGGCGCGTGATGTGCGTGAGGCGCGTGCCGAACAGGAACGAGTGCACACGATGATTGGCCGCGTCCCTCCCGGCCGTGATCGCATGCAGGAAGTGCAGGAACATGCGCGAATAGCGGCTCATCGATCCGGAGATGTCGACGATCACGACCAGCGGCTCGGGCCGCGTGCGGCGGCGGCGATACGTGAGGCCGGTGATCTCGCCACCCTGGCGAGCCGAGGCACGCAGCATCGCGCGCAGGTCGACCCGGTGTCCGCTCGCGGCGGGCCGTTCCCGGCGCGTCGCCCGGCGCGCGAAGAAAGGCTCGAACCGCGTCAGCAGTCGCTTGGCCGCTGCCCATTCGTTCGCACTCATCGTGTCGAAGTCGGCCTTGCGCAGCTGCTCGCGGTCCGTCCACGACAGCGCAGCGTCGATTTCGAGTCGCTGCGTGTCCTGCGGCTGCGGCGGTGTCGGGGCCGTTCCCTTGAACATCGCATCGGCGAGCCGACGGTTCTCGGGCGGAAGGGCTGTGTCCGCCTTCTGTTTCATCTGCGGCATCAGCAGTTGCATGATCTTGCCGAGCAGGTCCGGGTCCTTCCAGAAGATGTGGAAGGCCTGGTCGAACAGCGTCCGATGCTCGCCGCGGCTCAGGAAACAGGCCGAAAGCACCGAGTAAAAATCAGCGCGCGACGCGATGCCGCCCGCGCGCAGGGCCTCGTAGGCGAGCAGGATGCGGTCCGTGCCGACCGGCAGTCCGGCATCGCGCAACACGCGCGCGAAGTGCATCACGTTGTCGGCCAGTCGCCCGGGCAGGACGTTGCCGGTGGGGGGAACCGCACTCGCGCTCGTCATCGTCCTAGCCCGGAGGACCGCCGGCGTCTGCCGTTACTGCCCGCGGCACGCGGCGTCCGCGCGACGGTCGATCCGCCCAGTAGCCTGCCGCCACGAGCAGCCATTGCGCCTGGCCGACCCATGCGATGGCCTCCATCGACGGAGGTGGTGGGCCGAAGGCGTTCGCAAGCTGTATGACGAGCAGCACCGCAGCAAGCGCCCAAGGCTTGAAGCCGGCCGCCTGACCGGCCGGAGTGCGCAGGTACACCGCGAAGCACGCCGCGAACAGCACGATTTCAAGGACGAGTTCCACGACGGGAAGATTCCAGAGCCCCAGCCCCAGTGTCGGGCCACCGGCAAACAGCAGCGGCAGGTCGGGCCGGTGCACGACGAGGTCGAGCAGCCAGTGGCTGACGACTAGCAGCGCCACCACCCATGCGCCGCGCCGCTCGCGCGAGACGGCGAAGTACGCTGCGCCCACCAGCGCAGCCCAGCCGATCGCACCCAGCAGGCTGTGGGAGATCGGGTAGTGGACAAAGACGAGCGGCGCGCCGCTCAGTGCCGGATCGATCGCGACCCGCTCGACACCGAGCAGCAGCAAGGTCGGCCACACGAGGTCCACGAACTGCGCCGCAAGAAAGAGCGTGCCGAGCGAAGCCCGCGGTGCCGCGCGCTTGGCAGCAAAGCCCAGTGCGAAGTGACCGATGAACACGCGGACTCCGGAACCCGATCGTCAGGAGCGGACCGGAGAAACGGCGCGCGCCTCCTCGCGGATCCGCTCGACGAGGCGCGCCGCCTCGGTGCCCTGCATCTTCGCGATGTCGTCCTGGTACTTGAGCAGGACGCCGAGCGTGTTGTTGACGGTCTCGGGCTCGAGAGCCACGGCGTCCAGCGCAAGCAGCGCGCGCGTCCACTCGATCGTCTCGGCGATGCCCGGAAGCTTGTAAAGCTCGATGCCACGCAGCGATTGAACGAAATCGACAACCTGCCGTGACAGCACGGCGCCGGCATCCGGAACCTTGCGGCGCAGGATCTCGAGTTCGCGCGCCGCCGTCGGATAGCCGACCCAGTGGTACAGGCAGCGGCGCTTGACCGCGTCATGGATCTCGCGGGTGCGGTTCGACGTGATGACGACGATCGGCGGAGTCTCGGCCTGGACAGTCTTCCACTCGGGAATCGTGATCTGGAAATCCGAGAGGACTTCGAGCAGGTACGCCTCGAACGGCTCGTCGGTGCGGTCGAGTTCGTCGATCAGCAGCACCGGCCGGCGCGGATGGGGCAGCAACGCACGCAACAGTGCGCGCTCGATCAGGAAGCGCTCCGAATACAGATCGCTCGCCAGGCGCTCGCGCGACGCGCCCGCCGCTTCCGCCAACCGGATCTCGATGAGCTGGCGCGCGACATTCCACTCGTAGGCCGCCGCATTGATGTCCAGCCCCTCGTAGCACTGCAGACGGATCAATTCCGCGTCGAGCGCGGCGGCCAGCACCTTGGCGATCTCGGTCTTGCCGGTACCGGGCTCGCCTTCGACGAACAGCGGTCGCTGCAGCTTCAGTGCCAGAAAGACGGCCGTTGCCAGCTGCCGGTCGGCCACGTAGTCGCGCGAGGCGAGCAATTCGACGGTCGCGTCGATCGATGTCGGTGAATTCATGCCCGGACCTTAGCCGATGTGCGGTTGGGTCGCCAGCGCCACACGGCCTGCCATTCAGTGGCCATAACGAGCGAGGGTCAGCCCGGCCATGTCGATTTCAGGGGTGCGGCCACTGAGCAGGTCGGCGACGACTCGCCCTGTGCCGGCCGCCATGGTCCAGCCCAGCGTGCCATGGCCGGTGGCCAGCCAGAGGTTCGAATAGCGCGTCGGACCGATGATCGGCGTGCCATCCGGCGTCATCGGCCGCAGCCCGCACCAGAACGTGGCTCGCGTCACATCGCCGCCGCGGGGAAAGAGATCGGTCACGACGTGTTCGAGTGTCGCCCGGCGCGCCTCGCGCAGTGCCAGGCTGTAGCCGGCCAGTTCGGCCGTGCCGCCGACACGGATGCGATCGCCCAGCCGCGTGACCGCGACCTTGTGCGTTTCGTCCATGATGGTTGACTCGGGCGCGTGCGCCGCATCGACAATCGGCACGGTGATCGAGTAGCCCTTCACCGGGTAGACGGGCAGATGAATGCCGATCGGCGCGAGCAGCGGCGTCGAGTAGCTGCCCAGTGCACAGACGTAGGCGTCGGCGGACAGTGGTCCGCTTGCGAGCTGGACCGCTTCGATACGGCCGCCCGCGACCGACATTGTCTCGATGGGGGTGTCAAAGCGAAACTCGACGCCGATATCCGTGGCCATCCCAGCGAGCCGGTTGGTGAACTGGAAGCAGTCGCCGGTTTCGTCACCCGGCAGCCGCAGCGCGCCGACGAACTTTTCCTGCGTCAACGCGAGCGCGGGCTCGACGCGGCAGAAACCCGCGCGGTCGAGCACTTCGAACGGCACACCGTATTCGCGCAGGATCTCGACATCCTTGCCGATACCGTCGAGTTGCTTTTGCGTGCGGAAAAGCTGCAGCGTGCCCTGTTCGCGTTCGTCGTAGGTGATGCCGGTCTCGGCACGCAGCACCTTCAGACAGTCGCGGCTGTACTCGGCGATGGGCACCATGCGGCTCTTGTTCAGCCGGTAAGCACGTTCGGTGCAATTGGCGAGCATGCGCACGCCGAAGCGCCATAGCGCCGGATCGAGCATCGGCCAGATGACGAGCGGGCTGTGCCGCATCAGCATCCACTTGATCGCCTTGACCGGCACGCCGGGCCCGGCCCACGGCGCCGAGTAGCCGGGCGAGACCTCACCGGCGTTCGCGAAGCTTGTTTCGAGCGCCGGGCCCGGCTGACGGTCGACGACCGTCACTTCGTGGCCCGCCCTGGCCGCGTAATACGCGATCGATGTACCGATCACTCCGCTGCCGAGCACTGCGACACGCATCGATTCTCCTGTGGAGTCTTATTGTCCGAGAGGCTCGGCGATGTAGCGCGACACCCTGGGCGGCTCTTCGCCTATGTGAAAGGCGTAACGCCGCTCGCGCAGTTCGGCGTCGGCCGCGGTGAAGCGGTCGAAGCGCCGCAGGTGATCGGCCCATGAATCGTCGAGGAAGTATTCGATGTAATGCCCGGGCTTGTTCGTGTCGTGAAACAGTCCCCACGACAGCGCACCCTTCTGCAGGCGGTTCGCGCGGCTCTCGCGCATCACGGCGGCAAATTCGTCGGCGCGCACCGGGTCGATCTGGTAGTCGACCGTCACCATGACCGGTCCCATCTGGTGCTCGACCGGAAAGGCCGGCACCGGTTCTGCGAGGATGCGTGCCGGAGTGAGGTCGACTTCGTTCTCCGGGTCGGAGTACAGACGACTCGCCAGATATCCGGCGGCGAGGCCCGTCAGTGCCGCCGCAAGGTACGTCCAGGAGACGTCGATCCAGCTGGCGACCTGGCCCCAGAGTGCCGCGCTCGCCGATGCGGCGCCCATCATCACCATCATGTAGATCGACATGCCGCGCGCGCGCACCCAGTCGGGCAACGACAGCTGCGTGATGACCGTCAGCGTGTTCACGACCGCCAGCCACGCCCCGCCAGCCACCATCATGGCGGGTACCGCCGCCCACACATTCGGCGCGAAGCCGAGGGCGACCATCGCGGCGGCCTGCAGCAACGTGCCGTCGCGCAGCAGCCGCTGGCGTGAGATCAGCACGCGCAGCCGCGGCAGCAGGAACGCCACGGTGACCGCGCCCACACCCAGCGACGCCAGCAGCACCGTGTAGGTCCAGGCATTGCCACCGGGCAGGCGCTTGGCCACCAGCGGCAGCAAAGCGAACACGGTGGTTGTCTGCAGGAAGAACACCGCGATGCGCACCAGCACCGAGCGCATCGCGGGCGACTGTGCAACGTACTGGAAGCCGACTCGCATCGCGCCAAAGAAGCGCTCTCCCGGCAGCACGCTCGGCTTGGGCTCCGAGCGCCAGCTCATGATCACGAACCCGGCCGCGAGCGACAGCACCGCGTTGAGCAGGTACACATAGGCCGTACCCAGGCTCGCGATCAGCGCTCCGGCAATCACCGGGCCGATCACGCGCGATGTGTTCATCGCGATGCCGTTCAGGGCCACGGCGTTCGGCAGTTCGCGGCGTGTGACGAGTTCGGGAATGATCGCCGCGTACACGGGCCAGCGCATCGCCAGCCCGATGCCGTTGCCGAAAGTCAACGCCAGCAGCAGCGGCGCGCTCATCCATCCGGCGAACATCGCCACGCTGAGCAGCACCGCATTGGTCGCCACCCAGAACTGCGTGAACATGAACCAGCGCCGGCGGTTGAGGATGTCCGCGAGCGCCCCGCTCGGCAGTCCGAGAAGGAAGACGGGCAGCGTGGAAGCCGACTGCACCAGTGCCACCATGACCGGCGACGTCGTCAGCGTGGTCATCAGCCAGGCGGACGCGACATCGTTCATCCACATGCAGATGTTCGATGTGAGCCAGGTGATCCACAGCAGCCGGAAGACCGGATTGGCGAGCGGCGTCCACGGCGACGTCCTTGCCGCGGGTTCGGGTCCGGCGAGCGTCATGCAGTCATTGTATTGACGTCGCCGCCGACGGCCGCATGGCCATCGCGACAACAGTCTCCACGGGCGCCTCAATCCGGCGCAGCCCGGTCCGGTCTGGTCGCGCCTTACCCCGGCAGCGCTCGCTCCAGCAATGGCGCGACGTCGATGCCGACGGGCAGCGTGCCGAACGTGCGCCCCCAGGTGGCGGATGCCAGACGCGATGCGCAGAAGGCCTCGGCGATGTCCGAACGGCTGCCGTTGAGCAACAGCGCTGCCTGAAGTGCGAGGGCAATGCGTTCGGTCAGCTCACGTGCCTGCGCTTCGGCGAGGTCCGGACGCGCAAGGTCATCGGCCAGCGCCGCCGTGTAGGCGTCATAGGCACGACTGGCACCGCGCACCGCGCGCAATTCCTCGATCAGTGCTTCGCGCACCGCGGGGACCCGGCCCAGTGCGCGCAGCACATCCAGGCACATGACGTTGCCCGAGCCTTCCCAGATCGAGTTCAGCGGCGCCTCGCGGTAGAAGCGGGCGAACGGACCCTCCTCCACGTAGCCGTTGCCTCCCATGATCTCCATCGTCTCCGCTGCAGCGGCGGGGAGGCGCTTGCAGATCCAGTACTTCGCCGCCGGTGTCAGCACACGCGCGATCAGCGCCTCGTGCTCATCGCGCTGGTGGCGGCCGTCGAAGGCGCGCGCCAGCCGCAACGCCAGCAGCGTGGCCGCCTCGGATTCGAGCGCCAGGTCGGCGAGCACGTTGCGCATCAGCGGCTGCTCGGCGAGCCTGCGACCGAACGCCGCCCGTTCTCGTGCGTGATGCAGAGCATGCGTGAGCAGCGCCCGCAGGATGCCGGCGGAGGCGATCGCGCAGTCCAGCCGCGTGTGCGTACCCATCTCGAGTATGGTCGGTATGCCGCGGCCGATCTCACCGACCAGGTAGCCCTCGGCGCCGTCGAACTCGACCTCGCTCGATGCATTCGAGCGGTTGCCGACCTTGTCCTTGAGACGCTGCACGGCGATGGCATTGCGCGTACCGTCGGCGCGCCAGCGCGGCAACAGGAAGCACGACAGACCGGCCGGCGACCCTCGATCGGTCTGCGCCAGCACGAGGTGGGCATCGCACTGCGGAGCCGAAAAGAACCACTTGTGACCGGTGATGCGATAGCGCTCGCCCCAGTCGCCACGACCGTCAGCTTCTGCGAACGTCGTGTTGGTTCGAACGTCGGAGCCGCCCTGCTTTTCCGTCATGCCCATGCCGAGCAGCGCACCGCGCTTGCCATCGACCGGGCGCGAAGCAGGATCGTAGTCGTGCGAGAGGATGCGCGGCATCCAGTCGCGCGCAATGCCCGGCACGTACCGCGGCCTGTCGCTGCATGACCGGTACGACCGCGTAGGTCATCGTGACCGGGCATTGAGCGCCGTTTTCCACCTGCGAGAACAACAGATACTTCGCGGCGCGCGCCACCTGTGCTCCCGGCTTTGGATCGGCCCAGGGATCGGCATGCACGCCGGCACCGATCATCAGCCGCATGATCTCGTGCCACGCGGGGTGGAACTCGACCTCGTCGATGCGCCGGCCGCTGCGATCGAAGTTGCGCAATTGCGGCGGGAACGCGTTCGCCTGCCGCGCCCATTCCGCGACCTCGGCGCTGCCCAGCCGAGTCGCCGAGCGTCCGCAGGGCAGCATCGGCCCAGTCGGCACCGAGCCGTTTCACACTTTCCTGCAGCGCCGGATCATTCGTGTAGAGATTGCGGCCGACGAACGGGGTCGACTGGTTGGTGACTTCGTGGGTTGCGTTCATGTCAGTCTCGCGCCAGGTGCACGGGCGAGCGGCGCGAGTTCGTCGTCCGGCAGTGCGTTACGGCATGTCTCCGAGCAGCTCGCGCAGCGCAAGGAATTCGCGTCGCGTGCGCGGCCCGTAGGTCGCAAAGCTCGGCTGCGGATCGTTCAGGTACTCGTCCCGCGCCTTCTTCACGCGGTCCTTCGACACGCGCCGCCTGAGCACAGTCGCATCGAGGCCGTACACGCGCATCGCGTTCAGTCCGAAGATCTTGCGCTTGATCGCCGGTGTCAGCGCCGGGTAGCCGAACTTTTCCTGGAACTCGCGGCTGATCTCGAAGGCGCGGAAGGCCTGGATCTGGTCCTGCGGACTGCCGTACCAGATCGAATCCGTGCCCCACAGGATGTTGTCCTCGCCGAAGGTGAGCGAGCAGCTTGCCCATCAGGTGCGCGGCCTGGTCCGGGTCGCGCATCACGAAGCGCCACGTGCTGCCGAGTTCCGCATAGACGTTCTTCGGACGGCCCGCCTCGCGCATCGAGCGCACCAGCACGTCGACACCGGCTTTCGCCGCCGGGTCGTACGGACCTTCCTTGACGCCGGTGTCGAAGCCCGAGTGATAGATGAGGAACACCATGTCCGGGTAGCGCACGGCCGCCGGCCCGACGTCGCGCGAGGTCGAGTACTCGTAGCCACGCTGCCCGAACGCAAGGCCCTTGTGCACGGCGATGTTGCGCACCTTGAGCCTGCGTGCGCGCTCGATGAAAGGCGCGCCGTAGGTGTCATCGTCGAGGAAGAAGCCCTCCGCCCCATCGCGTGGGCCGAACTGCGTGTAGGTCTTGAACGCGGCGACAGGGAAGCGCGCGACCTGTGCATCCATGCCGTCGATCTCGCCGGGCAGGGTCGGCATGCAGCGGCCATGCAGCAGCAGACGCTCGGTCCCGTCGAGCGTGTTGGCCGCGACGCGCGTCGCCCCGGCCGCTTCGAAGTCGAGCGGGTTGGTGTCGAGTCCGCCCGGCACATGCGACAGCACGCCCATCGCGGTATCGCTGTCCATGAACACGTCCTTCAGCAGCGCGCCGCTGGAGAAACACTCGACGTGATCCGCTTGGCCGCAACTGCTGTTCGGCATGCCCTTGAAGGCGTTCGGCCCGGCCGCCTTGCGCCACGCGCCCTGCGGATTCACGTGGTGCAGCTGGACGTCGAAAATGAACTCGTCACCGCCGACGGCGGCCTGCGCGGCTGCCAGTTCAAATGGTGCCTCCGGCGCGATGTCGTAGCGCCCGCCCCGCTTGCCGGCGGCGGCAAATGCCTGGTTGAACGCCGCGAGTGTCGCGGCGGCGCCGAGCTGCGAAACGACGTAACGCCGTCTCGACAAATCGATTCGCTGCGCTGCCGCCTCCACCTGCGCTTGCGCGAGTTGCCGGGCTGCGAGGGCATCGCACGGCAGAGCGACTGGCTCGAACTCGCCGTTCGAGGTGGTGTCGAGCTTGATCGGAAGCTGCACTCGGACAACCGCGAGCAAGTTACTTGCTGAACATCGCTTCCATGCGCTTCTGTCCTTCGGCCTCGCTCACGTCTTCCATGTGCGTGCCGATCGACCACTGGAAGCCGTACGGGTCCTTCAGCGTTCCAGTGCGGTCACCGTAGAACTGATCCTCCACCGGTCGCACCTGCGTGCATCCGGCCGCCAGTGCGCGCGCGAACGCCGCATCGACGTCGGGCACGTAGATCATGAAGGACACCGGCGAGCCGCCGAGCAGGGCCGGGCTCTGGTTGCCCCACTCCGGATTTTCCTCGGCCATCATGATGTGCGAATCACCGATCTTGATCTCGGCGTGGGCGTACTTGCCGTCGGGCATCGTCAGCTTCATCACCAGTTCGGCGCCGAGTGCGCGCCGATAGAACTCGACGGCCGCCACCGCGTCGCGGATCGCGAGGTACGGCGTCACCGAGTGGTAGCCCGCGGGCGGGGTCGTGACCTTGGCCATGGCTGCCTCCGTGTCAGTTGAACCGTGAATCGTTGAACGCTGCAACGTCAGCCGGCCGCGGCCACCGCCCGCTTGGCCAGCACCGTGATCAGGTGCGCGCGATACTCGGCTGATCCGTGCAGGTCCGTGTTCAGACCCGCCGCCGGCACGCTGACGCCGTCGCAGGATGCCGGCGCGAACTTCGCGGCCAGTTTGTCTTCGAGTGCCTTCACCCGGAACACGACCGACCCGGCCCCGGTCACCGCGACGCGCACGCCTCCCGATGTCTTCGCGACAAACACGCCGACCAGCGCGAAGCGCGAGGCCGGCTGCTTGAACTTCAGGTAAGCCGCCTTCTCGGGCACCGGAAAGTGCACCGCCGTGATGATCTCCCCGGCGGCCAGCGCGGTTTCGTACAGGCCCTTGAAGAACTCGTCGGCCGCGATCGTGCGCCGGTCCGTTTGCACGGTCGCGCCGAGCCCGAGCACCGCGGCCGGGTAGCAGGCGGCCGGGTCGTTGTTCGCGAGCGAGCCGCCGATCGTGCCGCGGTTGCGCACCTGGCGGTCGCCGATGCCGCCGGCGAGCTGGGCCAGCGCCGGGATGCGCGACTGCACATCCTTCGACGCGGCCACCGCCGCATGTGTCGTCATCGCGCCCACGACGACCTTGTTGCCGTCGACCCGGACTCCCTGCAAGTCAGCGATGCCGGCAAGATCGATCCAGCCCGTCGGTGCCAGAAGGCCGAGCCGCATCGATGGCAGCGTCGACTGCCCGCCGGCCAGGATCTTGTCGTCGCCGTGCTGGCCGGCCAGCTTGACAGCGTCGGCCACCGAGGCGGGGCGGTGATAGTGCATCGATTCCATCGTCATCTCCTCAGTTGCTACACGCGGGTCGCCGTGCGGATCGTCTTCCACACCATGTGCGGCGTCGCAGGCATCGGCACGTCCTTGACGCCCAGGTGCGCGAGCGCATCGGTGAGCGCATTGATGACCGCCGCCGGCGAGCCGATCGCACCGGCCTCGCCGCATCCCTTCACACCGAGCGGGTTGTGCGTGCACGGCGTGCCCTTGGCGGTCTCGACCGTGAACTTCGGCAGGTCGTCGGCACGCGGCATCGCGTAGTCCATGTAGCTGCCGGTGACGAGCTGGCCGTCTTCGTTGTAGATGCCGTGCTCGAGCAGCGCCTGGCCGATGCCCTGCGCCAGTCCGCCGTGCACCTGCCCCTCGACGATCATCGGATTGATGACGTTGCCGAAGTCGTCGCAGGCGGCAAAGCGGTCGATGCGCACGACGCCGGTTTCGGGATCGACCTCGACCTCGCAGACATACGAGCCCGCCGGATACGTGAAATTGGTCGGGTCGTAGAACGCGTTTTCATTGAGGCCCGGCTCGAGCTTGTCGAGCGGGTAGTTGTGCGGCACGTAGGCGGCCAGCGACACTTCGGCAAACGCCTTCTTGCGGTCGGTGCCGGCCACGCGAAACTCGCCGTTGGCGAACTCGATGTCGGCTTCGCTCGCTTCCAGCAGGTGCGCAGCGATCTTCTTGCCCTTGGCGACCACCTTGTCGATCGCCTTCACGATCGCCGTGCCGCCGACTGCAATCGAGCGCGAGCCGTAGGTGCCCATGCCGAACAGGATCTTGCCGGTGTCGCCGTGCTGGATGTCGACATCGTCGAGCGGAATGCCGAGCCGGTCCGCCACCACCTGTGCGAACGTGGTCTCGTGGCCCTGGCCGTGCGAATGCGAGCCGGTGAACACCGTCACCTTGCCGGTCGGATGCACGCGCACTTCGCCGGCCTCGAACAGGCCCGCGCGCGCACCGAGCGCACCGGCGATGTTCGACGGCGCCAGCCCGCAGGCCTCGATGTAGCAGGAGTAGCCGAGCCCGCGCAGCAGGCCCTTGTTCGCACTCTCCGCCTTGCGGGCGGCGAAGCCCTTGACGTCCGCGAGTTCGATCGCCCGGGTCAGCGTGGCGTTGTAGTCGCCGGTGTCGTAGCTCAGCCCGACCGGCGTGGCGTAGGGGAAGGACTTGATGAAATTGCGCCGACGCAGTTCGGCCGGATCGATCTTCAACTCGCGCGCCGCGGTCTCGACGATGCGCTCGACGACGTAGGTCGCCTCCGGGCGTCCGGCGCCGCGGTAGGCATCGACCGGCGCGGTATTCGTGAACACCGCCTTCACTTCGCAGTAGATCGCCGGCGTCGCGTACTGGCCCGCCAGCAGCGTCGCGTACAGGATCGTCGGGATGCACGAGGCAAAGGTCGACAGGTACGCCCCCATGTTCGCCGTCGTATGCACGCGCAGTGCGAGGAACTTGCCGTCCTTGTCGAGCGCGAGTTCCACGGTGCTGACGTGATCGCGACCGTGCGCGTCGGAAAGGAAGCTCTCTGAACGCTCGGCGGTCCACTTGATCGGTCGACCCACGCGCTTGCTCGCCCACACCAGCGCGGTCTCTTCGGCGTACAGATAGATCTTCGAGCCAAAGCCGCCGCCGACGTCGGGTGCCACCACGCGCACCTTGTGCTCGGGCAGGCCCAGCACGAAGGCGGTCATCAGCAGACGTTCGACATGCGGGTTCTGGTTCGACACGTACAGCGTGTAGGAATCTCCGGCGCGGTCGTAGGCCGCATTGGCGGCGCGCGGCTCGATCGCATTCGGTATCAGCCGGTTGTTCGCGAAGTGGAGCTTCGTGACGTGCGCCGCCTTCGTGAACGCCGCGTCGGTCGCCGCCTTGTCGCCGCAGCCCCAGACGTAGCAGACGTTGTTGGGTGCGATGTCGTGCACGGCAGTCTTCGCCTTGTCGGCCGTGCCGGTGTCGACCACCGCAGGCAGGATCTCGTAGTCGACGTCGACCAGATTCGCCGCCGCCTTCGCCTGCGCTGCAGTCTCGGCCACGACCAGCGCGACATGGTCACCGACATAGCAGACCTTGCCCTCGGCCAGCACCGAATGCTTCGGCTCCTTCATCGGCGTGCCGTCGAGGTTGTTGATCTGCCAGCCGCAGGGCAGTCCGCCGACGCCGGCCATGTCCTTGCCGGTGAAGATACCGAGCACGCCGTCCGCCTTGCTGGCCGCGCCCGTGTCGATGCTGCGGATCTTCGCGTGCGCATGCGGGCTGCGCACGAAGTAGCCGTAGCTCTGGCGAGGCAGCGTGATGTCGTCGGTGAACTGGCCGCTGCCGCTGAGGAAGCGGAAGTCCTCCTTGCGCTCGACGGACTTGCCGATGAAACCGGCTTTCGGATCGTTCATCGCGCCTCCTACTTCATCGCCGCCGCGCCCTGCGCGACGGCCTTGACGATGTTCTGGTAGCCGGTGCAGCGGCACAGGTTGCCTTCCAGCCCCTCGCGGATCTGCGTGTCCGTCGCGTGCGGGTGATGCTGCACGAGATCGATCGCGCTCATCACCATGCCCGGCGTGCAGAAACCGCACTGCAGCCCGTGGCAGGCCTTGAACGCGGCCTGCATCGGATGCATCCCTTCGGCCGGCGTGATGCCCTCGATCGTCGTGACCTCGGCACCCGCCATCTGCACCGCCAGCACATTGCAGCTCTTGACCGCGCGGCCATTGACGTGGACGGTGCAGGCGCCGCACTGCGCGGTGTCGCAGCCCACATGCGTGCCGGTCAGTCCGAGCTGCTCGCGCAGCAGCGTTACGAGTGAAGTTGAGGGATCAACGTCGGCCGAAACGGCCTTGCCGTTGACCCGCAATGAAAGCGGGACAGGCATCCAAGTCTCCTTCGGAGGTTTTCTTGCGCCGCCTTCTTCGGGTGGGCGGCCGAGCGTTGGACAGTAGCAGCAGCGAATTGACGGGCGCAACCGCTCACACATGACAGCGCACCCACCTCCTTCCGATGGCGCAGCGCAACACCTGCAGGCGGCAGCACTAGAATGCCGCTTGATCGTGTCTTGACCCCTCCGCACACGCGACTCGATGGACAGCGTCGACCTGCAGGTACTGAAGAAGGCAGATGCCTGGCTGCACGAAGGCCATCGCGCCGTCATGGGGACCGTCGTGCGTACCTGGGGCTCCGCTCCGCGACCCGTCGGCTCGCTGGTCATCATCCGCGACGACGGGCTGGTCGTGGGCTCGGTGTCCGGTGGCTGCATCGAGGACGATCTCGTCGATCGGGTGCGCAGCCAGGCCACCGCGGCGGTGGCTCCGGAACGAGTGAAGTACGGGGTCACGGCCGAAGAGGCCTTCAAGTTCGGCCTGCCGTGCGGCGGGACCATTGAACTGGTGCTCGAGCCGCTCGGCGACAACGCTCAGCTCGGGGAGCTGCTCGCCCGCGTGGCCGCCGGCCGCCACACCGTGCGCACGCTCGACCTGCGCACCGGAATCGTGACACTGGCAGAGGGCGACGGCACCGACGTGCTGGACTGCAACGACGCCCGCCTCATCACGGCCTTTGGCCCGCGCTGGCGCCTGCTGGTGATCGGAGCCGGGCAGCTGACGCACTACGTCGCCCAGATGGCGCTGGCCCTCGACTACACGGTGACGATCTGCGATCCGCGCGAGGAATACGCCGACGGCTGGCTGGTGCCCGGCACGCAGCTGGTGCGCACGATGCCCGACGACACGGTCGTCGAGTTCCGGCCGGACAAGCACACAGCCATCGTCGCCCTCACCCACGACCCCAAGCTCGACGACCTGGCGTTGATGGAAGCCCTGAAGTCCGATGCGTTCTACGTGGGCGCGATCGGCTCGCAGAAGAACCAGGCCAAGCGCAAGGAACGGCTGCTGGAGTTCGGCGTCACGGCGGCGCAGCTCGACCACCTGCACGGCCCGGTGGGCCTGAAGAACGGCGCGCGCACTCCACCGGAAATTGCCGTATCCATCCTCGCGGAAATGACTGCGACGAAGTACGGCTACCGGATTCCGACGCCGATCGCTGCGGGCACGCACACCACGGCTCCGGCCGGTTGCGTTTCCTGATCCGGCATCGCGGCGTCCCGCGGCGGGTTGGTCTAGAGCCTCGGGTTGATCCGGAGCGCCTCCAGTCGCAGCGCGATCGCCTGCTCCAATTCGCTGAGCTTCTGACCGAGCACGCGGCGCTCATCGGCATCGGTGCATTCGCCGAGGGCCTTCGACAGTTCGGCCCTCTCGCGGAACATCTCGACCTCGCGCGGCACGACGCCGGCATCCTTCAGGATCTTGAACGGCAGGCGCAATGCTTCCGGCGTGTCATTCCAGCCGGCATCGTCGACCAGCGGTTTGCCATAGCCCTCGGCCCGGCTCAATTCGCCGGAGGCGGCGGCCTCCGCCAGTCGACGGGCAATTTCTTCATCCAGGCTGCGCATCTTGGGGCTCCGGATCGTGAGCACGGGGCGATTGAAGCACAGGTCCTGCGCTCTGGCGATGGCTACCCGGTCTATCCGGTTACGCGCCCAGGAGTAACGCCCGGCGTCTCTCGCGGCGTTGCGGGTGCGGCATCCAGCACACCTATCGCGTACTCGTACCCCTGCCGCACGATCTGGTCGAACCGCGACCACTGCAGCAGCCCGACCTTGTACAGCGGCGGATTGAAGTACAGGTCGGTGAGCCGCTGCACTTCGCGCTGGCGCGAGGTGCTGTAAAGGATCGTGATGTTGAGCAGGTAGGCGGTCAGCGACGGCAGGCGGTAACGCCGCTGGCGACGCGGGCGCAGGCGATCGAGCAGCATCGTCCAGCTGCCCGGAACCTCATCGAACTCCAGACGCCTCGCACTCCTCACGCCGAGGTCGACGCCGATCACCTTGCCGACACCGCGCAATTCCCGCATCGCATCGACCGGGAAATTGTTGAACGTGCCGCCATCGCACAGCAGGTCGCCGTCGCGGATCACGGGCGGCAAGGCACCGGGAATCGCGGCGCTGGCAAGCAGCGCGTGCTCGAGATCGCCGCCGTCGATGCGCTGCTCCCGCGCCTGCGAATAGTTGCTGGCGATGCAGAAGTAGCCCTTCCACAGGTCTTCGATGTCGACCGGCCCGCCAACGAGTTCCTCGATCGAACGCCGGATGGCCGTGCGCACCCGACGCCCCTTGATGAGCGATACCAGCGGCAGCAGGTTGTAGTCCCCGGTCGGGTTCAGGCTGAACGCCCGGCGCGCGATGTCGATCGCCTTGTCGATCGGTCGATCGATCGCGATCAGGCACGCCATGATCGCGCCGATGCTGGTCCCGCCGACGACGTCGATTTCGATGCCGCGTTCCTGCAATGCGCGCCAGACGCCAAGGTGTGCAAAGCCGCGGGCACCACCGCCCGCCAGGACCAGCCCCACCGCATTGCGGCTCAGCAACCGCGCCAGACGCGCCATGTCGCGCTCGAGATCGGGGCGGAGGTTGACGTGCCCCGTCACCGGTCGGCGCTGCAGCCAGGCCCGGGCGCCTCGCGGGGTCCGGCTTTCGGCCGAATGCAGAAGCACGAGAATCTCGGCAGCCTCACTGCGCGCCGGGCGACCGCTCAGGCAGGTCGTCTCGATTTCGTGAATGGCGGGCGGCTGCGTCGCGTCGGCAACAAGCAACATTTCGTCGCTGTTACGGACACAGCGATGCGTCCACGGCCCCGGGGATGCATCAGCCAGCAGCAACACGAAGTCGTGTCCCGCTTCGAGGCCGTCGAGCGCAAGCGAGATGCGGTGATCCGCATCGGCATCCGCACGCGCGGTGATGCTCCGCTCGCCGAGCAGGCGATCCATCTCCGCGCTGTCGACCACGACAACGCGGCCGAACTGCGCGAGCGGTGCGGCCAGGCGCTGCGCAAAGTCGCCGATCGCGACGCCGGCGGAAACCGGCAACAGGCCCACCGTGACCGGCGCGGCCATCGGGCGGCGCTCATGCTCGGTCTGCAATCGCCGGATCATCTGACGGGTGAACGTCAGCGAGACCTGCGGGTGGCTGACCAGCAGCGCCTCGAAATGCTCCTTCGCAAGCCGTACGAGCACGGAGTCACGCACGGCGATCACCGTCGCCGAGCGCGGCTCGCCGGTGTAAAGGCTCATCTCGCCGATCACTTCGCCGCGCGACAGTTCGCGCACCATGCGTGGCACGTCGTCGGCCGCCACGTAGACGCGCAGTCGACCACTGATCGTCAGGTACGCCGAATCGCCCGGCGCCCCCTGCGAGATCAGCGTTTCTCCTGCGGCGATCTCGACCCACTGCAGGTGCTGCTGCATGAACGCGAGCGTTTCCGGGCCGACATCCGGAAACAGCGCTTTCAGCTGATGTGCAAGCAGTGCGTCGCGATGCGGATACGTCGTAGATGCAGCAGGCATGCGTGCAAGTGTTGCCGGTTTCTGATTATCGGTCCAGCATGCGGCACGGCCGGGTCGCACCGCAGGTGCATCGTTTTGTGTTCAGCGCACCGTCTGCGCCGTTTCGAGTTCGTCGGTCAATGCGCGCACACGGGCCGACAGCAGCAGGCCGAAGCTCAGCAGCAGCTTGCCGTACAGCACGGGATGCTCGGTGGCGAGCCGCTCGTAGTTCGCACGCGAAAGCTCGAGCACCACGGCCTCGTCCTCGGCGATCGCATCGGCGGAGCGCGACAGGCCCTGCAGCAGACCCATTTCACCGAACACGACGCCCGGCGCGTAGGACACCATGCGGCGACCCGCGCTGCCGCCGCCCTCGAGATCGGCAGGCAGCCAGATGCCGATGGACCCCCGCAGCGAGACATACATCGCATCGCCAGGATCACCACGCCGGAACACCACCTCGCCCTTGCCGAAGCTTCGCTCCTGCAGCATCGGCGCCAGCACCGCGATTTCGTCCGCGTCGAGGCGCGCCCCGAGCAAGGTCTGCTCCAGCCGCAGCGTCGCGCCGGCAGCGTTCGACGCGACGGCGAGCGAGGCCAGCAGCTGGTCCTCGGCATACTCGAGCGCCCGATCGACATCCGGGAAGAACTGGGCGTCGGCAAGGTAGTCGTGGACATCCATGTCACGGATGATGCGCGTGCGCGAATCCGTCAGCGACAGGCCGGCGAACAGCAGGTGCTTGCCTGCCCGCTGCACCGCCGAGGCCGCGTGCAGCAGCACGCGCGCACCGCTGGCGTCGACGTCGGTGACACGTCCGAAGTCGATGATGATGAACTCGGATCCGTGGGCCAGGTGTTCGATTTCCTCGTCTGCCTCCTCGGCCGTGCCGAAGAAAAGCGCACCATCCAGTTCGATCACGGCAATGCGCTTGCCTTCGGCGTGCAGGTGCTCGGCCTGTTCGCCCGGACGCACCTTGCGCGAGCGGCGGCGATCGCCGTGCACGACCTGGCGAATCGGCTTCTTGCAGTTGCTGCGGATGAACAGAATCATCGCGACCAGCGTGCCCAGCGCGATGGCGAGCGCGAGCGACACAAAGATGGTGACGCCGGCCACCAGCAGCATGACCAGATAGCTCTGCAGCAGCGCCATCGGCGCGCGCCACTTCAACGTCTGGCGCCAGAGCACGCCGGTGGCGCGGCGAGTCCAGTCATCCACCAGCGAGAAGGCGACCGCGCAGAACACCCCGGCGATGGCAGCCATCGGCAACAGATTCATGTACTGGAGTCCGAAGGCGAGCGCCACCAGCAGTGCGATGCCAAAGACGACTCGCGACATCGCGGTCCTGCCGCCGGCGTCGAGGTTGATCTTGCTGCGTGTCGTTGATCCCGCCGTCGGCAGCGCACCGATCACGCCGACGGCGATGTTGGCCATGCCTTGCGCAAGCAGTTCCCGATCACCGTTGCGACGCGTCCGCGTCAGTTCATCGATCGTCGATCCGGCCAGCGCAGTCTGCAACGTCGACATCATTGCCACCGCCGCCGCGAACAGCAGCAATGGGCCGATCATGTCGCGCAGCAACCCGCTGTTGAAGTGATCGGCCAGCGGTGCCATGACGTCGAGGCCGGGCCACTCGAAATGCGGCGCCTCGAACAGCGGACCGAGCGCGCCGGCGAGCGGAGTGAGCGCCAGCAGGTGGTGCAGGCCGGTCGCCACGAGCAGGCCCGTCAGATACGGAGGAATGCGTCGGGTCCAGCCTGGGGCGTTGAGCGCGAGCCACAGCGCCACCAGGGCAATGACCGGCGCCAGCAGGTTCATCTGACGCCAGTCCATCGCCGTCGCCCCCAACGGCAGACCAATCAGGTGCGGCAGCATCCCGGCCACCATGACGACGGCCACGCCATTCATGTAGCCGGCGTGCACCGGATAGGGAACATAGCGAACGAGTCCCCCGAGCTTCAGCTTGGCCAGCATGACCTGCATCACGCCGGCCAGCACGACACCGAGCGCAGTAAAGGCGAGCAGCAACGGCAGGAAGGGCAGACCGTCCGCGCCGAGAAAACGCGGATCGGCGACTGAGCCAGCCGATCAGTGATGCGAGCAGCAAGGCCAGCGCGGCGCTCGAGCCGCTCAGCATCGGGCCGCGACCGCCGGCCACCATCGTCACGATGCAGGCAATGGCGGCCGTGCATGCACCCAGCAGGAATCCAATCGCGGCCTTGTCAGGACCCAGGCCGGCGAAGGCGAGCAGTCCGTAGCTGCCTTCGATCGCGGGCAGTACCAGTGCCGCGGTGACCCCGCCCGCGATGTCGCCGCGGGCAATGCCGCGACGCTGAAACAGTGAACTCCACCAACTCGATGGTGCGGCCGTGTCGCTCATGTGGCCCCCGAGTCGATCTGCCGATGCGCTGCCTGACCTGTCCGGCTTCCTCCAGTGGCAGCGTCGCCGCGCTGCCCGAGCGCCGACCACGTGCGAGTCGACACGGAAATCGGAAAGATCGTCTTCACGTCAGCCACGCGAGCCCCAGGTGGGAAAGTCCTCGACGAGCTCCGTGTGTGTCACTAGCTGCCGACCGTTCCACAAATGCAGATGAAAGGACGACGGCTCGAAGGTAAAGCGGATGTCGGCGTCCGGAACGAGATCGAGCAGCAACTGATGCGCGGAACTCGGGCACACGGACGCGATCGTTCCCGCAAAACGGGCCTGGATGTTGCGGTGGTAGTGGCCGCAGATCACACGTTCGACGTGCCGGTACTTGCCGATCACTGCTGCCTCGGCATCCGGATTGGCCAGTGTCATCTGATCCATCGTCGTCATGCCGGTCACGAACGGCGGATGATGCTGCGCGACGACCGTCGGCCGGTCGGACTCCGCCAGCGTGCTGTCGAGCCAACGCAGACGCTCGGCGCAAAGCTCGCCGCCCGGTGCACCGGGGATCAGCGTGTCGAGCACGACGAGGCGCACGGGGAAGTCTTCGACGACATACTGGATGAAGCCGTCGTGCCCGGCCAGATAAGAGTGCTCGGGAAACGCCGCGCGCAACGCGTCGCGGTCATCATGATTGCCGACGGCGAGGTACACCGGCACCTGCGTGGCCAGCGGCGCGAGCAGCTTGCGCAGCACCGCATACTCCTCGGCCACGGCATGGTCGGTCAGGTCACCGGTCGCCACCACCATGTCGGGCCGGCGCGGCAACGCCAGGATCTTGGTGACGCAGCGCTCGAGCATGCGCGGCGTGTCGATGCGCCCGTATGCCAACGTGCCTTCCCTGACGATATGCGGGTCGCTGATCTGGCAGAGAAGCATGCGCGAGTTCCAGGTTGAACTGAGGTGTCGTTAGGGGACGAGACAGTCCGGGACGATGCAGTCCGGGACGATGTACCCGATAGCGCGGGCCGACCGTTCCGACTTGGCGTCGCCGACAAAGCCCGCAGCGTAGTCGAAGCCGGGCAACTCGGCCCGCGGACCCTGCCGGCAGCATGGCGTCGCGCGCTGGCCGGCGCGGCGCCGACGCCCACTCAGCGCGACGGCCTCTCCGATCGCCTCAGGGCTTCACTTCGGACTTGCTGATCGACTTGTCGCTGGCGTCGGTCGCCACGCGTTGGGCGTAGCCGCCATCGATCGCTTCCTTGCGCAGTTGCACCTGCGTTTCTTCCCGATAGGTCTTGGCGTAGATCGGCCCCAGGAAATTGGCACCCGCCTGCTGCGTCGAGGAACCGGGCGCGACCGGCGTGCACTTCTGTGCATAGCCCCAGTCATGGACGCAGTCTTCCAGCTTGGCGTAGTGGTCACGCAGGTACGACGGCGGCGGCTTGGGTGGCGACGGAATCACCGGCGGCGGCTGGGTCTTGGCGGCCGGCGCCACGGCCGGCTGTTCTTTCTTGCCGCATCCGGCAGCAACCGCTGCCAGCACGGCCACGGCGATGACATGCGCCAGTACGAACCAAAGTCATGTCAGGAATCTCTCCGAAGTGGTTGCAGGATCAGATCGCGGCGTTGCAGCGGCCTCGCGCGAGCGCAGTCCGGCCGCATCGCCATTCGAGGCGTCATGTCTGGTAAGCGGTCAGGACAACCTCGGCGCCTGCCTCGCGCAACGCCACCAGCGCCTGATACTCGGCCGAATCATGCCAGCGCATCAGCGCGTCGATATCCGCAAATTCGGCGACGACGACCCGCTCGCCGTGCGCCTGCCGCGCGAGATCGCGCACTTTCGCCACCGCGCAGCAGCACACGCCCGCCGTGCGGGCCGAACGTGGCGCCGACCCGGTCCACATAGCGCTGCCACGCCGCCGTGTCGGTGACTCGAATCGTCCCGACGATGAACGCCGGCATCTGTTCAGTACAGCCCGGTCAGGTAGTGGGCGAGATCCACGATGTCCTGGTCCCTCAGCGTCCTGGAAACGCTCGCCATGTTGCCGGCGTCGTTGGTGCGATTGTCTGGCCTTGAAGTCCGCAGCTGCTTGACGATGTAGTCGTACTGCTGGCCGGCGAGGCGCGGAATTTCGTTCTGTCCGAGAAAGCCGCCGAGATGGCACATCGTGCACAGCGTCTCGTCCGCCTTGGCCTTGCCCTTGGCCGCACGGGCCGGATCGAGCTTGAACGCGGTCGCCACCGGCTTCTGCGCCGGAAAAATACGCGGAGAGGTCGAACATGTCTTCGTCGCTCAGATCCTTGCCATGGCTCATCTGCGGGTCGCTGCGCCGTCCTTCCTTGAAGTCCTTGAGCTGCAGATAGATATAGCGCGAGGTCTGTCCCGCCAGTACCGGATACTGGCCCTGCGTCGAGTTCCCTTTCGGTCCATGACAGTCGACGCACACTTCGGCCTTCTTCGCGCCGGCTGCAACGTCCTGGGCGCTGGCGACTCGGCCCGGCCACGACGAGGACGGCGGTCAGGGCCCAACCAAAAATGCGGTTCATGCAACGTCTCCGCGCAAAAAAGGGCCGCCTGCAGGCGGCCCGCATGTCGAAGAACGATTTTATAGCGCGAACACGAACAC
Organism: uncultured beta proteobacterium; assembly: GCA_963754065.1. Classification (GTDB taxonomy): domain Bacteria; phylum Pseudomonadota; class Gammaproteobacteria; order Burkholderiales; family Burkholderiaceae_F; genus JALORV01. The sequence goes on along the minus strand of CAVWFH010000008.1, from coordinate 35,799 downwards.
GCTGTTGCCGCGCTTGAAGTCGAGCTGCGTGTTGCCGCCACAGCCCATCGCGATGTACTGCTTGCCGCCGACCATGTAGGACACCGGCATCGCATTGGCACCCGCGCCGCAGTTGAAGCTCCACAGCTTCTTGCCGGTCTTCGAATCGAGTGCATTGAAGTCGCCGTTACCCTCGCCGAAGAAGTACAAGCCGCCCGCCGTCGCCAGTCCACCGCCGATCAGTGGCTGCTCGGTGTCGTGCTTCCACTTCACCTTGCCGGTGTCGACATCCACGGCCGCGACGCGGCCCCACTGCTTCTCGCTCGGGATGACCTTGAATGCGCCGCCCAGCCAGAGCTTGCTGCCGCCCGGATACTTCGCGGCCTCGACGTGATACGTCATCGGCTGATGCAGGTTCAGGGCGATGGCCAGCCGCGTGGTCGGGTCGAAGCTCATCGGCGACCATTCGACGCCACCGTTGGCACCCGGCAGCATGCGTGCGCCCGTGGCCGTCGGCAGCACCCACATGTTCTCCTGCGGGATCATCGCCTCGGAGAAGCGGATCAGGTTGCAGTTCGACCGGTCATGCACATACACGTGCCCGGTCTTGCCGCCGTGGAGCACGCCCGGAATCATCTTCCCGGACTTGTCCTTCACATCGACGAGGATCGGCGGGCTGACGGCGTCGAGATCCCACACGTCGTGCGCGACATACTGGAAGTGGCACTTGTAGGTCCCCTTGTCGAGGTCGATCGCGACCAGCGAGTCCGTGTACAGATTGTCTCCGGGACGCTCGGCCCCATACAGGTCAGGCGACGGATTGCCGACCACGAACCACACGGTGCGCGTCTTCAGATCGACCGACGGATTCATCCACACGCCACCGCCCAGCGTCTGCCAGAACGAGCTGTCCTTGGCGAACTGCGCCTTCTCGGCAGCGATGTCGCGCTTCATGTCGCGGCCGGTGGCGTCCTTCGGATCCCAGGTCCCTTCGTGACCCTTTTCCGGAATGGTGAAGAAGGTCCAGGCGACTTTGCCGGTGTCAGCGTCAAACGCCTTGACGAAGCCACGGATGCCGTACTCGCCGCCGTTGGTGCCGATCAGCACCTTGTTGTCGATCACCGTGGGCGACATCGTCTCGCTGTAGCCCTTTTCGGGATCGGCGATCTCGACGTTCCACAGGACGTTGCCGGTCTTGGCATCGAGAGCAACCAGGCGCGCGTCGAGCGTGCCCATGAACACCTTGCCGCCGGAGATCGCAACGCCGCGGTTGTTCGGCCCGCAGCAGAACGTGGTGACCGGCCCCATCTTGTGCTTGTAATGCCAGAACTGCTTCCCGGTCGCCGCGTCGACCGCATAGATATGGTTGTACGAGGTCGTCAGGTACATGACGCCGTCGACCACGATCGGCGCAGTCTCCATCGACTCCACGACTTCGGTCTGGAACACGAATGCCGGGCGAAGGTTCTTGACGTTACCCGCGTTGATCTGCTTGCCACCGTAGTAGCGCGTCTGCGCATAGTCACCGTTGGTGTGCAGCCAGTTGTTGTTCTGCTTGCCGGCGTCGTTCAGCTGTCCCTGCGTCACCGAAACGGCCTTCGGCACACCACCGGCAGCAGCACCTTTCTGACCCGACACTTCCTGCGCCATTGACGCCGACCCTGCAAGCGCCGCGGCGACTGCGACGACGACAGCTACAGTCGAAAACACGTGACTCTTCATTCCGCCTCCCCTGCTTGTGTTGTTGTCAGGCGCGCTGATTTGCCGCTGCGCATGATTGTGACGACTGTCGGTCGCCTACCCTATCCCCGGTGTTGATGATGTCGACATCGCGCCGGGCGCGCAGATAATAGGCGCCGAATCCGCGCGGTGGTACAGGTAGGCCCCAAGAATGGGGGACAACGACCGCACTGACAGAGGACGAGGACCGATCAATGAAGATTCTTCGCTGCATTGCAACAGCCCTCCTGCTGACCGTGGGCACGACCGCGTTTGCCCAACTGCGCAATATCAATTTCGATCTGTTGCAGGCCGCCCGGACCGGGTCGATCGACACGGCGCGGGCGATGCTCGACCAGGGCGCCAATCCCAACTCGCGCAACCGGTTCGGCGACACCGCGCTGAACACCGCCGCGCGCAACGGCAACGTCGACCTCGTGAAACTGCTGCTCGAACGCGGCGCGGACGTGAATCTGGCCAACCTCGCGCGTGTTACCCCGCTGATGAGCGCGGTCTACGGCGGCCACGACCAGACAGCGCAGCTGTTGCTGTCGGCCAAGGCGAACGTGGATCCTGTGGACCGGATGGACAAGACCGCGATGGTCTATGCAGCCGGCAACGGCAATGCCGCATGCGTATCGGCACTGCTGTCGGCCGGGGTCCCCGTCAATCAGCGCTACGCGAACGACACCACGGCACTGATGTGGGCGGCGGCCTACGGCAAGAACGACAGTGTGAAGCTTCTGCTCACACGCGGCGCCGACGTCACTGCGCGGGACAATCGTGGCGAATCCGCACTCTCGATTGCCGATGCGGAGAAACACGCGGAGACCGCGGCCATGCTGCGTGCAGCGGCAGCAACGAAATAGCACCCGCTTCACCTGGCGTCCGGGCAGGCAGGAACGCGACACCCGATCCGTTGTGCGAACACGAGAGGATTTGAATTGGAGCGCTTGCCGAGCTACGACCGCGTCGCCGTCTCGCTGCACTGGCTGATCGCCGCGGGCATCGTTGCGCAGATTGCGCTCGGCTGGTGGATGATCGACATCCCGAAGCTGCCCGCGGGCGTGCGCGCGTACTGGTTCAACCTGCACAAGTCGATCGGCCTCACGCTTGCGACCCTGATCGTGATTCGAATCGTCTGGCGCCTGACTCATCGCCCCCCCGCGCTGCCAACGAGCGTTCCAGACTGGCAAAGGCGCATCGCGTCGGTGAGCCACGCGCTGATGTACGTCTGCATGATTGTCATGCCGCTGGCCGGCTATCTCGGTTCGATCTTCTCCGGCTATCCGATCAAGTACTTCGGCTCGACGCTGCCGGGCTGGGGCTGGAAGGATGACGCGCTGAAGGAATTCTTCAGCGCGGTGCACTACGGCACCGCCTGGATCTTCATGAGCCTGATCGCCCTGCACGTCGCAGCGGCAATGAAACACCTGCTGCTCGATCGCGACGCGGTCTTCGCGCGCATGTGGCCACGCGCGCGCTCCGGACACGCCGACACCGCGCCGATCGTTCGGCGTCAGGGCACGTAGCCATCCGTCAGCGTGTGGAGGAACGCGACGATGTCGTCGATGTCCTCGTCGCTCAGGGCCGGCCGCTGCCCGGGCCGGCGATGGTACGGGCGCGTTTCGAGATCCACGTTGGCGCGCAGGTGCGCCGGAAGATCGTCGAATTTTTCCGCGTTCGGATACCAGCGTTCAGGGTGTGTGTCGCGGGTGGCGTAGAACGCCACGGCTTCGCGCAAGGTGGCGAACTTGCCGTTGTGCATGTACGGCGCCGTCAAGGCGACGTTGCGCAGCGTCGGCGTCTTGAACCACCCGCACCAGCGCGACCTGCCGGGTGCGTTTTCCGGCAGCGCATCGCAGTAACCCAGGTCCGTCGCACCGGGACGCACGATGTCGACATTGCGCGGCACACCGAGCGCATGGAATCCGAAATCGGTAAACAGCGAGTCCCGCGGGTCGCGGCTGTCGGAGTTGAGCGTATGGCACGCCGCGCAGTTGCCCTTTTGTGCGATCGTGAACAAGGTCTGCCCGCGCTGCTCCTGTTCGGTGAGCCGTGCACGGCCACGAACGACGGCATCGAACTTCGACGAGAACGGTGCAAAGTCAGGACTCTGCTCGAAAGCGGCCAGAGAACTGGCGATTGCGGACATGGCACGATCGGGCGCGGCGAACACGTCCTCGCCGAACGCCTGCCGCAACCACGGCGCTGCATCGGACGCCGCGACCTTGGCGGCCAGCGTCGGTGCATCCCGGTTGTTCATTTCGTGCGCAGTGAACAGAGGGCCGAGTGCCTGCTCGGCCAGCGACGCGGCGCGACCGTCCCAGAAGAATCCGCCGCGGGGCACCGCCTTGCCGTCCTTGTCGAAAAATCCCGGTCCCGGACTCGTGGCCAGGTACATCAACGTCGGACTGTTACGTGTGCCACGCGCCTCGGGGCGGCTGCCGCGCGGCACTGCCAGCCCGGAACCGTTGTCCCCGCTAAACGCACGCGCCGGATCGTGGCACGATGCGCACGAGGTACCCGGCGGCTCGGACAGCCGGACATCGAAGAACAGTCGCCGCCCTGCCTCGACCATCGCGGCCTGCCGTGGCGAGTCGGCACGGGCCGACCATGAGACTGCAAGGACTGCGCCGCCCAGAACTGCCGCAACCAATGAGTTGACCAGCGACCGCATGAAAAGCAACGGATATCCCGCACGAGTCCGATGGCACATCATCGCCGATGCGTTGCGCATCTGCACGCTGCTGGCCGCAATGTCTGCGAGCCAAACGGCACTTGCGCAGGCGGATCCGGCCCGGCTCGCCTACGATCGCGAGGATTACTCGGCGGCGGCCGCACTGTATGCGCCACGCGCAGAAAGCGGAGACGCTGAAGCGCAGTACCGCATGGGGATGATGGCGCGTTTCGGCTGGGGCGTGGACAAGGATGCGGAGGCGGCTGCGCGATGGCTTCGGAAGGCCGCCGAGAAGGGCCATCCATTGGCGCAGGCCGAGCTGGGGACGATGTATCGGCTGGGCCGGGGCGTGGCGACCGACGCGCAGGAGGCGGCACGGTGGCTGCGCTCTGCGGCCCTGGCCGGCGTGGGCATCGCGCAACTGTCGATCGGCCGCATGTACCGCGACGGCATCGGTGTCGAGCGCAATCTGGTCGAGGCCTACGCCTGGTTTACCGCAGCGGGCGAAAACAGCGTGATGGACGGTCTCGCCTACCGCAGCGAGATTGCCCGGCAAATGACGCCGGATCAGGTCGCGGACGGAAAACGCCTGGCCGCTCAGTTGGGCAAGAAGGAGATCGAAGCACGATGAAGACCCTCAGCCTCGCATCCTGCGTGTTCGCGCTGGCACTCTCGCCGCTGGCGGCCGATGCCCAGTTCGCCTATGCCGCCAACGAAAAGGACGGCACGATTTCCGTGATCGATACAACGAAGGACGAGGTCGTCGGCTCGATCAAGGCGGGCCGGACTCCGCGCGGCATGGCGCCCAGCGTCGACGGAAAGCTCCTGTTCGTCAGCGACCAGAAAAGCAATGCGCTGAGAGTGATCGATCTGTCGAAACGCGAGGCGGTGCGCAGCATCGATCTGGGCGAATCGCCGGAAGGCGTCGGTCGTTCACCGGATGGCAAGTGGATTGCCGTGGCGATCGAGGAAGATCATCAGGTGCTCTTCATCGATACCGCAACCGAAAAGGTCGCGTTCAAGGTGAAGGTCGAAGGCGAGAACCCCGAGCATGCGGTGTTCAGTCCGGACGGAAAGTGGGTATTCGTCAGCGCCGAGGAATCACAGGTCGTCGACGTGATCGACGTTTCGGACCGCAAGGTCATCGGCACCATACGAGTCGGCAAGCGACCGCGTGGCATTGGCTTCACGCCCGACGGAGCGCGTGCTTATGTCGCGTGTGAACTCGCAAACACGGTCTACGCGATCGACGTTCCGACGCGAAAGGTGCTGGCGACGATTCCGGCCGGCGTCCGTTCGAACGGGATCAAGGTGCATCCGTCGGGACGTGAAGTGTATGTATCAAACGGAGCGGACGGCACCGTGATGGTGATCGATACCGCCAGCAACGCCGTCACCCACACGATCAAGGTCGGCAACCGCCCTTGGAACATGGCGCTCACCGCCGATGGCAGCAAACTCTACGTCGCGAACGGCCGCTCGAACACCGTCTCTGTTATCGACACCGCGACAAGGAAGGAACTGAAGCAGATCAAGGTCGGCGAGCAGCCCTGGGGCGTGGTCATCCCGGGCGGACACTGATCCGGCGGTCAACGCACGAAACCTCAAATCGTCGGTCGCTTGGCAAACGCCCGGGGGCGACTTTCGACCGAAGCATGGAAGGACTTAGGCCGCGGGTTCGTGACAAACCACTTCAATGTTGTGCCCGTCCGGACCAATGACGAAAGCTGCATAGTAGTTCGCGTGGTAGTGCGGGCGCAGACCGGGCGCACCATTGTCCTTACCTCCCGCCTCCAGAGCCGCGCGATAGAAAGCTTCGACTTGCTGGCGATTATCGGCCGTGAAAGCCAGGTGCAGATGCGCCGGCTTCTCCTCGGTTTGGAACAGGCACAGTGAGGCCTTGCCCTTGGTGCTGAGCTCGACACCGTAGGTCGGCGGCCCCTCCGAGACAACAGCTACGCCGAGCGGTTCGAGTGCCTTGAGGTAGAACGCCTTGCTCGCTGCATAGTCGCTGACTCCGAATTTGACGTGGTCAAACATGGGATCTCCTGAAGTGTGTAGGCCCGCCAAGTCAGTACCGTGCCTCTAGCTGAGTGGGCACTGGCGAATAACCCGGTAGCGCGGTCACGATAACCGACGGTTTTCAGCGCTCAGTCCGGCGTGGCCGTGGCGATATCTGAGTGTCTTGACGAATGACCTGGTAGCCCGGTCACGATAACCGACGGTTTCGGCGGCCTCAATCCGCGAGCGACAAGTCGGCTCCTGGCACGCGGGCACGACTGACGACTGTCACCAGAGGTGTGTCTCGCAAAGCCAAGTCGTGCCCCTACGAGCGTGTACGGCTCCGGCGTGGCGTGGTCACCCCATCTGGAGGGTCTACTGCCGGGCGAATTACGGTCGTCGCGCCTGGCGGCAGCATTTGGCCGCTTACTCCGTGGCCTGACTTCCGGGCTCTGGGCGCCGCCGAGTTCAAGAGCCGGCAACTTCGTCGTCGCGCGTGGCGGCAGCATTTGGCCGCTTACTCCGTGGCCTGATTTCCTGACTCTGGGCGCCGCCGAGTTCAAGAGTACTGTAAGTCCCAACAGGCAAAGACTGCGTTGACCTTTTGCGCGCGAAGGGACGCGGGAGCGGCGATACCATCGCTTGCCGAAATTTGTCTAACAAGCGCCAGGGACCTTTATGCGACCGTTTGCAGCCGCCATCACCGCAATTTGCGTCTCCGGGTGCGCAACTATTGCCCTGCACGAATTCGATCAGCGCTACGGCAAGCCCGATCCGACGCGCTACGACGTTGCGGCGAGGCCCGAGGCGGGCATGTCGTATCGGAAGGACGTGCAGCCGATCGTCGAGCGGCGTTGCGTGGTCTGCCACGCGTGCTACGACGGTCCGTGCCAGCTCAAACTCACCGCGTGGGAAGGCATCGCACGCGGCACGAGCAAGGCGGCGGTCTACGACGCCGCACGTCTGCGCGAAGCGCCGACGACCCGCCTCTTCCTCGACGCACAACTGCCCTCGCAATGGTGGGAGCTCGGCTTTTCGCCCGTGCTCAACAATCGCGCTGCCACGCCAGAGACCAATCTCGCGGCGAGCGTGCTCTACCGTAGCCTGCAACTGAAGCGCGAGCACCCGCTGCCGGCCACACCGGTCCTGTCAAAGGCATTCGACTTCTCGCTCGATCGCAAGGCGACCTGCCCGCGCGTCGACGAGTACGAGAACTACGCAGCCAATCAGCCGCTGGCCGGCATGCCCTACGGCTTGCCCGGGCTCGACGAGCGCGAATTCGCGACGATCCAGCGCTGGATTGCCGCGGGCGCACCATATGAAGGTGATCCACCGCTGGCCCCTGCGGTACAGGAGCAGATTCGCACGTGGGAGACTTTTCTCAACGGCGAATCGAACAAGGAGCGGCTGATGAGCCGTTACCTGTACGAGCATCTCTACCTCGGAACGCTGTACTTCGAAGGCGACACCGAGCGGCGGCCGCTTCGCCTGATCCGTTCTGCAGTGGCTCCAGGCAAGGTGGCGGTGCCGATCGCAACACGTCGGCCGTACGACGACCCGGGTGTTGCGCGCGTCTACTACCGGCTGGTTCCCGCGCGCGAGACGATCGTCGCGAAGACGCACATGCCCTATGCGCTCAGCGCGGCACGCATGGCGAAGTACCGTGGCTGGTTCCTCGATCCTGCGTACACAGTGACCGCGCTGCCGTCGTACGACGCCGAGGTCGCCTCCAATCCGTTCGCGGCGTTCCACGACCTGCCGCTCGACGGCCGCTACCGCTTCATGCTCGATGAAGCCGAATACTTCGTGATGAATTTCATCAAGGGCCCGGTGTGCCGCGGTCAGCTCGCGCTCGACGTTATCGAAGATCGCTTCTGGGTGTTCTTCGTCGATCCGAATGCCGGCGACGATGCCATGGTCGCGGAACTTCTTGCGCGCGAACGCACCAACCTGCGCATGCCCGCCGAATGGGGCAGCACACTCGCTTGCGCTGATCCCGTGGCTCGAATACTCCAAGCTCGAAGCGAACTACCTGCAGGCGAAAAGCGAGTGGCTCGAGCGCAACGCAGTGGCGCGCAAGGACGATCTCTCGATGATCTGGAGCGGCGACGGCCGCAATCCAAATGCAGCGTTGACCGTGTTCCGTCACTTCGACAGCGCGACGGTGGTCAAGGGCCTGGTCGGCGATCAGCCGAAGACAGCGTGGGTCATCGGCTATCCGCTGTTCGAGCGGATCTACTACCTGCTGGTGGCGGGTTACGACGTCTACGGTAACGCCGGCCACCAGTTGAACAGCCGGCTTTACATGGACTTCCTGCGCATGGAAGGCGAGTTCAACTTCCTCTTGCTGCTGCCGGAGAAGGCTCGGCGCTCGACGGCCGAATACTGGTATCGAGACGCACCCAAGGACGTGCTCGACTACGTCTACGGGCGCGACGCGTACTTCAATCGACCGAGCGGCCTCACATATCGGACCGGCGATCCACAACGCGAGCTGTACGAAATGCTGAGCGCGCGCGTGGCGCCGGTCGCGGCGAAGCGATACGAACTTTCATCGGTGGCGGATCCTGCGCTGCGGCGCGACCTGCAGGCACTCTCCAGCGTGCGCGGCGCGAGCCTTGCGTGGCTGCCGGAGGTCGTGTTCCTGCGCGTCGAGCCGTCGACGGGGTCGCCCCTGTACTTCAGTGTGCTGCGCAACACCGCGCACAAGAATGTTGCGCACATGTTCAAGGAGGTACTGCTGCCGGCCGAGAACACGCTGACGGTTGTACCGGGCTTCCTCGGCGCCTATCCGAACGCGATTTTCAGCGTCAAGCCGCCGGACCTGCCCGCGCTTGCGAAGGCCATCGGATCGATGGCGTCGGAAAGCGATTACCGCAAGCTCGCCGATCGCTACGCAGTTCGCCGCACCAACCCGCGCTTCTGGGCCACGAGCGATGAACTGATCGACGCGTACGCCGTGTGGGCACCGGTCGAAGCGGGCATCTTCGACTACAGCCGGCTGGAGAATCGTTGAGCTCGTGAACATTCGGCCAGGATTCAGCCGCACCGTTGGCAACGACGCCGCGGATTCGTTTCGACTTCCTCTGAGAGCTTGTTTGACCTGAGCGTCGACGAACTGCTTCTGCGCTGCTGCAAGTGTGATGTTCATCTGCGCCTCTGTTCAGATTCGCGACCAGAGTTGCGGCGGGCCTGTCAAGGGATCCAGTCGCTCCCGGGCAATTCTGGCGCACCCGTTGCGGGCCTGCTACCAGCATTCGCAGCCCCGGAAGGATCACCGCAGGCGGTCAGTTAACATGCCCGGCCTGAGTGACCCGGGCGTCACTGCCGCGCGACCACTTTCCATTGCACGACAACTGTGAGGAATCGATGAACCCGGTACTGGCATTCACCGTCATCATGGCCATCTGGACCGTGAGCGAATTTCTGTCCGCGAAGTCCAAGGGGCTCGTCTCGTCCCTGTTCGTCGCCTCGCTCATCTTCCTCGTCGGCTTCCTGACCGGGTTGTTCCCGCCCGATCTGCTGACCAGTTCTTCGTTGCTGGCGTTTGCCGGGGTCGTGGTCGGATTCGTCATCGTCCACCTCGGTACCGTCATCAGCATCGACGACTTCATCAAGCAGTGGCGGACGGTCCTTACGGGCATCGGCGCCGTCGGCGGCGTCGCGGCTGCGCTGTTCTTTGTCGGTTCGATCTTCAAGGGATCGGACTACGTCATCGCCGCCATCGGTGCCATCAGCGGAGGCACCGTATCCGTCGTCATCATTCAGGAAGCGGCATTGGCCGTGGGCCTGGCGACGGTTGCCGTGTTTCCCGTCCTCATCGCGGCGCTCCAGGGCCTGGTCGGATTTCCGCTGACGTCGGTCATCCTGCGCAAGGAAGCGCTGCGGCTCAGGGACGAGTACCGCGCGGGCAACCTCGCTCCGGTCCAGGAAGAAAAGGCAGGCGCCGAGACCAAGATCCGGCTTCCCGCCGCCTTCCAGTCCACCGTGGGCACGCTCTTCGTGGTCGGCGTCACGGTGGTCGTTGCGCGCTTCATCAGCGACATCACCAATGGCAACCTCAACACTTTCGTCGTCGCTCTGATTCTGGGCGTCCTGCTGCGCTGGGCGCGTATCTTCAAACCGTCCGTCCTCAGCGGTATCGACGCCTATGGCCTGATGATCACCGCCGTCCTCATCCTGGTGTTCGGCCCACTCGCGACGGTGACGCTTGACGACCTGCGGGCGCTCGCCTTGCCTCTGGCCATTGCCTTCGTCGTGGGCGTGGCGGGAATCGTCGCTGCTGCTGTGCTCGTTGGAAAGTTGTTTGGGTTCAGCGCCGCCATGTCGATTGGCATCGGACTTACTGCCCTGTATGGATTCCCGGGAACGCTGCTGTTGAGTCAGGAGGCCGCCAAGGCCGTCGGTGAGACGGAAGAGGAGGTCAAGGCCATCGAAGCGGAAATCCTGCCGCGGATGGTGGTGGCAGGTTTTGCCACGGTCACCATCACCTCGGTCATCGTGACCGGCATCATCGCCGCCGGCATCGGCCGCTAAGCAAGGCTGTCAGGGCCGCCCGCGTCGGACAATGCGGGTTGGCTCAATTCGTCCTCGGTCCACGCGGCCGGAAATGTGCCGGCCTTTGCGCCGATGTCCTCAGGTGTTGGACACCTTGATCGTCGGCATTTTGAGCGACATGTCCTTCGCCTTCTCGGCAATGCGCACGGCGACCTTGCGCGCGATGGCCTTGTAGGTCTCCGTGATCGAACTGTCGGGTTCGGCGACGACGGTCGGCCGTCCCGAGTCCGCCTGCTCGCGGATGCGGATATCGAGCGGCAGGCTGCCGAGGTACTCGACCTCGTACTGCTCGGCCATCTTCCTGCCGCCGTCGGCACCGAAGATGTGTTCGGCATGGCCGCAGTTGGAACAGATGTGCACGGCCATGTTCTCGACGATGCCGAGGATCGGGATGCCGACCTTCTCGAACATCTTGAGTCCCTTCTTCGCATCCATCAGCGCGATGTCCTGCGGCGTGGTCACGATGACGGCGCCGGTCACCGGCACCTGCTGCGCCAGCGTGAGCTGGATGTCGCCGGTGCCGGGCGGCATGTCGACGACGAGGTAGTCGAGGTCGTGCCAGTTTGTCTGCCCCAGCAGTTGCTGCAGCGCCTGCGTCACCATCGGCCCGCGCCAGACCATGGGCTGATCCTCGTCGATCATCAGGCCGATGGAACTCATCTGCAAACCGTGATTTTCCATCGGCTCGATGGTCTGCCCATCGGCCGATTCCGGCCGGCCCGAGATGCCCAGCATCGTGGGCTGGCTGGGACCGTAGATGTCGGCGTCGAGCACGCCGACGCGCGCGCCCTCGGCAGCCAGCGCGAGCGCCAGGTTGGCAGCAACCGTGCTCTTGCCAACCCCGCCCTTGCCCGAGGCCACTGCAATGATGTTCTTGACGTTGGGCATGACCTTGAGGCCGCGCTGCACGGCATGCGCCACGATCTTCATCGTGACGTTGGCGCTGACGTTGGCCGCACCGGCACCCTTCAGCGCTTCGATCACCGCCCGGCGCATCGGGGCGATCTGGCTCGCAGCCGGATAGCCGAGTTCGACGTCGACGCTTACATCGTCGCCCTCGAGGCGGATGTTGCGCGCCGAGCGGGAACTGACGAGGTCCTTGCCGGTGTTGGGATCGATGATGCCCGCGAGCACCTGATTGACGCGGTCAATGCTGATGGCCATGGTGGAACGTCCTGGCTGTGCAATGAATCAAGCTGGTCAGTCTAGCGGACCGCCTCGCCTCAAGACCCCCTTGATAGAATGCCCTCTCTTCGAGCCTGCCGCACCATGACGAATACAACACGCCGGCCCCGCCTGCTGATTCCTCCGACCCTCGAGGTCGGCGGCCGCGTGCCCGCACGAATGTGCCCGCTGTCGTACTGACAGCCCGCCGCGATCGCACTCGCGGCACTATGCACATCGGAGCCTTGAAGCCATGACCCGCCGCAGCCTCTTTGTCACCACCGCCCTGCCCTACGCCAACGGCCCGCTCCACGTGGGCCACATCATGGAGTACATCCAGGCCGACATCTGGGTGCGTTTCCAGAAGATGCGCGGCCACGCCGTTCACTTCGTCGGCGCTGAAGACGCGCACGGCGCGCCGATCATGATTGCGGCCGAGCGAGCCGGAAAGACACCACAGCAGTTCATCGCCGATGTGCGCGCCACGCGGCCGCGTTACCTCGACGGCTTCCACATCGGCTTCGACCACTGGCACACGACCGATTCGCCCGAGAACGTCGAGCTGTCGCAGTCGATCTATCGCGCCCTGAAGTCCGACGGCCTCATCGACACGCGGACGATCGAGCAGTTCTACGATCCCGTGAAGGGCATGTTCCTGCCCGACCGCTACATCAAGGGCACCTGTCCCGAAGTGTGGCGCGAAGGATCAAAATGGCGACTACTGCGAGGTGTGCGGCTCGACCTATGCGCCAACGGACCTGATTGAACCTTATTCGGTGCTGACCGGCGCGCGGCCGGAACTGCGCAGTTCAGAGCACTACTTCTTCCGCCTGGCCGATCCACGCTGTGTCGAGTTCCTGCGTGCATGGACCTCGGGCCGCAACCGGCGCGGCGAGGCGCACCTGCAGCCGGAGGTCTATGCCAAGACGCAGGAGTGGCTCGGACCGGACGGCAAGGGTCTGGCCGACTGGGACATCTCGCGCGACGCGCCCTTTTTCGGCATCCCCATTCCGGACGCAGCAGACAAGTTCTTCTATGTCTGGTTCGACGCACCGATCGGCTACCTGGCGTCGCTCAAGGACTACTTCGCGAGCGGCAAGGCAAAGGCCAACGGCGAGTCGCGGAGCTTCGACGAATTTGTCACCGCGCCAGACGTAGAGCAGATCCACTTCGTCGGCAAGGACATCATCTATCACCACACGCTGTTCTGGCCGGCGATGCTGCAATTCTCCGGCCGCAAGGTGCCCGACAACATTTACGTGCATGGCTTCATCACCGCCAGCGGCGAGAAGATGAGCAAGAGCCGCGGCACGGGTATCGACCCGCTGCGCTATATCGAACTCGGCATGAACCCTGAGTGGTTTCGCTACTACGTGGCGGCCAAGCTCAACGGGCACGTCGAAGATATCGAGTTCAATCCCGACGACTTCATGCAGCGGGTCAACAGTGACCTGATCGGCAAGTACGTCAACATCGCCAGCCGGGCGGCGAGCTTCCTGGTCCGCCTGTTCGACGGCCGCCTTGCCCCGTCCGATGATGCTTCCACCGGCAGCCTGGCCGTGGCACTGGCATCCAGCGATGACATCGCCGCACAGCTCGACCAGCGCGAGCTCGGCAAGGCGCTGCGCGAGGTCATGCGCATCGCCGACTACGCCAACGAGCACTTCGACCGCATGAAACCGTGGGAACTCGCCAAGGACCCGGCGAGCCGCGACCTGCTGCAAGGCGTCTGCAGCGATGTGCTGCGCTGCTTCCGCGTGCTGACGATTTACCTGACGCCGATCCTGCCTGCGACGTCCGAACGCGTCGCACGAGAGCTCTTCGGCATGAATCGGCCGTTTGCGTGGTCGGATCTCACGACCACACCTGACCACATCGCCCCTTACAAGCACCTGATGACCCGCGTGGAAACCAAGCAGATCGACGCCCTGTTCGAAGCACCCGCCGAGGCCGAGCCGGCCAAGCCCCTGCCGGGTGGCGCTGCCATCGCCGACACCATCACGATCGACGACTTCGCCAAGCTCGACTTCCGCATCGCGAAGATCGTCACCGCGTCGCACGTCGAGGGCAGCGACAAGCTGCTCAAGCTGACGCTCGACGCCGGCGAAGGGCGCGAGCGCACCGTCTTCTCGGGGATCAAGTCGGCCTACCGGCCGGAGGATCTGGTCGGACGGCTCACGGTGCTGGTCGCGAATCTCGCGCCACGCAAGATGAAGTTCGGCGTCAGCGAAGGCATGGTGCTCGCCGCCAGCCACGCAGACGAGAAAGCCAACCCCGGGATCTTCCTGCTCGATCCGAATCCGGGCGCGCAGCCCGGCATGCGCGTCAAGTAGCCCTCTCCGCCTGACGGACGCCCCAGGCGCGCGCCTGGGGCGGAGCACGTCTGCCCGATGGCCGCGCGTCAGCGGGCCACCTGAGTTCCCATGCAGGGCGATCACCGCCGCGGCATCTGCCTCGTGCACTGCCGCGGCTTGACCGCGATCAAACGCAGGTACATCGCGCGGCATTCATCGCTTTCAATCGCCAGTCAGTCGGCGACAATTCCAGCATTCGCTTTTGATGCACATATGATTAACATATGAGCACCTGACGGCCCCCTGGCCCGCGATGCCTGCCAAGACAGAATCCAAGACCGCACGCCTGACGCTGCTGCTCGATCCGCGCAAGAAGGCGATGTTCGAGCAGATCTGCGCGGAGCACGACCTGACGCCGTCGCAGGTCGTGCGGCAGCTGATCCGCGAATACATCATCGAGCACTCGGGCAGCCGCCCGCTGCCGCAGTGGCTGATCGTCGCGTCCAAGCAGGCGGGCAACCGGCGCCGGACACACAAGCCGTGACTGCCCCGGCCGACTGGCTCGCCATCGACTGGCTGCTGGCCGCGATCGCCGCGTGGATCGCCATCGGCGCGGCGGGCATGGTGCGGCCGCACGGCTTCTATGTCGTAGCGCGCATCCTGTTTCCACTGGGCGCGCTGGTCAGCGTTACCGTTGCCGTCTGTGCCGCGATCGCCGTGCGCGGCACAGCCCGAAACCGCCGTGCTGCCGCTGGGCCTGCCGGGCCTGCCGTTTCACCTTCGGCTCGACCCGCTGTCGGCCTTCTTCCTGCTGGTCCTCGGCAGTGCCAGCGCCGGCGTCTCGGCCTTTGCTTCGGGCTACTTCCGCAAGGGCGAAGGCACACCGCCGGGGTTGCTGTGCCTGCTCTATCACCTGTTCCTCGCCAGCATGGCGATGGTGCTGCTGGCCGACGACGCCTATGTCTTCATGGTGATGTGGGAGCTGATGGCGCTGTCGTCGTTCTTCCTGGTGACGGCCAACCATGTCATTCCGGAGATCCGCCGCGCCGGCTACCTGTACCTGCTCATCGCGCACATCGGGGCGCTGGCGATCCTGCTCTGCTTCGGGGTGCTGCAAGCCAACACCGGGGACTACACCTTCGCCAACATGCGCGCCCAGGAGCTGACGCCGTTCTGGGCCTCGGTCGCATTCCTGCTGGCGTTCTTCGGCTTTGGTGCCAAGGCGGGCATCGTTCCGCTGCACATCTGGCTGCCCGAAGCGCACCCGGCAGCGCCCTCGCCGGTGTCGGCCCTGATGAGCGGGGTCATGCTGAAGACCGCCATCTATGGACTGCTGCGCATCGGATTCGAAGTGCTGCAGACCCAACTCTGGTGGTGGGGCGTACTGGCGCTGGCGATCGGGCTGGTGACGGCGCTCTTCGGCGTGGTCTTCGCGGCGATCCAGACGGACATGAAGCGTCTGCTGGCCTACTCGTCGATCGAGAACATCGGGTTGCTCGTCGTCGGCATCGGACTGGCACTGCTGTTCGTCAGTTACGGCATGGCACCGATGGCGGCCCTCGCGCTCACCGCCGTGCTCTATCACGCGCTCAACCACGCGTTCTTCAAGAGCCTGCTCTTCCTCGGCACCGGCGCCGTGCTGCACGCCACGGGCGAGCGGAACCTCGGCAAGCTCGGCGGCCTGCTGCGCTTCATGCCGTGGGTCGGCTGGCTCTCGCTCGCGGGCGCGCTGGCCGCGGCCGGCCTGCCGCCGCTGAACGGCTTCGTGTCCGAATGGCTGCTGCTGCAGAGTTTCCTCTTCACGCTCGGCCTCAAGAGCACGTTCGTCAATAACCTCGTGCCCGTCGTCGCGGCCGGTATCGCGCTGGTCGCCGCGATCGGCGGCTACGTGATGGTGAAGTTCTTCGGCGTGATCTTCCTGGGCCAGCCACGCGAGGCTCGGCTCGCGGCCTCGCACGACGCAGTCTCGTGGGAGCGGGCGGGACTCGTGTGGCTCGCGATCGGCTGTGTCGCGCTCGGCCTGTTCCCCGCCCAGGTCATTGCGCTGATCGACCCGGTCACACGGACCCTGGTCGGCGACGGCATCGGCCCGCAGGTGGCGGCCCACGGGTGGCTCATCCTCGCTCCGGTCGACCCGGACCGCGCCAGCTACAGCCCGTTGCTGTTCCTGCTGCTGATGGCAACGAGTTTCGCACTCGCGTTCGTGCTCGTGCGCTGGCTCTACCACGGTCGCGTGCGGCGCGCCGCCCCGTGGGACTGCGGCTACCCGCTGCAGACTGCGCGCATGCAGGACACGGCCGAGGGCTTCGGGCAGCCGATCCGCCAGGTGTTCGAACCCTTCTTCCGCATCGAGCGGCACCTGCCGACTCCGTTCGACAAGCAGCCCTACTACCACCTCGCCGCGGGCGATCACTTCTGGCACTGGCTGTACCTGCCGGTAGCGCGCCTGACCGAGGCGACGTCGCGCCTGGTCGGAATGCTGCAGCAGGGCCGGATCTCGACCTACCTGATGTACAGCTTCGTCACGCTGCTCGTGATGCTGGTGCTGGTGTTCCGATGACCGTCTACAGCGTCATGGCCCAGGTGCTCGCGATCCTGCTCGCGGTGCTCGGCGCGCCCTTGCTCACCGGTTGGGTCAACCAGTGCCGCGCCTGGCTGCAGAACAAAAGTGCTCCGCCGCTGCTACTGCCGTACCGAACGCTGCACAAGCTCTTCTGGAAGGAGTCGGTCGTCGCCGAGAACGCGAGTCCGCTGTTCCGCATCGCGCCCTACATCATCTTCGGCGCGATGGTCCTCGCCTGCAGCATCGTGCCCAGCCTGTCGACCGACCTGCTGCTCGCTCCGGCCGCCGACGCCATCGCGCTGGTGGGCCTGTTCGCGCTGGCACGGGTCTTCATCGCGCTGGCCGCGATGGACATCGGCACCGCGTTCGGAACGCTCGGGGCACGCCGCGAAATGCTGGTCGGCTTCCTCGCCGAACCTGCGCTGCTGATGGTGCTGTTCACCGCGGCGTTCCTCACGCAGTCGACGTCACTGGCGAACATCGTCGAAACGATCGCCAACCAGGAGTTCGCGATCTACCCCAGCCTCGCCTTTGCCGGCGTGGCGTTCGCGATGGTGTCGCTGGCCGAGAACGCCCGCGTGCCGGTCGACAATCCGGCCACGCACCTCGAACTGACGATGATCCACGAGGCGATGATCCTCGAGTACTCGGGTCGTCATCTGGCACTTCTCGAATGGGCCGCAAGCCTGAAGCTCTTCGCCTACTCGAGCATCGGGCTTGCGATCTTCTTTCCCTGGGGCATTGCTCACGGACACGATCCGCTCGGCATGCTGCTGGCGGCACCGGCGCTGATCCTGAAGCTCGCGATCGGCGGCGCAGCGCTGGCACTGATCGAGACCTTGTCCGCCAAGATGCGGATCTTCCGCGTGCCCGAGTTTCTCGCCGGCGCCTTCCTGCTGGCAGTGATCGGCATCCTCGTGCACTTCCTGCTTGGGAGCCTAGGGCGCGATGCCAAGCCTGGTCACTCAGCTCATCAACCTGTTCGCAGCAGTTCTGCTGCTGCTGTCGTTCGGGCTGCTGGCGCAGCGTCGCGTGCTGTCGCTGATCCATCTTTTCACGCTGCAGGGCCTCGTGCTGGCGGCGTCGACGACCACCATGGCCTACTTCACCGGCCAGCCGCACCTGTACTGGTCCGCCGGCATCACGCTGGTGCTCAAGGTCTTCGTGATGCCCTGGCTGCTGCACCGGATGATCGAGCGGCTGAACGTGCGCTGGGATGTCGAGACCCTGATCAACATTCCCACGACGATGCTGCTCGGCATCGTGCTGGTCATCTTCTCCTTCAACCTCGCGTTGCCCATCTCCGGACTGTCGCAGTCGGTCGCGCGCGGCACGCTCGGCATCGCGCTCGCCTGCGTGCTGCTGTCGTTCCTGATGATGATCACCCGCACCAAGGCGATTCCGCAGGTGATCGGCTTCCTCGCGATGGAAAACGCGCTGTTCTTCGCCGCGACGAGCGCGACCTACGGCATGCCGATGGTGGTCGAGCTCGGCATTGCGCTCGACGTGCTGGTGGCACTGATCATCCTTGGCGTGTTCATGTTCCAGATCCGCGAGCAGTTCGACAGCCTCGACATCCGGCATCTCGAACGCCTGAAGGAAGAGTGATGGAAGCGCTGCTCGCCATCCTCGCAATCCCGCTCCTCGGCGCCGCCGTGCTCGGCCTGATCGGCCACCAGGATCGCGCGTCCGAGGTCAACGTGGCCTTCAGCCTGGCGACCTTCATCGCCTCGGTGGTGTTGACGATCCAGATCATCGCCGACGGCCCGATCCTCGTTCTGCACGAGCAGTTCTTCGTCGACTCGCTGAACGTCTTCCTGGTGGCGCTGACGGCGCTCGTTGCGTTCACCACGGCGCTCTTTGCGCGACCCTACATGCGCATCGAACGCGACCACGGCAAGATGACTCCGCCCCGCATGCGGCTCTTCCACAGCATGTATCAGCTCTTCAGCTTCACGATGCTGCTGGCGCTGACCACCAACAACATGGGACTGCTGTGGGTCGCGATGGAGGCGGCCACGCTCGCCACCGTGCTGCTGGTGGCCGTGTACCGCACGCCGGCCAGCCTCGAAGCCGCCTGGAAGTACTTCATCCTGTGCGGTGTCGGCATCGCGCAGGCACTGTTCGGCACGATCCTGCTTTACCTCGCGGCCGAGCGGGTGGTCGGCGCCGGTGGCGGCGGACTGCTGTGGACGTCTCTGGATGCGGCCAAAAGCCAACTCGAGCCCACCGTGATCTCGCTGGCGTTCGTCTTTCTTCTGGTCGGCTACGGCACCAAGGTCGGCCTGGCTCCGCTGCACAACTGGCTGCCCGACGCACACGCCGAAGGTCCAACGCCGATCTCTGCGGTGCTCTCGGGCCTGCTGCTCAACGTCGCCTTGTATGCCGTGCTCCGTTGCAAGGTCCTGGCGGACGGCGCGCTCGGCACGCGCTTCGCCGGCGACCTGATGATGGGCTTCGGCCTGCTCTCGGTGGTGCTGGCAGCGTTCTTCATCTCGCGCCAGCGCGACATCAAGCGCATGTTCGCGTACTCGTCGATCGAGCACATGGGACTGATCACGTTTGCATTCGGCATGGGCGGCCCGATCGCCAGCTTTGCCGGGCTGCTGCACATGACCGTGCACTCGCTGGTGAAGTCCGCCATCTTCTTCACGGTCGGTCACGCCGCGCAGAAGGCGGGCACTCAATTGATGGACCAGATCCGCGGCCTGATCCGCGTGAATCCCACGGTCGGCTGGGGCCTGATGATCGGCTCGCTCGCCATTCTCGGCATGCCGCCCTTCGGCGTATTCGCCAGCGAGTTCCTGATACTGACCACAGCGATGCGCGAGTTCCCCTGGACCACGCCGTTCCTGCTGCTATCGCTCGGTGTCGCGTTCGCGGCGGTGCTGTCCAAGGTGCAGCCGATGGTGTTCGGGGAAACGACCGTCAAGCCACTGGCGCATCCGCCAGCACTGATCCCCGTCTTCGTGCACCTCGCACTGGCGCTGTTGCTCGGCCTGTACATCCCGCCGTACCTCGAAGGCTGGTACCAGCAGGCGGCACGACTGGTCGCCGGGGGCTGACCGATGCTCAGGCTACAGACCGAAACCGGAGAACTCAGCTTCGCGCAACTGGGTGGTGAGTTGGCGGTCGGCTGGGCGAGTGTGAATCCCGCTCAGTGGCGCGCGGCCGCGCAGGCGCTTGCGCACGAGGGCGCCACGCTCGTTTCGCTGTGGGGCTCGGATCGGCGCGACCTGGGCGATGGACTGGTCGTCATGGCGGCGTACTCACAGGGCAGCCAGTTGCTGTGCCTGCGCCTATCCATGCCGGCGAGCCCGTACGAGTTCCCGTCGATCAGCGCCGAGTTTCCTGCTGCCAATCGAATGGAGCGCGCGGTCTTCGACCTGCTTGGGGCGCGCGCATTGGGCGACGACGATCGGCCGTGGCTGCGTCACGGCGCCTGGCCGGCGGACTTCTTCCCGCTGCGGCGCGATGCCGATGGGGCAAGCTTCTTCGAACTGGTCCAGGATCCCTATGCCTTCGTTCCCGTCACCGGCGATGGAGTGCACGAGATCCCGGTCGGTCCGGTGCATGCCGGCATCATCGAGCCGGGCCACTTCCGGTTCTCCGTAGTCGGCGAGAAGGTGTTGCGGCTCGAAGAGCGGCTGGGGTACGTCCACAAGGGCATCGACAAGCGCTTCGAGGGCATGTCGCTGGACCAGGCAGTCCGCCTCGCCGGTCGTGTGTCGGGTGATTCGACTGTCGCCTATGCGTGGGCCTATTCGATGGCCGCCGAGTCGGCCACGGGCGCGATCGTGCCGGCGCGCGCCGCCTGGCTGCGCGCCCTGCTGCTCGAGCGCGAGCGCGTCGGCAACCACCTCGGTGATCTCGGCGCACTCGGCAATGACGCGGCGCTGGCGGCAGGACTGGCTCAGTTCTCCCGTCTGCGCGAACTCTGGCTGAGGTGCAACGACGAGGTGTTCGGCCACCGCCTGCTGATGGACTGCATCGTTCCCGGCGGAACCCGGATCGACCCGGACGCCAGCCAGTTCGAGCGGCTTCATCGCCAGTGCAGCGAACTCGCCGCCGAAGTGATGACACTGCGCACGATCTACGAGGAACATCCGGGACTGCAGGATCGCTTCGTCAGCACCGGAGTGGTGACCCCGGAGCTTGCCGCGCAGCTCGGACTGCGCGGCCTCGCCGGGCGAGCCAGCGGACAGGTGCGCGACCTGCGCGTGGACCTTCGATGCGTACCCTACGACCAGCTGGACGTCCGAATCGCGTCGGACGGACGTGGCGACGTCGCGGCCCGTGTGGCCGTCCGGTTCGACGAACTGTTCGAGTCATTGCGCTTGATCGACTCGATCTTGCAGCGACTTCCGCAAGGTGAGGTCATCAGTCCGCTGCCGGCCGTGGCACACGATGGCGCGCTGGGCGTCGGCTGGGTCGAAGGCTGGCGCGGCGATGTCATGGTCGCGATTGAAGTCGACGCCAATGGCCTGCTGAGGCGCTGCCATTGCCACGATCCCTCGTGGCAGAACTGGCCGGTGCTCGAACATGCGGTGATCGGCAACATCGTTCCCGACTTCCCGCTGATCAACAAGTCGTTCAACCTGAGCTACTCCGGAGTGGACCGCTGATGCTACTGCTGGCCAGACAGATCCTCAGGACCGGCATCTGCACCGAGCCGATGCCCGAACCCAATGACGCATGGCGCGTGGACGGCGATCAGATCCAGGCCGACCTCCTGGCGCTGCTCGGTCGCGCTCTGACGATCCGGCAGGTCGATGCCGGTTCCTGCAACGGCTGCGAACTCGAAATCAATGCGCTGAACAATCCCTACTACAACCTCGAGGGCCGGGGAATGCACTTTGTAGCGAGTCCGCGTCATGCCGACATGCTGCTCGTCACCGGCCCGGTCGCCCGCAACATGCAGGTCGCCCTGCGACGCACTTACGAGGCCACGCCGGAACCACGGCTGGTCGTTGCGGTGGGTGACTGCGGCTGCAACGGTGGCATCTTCGGCGAAAGCTACGCCAGCTGCGGAAAGGTCGCCAACGTCATCCCCGTCGACGTCGCGGTGCCCGGCTGTCCGCCGCGACCGCTGGAGATACTGCGCGGCATCCTGACCGCAGTGCGCCGCACTGCAGCCTGAGTTCGGTCGATCGCCGGCGGTCAGCTCGCGTTTCAGCCGCCGCCCATGCGGCGCGGGTCCTCTTCGATTGCCGTCGACACGACCACGCCGTCCGCATTGAACATGACGACAAGCAGGCGCGTCTCGGCGCCGTCGTTGAAACGCCATTCCCACGCGGTTTCGTTCTTGAGCTTGTAATCCTGGCTGCGCCCCGGCGGCCCGAGCACGGACAGCACCTCCGCCTGCTTCATGCCGGTGGTCACGCGTCCAAAGTTGGCGCGGGTCAGCAGGTTTTCACGACCGATGTACTTGCCATCGGGACCGATCCTGATGAGCAGCGTGTAACTGCCCTCCGGACCGAGTGGGTACACCAGCCCCTTGCCGCCCGCTATCTCGCGCACGGACTGGGGACTCCCGAAGAGCTTGCGAACATCCTGCTCGGTCGACTCGCCCTCCTTGAGCCGCGCCAGTCGCACGTCCTCGTAAACCTTGCCGCTTGGATCACAGGCAACCGCCGTGAACAGCGCGGCCACCACGGCCAATGATCGAGCCAGCCAGCCCATCGCACGCCTCCCGCTCGCGTAAACTTCGCCGCTGGAGATTACACAGCCACGCATCCGCCGTCATGGCAGCCTACGAATCCGAAATCACGCGCTTCCTGCGCGAACTGAAGCAGCAGGATCCAACGATCGAGTCCGGTCAACGCGAAGGCCGGGCGATCTTCTGGGACAGGAACCCGGATCCGGACCTGTACCGGCGCTTCCGCCAGTCGCGTGTCCCGCAGCCCGCCTACGTCTACCAGCCGAAAGCGAAATAGTTGAACCCGAGCGTCCACCACGCACCGGACAGCGCGGCGCACGCGGTCGACGCCGACGCCGCACTGGCGCAGGTGACGGACTCCACGCCTGACATCGTCGACGGCGTGGCGCTGGCCCGCCTCTATGGCGAGCCGTTGTTCCGCCTGCCGGACGACCTGTACATCCCGCCCGATGCGCTCGAAATCTTCCTCGAGGCTTTCGAAGGTCCGCTCGATCTGCTGCTTTACCTGATCCGCAAGCAGCACTTCAACGTGCTCGATATCCCGATGGCGCCGTTGACGGTCCAGTACCTGGCGTACATCGACCAGATCCGCGAAAAGAATCTCGAACTCGCGGGCGAATACCTGCTGATGGCGGCACTGCTGATCGAAATCAAGTCACGCATGCTGCTGCCGCTGCGCAAGACCGACACGGGCGACGAGGTCGAGGACCCGCGCGCCGAACTGGTGCGCCGCCTGCTCGAATATGAACGCATCAAGCTCGCCGCGCAGCAGCTCGATCAGCTGCCACGCATCGGGCGCGACTTCGTCCGCGCGGTCGTCACGATCGAGCAGTCGCTCGAGCGTCGCTTCCCCGACGTGAACGTCATCGACCTGCGCGATGCATGGGCCGACGTGCTGAAGCGCGCAAGCCTGAACGCGCACCATCGCATCGCGCGCGAGGAACTGTCGGTGCGCGAGCACATGAGCTTCATCCTGCGACGGCTGCAGAACACGCGCTTCGTCGAATTCGCGGATCTGTTCGATCCCGCGCGCGGGGCGCCGGTGGCCATCGTGCATTTCCTCGCGCTGCTGGAACTCGCGCGCGAGGCGCTGATCGAAATCACGCAGGCCACGCCGTTTGCGCCGATTTACGTGCGCCTCGCCTACACGCCCACCTGACCCGGCGCCACGCGCCGCGGTTGAAGAAAGGACTGCAATGCTCGCAAGAGTCTTGGCCACGCTGCTGCTGATCGCGGCCGGTGCCGTGAACGCACAGCTCAAGCCGCCAGCGAACACCGGCACCTTGCCGGCAAAGCCTCAGGCCGCCCCCGCCGCCCCTGCCGCCCCCGCCGCACCGCTCAGCGATCCCGTAATCGAGGCCAAGCAGGAAGCGGCTGCCCGGGTCGCCGCCGAATGGCTGAAACTGATCGATAGCGCCGACTACGGCAAGGCCTGGGACGAGTGCGCGCCGCTTTTCCGCGAGAAGGTCACGCGCCAGCAGTGGCTCGATGGCGTGCCGAAGAACCGGGCCGAGTATGGCCAGTTCAAGTCGCGCAAGCTCAGCGGTGCTGCCTATCGGAAGTCACTTCCCGGCGCACCTGACGGCGACTACGTGACCGTGCGCTTCATCGGCGACTACGAGAAGAACCCGGCCGCAGACGAGATCGTGACGCTCACGTACCAGGCCGGCGCGTGGCGCCCGTTGGGGTATCTGCTCCGCTGAGTTGCCGTGACTGCGCAAGACGCGCTCCTCGGCGCGCTGTTCTTCATTGCCGCGATCCTGTACTCGTCCGTCGGCCATGGCGGCGCGTCCGGCTACCTGGCCACCATGGGGCTCGCCGGCTTTCCGGCCGCGATCATGCGTCCCACCGCGCTGGTGATGAACGTCGCGGTGT
Organism: uncultured beta proteobacterium; assembly: GCA_963754065.1. GTDB lineage: Bacteria > Pseudomonadota > Gammaproteobacteria > Burkholderiales > Burkholderiaceae_F > JALORV01. The sequence continues at coordinate 11,308 of CAVWFH010000008.1, read as the reverse complement.
CCTCGATATCGCTGTACAAGTTCTCGCGCAGCGGCGGATTCGCCTGGCGGCTGTTCCTGCCGTTCGCCGTCAGCGCGATGCCGATGGCCTATGTCGGCGGCCGCACCCAGCTTCCGGTCGCGTGGTTCGGCGTGCTGGTCGGCCTAGTGCTGCTGTTTTCGGCGGCGCGACTGTTCCTTGAGACCTTAAGGGAACACGAGCGACCGCGCGCGGCTCGACCTCCGCCGCCGTGGTGGCTCGCGCTCGGGCTCGGTGCAGTCATTGGGCTGCTGTCGGGTCTGACCGGCGTCGGCGGCGGCATTTTCCTCAGCCCGCTGCTGGTGCTGACCGGCTGGGCAACCGTGCGGGAGAGCGCGGCACCGACGGCCGCTTTCATCCTCGTCAACTCGGTGGCCGGGCTGCTGGGCCTGATGAGCAGCCGGCCGGTCCTGCCGGATGCATTGCCCTACTGGGTCGCGCTCGTCGTTGCGGGTGGCCTCATCGGCGCGAGTTTTGGTGCTCGTCGCCTCGGCCACAAGGCGCTGCGGCTGGCGCTCGCGGCGGTACTGCTGATTGCCGGCGCCAAGATGCTGTTGTGATTGCTGCGTAAAAGTGGAGTCGCGAGGACCGGCCCTGCCCGCATCCTCAGTGCGCCTCGTCCCAGTTGTCGCCGACGCCCAGTTCGACCAGCAGCGGCACGCGCAGATCGGCGACGCCCGCCATCAGCGCCGGCAGACGCTCGCGCACTTGCTCGACCTCGGCGTCCGGCACTTCGAGCACGAGTTCGTCGTGAACCTGCATGACCATGCGCGTGCCCAACGAATTCGACTCGATCCACTGTGCCACCGCGATCATCGCGAGCTTGATCAGGTCCGCCGCCGTGCCCTGCATCGGCGCATTGATCGCTGCGCGCTCGGCGCCGCCACGACGCGGACCATTGGGCGAATTGATCTCGGGCAGCCACAGCCGCCGGCCAAATACTGTTTCCACGTAGCCCTGCCGCTTGGCCAGCGCGCGTGTCGATTCCATGTACTTCGCCACGCCCGGATAACGCATGAAGTAGCGGTCGATGTAGCTCTTCGCCGCGTCGCGCTCGATACCGAGATTGGACGCGAGCCCGAACGCACTCATCCCGTAGATCAGGCCGAAATTGATGACCTTGGCATAGCGGCGCTGTTCGCTCGTCACGTCGCCGACAGGTACCCCGAAAACCTCGGAGGCCGTCGCGCGATGGATGTCTTCGCCCTTGGAGAAGGCAGCGAGCAGGCCGGAATCTTCCGAGATGTGCGCCATGATGCGCAGCTCGATCTGCGAGTAGTCCGCCGACACGATGCGATGTCCCGGCGGCGCGATGAAGGCTTCGCGGATGCGGCGACCCTCGGCCGTGCGTATCGGAATGTTCTGCAGGTTCGGGTCGGACGACGACAGACGCCCGGTCACCGCGATCGCCTGACCATAGGTGGTGTGCACGCGGCCGTGCTCATCGGCACTCAGCGGCAGCTTGTCGCAGTACGTCGACTTGAGCTTGGACAGTCCGCGGTGTTCGAGCAGAAGCTTCGGCAGCGGGTAATCCTCCGCGAGCTTTTCCAGCACTTCCTCGTCAGTCGAGGGCGCACCGCTCGCGGTCTTCTTCACGACCGGCAGCTTCAGCTGGCCGAACAGGATCTCGCCGATCTGCTTGGGGCTGCCGAGATTGAACGGCTGACCGGCCAGCTCGATCGCCTGGCGCTCGAGTTCTGCGATGCGCTGTGCCAGTTGCCGGCTCTGAGCCTCCAGCTTCTCGCGATCGATCAGCACGCCGGTGCGCTCCATTCCGAACAGCACCTGCGCCACCGGCAGCTCGATGCCTTCATAGACAGCGCGCAGCTTTTCGTTCGGCTCGATGTGCGGCCACATCGAGTGATGCAGTGCAAGCGTGACTTCGGCATCCTCGGCCGCGTACTCCGTCGCACGGTCCAGCGCCACTTCGTCGAAACGCAGCTGGTTCGCACCCTTGCCGCAGACTTCGGCAAAGGTGATGGTCCGGCGCCCGAGGTGGCGCTCGGCCAGGGAGTCCATGTCGTGACTGCGATGGGCCTCGAGCACGTAGGACTCGAGCAGCGTGTCGTGGGCGACCCCGGCCAGTCGAACGCCGTGGTTGGCGAACACATGCATGTCGTACTTCAGGTGCTGACCCACCTTGCGATGATGCGGACTCTCGAGCCAGGGCCGCAGCGCGGCGAGCGTCTCGTCGAACGGCAGCTGCTCCGGTACGCCGGCATAGCGGTGCGCAAGCGGTATGTAGCAGGCCTTCAGCGGTTCCACCGACAGCGAGATCCCGACCAGGCGCGCGGCCATCGGATCGAGCGCGGTCGTCTCGGTGTCGACACAGGTCAGTTCCGCGGCACCGATACGCTGAAGCCAGGCATCGAGCTGGGCGCGCGTCGTGACCATCTCATACTCGGGTCGCACCTCCGGATCCTGTTGCGGTCGCCCGCTCGCCGCATCGCTCGGGTCGGCGGCCGAGTCCTGGGCGGACAACTCGCGCAGCCACGACTTGAACTCGTAGCGCTCGAACAACTGGCGCAGCCGTTCCGCGTCCTCGTTACCGACCGCGAGCGCGTTGATCGACGGCACATGCGGCATCAGGTCGCAATCGGTCTTGATCGTCACCAACGCGCGGCCGGTCGGCAGCCAGGGCAGTGCCTTGCGCAGGTTCTCGCCGACCGCACCTCCGACCTCGCTGGCACGCTCGACGAGGGCATCGAGCGAACCGTAACTTTGAAGCCACTTCGCAGCCGTCTTCGGCCCGACCTTGTCCACTCCGGGCACGTTGTCGACGCTGTCGCCGACCAGCGTGAGGTAGTCGACGATGCGCGCCGGCGGCACGCCGAACTTGGCTTCGACCCCGGCGGGATCGAGCGTTTCGCCGCTCATGGTGTTCACCAGCGTCGTGTGCTCGTTGACGAGCTGGGCGAGGTCCTTGTCGCCGGTCGAGATCACGGTGCGAAGGCCATGCTCGCCGGCGTAGCGCGCCAGCGTGCCGATCACATCGTCGGCCTCGATGCCCTCGATTTCGATCACCGGCCAGCCCAGCGCCCGCACCGCGGCATGGATCGGTTCGATCTGTGCCACCAGATCTTCCGGCATGGCGGCACGATTGGCCTTGTATTCGGCGTAAAGGTCGTCGCGAAACGTCTTACCCTTGGCATCGAAGACGCACGCCAGGTAGTCGGCCGCAACCTGCTGGCGTAGCGTTCGCAACATCGAGATGAAGCCACGCAGCGCCCCGGTGGGCTCACCCGCCGCCGTACGCAGGTCGGGCAGCGCGTGGAAGGCGCGGTACAGATAGCTCGATCCGTCGAGCAGCAGCAACGTTTTCATAGAGGATGCAGGACCATGCTCGACCACCGCAAGAACATACCCAGCCTGCGCGCAGTCACGATGCCCGAGCGCGCCACCAGCCAGAAGGCACGGGAGTCATGGCAGCTGTGGGGCATTATTTCAGAGTTCGTCGAGGCGACCGAGCGGCTGTCCGAGATCCGCCCTGCCGTCTCGATCTTCGGCAGCGCGCGCAGCCTGCCGGGCACCCCGAACTACGACCTGACGATCGAGATCGCGCGCAAGCTGTCGGACGCCGGCTTCGCCGTGATCAGCGGCGGCGGCCCGGGCATCATGGAAGCGGCCAACAAGGGCGCCTTCGAAGGCGCGTCGCCGTCGGTCGGACTGAACATCGAACTTCCATTCGAGCAGTCGGGTAATCCGTACCAGGACATCTCGCTGCGCTTCCGCCATTTTTTCGCGCGCAAGGTCGCCTTCGTCAAGTATGCGGCCGCCTATGTCGTGATGCCGGGCGGGTTCGGCACGCTCGACGAACTGAGCGAAGCCCTGACGCTGATGCAGACCGGCAAGGGCAAACGGATGCCGGTAGTGCTGGTGGGTTCCGCATTCTGGGACGGCTTGCTGCAGTGGATGCGCAGCACACTGGCAGTCGAAGGCATGATCAGCGAGTCGGACCTCGACATGATGCGCGTGGTCGACGACAGCGATGCCGTCGTCAGCGCGCTCTTCGACTTCTACGATGCGCGTGGTTTCGAGCAAAGCGCGACCGAGCGCGAACAGCTGCTCTACCTGTGAGCGCGCGCAATGATTGACGTGAATGGACCGGCGCGTGGCGCCGGCCCGGTTAGAATTCCTTCGATGCGACCGACCGATACCGGCAACTACGCGACTGAGGCGCTGGCCACTGACCCGCGCGGCCCTCGCGTGGCGCACATAGAATCGCGCTGACGATCGGCTCTTACTGCCTGCCGTGGCGCTCGCGCAGACGTGCCGTTGCGCCGCCGGTGCACGACCGGCTCAGGCCGCCCCGAGTACGGCACGCCGGCGAGCAAGCCCTGCAGCCCCGCGGACCCGCATCGAGCTGCCCCCCGCCGAGCAGCAGGCGCTTGAAAGCGGCTCGTCCGGGAACCGCCCGACGACGCCCACCCGGAACGAACTGCTTCCCAACGCGGACGACGCCAGCACCACGATCATCGACGAGCCCGCGAACGTGATCGAGCAGATCAGGACCTCCAATCGCATCACCGAAATCCGGGTGACCCCCGCCATGACCGGCCGCACCTACATCATGACCAACCGCGAGGGCCGCCAGCCAACCACGGCGACCGACACGACATCCGGTCTGTCCGTGCCGAAGTTCTTCACCTTTGAATTCGGCCGGCAGGCGGAACGCCCGGCCGCAGCGCTGCCCCCTCCCCCTTCTTCCACTTCGCGCTAGTCCACCGGCCCGACCCGATGGCCGTTTTCACCGCGCTTACTCGCGCCGAAGCCGCGAGCTTCCTGACGCAGTTTTCCATCGGCGAACTGACCGAGCTGCAGGGCATCGCCTCGGGTATCGAGAACACCAACTTCTTCCTCACGACGACGCAGGCGCGCTACGTGCTGACGATCTTCGAGCGGCTCACGTTCAAGCAGCTGCCGTTCTACCTCGAACTGATGCAGCATCTCGCCCGCCGCGGACTCCCGGTCCCGGCGCCGCAGGAAAATCGCAGTGGCGCACTGCTCTCGGAGATCAAGGGCAAGCCGGCTGCCATCGTGACCCGGCTCGAGGGTAAGGCCGTCGTTCAGCCGACGCCGCGGCACTGTGCACTGGTGGGCGACGTGCTCGCGCGCATGCACCGGGCCGGCGCGGATTTTCCGCTGTTCCAGCCGCATCTGCGCGGCATCGGATGGTGGAAGGACTCGGTGCCCAGGCTCGAGCCGCACATTCCCGACGATGTGTTCCATCGACTGGCCGACGAACTCATCTACCAGGATTCGTTCTTCCGCAGCGCCCGCTTCGAGCGGTTGCCCGCCGGCCCGATCCACGCGGACCTGTTTCGCGACAACGTACTGATCGTGTCGACGCCGGCGGGCGATAGCCATCGGCGGACTGATCGACTTCTACTTTGCCGGCTGCTCGATCTGGCTTTTCGACCTCGCAGTCACGATGAACGACTGGTGCATCGACCTGGCGACCGGGGCGTTCGACCCGGCGCGCGCGCAGGCGATGATCGACGCCTATCACGCCGCGCGACCGCTGACCGAAGAGGAGCACGAGTGCTGGCGCACTGTCCTGCGTGCGGCGGCCCTGCGCTTCTGGATCTCGCGGCTGTACGATTTTTACCTCCCGCGTCCGGCCGAAGTCCTGACGCCGCACGACCCAGCCCACTTCGAACGCATCCTGGCGCACCGCATCGCTGATGCCACGTTGCCGTGGGTTGCGGCCGCCGCGTGACGGCGCGCCGATAGAATCCGGGCCATGCAAGTCAGAACGCTGCCGGCGGCTGCCGGATGGGCCTGGTTTCGCGAAGGATTGGCCCTGTACCGGCGCCAGGCGTTCGCGTTCACCGCGCTCGTCATCATGTATTCGATGGCGCTGATGCTGATCGCCAGCGTCCCGGTCATCGGCCTGCCGCTGGCCGCCGTGCTGGTGCCGTTCGGCACGCTCGGCATCACGGCCGCCGGGCGCGACGCTCAACGCAACATCATGCCGCTGCCAGCGCTGCTTATCGACGGCTTCAAGGGGGCGCAGCGCAACGCGCTGCTGCGCCTGGGCGTGGTCCATGCCGGGCTGGTCGTACTGCTCGTCGCAGTGACGACGTTTTTCGCCCGCGACGAGCTCGCCAACTGGCAGGTCGTCGAGGGCCAGGTGGACCCGACCTCGATCGCGGGGAATGTTCCCTGGGACGCCATCGGCGTGGCCACGCTCGTGTACACGCCGATCCTGATGCTGACCTGGTTCGCGCCGCAGCTCGTGGCCTGGCACCGTTACACGGTCGGAAAGGCGCTCTTCTTCTCGCTGTTTGCGTGCTGGCGCAATCGCTGGCCGTTCCTTGTGCTGACGGTGGCACTCGCCGCGCTGATCATCGCCGTATCCTGGGTTGCATCGCTGCTGATGAGTCTTTTCGGCGTCTCGCCGCAACTGGGATCGATGCTGCTCGCGCCAATTGCCCTGCTGCTGACGAGCGTGGCCTACTCGACCCAGTACCCGATCTACCGCGCGGTGCTCGAGCCACCGTCGGTGCTGACAGCCCCACCCGTGTAGCGTCTCGGGTGTACGCGACGCGCTGCGCGCGTCGCACGTGCACCCTCGGCGGCACGGTCCGCGCTCCGCGCGAACCGCTCAACACTGATCAGTCGGCTGCGCTCCGGAGCGGCCGCGCGCTCCGCCGAAGTACAAGCCCACGCACGCCACCCCGGGACGCACTTGGCAGCGCACGATTGCACCGGAGGAGCACCATTCCCTCTCGCCTGGCGAGAGGGCCAGGGAGAGTGTCGAGCAGTTGTGACTCGGCGGAGCGCGCGGCCGCTCCGGAGCGCAGCCGGCTAACTAGTGTTGAGCGCGCAAGAAGTGCGCGTAACCGGAGCGAGTGCACGTGCGATCGGCGTAGCCGATCGCGTACACGAGCGACGCCCGCTTATGCCGGCGTGAGCTTGGCCACGGCAAGCGCCAGCCACTTCACACCCTGCGGACCGAAATTGACCTGCGCGCGCGCGTCGTCTCCGCTGCCCTCCAGATTGACGATGACGCCCTCGCCGAACCGGGCATGACGCACGGCCTGGCCGACACGCACCCCGTGCGATGACGCTGTCCGCGGCGGCGGTACAACCGGCGACGCCGGGCGCACTCCGCTGTCGTGCCACTGTCCGAACCGTCCGCCGGCGGCAACCGCGACGCGCGGGGTGAGCCACTTCACCGCGGCTTCCGGAAGTTCCTCGAGGAAGCGTGATCGGATGCCGTAGCGCGTCTGGCCGTGCAGCAGGCGGCTTTGCGCAAGGCTGATGTAGAGCCTGCGGCGCGCGCGCGTGATCGCGACATACATCAGGCGCCGCTCCTCCTCGAGGCCATCCAGTTCGTTGAGGCTGTTTTCGTGCGGAAACAGCCCTTCCTCGAGCCCGGTGATGAAGACGGCGTGGAACTCGAGTCCCTTGGCCGCGTGGACTGTCATCAGCTGCAACGCATCCTGGCCGGCCTCGGCCTGGTTGTCGCCGGCCTCGAGCGAGGCATGCGACAGGAACGCCGCGAGCGGCGACGGCAGTTGCGACGCACTGTCGGCCTCATTGGCTTGTGTGGCGGGAGCGTCCTGCACATAGCCTTCCTCGGCCACGAACGCCGATGCCGCGTTCACCAGTTCATTCAGGTTCTCGATGCGCTCCTGGCCTTCCCGTTCGTTCTGATAATGCGGAATAAGGCCACTGCGCTGGATCACGGCATCGACGATCTCCGACAGCGGCAGCTGCGCGGTCTCGAAGCGCAGCGTCTCGATCAGCTTCACGAAGGCCGCGAGGTTGGTACCTGCCTTGCCAGTCATGCCGCTGACCGCCGCATAAAGACTCAGGTTGCCGGGCCGGGCAGCGTCGGCCAGCTGTTCCAGCGACCGCGCACCGATGCCCCGGGGCGGGAAATTGACCACACGCAGAAACGCCGTGTCATCGCTCGGGTTCTCGATCAGCCGCAGGTAAGCGAGCGCGTGCTTGATCTCGGCTCGCTCGAAGAAGCGCAGACCGCCGTAGACGCGGTACGGAATGGCTGAATTGAAAAGCGCGTGCTCGATGACGCGGGACTGCGCGTTCGATCGATACAGGACCGCGATCTCGGAGCGCGTGTGTCCTTCGGCGATGAGGCCCTTGACTTCGTCGACCAGCCAGGCCGCCTCGTAGCCATCGGTCTGCGCCTCGTAGATCCGGACCGGCTCACCCTCGCCGGCCTCGGTCCACAGTTCCTTGCCGAGCCGGCGCGCATTGTTCGCTATCAGCGCATTGGCTGCGTTCAGGATGTGGCCGACCGAGCGGTAGTTCTGCTCGAGCTTGATGAGGTTGCGCACCCGGAACTCGCGCTCGAAGTCGGCCATGTTGCCGACGTTGGCTCCGCGGAATGCGTAGATCGACTGATCGTCATCGCCGACCGCGAAGATCGAGCTGCCTTCGCCGGGGTGGGAGGCGCCTCCCGGACCTCCGGCAAGCTGCTTCAGCCACGCGTACTGCAGCTTGTTCGTGTCCTGGAACTCGTCGACCAGGATGTGGCGAAAGCGGCCCTGGTAGTGCTGCCGCAGGATCTCGTTGCGGTCGAGCAACTCATAGCACCGCAGCAGCAGTTCCGCGAAATCGCAGACCCCTTCGCGGTTGCACTGCGCGTCGTACATCGAGTAGAGCTCGACGAACTTGCGGTTGTAGTCATCATTGACCTCGACATCCTTGGCACGCAGCCCCGCTTCCTTGGAGCTGTTGATGAACAGCTGCAGATTGCGCGGCGGGTAGCGCTCGTCATCGATGTTGTTGGCCTTCAGCAATCGCTTGATCGATCCCAGCTGGTCGGCCGAATCGAGGATCTGGAACGTCGACGGCAGCCCGGCATCGCGGTGATGCGCGCGCAGCATCCGGTTGCACAGGCCGTGAAACGTGCCGATCCACATGCCGCGCACGTTGATCGGCAGCATTGCGGCCAGCCGCGTCAGCATCTCCTTGGCCGCCTTGTTGGTGAAAGTCACCGCGAGCACGCCCTGCGGCGAGACCTGGCCGGTCTGGATCAGCCAGGCGATGCGCGTCGTCAGCACGCGCGTCTTGCCGCTGCCGGCTCCGGCGAGGATCAGGGCGGACTGGTTCGGGAGGGTGACCGCGGCGAGCTGCGGCTCGTTGAGGTTCTGCAGCAGATTCATCATCGGCCGCGAGTTTAGCGGCCCCTATAATCGCCCTCTTGAATCAAATACTTAGAACAGCGATGGAACCGAAGTACGACCCGCAGGCGGTGGAAGGCGCAGCGCAGTCGCACTGGGAGCGCACGAAGGCCTACCGCGCGGTCGAACACGTCAGGGACGCGAACGGGCAGCCGAAGCCCAAGTTCTACGTCTGCTCGATGCTGCCCTACCCCAGCGGCAAGCTGCACATGGGGCACGTGCGCAACTACACGCTCAATGACGTCATGTACCGCATCCTGCGGATGCGCGGGTACAACGTGATGACGCCGATGGGCTGGGACGCGTTCGGACTGCCGGCCGAGAACGCCGCGATCGACAAGAAGGTCGCGCCGGCCGAAGTGGACCTACGGCAACATCGCCGAGATGAAGGCGCAGATGCAGCCGCTCGGGCTCGCCTTCGACTGGTCGCGCGAAGTCGCAACCTGCACGCCCGGAGTACTACCGGTGGAACCAGTGGATGTTCCTGAAGATGCTCGAGAAGGGCATCGCCTACCGCAAGACCCAGGTCGTCAACTGGGACCCGGTCGACCAGACCGTGCTCGCCAACGAGCAGGTCGTCGACGGCCGCGGCTGGCGTTCCGAGGCCATCGTCGAGAAGCGCGAGATCCCCGGCTACTACCTCGGCATCACGCAGTACGCCGAGGAACTGCTCGCCGACCTCGAGGGGCTCGACTGGCCGCCGCAGGTCAAGGCGATGCAGGAGAACTGGATCGGCAAGAGCGTCGGCGTCAACTTCGGCTTCCCGTACGAGCTCGACGGCGAGAAGAAGCTGCTGCGCGTCTTCACCACGCGTGCCGACACGATCATGGGCGTCACGTTCATGGCGATCGCCGCCGAACATCCGCTCGCTGCACGGCTCGCGCAGGGGCGCCCCGACATCGCGGCGTTCATCGACGAGTGCCGGCGCGGCAGCTTCGCCGAGGCTGACCTGGCGACGATGGAGAAGAAGGGCATCGCCACCGGCTTCGCGGTGACGCACCCGCTGACCGGCGCCGCCGTGCCGGTATGGATCGGCAACTACGTGCTGATGGGCTACGGCGAAGGCGCGGTGATGGGCGTGCCGGCGCACGACGAGCGCGACTTCGCGTTTGCGCAGAAGTACGGCCTGCCGATCGAGCAGGTCATCGCGGTGCCGGACGAATCGTTTTCGCTCGACGGCTGGCAGGAGTGGTACGCCGAGAAGTCGCGCGGCGTCTGCGTCAACTCGGGCAAGTACGACGGCCTCGACTACGCGGCGGCGACCGACGCGATCGCAGCCGACCTGAACGCGAAGGGACTCGGCGACAAGCAGGTGCAGTACCGCCTGCGCGACTGGGGCATTTCGCGCCAGCGCTACTGGGGCACGCCGATTCCGATCATCCACTGCGAAGCCTGCGGGTCGGTGCCGGTACCGGAGAAGGACCTGCCGGTCGTGCTGCCCGAAAACCTCGTCCCGGACGGCAGCGGCAGCCCGCTCGCAAAGTACGAACCGTTCCTCAAGTGCACCTGCCCCAAGTGCGGCAAGCCAGCGCTGCGCGAGACCGACACGATGGACACCTTCGTCGACTCGGCCTGGTACTACATGCGCTACTGCTCGCCGGACGCCCCGACGATGGTCGACGCCCGCAACGACTACTGGATGCCGATGGACCAGTACATCGGCGGCATCGAGCATGCGGTGCTGCACCTGCTGTACGCGCGCTTCTGGACCAAGGTGATGCGCGACATGGGGCTGGTGAAGTTCGACGAGCCGTTCAAGCGACTCTTCACGCAGGGCATGCTGACGCACGACTGCTACTACCGCGAGGACGCGGCGGGCAAGAAGCGCTGGTTCTACCCGGCCGAAATCGACGTTGAGTTCGACGACAAGGGCCGGCCGCAGAAAGTGACGGCGCGTGAGGACGGTCAGCCGGTCATCTTCGGCGGCGTCGAGAAGATGTCGAAAAGCAAGAACAACGTCGTCGAGCCGCGCGACATCATCGCGAAGTTCGGTGCCGACACCGCGCGCGCCTTCGTGATGTTCGCTGGCCCGCCCGACCAGAGCGCCGCGTGGAGCAATTCCGGCGCGGAAGGCACGTACCGCTTCCTGCGCCGGCTGTGGAACTTCTGCGCCGAGCGCCAGGCAGCGCTGA
>CAVWFH010000007.1:0-21164 GCA_963754065.1 uncultured beta proteobacterium | reverse complement strand
TCCGCGCTTGCCATCAGGCATTTGGTCGTATACGTCGTAATAGCGCACGTCGCTGTGCCAGCGAGGCACGTCACGCGCGACGAACTCGACACCGTACAGGCTGCTTGCGAGCCGCATCGCGTACTGCACGCTTGCTTCGGTCGGGAAGTAAGCTCGCAGCGCTTCCTGGTCGACGCTGTAGCGCGCCTTGCGCACGCGCTCCTTGAGAAAGTTGATGTCCCAGCGGTTGAGCTTCGTGTCGGACGCTGTCGTGCCGTCCAGCTTCGCCTTCTCCGCTCGCAGCTCGCCGAATTCCTTCGCCTGCAGCGGATCGGCCGCCGCCTTCACCTTGCCGAGAAAATCGAAGACCGCTGCCGGTGTCTGCGCCATGCGGCGCTTCAGCGCGTAGCTGGCAAAGTCCGGTTGGCCGTGCAGCTGCGCCAGCTCAAAGCGAAGCGCGAGGGCCCGCTCGAGGATCTTCAGGTTCTTCTCGCCACCCTCGCGGCTCTTCGCCATCCACACGCGCTTGCGGGCGTCGGCATTCGTGGCCAGCTCCAGGAACGGCACATAGGTCGGGTAGTCCATCCCGAGCACGAAGTTGCCGCTGTCATCGCGCTTGCGTGCGGCCTTCCAGGTCTCGGGCATTCCGTCGGCCTCGGCCGGCGAGATGGTGACCGTCGTACCGTCATCATTGATGTTCTTCTGGAATTCGAGCGACATGCGCTCGAGCTCATCGATGATTTCTTTGGCGCGCTTGCGCTTGTCCGGCGGCAGCGTCGCCCCGCCATCTTCGAATTTCTCGAAGAGATCCTGCCGGTAGACAGTTTCCGTCAGGTCCTTCGGCTTGACCGCCTGGACCCGCTGGTACAGGGCCGCGCTCTGGTAGATCTCGGTCTCGAACGGCAACAGCTTCTCGAGGCAGGCCTGCGCGGCATCGCGCGTCACCTTGTCAGGCGCGACGTTCTGCAGCAGGTACACCGGATAGGCAAAGTCGGCGAAACGGATCGTCAGCGCATTCAACTCGGCAAAGATGCCGTTGGCACCCTTGCGCGCTTCCATCGCCTTCAGCTGCTTGCGCACCGATGCCAGTTCGCCATCACAGCGTGCGCTGATGGTTGCCGCGTCGAATACCGGAATCAGCGGCCGCGCTGGTTCGGCGGCAACCACCGGCGTGAACGGGGCTGCAAACGCGCCCAGCAGGATCGCTGCCGCCGCGTTTCTCGTCGTGAACTTCATTGTTTCCTTCCGTTTCCGGGCTGCTGCGCGCAGCGAAGCGCGCGAGCATACGGGAGGCTTTCCGACCGGCCATGCTGTATGCGACGGAGCGCAGCGCCGTGCGACGAAACGCTCAAAAGTTGGACGAAGCGGCACGCTTGGAGCACCGTCGCCCGGCCGGTTGACCGCCCGGAGGCACCCTACAAGAAGTCCAGGGCGGACCCGCCGCTACGCGTCCGGGCTGGCCGCGTTCTTGCGCGGCTGCCACAGCACGTCGCTGCCGCCGGCGTGCCGGTTGAGCACCCGCGCAAGCACGAACATCAGGTCCGACAGCCGGTTCAGATACTGGCGTGGCGCCGCATTCACGGTCTCCTCCGCGCCGAGCGCGACGACGGAGCGCTCCGCCCGCCGGCATACGGTGCGGCTCACGTGCGCAAGCGCAGCAGCGCGCGATCCGCCCGGCAGGATGAACTCGGCCAGGCGCGACAACGTGGCGTTGTAGTGTTCGAGCCGCGCATCCAGCCGTTCAATCTGGGCCTCGCGGATCATCGTGTAGCCCGGAATGCAGAGCTCACCGCCAAGGTCGAACAAATCGTGCTGGATGTCGATGAGAACCGCGCGCACGTCGTCCGGCATCGACTCGGTCAGCAAGACACCCAGCGTCGAATTGAGTTCATCGACATCGCCCATCGCGGCGACCCGCAGTGCGTCCTTGCGCGTACGCGTGCCGTCACCCAGTCCGGTCGTTCCGTCGTCGCCGGTACGCGTCGCAATCTTCGTCAGTCGCTTGCCCATCGTCTGCCCGGTGTATGGTGTAGCCGTAATCTGGTTGCAACTTAGCCGGAAACCGGCCGGAGCCCGATTATGAACGCGCCTGCATCCCACGCCCCGCTTCCCGAAACCCTTTCTGCTGCCCTCGCCGCGCGTTTCGGCGACCGCTACTCGGTGGCGGCCTCCGTGCGCGAGCACCACGGTCGCGACGAGTCCCCGTACGCACCGCTGCCTCCGGACGCGGTGGTATTCGCGGAGTCCACCGACGACGTGGCCGCCGTCGTCCGGCTCGCGGCCGCGCATCGGGTGCCGGTCATTCCCTATGGTGTCGGCACGTCGATCGAGGGGCATCTGCTCGCCTTGCACGGAGGTATCTCGATCGACCTGGGCCGCATGAACGCCGTACTCGCGATCAACAGCGAGGACCTGACCGTCACCGCGCAGGCTGGCATCACGCGCAAGCAGCTCAATGCAGCGATCAAGGACACGGGCCTGTTCTTCCCGATCGACCCGGGTGCGGATGCGACCATCGGCGGCATGGCGGCCACGCGCGCCTCCGGCACCAACGCGGTCCGCTACGGCACGATGCGCGAGAACGTGCTGGCACTGACGGTCGTCACCGCGGAAGGCAAGGTCATCCGCACGGCGCGTCGCGCGAAAAAGAGCTCGGCAGGCTACGACCTGACCCGCATCTTTGTCGGCTCCGAGGGCACGCTGGGCGTGATCACCGAGGTGACGCTGAAGCTCTACCCTCAGCCCGAGGCGATCTCGGCCGCGACCTGCTCGTTTCCAAGTGTGGATTCCGCGGTGCAGACGACTATTGCGACGATCCAGCTCGGCGTGCCTGTCGCGCGCTGCGAATTGCTGGACGCGCTGACGGTCAAGGCGGTCAACCAGCGCGACAAGCTGGGCCTGCCCGAACTGCCGTTGCTGCTGTTCGAGTTTCACGGTTCGCCTGCCAGCGTCGAGGAGCAGGCGCAGACCGTCGAAGCGATCGCCGCCGAACACGGGGGACTGGGCTTTCAGTGGGCGACGAAACCGGAGGACCGCACGCGGCTGTGGGAGGCGCGCCACAACGCCTACTTCGCCTGCCTCCAGCTCAAACCCGGCTGCCGCAGCTTCACGACCGATGTCTGCGTGCCGATCTCACGCCTGGCCGAGTGCATCACCGAGACCATTGCCGACATCGAAAAGAGCTTCCTGCCGGCACCGATCCTCGGCCATGTCGGCGATGGCAATTTCCACTGTGCCATCCTGGCCAACGCCGACGACCCGCGCGAGGTCGAGGAGGCCGAACGCCTGAACACCCGCATCGTCGAGCGCGCGATCGCCATGGACGGCACCTGTACCGGGGAACACGGCGTCGGCATGCACAAGATGGAGTTCCTGCGCGAGGAGCACGGCGATGACGCGCTCGACCTGATGGTTCGGCTGAAGCGGGCGTTTGACCCGCTGAACATCCTGAACCCTGGGAAGATCGTGCGCGTGTAGCGATCTACGGGGCCACCCGGTGCACACCGAAGCACTCAGCGGATACCGGCGCTCGCGAATCCTTCGTCTTCGCTCCAGCGCGCCCCTTCGGCCTGCAACGCGGCGATCGCGTCGTCGCTCAGTCGGCCGCACAGCGAAGTAAGGACACTTTCGCGCATCCGCTGCTCGGGCGGATGCATGTGGCGCCCTCCGTCGGAATAAGCGCGGTCCGCGCAGCCGACCAGCCGCACCGCCAGTTCCGGCAGGTTGCGGCGCTGTGCCAGCAATGCGAGTGGAAGGAGCAGGACGAACGCGGTTCCGAGACCGCGAACCAGCAGCGCTCGTCCTGCGCGTATGGCCTCTTCTGCCTGGTCCAGTTCTCCGCATTCGAGCAGCGCCGGCACCATGTTGCCGTAGGCATGCACTGCCGTTGCCGGACGCCCGATGGCCGCCGCCGTCTGAATCGCTTCGCGACACAGCACGACCGCGACTTCGTGATGGCCAAGCACGAACTCAGTGTCGGCAAGATTGCTGAGCGCCGGGATCGCGCCCAGCGCGCCCGCTTCGCGCGCAAGCGCAACATGCTTCAGTCCCGCCTCGCGGCAGGCCTCGAAGCGTCCGCCGAGATCGTGGAACCACTCGAGAGCGAGCTGCCGGCGCGCGCGCTGGCGCGGTGACCACGAAGGGTCTTCGATGCGCTCGGCTTCGGCGAGCAGGCTGCCGGCCTGTGCTTCGTCGATGATGTCGCGCGGCGCGCCGCCCAGTCCGCACAGCGCCTTGTACAGGCCGACCCGGTCGCCGAGCGTCCGGTAGAGCTCGAGTGCGCGCCAGGCCGAGTCGCGCCACTCGCCGGTTTGCATCAGCCGCATCCGCGCCATCGCCTGAAACGCCAGCTGGAAGCGCGCCTCGAGAGCCGCGGGCACCGAGGCGTCGAGCCAGCCACGCGCGACGAGGTACTGCGCAATGGCGTCGCCAAAGGGATCGAGCTCGACCCACAGCGCGTTGCTCGCCGCCAGCAGCGCTAGCGCCGTGTGTCGCGCGGCGGGTATGGCCATGGCCCAGCGCAGCGCGGCGCGCAGGTTGTCCATCTCGGGCTCGACGTCCCGCACCAGCGCGTCGAACCGCGGCGCGAAGACGATTGCTTCGTCGAATTTCGTGACGAGCTCGACCATCGCATCGGCACGGCGTCGCTCCACGTCGTCGATCTCGCCGGCCGCCGCCAGCTGCTCGAGCGCGAAGGCACGTGCGGATTCGAGCAGGTGATAGCGCGGTGTCCCCTCCCCCTCGGCAACCACCAGCGACTTGTCGACCAGCGCACCGAGACGGTCGAGCGTCACCCAGGGATCGGCGTCCGCATCAACGGCGACGCGCTGCGCCAGTGCCAGTGAGAAGCCACCGACAAACACACCGAGCCGCCGGAAAAGCACCTGCTCCTCCACGTCGAGCAGCGCATGACTCCACTCGAGCGTGGCCTGCAGCGTCTGCTGCCGTGGTGGTGCGTCGCGCGCGCCCGCGGTCAGCAGGCGTAGCCGCTCGTCCAGGCGGTCGCGTAGTCCCGTCAGACCCAGCAGCGGCAGGCGCGCGGCCGCCAGCTCGATCGCGAGCGGCAGACCGTCGAGCCGTCGGCAGATTTCACTGACCGTGGCGGACGTGTCGGGCTTGAGCTGGAAGCCGCGCTGCACGGCGCGGGCACGCGCAACGAAAAGCTGAACCGCGCCATAGCGACCGGACTCGTCCGGATCCGAGGTCGAGGCCGCCGGTGGTAGCGCCAGCGGGGCAAGACGCAGGACCTGCTCGCCCGTCACACGCAGAGGTGCCTGCGAAGTCGCCAGCAACCGCACGCGCGGCGCCCGAGTGAGGATTGCCTCGGCAAGGGCTGCGACATCGCCGATCACGTGCTCGCAGTTGTCGAGCACCAGCAGGACTGTCTGCTCGCGCAGCGCGGCCGCGACGACTGCCGCATGCTGCTTGCCCGGCGGCAGGTCGATACCCAGCGCGCTCGCCACAGCGGCCAGCACCCGCTTCGGGTCGGTCACCGACGCCAGATCGACCACATACACACCACCGCTGAACTCCCGCTGCAACGTGGATGCCACGGCCAGCGCGAGCCGGGTCTTGCCGATCCCGCCCGGACCGGTCAGCGTCAGCAAGGGATGCCCATTGAGCAACGCGCAGGCATCCACCAGGTCCGACTCCCGGCCGATCAGTGTGGGCTGGTGCTCCAGCAACGGACTGTGCGCGTCGGGTGCAGCAGAGGCGGTGCCGGACGCCGGCAGCGCGGGCACCGACGAGGGCATGGCCGCATCCGCAGGGTCCAGGTCGGCAATGAACTGATAGCCCCGCCCCGGAATCGTGGCGATCGCCTGGGGTCCGAGCAGCTTGCGCAAGGCCGACACCTGCACCTGCAGGTTGTTCTCCTCGACCACCAGGCCGGGCCAGACCAGGTCGAGCAGTTCGTCCTTGCTGACAATGCGATCACGCCGCTGAATCAGCACCAGCAGCACATCGATCGCCCGTGCACCGATTCGTGCCGCCTCTCCGTCAGCGCGCAGTACGCGTCGTACCGGATCGAGCCGGAAGCGACCAAAACGAAACTCGGCAGGGTCGGAGTTCACGGTCGTGGCGGTTCCCGGAGAGAAGCCGGAGCTTACTGCGCGCCACACGATTCAGAACGTTTCAGGCGTCGCCAAGGACCTGAGCCGGTGTTGCGGCGACGATGGCGCTCCCTGACTTCGACCCTCTGGAGACAACGATGCTTCCTTCGACCCCACCTTTCCCGCCCGCGTCATCGCGGGTCGTGCGCAGTGTCGCCGCACTCGCTGCACTGTGCGCTTCCTTCGGCGCCGTCGGCACCATCAACGCGATGGCAGTTCACTACGCGCTGAATGTCGCGGCACCGGCATCGATGGTGGCGCGTGCGACCGAGTCGGTCCGGTGCAACGCGCCGATCGTGCCCCCGACCGCGCGCCAGGCGTCGTGATCACCCGCTGTTCAAACTTTCCCGATCGATCCACACTTTTTCTTTTGAGGAGAATCCCATGCTTCACGACCACCGTGGTCTCGCCGTATCCACCGACAACTCCGCTGCGCTCGAACACTTCGAGACGGCGCTGGCTCAGTTCCATGCCTACCGCGGGGACCCCATCGCCACGCTCGATCAGGCGCTGGCGGCCGACGAGTCCTTCGTGCTCGCGCATCTTGCCAAGGCCTTCATGGCTGCCACCGCCGGCGAGGGCCGCGTCGTGCCGCTGGCGCGCTCGGCGGTGACCCGCGCCGAAGAACTCAGCGGCCAGGCCAATGCACGTGAGCGCGCGCTGCTCGTTGCCGCCCGACAACTGGTCGATGGAAAGTGGCATGACGCCTGCCGCAGCTTCGACGCCGTCCTGCGGGAGTGGCCGCGCGATGCGCTGGCGGTCCAGACCGCGCACCTGATGGACTTCTACCGGGGCGATGCGCTCAACCTGCGCAACCGCGTGTCGCGCGTTCTGCCGTCGTGGAGCGCGTCACTGCCGGGCTATTCCTACCTGCTCGGCATGCACGCGTTCGGCCTGGAGGAATGCAACCAGTATGCCGACGCCGAAGCGACCGGACGCCGCGCACTGGATCTCGTACCGACCGACGGCTGGGCCGTGCATGCGGTGACCCATGTGATGGAGATGCAGGGCCGCATCGACGAAGGCATCGGCTGGCTGACCTCACGCGAAGCCGACTGGGCCACGCCCGACAACGCCTTCGCCCCGCACAACTGGTGGCACCTTGCGCTCTTTCACATGGATCGTGGCGCGTTCGACGCGGCGCTGGACCTGTATGACCGCAAGATCAACGGACCGCAGGCCGACGTGGTGCTGGTGCTGATCGACTGCACGGCGCTGCTGTGGCGCCTGCAGCTGGAGGGCGTGAATATTGGCGACCGCTTCGAGCACGTCGCCGACCGCTGGCACGGGAAGGCGCTCGACGAACGCGGGTTCTATGCATTCAATGACCTGCACGCGATGATGAGCTTCGCAGCCACGGGCCGTGCGGCCGACGGCGAGCGCCTGCTCGCGGAGATGCGCACCACGGCAGCGTCCGGCGTCGGCGCCAATCGGGCAATGACGCGCGACATCGGGCTACCGCTGGCCGAAGGCGTGCTCGACTATGCACGCGGCCAGTTCGGCGATGCGATCGAGCGCATTGAACCGGTGCGGGATGCGGCCAACGGATTTGGCGGCAGCCACGCTCAGCGCGACCTGCTAACACTGACGTTGATCACGGCCGCGCTTCGCGCCGGCGATTTCGCTCGCGCACGCCATCTGCTGGCCGAGCGCCAGGTGCACAAGCCGACGGCATGGAGCGCGCGGCTCGCGGCGCGTATCGAACGAGCCGCTCTGCCGGCTGCCGCCTGACAGAACCGACAACCGAGCTGAGCGGGGTGTCGACCGAGGCACCGTCGTCCTGCCCCAGGGAGGCGTGGGTCACGCCCCTTGGCGCGGGCAGCGGTCGACGACCCCGCTCGGCCGGGTCGGTGGGCTGAAACACAGGCGTGACTTACTGGTATCGAAAGATACCAAGCGGTTTACGTTTCAAGCAAGCGATTGATTTTCTGTTATTGTGTCGCACCATGACCGACACGACCGCGACCCGTGGCACCGCCGCGCACCCTGGGGTACACCCCGATGCGCGCCCTGCCGCTTCCGACCGCAGCTCCGACCGCGGGGCCGTGGCCCGCGAGCACCTGATTGCCCACTCCACCCGCATTTTTGCGACCAAAGGCTATGCCGCGGCGACGACGCGCGAAATCTGCGAAGCGGCTGGCGTCAACGTCGCTGCGATCCACTACTACTTCGGCGACAAGGAAGGGCTGTACCGCGCTGCGCTGCTGCAACCGATCAGGGAAATGACCGCGGCGTTCGGTCGCTACGACGACCCGGCACTGCCGTTCGAGCAATCGATGCGGATGTTCCTGACGCCGTTCCTGATGCCGTCGCGCGGCGCCGAGAACGAGCTCGATGCGTTCGTGATGCGCATGCACCTGCGCGAGATGATCGAGCCGTCCGACGTCTTCCGCGAGATCACCGCACAGACCATCGTTCCGGCACACAACGCACTGGCGAATGTGCTGGCTCGCCACGCCGGCCTGTCGGCGCCGGATGCGGACGTGCACCAGCTGGCGTTTGCGATCGTCGCGATGGCGCACGACTACTGCATGTCGCGCGAGTTCATGAAGATGCTGGCCCCGGACGTACTCGACCGGCCCCGTGCAATGGAGCTGATCGTCGAGCGCCTGGTGGGCTACAGCCGTGCGCTGCTCGACTACGAGGTCGCGCGGCGGCGCAACCCTTCTTCGATGGAGTCCGCGTCCCGATGAAGTCAATCCTTCCCTTCTCGCGTCGTGGCATGGCAATGATCGTGGTTGGATTCGTTGCGCTGGCAGGCGCCGCGGCCGTGGCCACCGGACAGGCTGTCAAGGACGCCCGATCGGACACGGCCGCAAAGAAACTGGCCGCGTCGTCCCGACCGGCACTGACCGTCAGCACGGTCGCACCGCAGAAGGCCGATTGGCCGCGCACGATTTCCGCCAACGGCAACATCACCGCCTGGCAGGAAGCCATCATCGGCGCCGAACTCTCGGGGCTGCGGCTCACCGACGTGCTCGTCAATGTCGGCGACACGGTCAAGCGGGGCCAGCTGCTCGCGCGCATCGCCGCCGACGCCGTCTCGGCCGACCTCGCGCAGGCGCGCGCATCGGTGGTCGAAGCCGAGGCCGCCCTGGCTGAAGCCAAGGCCAACGCCGAGCGCTCGAAGCAGTTGCAGGCGCAGGGCTTCATCAGCCCGCAGGCGACGATCCAGGTCGTAACTGCGGAGCAGACCACGGCCGCGCGCCTCGCAGCGGCGCGAGCGCGTGTCCAGGCCGAAGAAGTACGGCTGGCGCAGACGCGCATCGTCGCGCCGGACGACGGCGTGATCTCGGCACGCACGGCCACGGTCGGGTCGCTGACGCAGCCCAACCAGGAACTGTTTCGCCTGATCCGCGGCGGCCGCCTCGAATGGCGCGCCGAAGTGACGGCGGCGGAACTCGCACGCCTGCGGCCCGGCGTTGCGGCGAGCCTGACGACGCCCAGCGGAGAACGCATCACCGGCCGCGTGCGTGCCGTCGCGCCGTCGGTCGATCCGGCCACGCGCAACGGCATCGTCTACGTCGACATCGCCGCCGGCACCGCTGCGCGGGCCGGCACCTTTGCGCGCGGCGAATTCGAACTCGACCGCAGTCCGGCGCTCACGCTGCCGCAGAGCGCGGTGCTGCTGCGCGACGGTTTTGCCTACGTGTTCCGTATCGGCCCGGACAACAAGGTCGCGCAGATCAAGGTCGAAGTGGGCCGTCGTGTCGGCGATCGCGTCGAGGTGCGCGACGGCATCGATGCCACGACGCGCGTCGTCGAAACCGGCGCCGGTTTCCTTGCCGACGGCGACACCGTGCGCGTCGTCGAGTCGCCGGCGCTGCCGGTCAAGTCGGCGGCGAAACAGTAAGAGTAATGAGGGGATCGGGATGAACGTCTCTGCCTGGTCGAT
Organism: uncultured beta proteobacterium; assembly: GCA_963754065.1. Classification (GTDB taxonomy): domain Bacteria; phylum Pseudomonadota; class Gammaproteobacteria; order Burkholderiales; family Burkholderiaceae_F; genus JALORV01. Next base: position 11,180 of record CAVWFH010000007.1, on the reverse strand, counting down.
CCGCAACCCGATTCCCGCGGTGCTGTTGTTCGTCATGCTGACGCTGATCGGTGTGCTGGGCTTCCGCGGCATGAAGATCCAGCAGTTCCCCGACATCGACCTGCCCACCGTGACCGTGGTCGCGTCGCTTCCGGGCGCCGCACCGGCGCAGATGGAGACCGAGGTCGCCCGCAAGATCGAGAACTCGATCGCAACGCTGCAGGGCATCAAGCACATTTACACCAAGGTGCAGGACGGCACCGCGACGATCACTGTCGAATTTCGCCTCGAAAAGCCGACGCAGGAGGCACTCGACGACGTGCGCGACGCGGTCTCGCGCGTCCGCTCCGACCTGCCGGGCGACCTGAAGGACCCGGTGGTCTCCAAGGTCAACCTGGCCGGCTCGCCGATCCTGACCTACACGGTCGCCTCGCCCCGCATGGACGACGAGGCGCTGTCGTGGTTCGTCGACAACACGGTGACCAAGAACATGCTGAGCGTGCGCGGCGTCGGCGCCGTGGCCCGCGTCGGCGGCGTCAATCGCGAGATCCGCGTCGAACTCGATCCGGCGCGGCTGCTGGCGCTGAACGCGACGGCGGCCGACATCTCGCGGCAGCTGCGACAGATCCAGCAGGAAGCCTCCGGCGGCCGCGCCGACATCGGCGGCATCGAGCAGTCGGTACGGACGATCGCGACGGTACAGTCGGCCGAGGAACTGGCGGCGATGGACATCGCGCTCGCCGACGGCCGCCGCATCCGCCTCGACCAGGTCGCGACCGTGTCGGACACGGTCGGCGAGCAGCGCTCGGCCGCGCTGCTGAACGGCGCGCCGGTGGTCGGCTTCGAAATCACGCGCAGTCGCGGCGCCGGCGAGGTCGACGTCGCCGAGGGTGTGCGCGCGCAGCTTGCGCGACTCAAGAGCGAACATCCGGACATCCAGATCACCGAAGCATTCAACTTCGTCGACCCGGTGGAGGAGAACTTCACCGGGTCGATGTGGCTGCTGATCGAAGGTGCGCTGCTCGCGGTGCTGGTCGTGTGGCTCTTTTTGCGCGACTGGCGCGCGACGATGGTGTCGGCCGCCGCGCTGCCGCTGTCGATCCTGCCGACCTTCGGCGCGATGTATCTGATGGGCTTCACGCTGAACGTCGTGACATTGCTTTCGTTGTCGCTGGTGGTCGGCATCCTCGTCGACGACGCGATCGTCGAGATCGAAAACATCGTGCGGCACATGCGCATGGGCAAGTCGCCGTACCAGGCCGCGATGGAAGCCGCCGACGAGATCGGACTGGCCGTCATTGCCACCACCTTCACGCTGATCGCGGTATTCCTGCCGACGGCGTTCATGAGCGGCGTGCCGGGCAAGTTCTTCGTGCAGTTCGGCTGGACTGCTGCAATCGCTGTGTTCTTCTCGCTCGTCGTCGCGCGGATGCTGACCCCGATGATGGCCGCGTACCTGATGAAGCCACCGCGCAAGGACCATCCCCAGCCGCGCTGGATGACGATCTACCTGCGCTGGGCGCAGTGGTGCCTGAAGCATCGCATTGCGACTTCGCTTGCCGCGGCGGCGTTTTTCTTCGGCTCGTTCGCGCTCGTGCCGCTGCTGCCCACGGGCTTTCTTCCGCCCGATGACCTGTCACAGACTCAGGTCTACCTGACCCTGCCTCCGGGCAGCACCTTCCAGCAGACCCTGGCCACGGCCGAGCAGGCGCGCGCCATCGTCGAGAAGCATCCGCACGTGAAGCTCGTCTACACCGCCATCGGTGGCGGCGCGGCCGGCTCCGACCCGTTCGCGCCGCGCGGCGCTGCGGAAGCCCGCAAGGCGACGCTGACCATCAATCTGACCCCGCGCGGTGATCGCGGCGGCATCTCCAAGCAGGTTGTCGAGCGCGAGCTGCGCGAGGCGCTCACGGCATTGCCCGGCGCACGCATCAACGTCGGCTTTGGCGGCTCGGCCGAGAAGTACATCCTGGTGCTGGCGGGCGAGAATGGCCAGGCCCTGGCCGAACATGCACGCTCCGTCGAACGCGACCTGCGCACGATTCCGGGCATCGGCAACGTGACGACCACGGCGAGCCTGGTGCGGCCTGAGCTCATCGTGCGACCGGACTTCGCCAAGGCGGCGGACCTCGGCGTCACCTCGACCGCGATCGCCGACACGCTGCGCATCGCCACCGCCGGCGACTACGACCAGGGACTGGCCAAGCTCAACCTCTCGCAGCGCCAGGTGCCGATCGTCGTCAAGCTGCCGCCCGATGCGCGCCAGGACCTCGCCTTGCTCGAACGGCTGCCGGTGCCCGGGCAAGAATGGACCAGTGATGCTCGGCAACGTGGCGCAACTGGCCATCGCCAGCGGCCCGGCCGAGATCGATCGCTACGACCGGTTGCGCAACATCAACTTCGAGATCGAGCTCAACGGCCAGCCGCTGGGCGAGGTCGAGAAGCAGGCGCTGGCGCTGCCGAGCCTGCAGAACCTGCCGCCAGGCGTCAGCCAGACCACGGTCGGCGATGCCGAAGCGATGAACGAACTGTTCGCGAGCTTCAGCCTGGCGATGGCGACCGGCGTGCTGTGCATCTACATCGTGCTGGTGCTGCTGTTCAAGGACTTCGTGCAGCCGGTCACCATCCTTGCCGCGCTGGTGCTTTCGATCCCGGGTGCGTTCCTCGCGCTGTTCGTCACGCAGACGGCGCTGTCGATGCCGTCGATGATCGGACTGATCATGCTGATGGGCATCGCGACCAAGAACTCGATCCTGCTGATCGATTACGTCGTCATGGCGCGCCGCGACCATGGCCTCACGCGCTGGGACGCCCTGATCGACGCCTGCCGCAAGCGCGCGCGCCCGATCGTGATGACGACGGTGGCGATGGGCGCCGGCATGATGCCGGTGGCGATCGGCCTGGGTACGGATCCGAGCTTCCGTGCACCGATGGCGATCGTCGTGATCGGCGGCCTGATCACCTCGACCTTCCTCAGCCTGCTCGTGGTACCGGTCGTGTTCACCTATGTAGACGACTTCCTTTCCTTCACCCGCCAGCGCATCCTGCACCGAAGACCGAGTCCGCCTGCGGCCACCCCGCAGGCACCGGGAGCCGAATGATGATGACCGAGCATCCCATGAACCGGCGCCGTGCCCTGGCGGCCTGCGGCGGGATCGGACTGGCCCTCGGTCTGTTCTTCGCCCCGCCCCTGGCAGCGCAGGTTCCGGACGAATCCATCGCGACGGCAAGCACTGTTCCGGCACCGGCATTTACGACAGTCGAATACGAGTGGATCGATCCACTGCGCGGCCGCGCCGTGCCGGTGCGCCTGTACCTGCCGGAAGTGATCGAGCCCGGAGCAAGCATTCCGCTGGTCGTTTTCTCGCACGGCATCGGCGGATCGCGCCGCGGCTACAGCTATCTCGGCAGCCATTTCGCCGCGAACGGCATCGCCAGCCTGCACGTCCAGCATGTCGGCAGCGATCGTGCGATCTGGGTCGGCAACCCGTTCGGACTCATCGGACGATTGCACGACGCCGCGCAGGAGCGCGAAGCCATCGACCGTGCGCTCGACCTGCGTTTCGCCCTCGACCAGTTGCTGGCGAGTGAACACGCAACGCGCGTCGACCGCGAGCACATTGTCGTCGCCGGTCATTCGTACGGCGCCAATACCGCGCTGCTGGCCGCCGGCGCGCGCGTCGAGCGCAACGGCCGCACGATCGACTACAGCGATCCCCGCTATCGCGCCGCCATCCTGATTTCGGCGCCGCCGTTCTACGGCGAGACCGATCCGTCGCGGATCCTGAAGCACGTCACCATTCCGACACTGCACATCACCGCCACGGAAGACGTGATCCAGATTCCGGGCTATTACTCGGGCGCCGATGATCGCGTCGCTGTATTCGAGGCGATCGGCAGCAGGGACAAGACGCTGGCGATCTTTGCCGGCGGTTCGCACAGCATCTTCACCGACCGCGCCGGCACCGGCGGTGCGCAACTGAACCCGCAGGTCAAGGCCGCGACGCGCGAACTGTCGCTCGTGTTCATCCGGCGGGTGTTCGGCGGCGCTGCGGAAGCCCTTGATCGCTGGACCGAGCGCTATCGCCCGATCGTGGCGCGCGTCGTCACTGCACCGCTGCGCTGACGCCGGCTCCTACCGGCCAGCGACCGGCGCGCGGCCCGTCCGGCCCGCGGGGTGGAACGTCCATAGCGCCGGTCCGGGGTGAGGACCTTCCAGCCACTCGCGCGCGTCGGCGCTGCCGAGCAGTTCCGACTCGAAGAACGCACTGACGGAAAACAGCACGGCCACGCGCACAGCCTGCTGATTGCGAACGCTGCCGGCACCCGACGGCCTGTCTGGCATCGACGTCGGATCGCCAGACGGACCCCCGGCCATCGGTGGCGTGCCGCCCCCGGGCGCCCGTCCGCCGCGCGTTGGCGGCTCACCGCGCGGCGTAGTCCCGCCGCCCGGCAGCGGCGGCAGCCCTCGGGCCGTCTCAGCGGGAGCTGGCTCGGAACCTGGGGTGAGCAGCGTCGCCAGCGAAACCGCCGGCAGTCGCACTTCGATGACGCGCGCGTTGACCAGCAGGTCAACCATTGCGCGCCGCTGCTGCGAGGTCATGCCCAGTCCATAGGGATCGGTCTCCGTCAGGCCATAGGCCAGCAGCATTGGCGTCGTGATCGCACCGTAGCGCTGATGCATGGCCGGTCCTTCGAAGCCTACATAGGGACCGAGGAGGGCGACCGCCCGAACGCGGCGCTCAACGACCGGAGCCTGGTTGCGCGCCATCTGTTCGCCCAGCAGCCACTGTGTCGTCTGCGCGCCCAGGCCAATGCCGATCACGCCGACGCGCGCGCTGGCCGCCCGTGGCAGCCACGACGGCGGCTCGCGCTCGAGCGCGTCCAGCACGAATCGCACATCGGCGCCCCGTTCCGCGACTTCGGCCACCGAGTACATCCGTCGCGCGGCCAGATTGAAGTCCGCGCGGCGCGCCTCGGGGCTGCGCCACACCTCGGCATCGTTGCCCGGATGCCCGATCGTCACGACCACGAAGCCACTGCCGGCCAGCGCCTCGATCAGCGCCTGAGGTGCCGAACTGCCCTGCGCCAGTCCGGGCAACACGAGCAGCAGCGCCTGGGCGGCCGAGTTGCTCGGCGCGTGCCACTGCGCAACGATCTCGCGATCGCGACTTGCATCGGTCCGGTGCCAGCGACCCGATGTCAAGGCCGGCGATACGTCATCGCGCCAGGGTGGCACCGGCAACGGCAGGGGCGCTGCCACCGCCGTTGCAGGCGCCGCCGTCGGCGGGGCCGGTGTCGAACACGCCGCCATCAAGGCCGTTAACCCGGCGACGCACGCGAGAGCCATGGGCGTCGTGCATCGCCAGACCCGATTCATTGAATCCAAGCTTTCGGCCTCCTGTCGAGCCGCAGCATGACACCAGCCGAACGTTTCCGCGATGTTGCCGATTTGTGTCGGACACAAGCACGCGCGGGACTGGCACTCAGCAGTAAAGTGCGCGCTTGATCGGCTGCCACCGCGACCCGCCTGCGTGATACCGTCACTGCCATGAACGCTCCAGCCGACCTCGCGCACCCGCCGATGCAGATGCTGTCCGAACGCATCCCGCTTGAAGGCGCCGGTCCGGTCGATATCGAACGCCAGCGCGCCGTCGTCGCACGACTGCGCAGCTTCCTCCCCGATCATTGCGTTCTGTGGCGCGAGGAGGACACGCGGCCCTACGAGTGCGACGGACTGACGCTGTACCGACAGCTGCCGATGGTCGTCGCGCTGCCGGAGGATGAGGCGCAGGTCGTGCAGATCCTGCGCGCCTGCCATGACCTGCAGGTGCCCGTCGTGCCGCGCGGCGCGGGAACGGGGCTTTCGGGCGGCGCCTTGCCGCATGGCCAGGGTGTGCTGCTGTCGCTTGCCAAGTTCAACCGCATCCTGAAGATCGACCCGCTGGCGCGAACCGCGAAGGTGCAGCCCGGAGTCCGCAACTCGGCGATATCCGAGGCCGTGGCGCATCTCGGGCTGTATTACGCGCCCGATCCGTCGAGCCAGATCGCCTGCACCATCGGCGGCAACATCGCCGAGAACGCCGGCGGCGTGCATTGCCTGAAGTACGGACTCACGCTGCACAACGTGCTGCGCGTGCGCGGCGTCACCATCGAGGGCGACATCATCGAGATCGGTTCGGAGGCACCGGATGCCGCCGGCTACGACCTGCTGCCGCTGGCGGTGGGCTCCGAAGGCCTGCTGCTGGTGCTGACCGAAGCAACGCTGAAGCTGGTGCCGAAGCCGCAGAAGCAGCAGGTCATCATGGCGTCGTTCGACGACGTCGAGAAGGGCGGCGACGCCGTCGCCGCCGTGATCGCCGCCGGCATCATTCCGGCCGGCATGGAAATGATGGACAGGCCGGCCACCGCCGCCGTCGAGCCGTTCGTGAAGGCGGGCTACGACCTCAACGCCGCCATCATCATGCTGGTCGAATCGGATGGCACGCCCGAAGAGGTCGCCGAGGAAATCGATCGCATCAAGGCGGTGCTCGAGACGAGCGGCGCGACGCAGCTGACGGTGTCGCAGTCCGAGCCCGAGCGCCTGCGCTTCTGGGCCGGGCGCAAGGCGGCGTTTCCCGCCGTGGGCCGGATTTCGCCCGACTATTACTGCATGGACGGCACGATCCCGCGCAAGCGGCTGGGCGAGGTGCTGAAGGCGATCGCCGCCATGGAACAGAAGTACGACCTGCGCTGCGCCAATGTCTTCCACGCAGGCGACGGCAACCTGCACCCGCTGATCATGTTCGACGCCAACGATCCCGCATCCGTCGTGCGCGCCGAGGAATTCGGGTTCGAGATCCTCGAGCTGTCGATCGCGGTCGGCGGTACGGTGACCGGTGAACACGGTGTCGGCGTCGAAAAGATTCACCAGATGTGCCAGCAGTTCGACAGCGCGACGCTGCAGGCTTTCCACGCGATCAAGCGCGCCTTCGATCCGCCGGGCCTGCTGAACCCGGGCAAGGCCGTGCCGACGCTTAACCGATGTGCCGAGTACGGCAAGATGCACGTGCATGGCGGGCAGCTGAAGTTTCCCGAGCTGCCGCGCTTCTGAACACGACGATGCCGCTCGCCGCGACCCGCGCGCTGAACCACCGGCGTACCAATTCCCGAAGCGCACGATGACAGAGCACGAACCTCCGGCGCTGACGCGCCTGCGTGACCGTGTGCGCTCCGCGACGGAGCGGCGCTCGCCACTGCACATCCGCGCAGGCGGCACCAAGGATTTCTACGGCAACGCGACGACGGGCGAGTTGCTCGATCCACGCGAGATCCGCGGCATCGTCGATTACGCGCCGACCGAGCTGGTGGTTACCGTGCGCGCCGGCACGCCGCTCGCCGAGCTCGAAGCATTGCTCGCCGAGCACAATCAGTTGCTGCCGTTCGAGCCACCGCACTTCGGTGAAACAGCCACTGTGGGCGGCGCGATCGCGGCCGGCATCGCCGGGCCTCGCCGTGTTGCCGCGGGGTCGATACGTGATTTCGTATTGGGCGCAAGCGTAGTCGACGGTCGCGGCGACGTACTCTCGTTCGGGGGGCGCGTGATGAAGAACGTCGCCGGTTACGACATGGCGCGCGTTCTCGCTGGCTCGCTCGGCACGCTCGGCGTGCTGGTCGACGTTTCCCTGAAGGTGCTGCCCCGTCCCGTCGGCGAATGCACGCTGCGCTTCGAGATCGATGAGGCCACCGCGATCCGCCAGCTCAACGAGTGGGGCGGCCAGCCGTTGCCGATCTCGGCCAGTGCCTGGCTCGATGGCTCGCTGTGGTTGCGACTGTCCGGCGCGCGCGCAGCAGTCGACGCGGCGCAGGCGCGGCTCGGCGGCCGTGTCGTTGATGGCGCCGATCGCTGGTGGGCCGATCTGCGCGAACAACGTCTTCCTTGTTTCGGGTCCGAAGGCCGGCCTACGGTCTGGCGGCTGGCCGTTCCGCCGACCACGCCACCGCTCGGCCTCGGCGCCACGTTGCTCGAGTGGCATGGCGGCCAGCGCTGGGTGTTCGGCGATCGTCCGGCCGACGAGATTCGCGCGCGTTGCGCGGCGGTCGGCGGACACGCCACGCGATTCCGCGGCGGAGATGCCCGCATCCCGGCGTTCCAGCCGCTCGACCCGGTCCTGGCGCGGTTGAACACGCGGCTGAAGGCCGAGTTCGATCCGGCCGGCATCTTCAACGCAGGCCGGCTGTTCCCGCTGGCGTAGACATGCAGACACAACTGGCCGACTGGATCCGCGACACGCCCGAAGGCAAGGAGGCGGACGCGATCCTGCGCAAGTGCGTGCACTGCGGCTTCTGCACGGCCACCTGCCCGACGTACCAGCTGCTCGGTGACGAGCTCGACTCGCCGCGCGGCCGCATCTACCTGATGAAGCAGATGCTGGAAGGTGTTGCCGTGACAGCGAAAACGCAGCTGCACCTGGACCGCTGCCTGACCTGCCGCAGTTGCGAAACGACCTGCCCTTCGGGCGTGCAGTACGGGCGGCTGGTCGACATCGGACGCAAGATTGTCGATGAACACGTGCCGCGCCCGTTTGTCGACCGTGCGACCCGTGCGGTGCTGAAGGCGGGACTGACGAGCCCGCTGTTCGGACCGGCCATGAAACTCGGTCAGTTCGTGCGGCCGCTGCTGCCCGCGAGTCTCAAGGCCAAGGTGCCCGCAGCGCAGCCCGCCGGCGCCTACCCGTCGCGCACGCAGGCGCGCAGGATGATCCTGCTTGAAGGCTGCGTGCAGCCGGCGATGGCGCCGAACATCAACACGTCGACGGCGCGCGTGCTCGATGCGCTCGGCATCGAAGTGCTGCGTCCCGCGCAGGCCGGCTGCTGTGGCGCGATCCGCTACCACCTGAACGACCAGGACGGCGGACTCGACGATGCCCGCCGCAACATCGATGCGTGGTGGCCGCTGATCGAGTCGGGCGCCGAAGCGATCGTCATGAACGCCAGCGGATGTGGCCAGCAGGTGAAGGAGTACGACCACATGCTCGCGCGCGATCCGGCCTACGCGGCCAGGGCGAAGCGCGTCAGTGAACTGACGAAGGATGTCGCCGAGATCCTGCCGTCGCTCGGCGACGATCTGAAGCGCAAGCTCGGAACTGGTGTCACGGGCAAGGTGGTGTTTCATTCGCCGTGCACGCTGCAGCACGGCCTCAAGGTGAAGGGCGCGGTCGAGGCGCTGCTCACCTCACTGGGTGCCACCGTGGCGCCGGTCGGCGAGAGCCACTTCTGCTGCGGCTCGGCCGGCACCTACTCGGTGCTGCAGCCGGAGCTCTCGATTCAGCTGCGCGATCGCCGTCTTGGTCACCTGCAGGCGCCGCGGCCGGACGCGATCCTCTCCGCCAACATCGGTTGCATCACTCACCTGCAAAGCGGCACCGAGACGCGCGTGATGCACTGGATCGAGTGGCTGGACGAGCGCCTGAATCCGCGCTGAGAAAGGTTCCAATGCTGGAAGCGCTCGCGACGCTGCTCGTCTTCCAGACGATCGGGGAAGTGCTGAGTTACCTGCTGCGGTTGCCGATCCCGGGACCGGTGCTCGGCATGGTGCTGCTGCTTGTCGTACTGATGGCGCGCCCGGCTGCGGTCACCACGCTCCGTCCAACGTCACTGGAACTGCTCAAGCACCTGTCGCTGCTGTTCGTGCCGGCCGGCGTCGGCGTCATGCTGCACGTGGCGCGTATTGGCCAGGAGTGGTTGCCGATCGTCGTCTCCCTCGTTGTCAGCACCGCTCTGGCGATCGCCGTCACGGCGCTGGTCGTCACCTGGACCGCCCGCCGCTTCGCGCCCGATGACACCGAGGCTTGATTCGATCTGGGTCTATCTCGCCGCCACGCCGCTGCTCGGCCTGACGGCCACGCTGCTCGCATACCTCGCCGCCTGGCGCATCTACCAGCGCGCGGGCATGAACCCACTCGCCAACCCGGTAGCGATCGCCGTCGTCCTGCTGGTCGCGCTGCTGGTCCTGACCGGCACGCCGTACCGAACCTACTTCGACGGTGCGCAGTTCGTGCACTTCCTGCTCGGACCGGCGACCGTGGCGCTGGCGATTCCACTCTATGACCAGCGCGCGCGGCTGAGACGCCTGTGGTTGCCGCTGACCTTCGGGCTGGTCGCCGGAGTCATCACCGCGATCACGTCGGCGCTCGGCATTGCGTGGCTGCTGGGCGCGTCCCGAGAAACGCTGCTCTCGCTCGCGCCGAAGTCGGTGACGACGCCGATCGCGATGGGCATCGCCGAGAAAATCGGCGGCTTACCCTCGCTGACCGCGGTGTTCGTGATCCTGACCGGGATGACGGGCGCGATCATCGCGCGGCCGTTGCTCAATGCCCTGCGCATCGACTCGCATGCGGCGCGCGGCTTTGCGGTGGGCGTCGCAGCGCACGGCATCGGTACCGCACGCGCATTCCAGGTGAGCGAACAGATGGGCGCGTTCGCCGGACTTGCGATGGGATTGACGGCGCTCGTGACGGCGTTCGTCGCACCGTGGCTCGCGCCGGCGCTGGTCGCCCTGCTCAGTCGAGGCGCTTGACCATCAGTACGGCCGAGGCCGGGCACAGGCCACGGAATTGCCGCGTCGATGCAATCGCTGCGGGTGCTTCGTTGCGCGGTCGCACAACATATCCGTGACGGCTGAAAATAGGCGGCGGCATCCGTCGTCAGCAGCCACACGGCCTGCGCGCCGTCCTGCCTCAGGGCCGACTCGATGCTGGCCAGCAACCGAGCACCCCAGCCCTCGGCGCGATGGGCCGGGGCGACGACCATCGATCGCAGCAAGTGGTGCTCTCCCTGGCCCTGCACGCCCGCAGCCGCGACCAGTTCTGCTCGCTGGCTTGCTGTCCATGCTCGGTCGACCTCATCGAGATCGTCGGTGGGCAGCCCGGCCGCGGCAAGTAGTCGTTGCCATGCCGGCCGCCACTCGTCGATCGCCCGGCCTGTGATCTCCTCGATGTCAGTCATGTCCGTAGCTCACTACGATCACCTGGATACCTCGTATCGAATCGGGTTCGGCGTCGACACCGGAGCTGCAAAGGCTATGTCGCCCTGTCCCGCGATTCTGCACCGTCGTTGTCGACGCCACGAACCCTCGGACCCCGACGCAGCAGTGGCTGGAATCGATCGACGCGCGGAATGCGACCTCCGCCATCCGAGGCGCATGCGACGCGCGCGCGACG
>CAVWFH010000006.1:0-56678 GCA_963754065.1 uncultured beta proteobacterium | reverse complement strand
CGGTGCGTCTCGGCATGTTCATGGACGATGCCGCCTCGCGCGGGCTCGGCATGCAGATCGAGGCGGTCGGACCGGGCTATGCACGCATTTCCATGACCGTGCGGCCCGACATGCTGAACGGCTTCAAGATCTGCCACGGAGGCTTCATCACGACGCTGGCGGACTCGGCCTTCGCGTTCGCCTGCAACAGCTACAACGAACTCACGGTCGCATCCGGCATCGTCGTCGATTTCCTCGCCCCCGCGCACGAAGGCGACCGACTGACGGCCGAATGCCACGAAGTCGCCCTGACCGGGCGCACCGGTGTGTACGACATCAAGGTCACCAATCAGGACGGCAAGACCGTGGTCGTGATGCGGGGCCGTTCGCACACGATGAAGGGCAAGCACGTCGTGCAGCTCTGAGAAGGGGAACCCACGATGCCGGTCAAGAAGCCATCGCCCGCTGACCTCGAGCCGATCGAGCGCGCGCCGCGTGCCGAGCTGCAGGCGCTTCAGCTCGAACGCCTGCGCTGGTCGCTCGCGCACGCGTACGACCACGTGCCGCATTACCGGGCGAAGTTCGACGCGGCGAAAGTGAAGCCGTCGGACCTGAAGTCGCTCGCCGACCTGGCGAAGTTTCCGTTCACGACGAAGAAGGACCTGCGCGACAACTATCCGTTCGGCATGTTCGCCGTGCCGCGCGAGAAGGTCGCGCGGCTGCACGCTTCCAGCGGCACGACCGGCAAGCCGACCGTGGTCGCTTACACGTTGAAGGACATCGACACCTGGGCCACGGTGATGGCGCGCTCGATCCGCGCCGCCGGCGGCCGCGCCGGCGACATGGTGCACGTGTCCTACGGCTACGGACTCTTCACCGGCGGTCTCGGCGCGCACTACGGCGCGGAGAAGCTCGGCTGCACCGTGATCCCGATCTCCGGCGGCATGACCGAGCGGCAGGTGCAGATCATTGCGGACTTCAAGCCCGACATCATCATGGTGACGCCGTCGTACATGCTGGCGATCGCCGAAGAGATGGAAAAGCAGGGCATGGACCCGAAGACCTCGTCGCTGCAGATCGGCATCTTCGGTGCCGAGCCCTGGACGCCGGCGATGCGCGACGGCGATCGAAGCCAAGACCTCGCTCGACGCGATCGACATCTACGGCCTGTCGGAGATCATCGGTCCGGGGGTCGCGCAGGAGTGCATCGAGACCAAGGACGGACTGACGGTCTGGGAGGATCACTTCTATCCGGAGATCATCAACCCGGACACGGGCGAAGTGATGCCCGAGGGCGAGAAGGGCGAACTGGTTTTCACGTCGCTCACCAAGGAAGCGTTGCCGATGGTCCGGTACCGGACCCGCGACCTGACGCGGCTGCTGCCGCCGACCGCGCGCAGCATGCGGCGCATCGAGAAGATCACCGGCCGCTCCGACGACATGCTGATCATCCGCGGCGTGAACCTCTTCCCGACACAGGTCGAGGAACTGATCCTGAAGCAGCCCGAGCTCGAGCCGTACTACACGCTCGAGGTCACGCGCCCCGGCAACATGGACGAGCTGACCGTGCACGTCGAGATGGGCACCGAGCTTGCGAACGGCAGCCAGGAATCGCGGCACGCTGCCGCACGCAAGCTGGAACACAACGTCAAGGCCTACATCGGCATCAGTGCCACCGTGCGGCTGGCGCTGCCGATGGGACTGGAGCGTTCGGTCGGCAAGGCGAAACGCATCATCGACCGCCGGCCGAAACAGTAGAGAGGCAGACCATGTACACGCAGGCGATGGACATTCCGTCCCCCGACCGGGACGACGCGATCAAGTCACGCGGTCCGAAGTCACTCAAGGACGCGGAATACGAGGCCGAATTCGACGCCAGGGTCGCGCGCGGGGAATTCATTGAAGCCAAGGACTGGATGCCGGAGGGTTACCGCAAGACGCTGGTCCGGCAGATCAGCCAGCATGCGCACAGCGAGATCGTCGGCATGCTGCCGGAAGGCAACTGGATCACGCGCGCGCCGACACTGAAACGCAAGGCCATTTTGCTTGCCAAGGTGCAGGACGAAGGCGGCCACGGCATGTATCTGTATGCCGCCGCCGAGACGCTCGGCGTCGCGCGCGACGACCTGGTCGACGCGCTGCACTCGGGCAAGGCCAAGTACTCGTCGATCTTCAACTACCCGACGCTCAACTGGGCCGACATCGGTGTCATCGGCTGGCTGGTCGACGGCGCGGCGATCATGAACCAGATCCCGCTGTGCCGTTGCTCGTATGGCCCGTATGCGCGCGCGATGATCCGCATCTGCAAGGAAGAGTCGTTTCACCAGCGCCAGGGCTATGACCTGCTGCTGACGATGATGAAGGGCACCGCCGAGCAGCGCGCGCTGGTGCAGGACGCCGTGAACCGCTGGTGGTGGCCGAGCCTGATGATGTTCGGCCCGCACGACAAGGACTCGACGCACTCGGGCGATTCGATCAAGTGGGGCATCAAGCGCATCAGCAACGACGACCTGCGCCAGAAGTTCGTCGACGCCACCGTGCCGCAGGCCAAGGTGCTCGGCGTCACGCTGCCCGACCCGGACCTGCGCTTCAACGAGGAACGCGGGCACTGGGACTTCGGCCCGATCGACTGGACCGAGTTCTGGAACGTCGTCAACGGCCACGGACCGTTGAACCGCGACCGCCTCGCCGATCGCGTGCAGGCCTGGGACGACGGCGCCTGGGTGCGCGAAGCCGCACTCGCGCACGCCGACAAACAGCGCCGCCGCGACCGCCTCGCCGCCTGACATGTGCCTCCTGTTTTCAGCGGGGTTCCAAGGGGGCGCCGCCCCCTTGCGTCCTCATACTGCCCGCGGGCCATTGGCGCCAACCGAAGCTTCGGCATCGACCGAAGGAAGAATCGAGAGGATCCGAAATGACCGAACCCAGCCGCCAATGGCCCCTCTGGGAAGTGTTTCATCCGCAGCAAGAACGGCCTCGACCACAAGCACTGCGGCAGCGTGCACGCGCCCGACGCGAAGATGGCGCTGGGCAACGCGCGCGACGTCTACACGCGGCGACTCGAGGGCGTCAGCATCTGGGTGGTGCGGGCCGATCAGATCGTCGCGAGCGATCCGGACGCGAAGCCCGAGATGTTCGATCCCGCCGAGGACAAGATCTACCGGCACCCGACCTTCTATAAATTGCCCGACGAAGTGAACCACATGTGAGACCGCGATGAGCACAACGACCGCGGCCCATGTGGCCCACATCGATTACGTCCTGCACATCGCCGACACGTCGCTGATACTCGGCCAGCGCCTGTCGGAATGGTGCGGTCACGGCCCCGTGATCGAGGAAGACATCGCGCTGACCAACGTCGCGCTGGATCTGATCGGACAGGCGCGCCTGTTGCTGGCCCATGCCGGCAAGCTGGAAGGCCAGGGTCGCGACGAGGACCAGCTCGCGTTCCTGCGCACCGAGCCGCAGTATCGAAACCTGGCGATCGTCGAGCTGCCCAATGGTGACTTCGGCCGCACGATCCTGCGCAACTTCCTCGTCGCCGCGTGGCAGCAGGCGCTGTGGCAGCGGCTCACCACGTCGAGCGATGCCGAACTCGCGGCGATTGCGGCGAAGAGCCTGAAGGAAACGCGCTATCACCTGCAGCACGCCTCGGACTGGGTCGTGCGCCTGGGTGACGGCACCGACGAGTCGCACGCACGCATGCAGCGCGCACTCGACACCCTCTGGCCGTACACCGCCGAGTTCTTCAGCGCCGCGGCTGGGGACGAAGCCATCGAAGCCGCCGCGATCGGGCCTGCGTGGCCGGCACTCGAGCCGGCCTGGGACACCGTCGTACGACCGGTCCTCGAAGTCGCGACGCTGTCGACGCCCGCGCGCACGCCGTTCATGTCGCGCGGCAAGCACGGTCAGCACACCGAATACATGGGCCATTTGCTGACCGAAATGCAGTATCTGCAGCGCACCTATCCGGGCGGCACATGGTGACGGGCACCTCGATCACCGCTATGCAGGCCTGGGCGATCCTCGGCCGCGTTCCCGATCCCGAGATCCCCGTCATTTCGGTCACCGAACTCGGCATCGTGCGCGATGTGCAGGCAGTCGATGATGTCGTCGACGTCGTGGTGACGCCGACCTACTCGGGATGCCCGGCAACGGAGGTGATCGAGCGCTCGATCCGCGAGGCACTGACCGCGGCCGGCGCAGCACAGGTGCGGGTCACGACGCAGCTGGCGCCTGCGTGGACCACGGACTGGATCGAGCCGCAGGCCCGGGAAAAGCTCCGGATCTACGGCATCGCGCCGCCCGGCACGAGGGGCGCGGGGAACAGTGCAGCCGCTTCAGTTCGTGCCCCGCGTCGACTGTCCGCGCTGTGGCAGTGCCGACACGGAGCGCCTTTCGCAGTTCGGCGCCACCGCCTGCAAGGCGCTCTATCGCTGTCGCGCCTGCCGCGAACCGTTCGAATACTTCAAGCCCCTTTGAACAGCTCCATTGAACATGCCTCATAGAACCAGATCGCAATGACTCCCCGCTTCCATTCCCTTCGCATCGCCGAGGTGCGGCGCGAAACCCAGGACTGCGTCAGCCTCCGGTTCGACGTTCCGCGCGACGTGGCCGACGACTATCGCTTCGTTCAGGGTCAGCACCTCGCGCTGCGCACGCGGCTCGACGGCGAGGAAATGCGTCGCTCGTACTCGATCTGCGCCGGCTGCGACGACGGCGAACTGCGCGTGGCCGTCAAGAAGGTGCCGGGCGGGCGCTTCTCGGTGTGGGTCAACGAACGGCTGAAGCCGGGCGATGCGATCGACGTGATGACGCCCGAGGGCCGCTTCTTCACGCCGCTGGCCGCAGAGCACGATCGCAACTACGTCGCGTTCGCCGCCGGCAGTGGCATCACGCCCGTGCTGTCGCTGATACGCACGACGCTGGCGCGCGAGCCGCGCTCGCGCTTCACGCTGGTGTACGGCAATCGCCGGCAGGCGAACGTGATGTTCCATGAGGCGCTCGAAGACCTGAAGGACCGCTATCTGACGCGCTTCCGTCTTTACAACGTGTTCTCGCGC
Organism: uncultured beta proteobacterium; assembly: GCA_963754065.1. Lineage (GTDB taxonomy): Bacteria > Pseudomonadota > Gammaproteobacteria > Burkholderiales > Burkholderiaceae_F > JALORV01. The sequence continues at coordinate 51,636 of CAVWFH010000006.1, read as the reverse complement.
GAGGAGCAGGACGTCGAGATCTTCAACGGCCGGATCGACGCCGCCAAGGTGCGGCAGTTCCTGGCGACACTGATCCCGCCCACGTCGATCGACGAAGCCTTCGTCTGCGGACCGGCGTCGATGATCGACGAAGTCGAGCAGGCGCTGATCACTGCCGGCGTCGCGCGCGACCATGTGCACGTCGAACGCTTCGGCGTGCCGGGTGCCGCGGCGCGCTCCGATCGACGACGCCGAGGCGGCCGAGGCGAAGCTCACGCTGATCATCGACGGCGTCAAGCGCGAGGTCGACTTCCATCGCGGCCAGCATTCGATCCTCGAGGCCGGGCGCGCCGCGGGGCTCGACCTGCCGTACTCGTGCAAGGGAGGCATGTGCAGCACCTGCCGCGCCAAGCTGCTCGACGGTGAGGTGAAAATGGCGAAGAACTACGCGCTCGAGCCGCACGAAGTGGCGGCCGGCTACGTGCTGACCTGCCAGTCGTACCCGCTGACCGAGCGGGTGCTGATTTCCTACGACGAGAGATAGGCGTGGCGCGCACCAAGGCGGCGAGTTTCGAGGCGCAGCGTGGCGCGATCCGCGATGCGGCGGCACTTCTCTTCGCCGAAAAGGGCTACGCCTCGGCCTCGATTGCCGACATTGCGGCCGCGTGCGGCGTGTCCAAGGCACTGCTGTATCACTATTACCGCGACAAGGAACACCTGCTGCACGATATCGCCGAGAGCTACGTCGACCGTCTGCAGGCGATCGTCGAGGCAGTGCAGGACGAGGCGCTGTCGCCGGCCGCGCGCATGCGACAGCTCATCGCGCGCTTCATGCACGAGTACGAGCACTCGGCGGCGCGCCATCGCGTGCTGGTGCAGGACGTGAAGTACCTCTCGCGCGCGCATCGCGCCCGCGTCGTCGCCCGCCAGCGCGGCGTGGTTGACGGCTTTGCGCAGGTCATCGGCGAACTCGCCCCGGACGCCGCCACCTCCGCGCTGCGCAAGCCGCTGACGATGATCCTGTTCGGAATGATGAACTGGACGTTCACGTGGTTCAGCGATCGCGGCCCGCTGCGCTACGACGATCTCGCGCCGGTCGTGGCGGATCTGTTCCTCGGCGGACTCGGCCGGCTTCGCGCCGTGAATGCCGGGATGGCCAACGCAGCACCTGCCGCGGCCCGGCGCCCCCGGACGCGGACTCAACCCATGAAGGCGATCGCATGACCGACGTATTTCTCTGCGATGGCGTGCGCACGCCGATCGGCCGCTACGGCGGGGCGCTGGCAGGCATGCGCACCGACGATCTGGCGGCCGTTCCCTTGCGTGCGCTGGTCGCGCGTCATCCGAAGGTGGACTGGGCCGCAGTGGACGATGTGTACTTCGGTTGCGCCAACCAGGCCGGCGAAGACAATCGCAACGTTGCGCGCATGGCCGTGCTGCTGGCGGGTCTGCCGGCCGAGGTCCCGGCCGCGACGGTCAACCGGCTGTGCGGCTCGAGCATGGACGCGGTGGCGAGCTGTGCTCGCGCGATCCGCGCCGGCGAGGCCGAACTGATGATCGCTGGCGGTGTCGAGGGCATGACGCGGGCGCCGTTCGTGATGCCGAAGGCCGACAGTGCCTACTCGCGGACCAATGCGGTGTACGACACCACGCTAGGATGGCGCTTCATCAACCCGGCGTTCAAGCAGCAGTTCGGCGTCGACTCGATGCCCGAGACCGCCGAGAACGTCGCCGCGGAGTTCGGCATTGCCCGCGCCGACCAGGACAGGTTCGCGTTGCGGTCGCAGCAGCGCTATGCCACCGCCAAGGCGCGCGGCTATTTCACCGGAGAGATCGTTCCGGTCACGATTCCGGGCCGCAAGGGCGACATCGTGGTGAGCGAAGATGAGCATCCGCGCGAAACCACGCTCGAGGCGCTGGGCAAGCTCAAGGGTGTCGTGCGTCCGGACGGCACGGTGACGGCGGGCAACGCGTCCGGCATCAACGATGGCGCGGTCGCCTTGCTGATCGGCAGTGCGAAGGCGGCTGCGCGCCACGGGCTGACCCCGCTGGTGCGTATCGTCGGCGCGGCCACAGTCGGCGTGCCTCCGCGCATCATGGGCATCGGGCCGGCCCCCGCCACGAAGAAGCTGCTCGCGCGTCACGGCCTGACGATCGACAAGGTCGAGGTCATCGAGCTCAACGAAGCGTTTGCCGCGCAGGCGCTCGCGGTCACGCGCCAGTTGGGCCTGGCCGACGATGCGCCGCATGTGAACGCCAACGGCGGAGCGATTGCGATCGGCCATCCGCTCGGCGCGTCCGGCGCGCGCATCGTGCTGACCGCGGCGCGCCAGCTCGTCGCCAGTGGCGGTCGCTATGCCGTTGCGACCATGTGCATCGGAGTCGGGCAGGGGATCGCCCTTCTTGTTGAACGGGTGTGATTTTGTTGTGATGCGGGTCTGACGATTTTCAACTGCGGCCGACACGGACACTTCAGTGCGGTCGCAAACAACGAAGACGAGGAGACACATGAAGTTCGCTCTGAAGATTATTGCCGTCGCTACGGCGGCGCTTGCTGCCGGCACCGTGCTGGCGCAGGACATCAAGGTTGGCGTCACGCTGTCGGCGACCGGACCCGCCGCCTCGCTCGGCATCCCCGAGCGCAATACCTTCGCGCTGGTGCCGCAGACCATCGGCGGCCAGAAGGTGCAGTACATCGTGCTCGACGATGCCTCGGACACGACGACGGCGGTCAAGAATTCGCGCAAGCTCATCACCGAGGACAAGGTCGATGTGCTGGTCGGATCGACGATCACGCCGAACTCGCTGGCGATGATCGATGTAGCCGCCGAAGCCGAGACGCCGATGGTCTCGATGGCCGCGTCGAGCCGCATCGTCGAGCCGGTCGATGCCAAGAAGCGCTGGGTCTTCAAGACGCCGCAGAACGACCAGCAGATGGCGCTGGTCATCGTCGGCGACATGATCAACCGCGGCGTGAAGACCGTCGGCTTCATCGGCTTTGCAGATGCCTATGGGGAAGGCTGGTGGAACGAGTTCAACAAGGTTGCCGAAACGCGCGGACTGAAAGTACTGGCGAACGAGCGTTACAACCGAGCCGACACGTCGGTCACCGGACAAGTGCTCAAACTGATGGCTGCCAAGCCCGATGCCATCCTGATCGCCGGAGCGGGCACGCCGGCCGCGCTGCCGCAGAAGACCCTGAAGGAACGCGGTTACGCCGGCAAGATCTACCAGACACACGGCGTTGCGAACAATGATTTCCTGCGCGTCTGCGGCAAGGATTGCGAAGGCACACTGCTGCCTGCCGGACCGGTGCTGGTCGCCGCGCAACTGCCGAACGACCATCCGGTCAAGAAATCGGCGATGGCCTATATCGATGCGTACGAGAAGGTGCATGGCAAGGGCAGTGTCTCGACCTTTGGCGCGCATGGCTGGGACACCGTCGTGCTGCTGCAGATCGCGATACCCGAGGCGCTGAAGAAGGCAAAGCCAGGCACCAAGGAGTTCCGCGTTGCGCTGCGTGATGCGCTGGAAAACGTAAAGAACGCCGCCGGGGCGCACGGCATCTTCAACATGAGCCCGAAGGATCACCTCGGCCTCGACCAGCGTGCTGCGGTGATGGTGATGATCAAGAACGGGGCGTGGGAGTTGCAGAAGTAGGGGTGGTTGACGCCTCTGCGCGAGCCGCGCTCTCGTGTTGCCGCAACCGAGCCGGGAGTCGCCCGGCGGCGAGTGACTTTCTTTGCTTCGCCAAAGAAAGTCACCAAAGAAAGGCGACCGCACGAGGCCGGCCTGCGCTTTCGCTTCGGCTGCCCTTGCGCTGCAGGGCATCAGCGGGCCAGGCGCGAAACTCGCTCCCTGCGCTCGCTCAGACACGCGCCCGGCACGTCCCCGCTGCCGCCCCGCACCGCGGCGGCGTCCCCGAGCGGACAACCACCTGCGTCGTGCCAGTGGCGGCGGCGATGCCGAGCGACTCCCGGCTCGGTCGCGGCGCATGAAGAAGCCGTCTCGAAGTGCCGGAGAGCGCATGCAGTCAGTAGACTGAAAGCACGATGAACTTTGACATCGCCCTGCTCCTCGCGCAGGACGGCATCACCAACGGTGCGATCTATGCGCTGCTCGCGCTCGCGCTGGTGCTGGCGTTCGCGGTCACGCGGGTAATCTTCATTCCGCAGGGCGAGTTCGTTGCGTACGGTGCGTTGACGCTGGTCGCCTTGCAGGCGGGTCGGGTGCCGGGAACGATCTGGCTGCTGTTGGCTGCAGGTGCCACGGTCGCGATCATCGAGGCGGTGGCCGCAGTGCGCTCGCGCGAGTGGCGTCGCTACGCCTGGGTGGCGTTGTGGAATCTCGCGTATCCGCTGGCGCTCTGGGCGCTGCTGCGCGCCGTGCCGCTGACGCAATGGCCGATGCCGCTGCAGATCCTGCTGGCGCTGGCGATCGTCGTGCCGCTCGGACCGATGGTCTACCGGCTGGCGTACCAGCCGCTGGCCGAAGCGTCGGTGCTGATCCTGCTGATCGTTTCGGTCGCGGTGCATGTCGTGATGGTCGGCCTCGGCCTGCTGGTCTTCGGGGCCGAGGGCTCACGCACCCCGGCGTTTTCGGAGGGAACCATCCAGCTCGGCGCGCTGACCGCGAGTGCGCAGTCGCTGTGGGTCATCGGCTGCTCGCTGGGGCTGATCGTGGTGCTGTATCTCTTCTTCGAACGCACGCTGTACGGCAAGGCCCTGCGTGCGACGGCCGTCAATCGCCGCGGCGCGAGATTGATGGGCATACCGACGGAGTTCGCGGGAAAGCTGTCCTTCTTCCTCTGTGCGCTGATCGGTGCGCTGTCGGGCATCCTGATCGCGCCGATCACGACGATCTACTACGACACCGGATTCCTCATCGGTTTGAAGGGCTTCGTCGGCGCGATTGTCGGGGGCCTGGCCAGCTATCCGATCGCCGCCGCCGGGGCCTTGCTGGTCGGGCTGCTCGAGTCGTACTCGTCGTTCTGGGCCAGCGCCTACAAGGAAGTGATCGTCTTCACGCTGATCATTCCGGTGCTGCTGTGGCGCTCGCTGCGGACCCATCACGTCGAGGAGGACGAGTGATGCGCTCGCTGCGATCGCACTGGATCGTTGCGGTGTTCCTTGTGGCGCTGGCGTTGGCTCCGCTCGTGCTGCCCGAATTCTGGATCACGCTGGCGAACTACATCGGCCTGTATGCACTGGTGGCGCTGGGCCTGGTGCTGCTGACCGGGGTCGGCGGCCTGACCTCGTTCGGGCAGGCGGCGTTTGTCGGACTAGGCGCCTATGCAACGGCCGTGCTGACCACTGTCGAACTGCCTGCTGGGCTGACCTGGCTCGGCGCATCGCCCTGGCTGACCCTGCTGGTGGGTTTCGCGATCACGCTGACCGTTGCGGCAGCGCTCGGTTCGCTGACACTGAAGCTGTCCGGTCACTATCTGCCGCTCGGGACGATCGCGTGGGGCATCAGCCTGTCCCTGCTCTTCGGCACGTCGCAATTGCTCGGCGGCTACACCGGGCTGACCGGCATCCCGCCGATCACGATATTCGGCATCTCGCTGGAAACGGGGCGCGGCATCTACTACCTGATCTGGGCGTTCCTTCTCGCCGGCGTGTTCACGTCACGCAACCTGCTCGATTCACGCGAAGGCCGGGCGATCCGCGCGCTGAAGGGCGGGATGGTGATGGCCGAGTCGATGGGCGTGAACACGTCGGCCTCGCGCATGGTCGCGTTCGTCCTGGCCGCGCTGATGGCATGTGCGTCGGGGTGGCTTTACGCGCACATGCAGCGCTTCGTGAATCCGACGCCATTTTCGCTGCACGTCGGCATCGAGTACCTGTTCATGGCGGTGATCGGAGGGGCCGGCTACGTCTGGGGGGCGCTGCTCGGCGCCGCCGTGATCACGATCTCGAAGACCTGGCTGCAGGACATCCTGCCGCAGATCGTTGGCCAGGCGGGCAACTTCGAGGTCATCGTGTTCGGCATTCTGATGATCGTCATCCTGCAGCGCGCGCCGGACGGGCTGTGGCCGGTGATCACACGGCGCTTTCCGGTGAAGACGCCGCGACGGGTAATTGCACCGGAGGTGCCGCCGCTGGCGCGGCGTCCGGTGCCCGCGGCCGGCGAGCTGCTGCTCGAGGTGCAGGGTGCCACCAAGCGCTTCGGCGGACTGGTCGCCGTCAACGCCATGGACCTGCGCGTCCACGCCGGCCAGATCGTCGCGCTGATCGGTCCGAACGGCGCCGGCAAGAGCACGATGTTCAATCTGATCTCCGGCGTGCTCGATGCGACGGCGGGGAACTTTCGCTTCCGCGGCTTCGATGTCGCCGGTCGGTCGTCGCGCGAAATTGCACGACTGGGACTGTCGCGCACCTTTCAGCACGTGCGGCAATTGCCGCAGATGTCGGTGGTCGACAACGTGGCGATCGGCGCACACCGGCGCGAGTACCCGGGGCTGCTTGCCGGTGTATTCGGCGGCGCGTGGCGGCTGGATCGCAGTGACGAGGCCAAGCTCCTGGCCGAAGCAGCGCGCCAGATCGAGCGCGTGGGCCTGGCCGATCACATGTTCGATGCTGCGGGATCGCTGCCGCTCGGCAAGCAGCGCATCCTCGAAATTGCGCGTGCGCTGGCCTCCGATCCCTGCCTGCTGCTGCTGGACGAACCGGCCGCCGGCCTGCGCTACCTCGAAAAGCGCGCCCTGGCCGACCTGCTGCGCAAGCTGCGCGCGGAGGGCCTGTCGATCCTGCTGGTCGAACACGACATGGACTTCGTGATGGGTCTGGTCGATCTCGTCACGGTGATGGACTTCGGCCAGAAGATTGCCGAGGGACGGCCCGACGAAGTGCAGCGCGATCCACGCGTGCTCGAGGCGTATCTGGGCGGCATCGACGAGACCGACGCGGTAGCACCGACATGACCACGCGCCTGCTCGAAGTGCGCGACCTGTCCGTGACCTATGGACAGGTGGCCGCGCTCGCCAAGGCCAACCTCGATGTCGACGCCGGCCGCATCGTCACGGTGATCGGCCCGAACGGCGCCGGCAAGACCACGCTACTGGCGGCGATCATGGGGGCACTGCCGACCAACGGCGCGGCGCGCGGCATCGTTCGCTTTGCCGGCGACGACGGCGCACGTGCCTCACTCGAGCAGCGTGTCGCGCGCGGAATGACATTAGTGCCCGAGAAGCGCGAGCTATTCGGCGAGATGACGGTCGAGGACAACCTGCTGCTCGGGGCATTTCAGCGTTATCGCTCCGGGCAGCGTGACCACGCGCAGACGATGCAGGAGGTGTACACGCTGTTTCCGCGGCTGTTGGAACGCCGCACGCAGCTCGCTGGCACGCTGTCCGGTGGCGAACGGCAGATGCTCGCCATCGGTCGGGCGCTGATGGCGCGACCGACACTGCTGATGCTCGACGAGCCCTCGCTGGGACTGGCTCCGCGCATCGTGCGCGAGATCTTCCACATCATTGTCGAATTGCGTCGGCGCGGTGTCTCCATACTTCTGGTCGAGCAGAACGCGCGCGCGGCGCTGCAGATTGCCGATCACGCCTACGTGCTCGAAACCGGTGAAGTCGTGCTCGACGGGCCGGCCGATCAGCTGGCGCATGATCCGCGGGTCGTTGAAAGCTACCTCGGCCTTGGTGGAGCGACGCGTTCGGGCTAGGGGTCGCCCCTCCCGGCTGTCGCCGTCAGATCAGCTTCGAAGGGTCGCGGTCTGGGCCATTTTCTCGACCTGCGGTCGGTAGCGGGGATAGAAGCCGAGCCGCGGCGCCTGGTAAAGAATCGCGTTCAATTCGCCGTTGCCTACGCGCACGTATCCCACGCCGGAAAGCCGGACTTCATCGATACGTCGCACCAGCGAGAAATCAAAGCGGTACCCAGGCCCCCCAAGAAAGGTTACCGGCTCCAGCTTGTCGAGCGTGAAAGTCGATCCATCGGCCGTCAGCATGGTCTGGAACAGCGCAACCACTTCGTGCGGCTGCATGTTGGCGCGGAAGTTGAGGGGGCGCTTCTCACGGTCTGCGGCACTTTGTGGAGCCAGTACGCTGCCATCCTTGACCCCCACAAAGAACTGCAGGCGGTCGACCGTAATGCCCTCTACGGTCCAGGTCGGCACCGGGAAAGCGGCCATGCCCTCGAATCGGTTCCACGGGCCGTCGAGCTTCACCGCGATGCGGTTGGAGACGAGTTGATCGCCCTGGTCCACCTTCGAGACCGTTGCACAACCGCTGACCAGAATGACGGCTGCGACTGCGATGAGTCGTTTCATGTCTGCAACTCGCTAAGGTAGGTTTTGATCATGCCGGCGTCCGGTGCGACGGGTGCCAGTTCGAGATAACGCGTCAGTGCTGCGGCTGCGCCTGCCTTATCCTGGCGTGCCATCAGGAGTAGCCCAAGCGACCGAAACGTCTGTGGCGGCGCGCCTTCCATCACCACGGTTGCAGTGAGATCGGCGAATGCCAGTTCGGTGTCGGTGCCATGGCCACGCAGCCGCCGGGTTTCGGCTCTGAAGTAAAGCAGGTCTGCACGCTTCGGCTCGGCGCTGATCTTCCGATCGAGCAGGGCCAGCGTTTCTTCGTACTGACCGCGCTTGAGTTCGTCCTCCAGAAAGTCCATCTGCCACGGCGTCAACTGTGCTCTATAGGCTTGCTCGGCTTTGTCTCCTCCTGCGGTGCCGAGCTTGCGCAAGGTTTCCTCGCGCTCGTCAGAGGCCGGATGCGTGGCAAACAGCACACTTGTCGACGAGGCGTCTGCTTTGGGGCGTGCCATGACCTCGGCCAGCAGGTTGGCCCATACGATGGCGGCCTGCGACGTGTCGTAGCCGGCGGCGGCGAGAAGCTGGATGCTGATCGTGTCGGCCTCGCGCTCCTGGTCGCGTGTGTAAGCGAACATGCTTGCCACCAGCGCCAGTTGACCGACCAGACCGACGAGTCCGAACGGCGCGAGGAACACGCCAGCCGCGCTCTTTGCCTTCGCGTCGCGCAGGCGTTCGAGTGAATGTCGTTGCATGAAATGGCCCACTTCGTGCCCGACCACGGCTGCCAGCTGTGCTTCATTGTCCATTCGCAGCAGCAGGCCCGACCAGACCTGCATCATTCCGTTCGGCGCCATGTTCGCGTTGAAGTTCGCGTTGCGGACGGCGTAAACACGCACATCGGGGCAATGGGGACCCGCCAGTCGGCACACGACGTTTTGAAGGTAATCGCGCAGCTGCGCGTCGCGGATCAGAAAGGGGCTTCGTCGCAGCCGCTGTTCCTCGCGCGCCATCACGCTCCACAGCCCACCCTCATCCGAAGCGGCATCCGGCGCGGCAAAGCGCGGCGGCATGTTCCATGCGCCAGACACATTGTTGCCAGCGCCCGGCTGGGCCGCGGTTCCCTGGGCGTACGACAGCGCCGCGTGCAGCAGTGCGCACTGAGCGCAACCCCAGCGCAAGAATCCTCGGCGGTTCATCGCGCTGCGGGAAAGCCCGCCAGCAGGGCGTCGACAGTCTCGATCGCCTTGGCTGGCTCCCGCAAATCCCCGGATGCGCGCGCAAGGCTGTTGAACCACAGAACCCGACCGGTGTCGAGATCGACCAGCGACGCGTAGCCCTGCTGCGAACCGCCAGTGAGCCCAACACCCAAAACCGCCATCAGTACCATCGCAGCTACGCGTTCGGCGCTCGCATAACTGTCGCGAATCCAGATGAACAGGGCGTAGTTCGCGCCGGACTTCTGCTGCAATGGCCTGAGCGCGTCTCCAAAGCTCCAGTCAAGCTGGCCGTTCTTGGTTGGCAGCGCCCACATGCCTCCAACACCATGGTGCAGATTGATCGAGCGGGCGACAGCGGCATGCAGCGCGAGCAATTCGGCGTAGTCATCAGCGGTCTGCTCATCCAGTTCGACCGATTCGCCGCGATACTTCTCGCGCAACCGTCCGAGCTCCTTCTTCATGTTGGCCTGCGCGGCGCTGGTCCAGTCGGCCCTTGGTTCCGAAACGCCGCCGGCGCTGATCGAGAAGAGTTCCACGTCGATAGGCGTTACGAGGATCTTGGCGTTCACCGGAAGATTGGTGAAACCCGGAGCCAGATTGCGCGACTGCGCGTGCGAAGAGGCCGCCGTGGCTGCCAGCACGAGGCCAAGCGCGGCTGCCCTGAGTAGTTGTTGCAGTGCGGGCTGAGTCCGCGCGCGCGCCTGTGGCGTGTGCATCATTTTTCTCCCCTGTCCCCGGGCCGTTTATAGCGAACCACCCTGGAATTTCTCAAGCCCTCGATCGGATGAGGGTGTCCTGAATCAGGACCATTCAATGGCGAATGCTGCGGCGGACATGGTGATGTCGAGAAATGGCAATATCATGCGCAGTTCAGGCGGAATCTCAGGCAGGCTCCGAGATTCTGCTAGGAAGCGTTGGGGGTATCGCGGCGTTCGCGATTGAGAGAGTCCCCTCGAACCTGAACCGGTTGACACCGGCGGAGGGAAACGCGCCAGCCGTCCCGGCGCTGTCTCTCCTCCGCCCAGGCAAGGAGTGCACCTATGAGCGCCAATCCGAAGTTCATGGCCGCGACCGCCCAGGTCGACGAGGCCGCGGTCCAGCCGCTGCCAAAGTCCCGCAAGGTCTACGTGCCGGGTTCGCGGCCGGACATCCGTGTGCCGATGCGAGAGATCGCACAAAGCGACACCCCGACCGCATCGGGCACGGAGGAAAACCCACCACTGATGGTGTACGACACGTCCGGGCCTTACACGGACCCGTCGGTCAGCATCGATATTCGTTCCGGGCTGGCTGCGCTGCGTGCCGCATGGATTGCCGAACGCGATGACACCGAGGCGCTGACGGGGCCGACATCGCGCTTCGGCGTCGAGCGCCTCCACGACCCGAAGCTGGCCGAGCTGCGCTTCAACCTGCACCGCAAGCCTCGCCGTGTCCGGGCTGGCGCCAACGTCAGTGGGAACGTGACGCAGATGCATTACGCGCGCCGCGGCATCATCACGCCGGAGATGGAATTCATCGCCATTCGCGAGAACCAGAATGTCGAACGCTTCTCGGAAATGCTGCGCCGACAGCATCCGGGACACAACTTCGGCGCGAACCTTCCCAGGCTGATCACACCGGAGTTCGTGCGGGACGAAGTGGCCCGGGGCCGCGCGATCATCCCGGCCAACGTCAATCACCCGGAAACCGAGCCGATGATCATCGGCCGCAACTTCCTGGTGAAGATCAACGCCAACATCGGCAACTCGGCGGTCACCAGCTCGATCGGCGAGGAAGTCGAAAAGATGACGTGGGCGATCCGCTGGGGTGCGGACACCGTGATGGATCTGTCGACCGGCAAGCACATCCATGAGACGCGGGAATGGATTCTTCGTAACAGTCCCGTGCCGATCGGCACCGTGCCCATTTACCAGGCGCTGGAGAAGGTCGATGGCAGGGCTGAGGAGCTGACCTGGGAGATCTTTCGCGACACGCTGGTCGAGCAGGCCGAGCAGGGCGTGGACTACTTCACGATCCACGCCGGAGTGCGCTTGCCCTACATCCCGATGACAGCGAAGCGCATGACCGGCATCGTCTCGCGCGGCGGGTCGATCATGGCCAAGTGGTGCCTGTCGCATCACCGCGAGAGCTTTCTTTACACGCACTTCGAGGAGATGTGCGAGCTGATGAAGGCCTACGACGTCGCGTTCTCGCTCGGCGACGGCCTGCGCCCGGGGTCGATCTACGATGCCAACGACGAGGCGCAGATGGCCGAACTGGCCACGCTGGGTGAGCTCACGCAGATCGCCTGGAAGCACGACGTGCAGGTGATGATCGAAGGCCCGGGCCATGTGCCGATGCACATGATCAAGCACAACATGGACGAACAACTGCGCCTGTGCCACGAGGCGCCGTTCTACACGCTGGGACCCCTGACGACCGACATCGCACCCGGCTACGACCACATCACCAGTGCGATCGGCGCGGCGATGATCGGCTGGTACGGCACCGCGATGCTCTGCTACGTCACCCCCAAGGAGCACCTCGGGCTGCCGAACAAGAAGGACGTCAAGGACGGCATCATGGCCTACAAGGTGGCCGCGCATGCGGCCGATCTCGCCAAGGGCCATCCGGGCGCACAACTGCGCGACAACGCACTGTCAAAGGCGCGCTTCGAGTTCCGCTGGGAGGACCAGTTCAATCTCGGACTCGATCCAGACACCGCCAAGGACTTCCACGACGAGACGCTGCCCAAGGACGCGATGAAGAGCGCGCACTTCTGCTCGATGTGCGGTCCGCACTTCTGCAGCATGAAGATCACGCAGGACGTGCGCGACTATGCGGCCAAGCAGGGCGTCAGCGCGGAGCAGGCGCTGTCCAAGGGCATGCACGAAAAGGCGGTGGAGTTCGTGCAAAAGGGCGGCGAAATCTACCGCAAGGCCTAGATAGCCAGAACCGGTCGTCACAGTGCGCGGTGGGAATGAAGGACTACATCGCCAACATCTGGATCAAGATCGGGCTCGTCCTCGTCGTCGTCGGTTGGGGTCCGCTGCTGGCGGTCATCTTCCTGGCAGCGATCGGCCTGTGGCCCGACCCCGACCCCAATCCCATCGGACTTGGACTGTTGTTCTTCGTCACCTTCTGGCCCGCGGTCGCGTGTTTGGCCGTCGGCGCGGTCCAGGTGCAGCGCAAGCGTAGGCAGCAGTGAACCCCTCGAAATCGCGCTGACAGGTCCTCGAAGCGATCGTTCCAATGACACATCAACTCCGCATCGCCCGGCCGGTGTCTGACCTGGGCAGATCCGTCGACTTGTACTGTCGGGGTCTCGGATTCCGGGTACTGGGTTCGTTCGATGACCACGCCGGGTTCGACGGAGTCATGATCGGCGCCCCGGGGTGCAGCTTTCACTTCGAGTTCACGCGCTGTCGTGATCACCCGGTGACTCCGACCCCAACGGCGGAGGATCTTGTGGTGTTCTATCTTCCGGATGCTGACGAATGGCGGACGGCCTGCGAACGCATGACGACAGCGGGTTTCAAGTCCGTGCTGTCCTTCAACCCCTACTGGGACGAGCGCGGCCGGACGTTCGAAGATCCGGACGGATACCGGATCGTCCTGCAGCGTGCCGCCTGGAGCAACGACCCCGAGTCGGCGAATTGACCGCAGTTCTTGAAGCGATCCCGGTGAGACCAGACGCCGGCGGCGGCCCCCATTAACATGCGACCGGCGGCCCGCATCGATCGGCCAACTACGGCAGATCGGTGGCGCTGAGCCGTCATCGGGGAGAGCACATGAATCTCGAGAAGGTCATCTTCGGCGCCTTTGTCATTCTGTCGTGCACGCTGAACTTCGGCTTTTTCATCGGTGATATCACCGACCCGGCGCAGCATCATTCTTTCGAACTCGGTGCCACCATCGTCGTCAACCTGATCGCGATGACGCTGAAGTTCGGCGATCGAACGCACATTGGAGCCGTGCACCTCGCGACCAGCATCGTCGCTGTGCTGCAGCTCGTGGCGGCTGCGGTGGTGTGGATATGGGCGACCCGCGTTTCCGGACTGCCCACTGAGGGCGAGGTCATGGCGACCGTCGTATCTCTCGCCGGGGGAGCACTAGTTGCCAATTTCATCTCGGTCACGCTGCTGATCGGCGAAACGCTGAGACGCGTGCGCTGACGCAGCCCGCACCCCGACGAAAGCCGGCACGATGAGCGACATCCAGTTGATGATCCTGCGGCGGATGCGTCTGCCGCTGGTGGTGGTGATCGTTGCCTACGCGATCGCCGTCTTCGGATTGACTCTGATGCCCGGCACCGATCCCGAGGGCCGGCCCTGGCACCTGAGCCTGTTCGATGCGTTCTACGTGATGAGCTACACGGCGACGACGATCGGGTTTGGCGAGGTGCCGTACCCGTACTCGTATGCGCAGCGGCTGTGGATGACGTTCAGCATCTACCTCACCGTGATTTCCTGGGCGTATGCGCTCGGCGTGATCTTCGCGTTGACCAGGCAACCTGCGTTCCGCGCGGCGCTGGAGCGCAGCCAGTTCGAGGCCGGAGTGCGCCGACTGGTCGACCGCTTCTTCGTCATCTGTGGCCACGGACAGAGCGGACAGCGACTCGCGACGGCGCTCGACCGTCTTGGCTACGCCACGGTGGTGATCGAACCGAATCCCGAGCGCCTGCGCTCGTTGCTGGTACGAGATCATGCGCAACCGGCCGTCGGCATGGTCGGTGATGCCCGCTCGCCCGAATTGCTCGAAGCGGCGGGAATCCGGCGGGAAAACTGCCGGGGCGTTGTCGTGCTGACGCCAGACGACGCGGCTACGCAGACCATTGCCATCGAAGTGCGCGTCCTTGCTCCGCAGCTACCGGTGCTGGCGCGGGTGAAGTCGCCCACTGCGCAGCAGACGCTCGAGGACTTCGGCGGCGTGACGCTGGTCAATCCGTTCGAGACGTTTGCATTCAACTTCGCGTTGGCACTCGACAAGCCCGACACGCTGCGGCTCGAAGAGTGGCTGACCGGCGTTCCCGGCGCGGAATGCCCGCCGCATATCGGGGTGCCGCGGGGCCATTGGGTCCTCGCCGGTTACGGCCGGTTCGGTGCCGCCGTGCGCGCCCGACTGGAACAGGCGGGACTGACGTGGAAGGCTATCGATCTCGATCCCATCCGATGTGGAACCGAGGGGATCGTCGGTACCGGACTCGCGGCCGAAGCGCTGAAGAATGCCGGCATCGAGTCAGCGTGCGGGCTGGTCGCCGGCACCGACAACGACGCGAACAACCTGGCGATCGTGATGGCAGCGCGGCGGCTGAAGCCGAAGCTCTTCGTCGTGATCCGCCAGAACCAGGCAACCAACCGCCGCCTGATCGATGCCGCGCGAGCGCAGATGCGCTTCGTGCAGTCAGAAGTGATGACGCACGAATGCCTGCAGCTGCTGACGACGCCGCGGCTGAACCGATTCCTGCTGCGCGCTCGCGAACAGACCAATGCCTGGGCCATCGGCGTCTGCGGCCGGATCCGGGATGTGGCGGGCGATGCCGTGCCTCACATCTGGCTGGTCGAATGCGATCCGGGCCGTCTTGGTATTCGACACGCCCTCATCGAGCAGAGCAAGCCGGCACTGACGATTGCCCACCTGCTCGCCGATCCGGCGGAACGGCGGACGCGCATTGCCGCTACGCCACTGTTATTGCTGCGAGACGGGCACGACCTGCTGCTGCCCGACGAAGCGACCGTGCTGCAATTGGGTGACCGACTGCTGTTTGCCGGTGCCGATGGGACCGAGGCGCTGCAATCGCAACTGCTGGATGACGATGTCGCGATCGATTACGTCCGTACGGGCCAGGAGCCACCGCGGACCTGGCTGGGTCGCTGGCTGCAGCGCACGGTCCTGGCATCGGCCCCGGTCACCTCGAAAGTGGAGACACTGGGATGACGCTGCCCACCCTGACCTTGCTCGAATGCCGCGTGCTGGGCGTGCTCGTCGAAAAGGAGCACACCGTCCCGGACATCTATCCGCTGTCGCTCAATGCACTGACAGCGGGCTGCAACCAGAAGAACAATCGCGATCCGGTGCTCAACGCCACCGAGGCGGAAGTGCAGGCGGCCATCGATCGGCTGAAGCCGCTGTCGCTGGTGATCGAGTCGAGCGGCTCGCGGGTGATGCGGTACTCGCAGAATGTCAGTCGCGTACTGCGCGTGCCTTCCGAGTCGGTGGCTCTGCTCGCCACCTTGTGGTTGCGCGGGCCACAGACCGCCGCGGAGTTGCGTTCGGCGAGCGAGCGGCTGCACCGTTTTGCCGATGTCAGTTCGGTCGAGGGCTACCTTGAGCAGTTGACCACCCGCGCCGCGGATGCGGGCGGAGCCCTGGTCGCCCTGATGCCACGCGCTCCCGGCTCGCGCGAACCGCGCTGGGTACAGCTGATGTCGCCCGCGCCGCCTGCACCGCCCGCGACATCCGCATCGGCCGGCAGCGTTGCAGGCCTCGGTGTGTCCGAGGCCGCCGACGAACTTCGCGACGAAGTCGCGCGGCTGCGCAGTGAATTGCAGGAATTGCGTGCGCGCGTCGAACGTCTTGAAGGCGGCGCCGTCTAAACGCGGACTGAGCGTGGCGGACCCATGCACCCGGGTCGACATTGCTGCGAGGTTTCCGTGCTGTATCGAGGAGTTACAACTCGTCGGGTAGCGCGGCACGCTGCGTAGAATCGCGTCTCGTCATGACTGCGGGACGGCTTCGTGTTCAGGAACTCTTGGCTTTGGTTGGGTCTTGCGCTGCTGGCTGCCGCCATCGGCGCGGGCGTATGGTGGTCCGCGCGCGGCAGTGCCGACGCGCCAAGCTATCGCCTGGCCAAGGTTGAACGCGGGCCTCTGACGGCCACGGTGGCGTCGACCGGCACGCTGAATCCGGTGACGTCGGTGCAGGTGGGTACGCAGGTCTCGGGACAGATCAAGGAGCTGTTCGTCGACTTCAACTCACAGGTCAAGAAGGGCGAACTGATCGCCCGCATCGATCCGGAGACATTGCAGTACCGGGTGCGCCAGGCCGAAGCGGACCTGGAGGCGGGGCGTTCTTCGCTGAATCGCGCTCGGGTATCGCTCGCCAATACGCAGCGCGATCTGGACCGCACCAAGGAACTGGTGGCCCGCAACTTCACGTCGCCGGCAGAGCTCGATCGTGCACAGTCAACCTTCGACCTGGGGGCGGCCGAAGTGCGCACGGCGCAAGCGGTCGTGCAACAGCGTGAAGCACAGCTGGCGACCGCCAAGGTCGACCTGGGACGCACCGAGATCCGCGCTCCGGTCGATGGCGTGGTGATCAAGCGCAGCGTCGATGTCGGCCAGACGGTGGCCGCCAGCTTGCAGGCGCCCGAGCTTTTCGTGATTGCCAAGGACCTGCGCGACATGCAGGTCGATACCTCGATCGACGAGGCGGATGTCGGGCGCATCCGCGTCGGGCAGAAGGCGAGCTTCACGGTCGATGCGTTTCCGGGACGGACGTTCAACGGCGAGGTGAAGACCGTGCGCAAGGCGCCGCAGAACGCGCAGAACGTCGTGACCTACATTGCCATCGTCTCCGCCAACAACGATCGCGGCGAACTGCTGCCGGGGATGACCGCCAATGTGCGCATCGTGACCGACACGCGCGACTCGGTGCTGAAGGCGCCGAACGGCGCACTCAGATTCCGGCCGAGCGGAGCGGCGGCTGCGGGCGCCGAGTCGGGCAAGACAACGGAGGCGACCGACAAGCCGGCCGGCAAGGCGGGCGCGGCAGGTGCGCCAAGTGCGACCGGTGCGGCGGGCGGCAGCCCGCTGACCGCATTCCGCGAGCGCCTGGTCACGGAACTGAAGCTCGATGCCGAGCAGCAGCAACGCCTCGAGCCGATCTTTGCCGAGATGCGCAACAAGTTCATGGGCCTGCGCGAACTGCCGGAGGAGGCACGGGCGAAGGCGAGCGGCGCGATCCGTGCCGAGTTGCGCGCGAAGATCGAGGACATGCTCAAGCCCGAGCAGAAAGCGCGCTACGCGGAGATCGCCGCGGAGTTCGCCGGGCGGGCCGGCAGCGGCCAGACAACGCGTGGCAGGCTCTGGGTCCTCGACAACGGCAAGCCGCGCGGCATCGATGTCCGCGTGGGTCTGTCGGACGGCACGATGACCGAGGTCAGCGGTGACGGCGTCAGCGAAGGTCTGGAAGTCGTCGTCGGACAGCAGGGTGGCGCGGCTTCCACTCCGGCGCAGAAGGGCGCGCCCCCGCGCATGTTCTTCTGATATCACAGGCATAGCGATGAGCGAACCGCTGATCCGGGTCGAGCAGCTCACCAAGGACTATGCCCTGGGAGACAACGTCGTGCATGCGCTCGCCGGTGTCACGCTGTCGATCGAGGCCGGTGATTTTCTCGCGGTCATGGGGCCGTCGGGATCGGGCAAGTCGACGTTCATGAACATGATCGGCTGCCTCGATCGCCCGAGCTCGGGTCGGTACTGGCTGGCCGGGGAGGACGTGGCCGCCATGGACGCGGACGCGCTGGCCGCCGTTCGCAATCGCCGCATCGGCTTCGTGTTCCAGCAGTTCAACCTGCTGGCGCGCACCAGTGCGCTGGAAAACGTCGAGCTGCCGTTGATGTATGCCAACGTGCCGATCAAGGACCGCCATGCGCGCGCGTTGGAGAAACTGGACCGCGTCGGGCTCGGCGCGCGCGCCGATCATCAACCGTCCCAGCTCTCGGGCGGCCAGCAGCAGCGCGTGGCGATCGCCCGCGCGCTGGTCAACAACCCGTCACTGATCCTGGCGGATGAGCCGACCGGCGCGCTCGATTCCCGCACCAGCGTCGAGATCATGGCACTGCTGCAGCAACTCAACAGCGGTGGCATGACGATCGTGCTGGTGACGCACGAGAACGACATCGCAGCCTTCGCCGGGCGGGTCGTGCACTTCCGCGACGGCAAGGTGGTGAGCGATACGCGCCAGTCGCCGCGTTCTGCGAAGGCAGAGCTCGAGCGCCTTGATCGCGGCGCGGCGGTGGCCGCATGAGGAAGATGCGATGAACGCGATGATGGTCTTGCGCGTTGCGCTCAAGGCGCTGCGAGTGAACAAGCTGCGCTCGTCGCTGACGATGCTGGGCATGATCATCGGTGTCGCGGCTGTCATTGCCATGCTGGCGATCGGCGGTGGCGCCCAGGAGCGCGTGCGTGACCAGCTGAAGAACCTGGGCTCGAACCTGATGCTGATCATCCCGGGCTCGACGACCGCCAGCGGCGTGCGACTGGGCACCGGCGCTGCGCAGACCCTGACCGAGGAAGACGCGCTGGCGATTGCGCTCGAAGTCGAAGGTGTCGTCGTGGCGGCGCCGTCGCTGCGAGGCTCGGGCCAGGTCGTGGTGGGCAACATGAACTGGTCCACGCAATTTTTCGGCACGAACAACGATTACATGATTGCTCGTGACTGGCCACTGGCCTCGGGTCGCCTGTTCGAACCGAACGAGATCTCCGGCTCCGGCAAGGTCGCGCTGATCGGCCTGACCACGGCGCAGCAACTGTTCGGCGATGCCGATCCGGTCGACCAGGTCATCCGCGTGCGCAAGGTGCCGCTGACGATCATCGGCGTGCTGGCACGCAAGGGCCAGAACGCGCTCGGACAGGACCAGGACGACATCGTGCTGATGCCGATCTCGACCGCGCGCAACCGCGTGCTCGGCCAGACACAGGGCAAGCAGCGCCGCGTCGGCACGATCTCGGTCAAGACCGCCGACGGCGCCGACATGAAGGCAATCGAGGAGAAGATCAAGGAACTCCTGCGGCAGCGCATGAAGGTCCAGCCCGGTGCGGACGACCCGTTCACGATCCGCAACCTCACCGAAATCCTGCAGGCGCAGGAAGCCGCCAGCCGCGTGCTGACGCTGCTGCTCGGGGCGGTGGCGTCGGTGTCGCTGCTGGTTGGCGGCATCGGCATCATGAATATCATGCTGGTCAGCGTGACCGAGCGCACGCGGGAGATCGGCCTGAGAATGGCGGTCGGTGCGCGCGGCAAGGACATCCTCAAGCAGTTCCTGGTCGAAGCCGTGACGCTGTCCATGATCGGGGGCGCACTCGGCATCCTGCTCGGTGTCGCGGCATCGTTCACGGTCGGCGAATTCGCCAACTGGCGTACCGACATCACGCCTCAGGCGGTTGCGCTGGCCGTGGGCTTTTCGGCCGCAGTCGGCGTTTTCTTCGGCTTCTATCCGGCCCGCAAGGCCTCGCGGCTCCTGCCGATCGAGGCGCTGCGCTACGAATAGGCGGCCTGGCGCCGCGCTTATTCGCGGGCTGGACGTTCGTTGCTGCGGCAGCATGGTCACGGCCCGGGCCCTGACCACCGGGGCTGCGCACCCATGCCTCGACCTATTCGAACTCTGTGCTTGTCGCCGCTTGCCCTGGCCTGCCTGGGCGTGCTCGCATGCCTGCTGGCCTGGCCCGGCGAGGCCGCCGCGCTGATGCGCGGGATCGGACTGCAGCCTGATTCGCGCGAGCGACTGTGGCTGTCCGCCTTCAGCGGCTTCACGCTCGGCCTCGCGATCGGCCTGATGGTCTATGAACTGCGCGCGCGTGGGATCTCGATTGCGCTGCGGCGCCTCACGGACCTCGCGGCGAGCATCGACGGCCGCTTTCCTGAGGAGACACCCCGCGGCAAGATCAATCGGGAACTCGAACGGCTGTCGGACGAAGTGCTGTTCAGTGCCCGCCGCATGACCCGGGAACGCAAGGAATTCGACAGCCAGGCCACCGCCTGGCAGGCGATGTTCGCCGCTACCCTCGACGCGATGTTCGTGCTTGACGCGGCGGGCAAGGTCAGGGAACTCAATCCGGCCGCCGAACGCCAGTTCCGGATCACCGCGGCCGAGGCAGTCGGCAGCCACCTGGCCGACCTGCTATTTCCGCTGCCACATCGTGCGCTCGATCATGCCGCGTTCATGCAGGACATCGCGGCCGGCAAGGCCGTCGGCCGGCGGCAGGAACTGATCGTGCATTGCGGTCAGCGCCAGTTTCCGGTGGAAATGGCCATCGCAGAATTCCACGTCGGCGACGAGCTTGGACTGATTGTCACCGCGCGCGACATCTCGGCCCACCGCCAGACGCGGGCCGATCTGAAGCGTGTCCGCGAGCAGGCCGATCGCCTGCAGGCGCGGCTGCGCTCCGAACTCGCATCGCGCCGTCTGGTTCGACCAACAGTCGAATCAATGACACAGAGCGAGACCGCCGCCGCGGCTCCGACCGGCGGCACGCCGTTCACGCTCGAAGATGCCTGTGGTGACGTGATCCGTAAGCTCGTCGTCAAGGCCGAGCGCAAGGGGCTGGGCTTCCGCTACGAAGACACCGAGGTGCAGGGCATGGGCCTGATCGGCGATGCGTCGCGCCTGCGCACGGTCGCCTCCGAACTGATCGACAACGTGATCCGCAACGCCACCAGCGGCGAGATCATCGTGCACTTCTCTGCGCTATCGACCGATGAGCGCAGCATCGAACTCGCGGTGAGCGTGACGGCGACCGCCATGACGGACGAGCAGAGCACCCATGTGGGCCGGCCGATGAACCTGCCGGTCAAGGCCGCTGGTCGATCGAAATCGCGGTCCGGGCGCGATGCGCAGCGACGCACAATCGACGTCGCGGGCGTCGAGACGCAGGTCGTTGTGTCACCTGATCGCGGCGTCGTGTTCAAGGCGCGCATGCATTACGCGGTTGACCTGTCGCGCGTGGCCATCGATCTCGGCGCACTGGCCGGGGTGACTGCTCCCGCCGCCGACTCGGGCGACGCCGATCCCCGCCTTCTGGCGGAGTTCGCGCGTGCGGCCGCGCGACTGCGTCACAACGCCGACAAAGGCAATCTGGGTGCGCTCTGGGCACAGGCACACCGTTTGAAAGAGATCTGGCTGCCACGCGCGCCGTTGTCAGAGGCCGGACTGGTCAGCGCACTGGCGCATACCGCACGCGGTGGCGATGGCGCGAACGCGTGCATGCTGGCCCGTCGCCTGGCGGAGGCGCTCGACGCGACCGTGCGCGAGCAGATGAGCGCGTCCGATCTCGAACTCGAAGAGCCGGTGGCCTGAGAGGCTCCCGCGTGCCTGCACCGACGCACGCTACCATTGCGCGCCGCGTCGTTCCGCGAAGGTCCGTTGGAACGCGCTGTCCACGGAAATTTCATGACCCGCCTACTCATGCTTGGCGCCGCGCTGATGCTCGCGGCCTGCACTGCGCTCGGTCCTCCGGCCATCCTGCTCAGCCGCGGCGACATCGCGGAACGTGCCTTCATCGATCGCGCGGGCATCGATCCGACGAAGATCTTCAAGGGCATCCAGGGTCTGGACATTTCCGGACCGGACATCGGCTTCCAGACCACGGCGCAGCGGATCGAACTGGCGTGGACCGCGAAACTCGCCGAGGGGCCGATGGGCATCCCGCTGTCGCTGCGCGTATCCATGTCCGGCGCGCCGGTCCTCAACGCGCAGCGCAATGGCATCGACCTGGCCGATGCCCGCATCGAGGAGATACGCCTGCCGTCGGTTCCGTTCATCAATCTCGACACGCGACAGATGAACCAGGGTGGAGACTCTCTGGGGACGATCCCGTTGTTGCAGTTCCGGCCGGAAGAACTGAACCGCGACGGCGTCGTCTACCAGGCCACCGGCGTTTCACTCGGCACGTTCGGCCTGCGCGTCGACCTCACTCCCAAGTAAGCAACACGGAGTTCGCTTTTGGATCTGATCGTGCTGGCCAAGGCGGCCATCCTCGGCATCGTCGAAGGACTCACCGAGTTCCTGCCGATTTCCTCGACCGGACACCTGATCGTCACCAGTTCGCTGCTCGCGTTCCGCGGTGCCCAGGTGGCCACGTTCGAGATCGCAATTCAGACCGGCGCAATGTTCGCGGTGATCTGGGAGTATCGCCGCCGACTGTCGGCGACGCTTTCCGGCATTACGTCGGAGGCGGTCGCGCAGCGGTTCGTGATCAACGTCGCCGTGGCGTTCGCGCCAGCCGTGGTGTTCGGCCTGCTGCTCGGCAAGGTGATCAAGGAGTACCTGTTCCACCCGGTCCCGGTGGCTGCGGCCTTCGTCCTTGGCGGCGTGGTCATCCTGTGGGCCGAGGCGCGCCACAAGCGCCTGTACGGCGAGCGCGACCTGCTCGGCCAGCGTCATGCGCGTGTCGAGACGGTGGATGACATGACACCGCTCGACGCGCTCAAGGTCGGCCTGATGCAGTGCATTGCGCTCATACCCGGCACCAGCCGCTCGGGCGCGACCATCATCGGCGCGATGATTCTCGGGCTGTCGCGCAAGGCGGCCACCGAGTTCAGCTTCTATCTCGCGATACCGACGCTGATCGGAGCCGGCGCCTATTCCGTATGGAAGCAGCGCGAGGCGTTTGTCGCGGCCGACGCCCCGGTCTTTGCGGTTGGACTGTTCTTCGCGTTCGTGTCGGCGTGGTTGTGCATTCGCTGGCTGATCCGCTACATCTCGACGCACGACTTCACGGTCTTCGGCTGGTACCGGATCGCCTTTGGCGCAGTGATCCTGCTCACCGCATGGCTCGGTTGGGTCGACTGGACGCGCTGATGGAAGCAGCCGCACCGAGCGTGCTCCAGCGCCGCCTTGATGCGGTGCTGGCGATCGGCAGCGCCGCCGTCATCGCCTATGGCGTGCTGTTGCTCGGGTGGCCGGTCTTTGTCGTGATGGCGCTCTTCTGGTTCGAGAATGTTGTCATCGGCGGCCTGAACGTACTGCGCATGCTGGTCAGCGGCGTACGCATGGGGGCGGCTGGCGTGGTCGGCGCGCTCTTTATCGGAGCATTCTTCACGGTGCACTACGGCCTGTTCACCGCCGTGCATGGCGTGTTCGTGGTCATGCTGTTCGGAATTCCCGAGACGGGACGCGAGGCCATGGACGGCGGTCTCATGGGGCCGCTGATGCGCATGATCGAGCGGCTGGTGGATGATCGTGGTGCCTGGCTCGCGTTGCTCGCCATCATCGTGGTGCAGGCCGCCAACTTCGTGCAATGGGCTGTTGCCACGCGCGATCGACCCACGCCCCTGAAGGAGCTGATGGGTGCGCCCTACGGCCGGATCATGGTCCTGCATGTGACGCTGATCGCCGGCGGCTTCCTGGTGATGTCGCTGCATGCGCCGGTGCTCGGGGCGCTGCTGCTGATCACGCTCAAGCTGGCCTACGACCTCGTCACGCTGCGCCGCGAACCGGGAGCACGGAAAGGCGCCGTACCCCAGGCCGGTGTGGCCACGCTGCTGGTAGTCGACCGGAGGAATCCGCGGTGAATCGCAAGGACGAGTGTCAGGAACTCTGCGCACTGCTGCGCTCGCGCTTTCCGATCATCCTGGTCCAGTCGCACGAGGAACCGCGCATCCTCGAGTTGCTGCAGCAGTCGGCCAACCTGGAGAACCAGGTGTTGATGACGTGGAGCATCACCAACGGCATCCGCCGCCACGGGCGCGACGAGGCGATCTACCAGACCAACGATCTGCTCGATGCGCTCAAGCACATCGACAAGACGGCGCAAAATGGCATCTACGTGCTGTGCGACGCGCATCCGGGATTCAAGGATCCTGTCGCGCTGCGGCTGATCCGCGAGATCGCGCTGTCGCACTACAGGAGTGCACGGACGCTCGTCTTCCTGAGCCCGCACCTGGAGGAGATGCCGTCTGAACTGCTGCGGCTGTCGGCGCACTTCCATCCCCGCCTGCCGAACCGGGACGACATCCGCGCTCTGGTTGCCGAGGAAGCGCGGCGCTACGAGTCGCAATCCGGCGAGAAGCCGCGCGGCGACAAGCAGGCGCTCGAGATGCTGATCATGCATCTGCTCGGCATGGAGCAGGACGACGTGCGTCGGCTGGTGCGGCAGGCACTGCGCGATGACGGCACCATCAGCGCCGACGATGTGCGGCGCGTGTTGGCCACCAAGTACGAAGCCCTCGGTGGCGCCGGCACGCTCGCCTATGAGGAAAGCAAGGTCCGCTTCGATCATGTCGGCGGCCTTGCGCGCCTGAAGCACTGGATTTCGCTGCGACGCAAGCCGTTCCTAGACAGCGGAGCCGGTGACGTCGACCGGCCCAAGGGCATCGTGCTGCTTGGCGTCCAGGGCGGTGGCAAGAGCCTGGCTGCGCGCGCGGTGGCCGGTGAATGGGGCGTGCCGCTGATGCGCATGGACTTCGGTGCGCTGTACAACAAGTATTACGGCGAGACTGAGCGCAACCTGCGCAACGCCTTTGCAGCGGCCGAGAGCATGGCGCCCTGCGTGCTCTGGATCGACGAGATCGAAAAGGGCATCTCGACCGACGGCGGCGATGGCGACGGCGGCGTGTCGCGGCGCGTGCTCGGAACGCTGCTGACCTGGATGGCCGAACGCGAGGAGCCGGTGTTCATGGTGGCAACGGCCAACGACATCTCGCAGTTGCCGCCCGAACTGATCCGCAAGGGACGTTTCGACGAGATCTTCTTCGTCGACTTCCCGGGCGCGGAGGCACGGGCGCAGATCGCGCGCATCCATCTGCAGAAGCGGGGTCACGATCCGTCGGCCTTTGATGTTGCCGGCTTTGCACGCCTGGCCGAGGGATTCTCGGGCGCCGAAATCGAGCAGGCGATCGTGTCGGCCTCGTTCGAGGCACGCTCCCGCAATGCGTCGCTGACGTCAGCCGACATCCTCGCCGAACTCGAGCGCACGCGACCGCTGAGCGTGGTGATGGCAGAGAAGATCGATGCGCTGCGTGACTGGGCATCCGGGCGTGCGGTGTATGCAGACGACTCCGGCACCGATGATGCTGTCGAACACGATTCGCGGCGCGCGCTGTAACACGGTCCGTGCCAATCGGACTGCAGCAGTCGCGCCCCCTGTCAACGTCACTCGTCGCCTGTGCCACTCACGCAACAGGGGGGTGGACGGGTCTGGCACATTCCGCGAGAGTTCCGCGCAGGTCGGGTTCGCCTGGCCGCCGAAGGTGCCCTGCACCGTCGGGCAGAAAGCGGGAGGCGAGCGCAGCCGCTTGGCCGGGCGGCTGCGCTCGCCCACCCCGTGACCGGCATCGCGACCCAATCCCTCCGCCCGCGGCATCGGCGCCGCGATCCCTCTCTGAGCGCGCTGGTTGGCGAGCTCACGGGGGACATGCGCCGCGTTTGTAGAATCGCGGCATGAACCCTGATGCAGTGCGCGCGGTCTACCGCCTGCGCGCGACCGGCCCGGCCGCTGAACAGCGCGCGCATGCGCTGGCGCTCGAGCAGAGCATCGAGATGCCGTCCGAGGCGGTGACCGACGAGCGCGTGCTGCGCGATGTCCTGGCCCGTGTCGAAAGCCTTGCGACGCAACCTGATGGCAGCACGCTCGCGACCCTCCTGCTCAGCGCCGAGAGCATCGCAAACGATGCCGGGCAGCTGATGAACATGCTGTTCGGCAACAGCTCGCTGCTCGATGACGTCGAAGTGACGGCCGTGGCGGTGCCGGACGCCCTGGCGACGCACTTTGGCGGCCCGGCACTGGGCATCGAAGGCTTGCGGCGACTGACCGGCGCGCGAGGCCGCGCGCTGAGCTGCACGGCGCTCAAGCCGATCGGTTCCACAGTGGAAGATCTTGCGCGGATGACGGCGGCATTTGCGCAGTCCGGGATCGACATCATCAAGGACGATCACGGCTGGGCGGCACACGCCCGTGCCTCGTTCGAAGAGCGCGTGGTGACCTGCCAGCGTGAGGTCGAACGGGCCAATCGCCGCCGTAGCGGACGCACGCTCTACGCGCCGGCACTGTCGGGCGATGCGACAGGCGATGCGCGAGCAACTGCGCTTTGCGCTGGCCCATGGTGTCAGTGCGGTGCTGATTGCGCCGATGATTGCGGGTGTTTCCAACTTCAACGCATTACGGCGCGAGTTTCCTGCGGTGGCGTTGCTCGCGCATCCGGCGCTGGCTGGCAATCAGATAGTGCCGGCGGCCCTGCTCGGCACCCTTTTCCGGGTGTTCGGCGCGGATGCGGTGATCTTTCCCAACTTCGGCGGGCGCTTCAGCTACACGCGGACGGAGTGCAAAGCAATCGTCGACAACCTGCGGGCGCCACGACTGGGTCTCCGACCCACGCTGCCGGTGCCGGCCGGGGGCATGTCGGTCGAGCGCGTGCCGGAGCTGATCGCAGAGTACGGTCGCGACACCCTGCTGCTGATCGGCGGGTCGCTGCTGATGGCACGCGACCAGCTGGCGGCGCGCAGCCAGAGGTTCGTCGAGGCCGTGGCCACCGCCAGCAGCGAGGTCGCCGCGTGAGTTTCGTCCGTCGTTTTTCATCCGACGCCGAAGGCGGATACCGCTGGGACGCGGTCGACCGGTTGCGCTACAAGGAAGAGGGCAGCGCGCCGTTCAGGGACATCACACGGCAAGTGCTGTTCTCGCAGCCTGATCAGGCGACCGAACTGCGCTACTTCGAGATCGCACCCGGTGGGTACTCAACTCTCGAACGCCACGAACACACGCACGCGGTGCTGATCCTGCGTGGGCGCGGGTCCGTCCAGATCGGTGGCGAGGTCCATGTACTCGGCGAACGCGACCTCGTGACGGTCGATCCCCTGACCTGGCATCAGTTCCACGCCGCGCCGGACTGCGCACTCGGATTCCTCTGCCTGGTTGCCCGGGAACGGGACCGACCACAGCTGCCGGGTCCGGATGACGTGGTGCCGCCTGCCGCTGCCGCGCGTCTAGGCTACCGACGAAGAAAGACCAGGTCCCACACGCCGTGGCCCAGGCGCTCGCCGCGCGCGTGGAACTTGGTCGTGGGCCGCAGGGTCAGCGGGTTGCGGCCATCCGGTGCGTAACCGCTGTGCGCATTGATCAGTTGCGTTTCTGCGCTCAGCACGTCGAGCATCTGCGCACGCGTAGTTCTCCCAGTCTGTTGCGCAGTGCAGGTAGCCGCCGGGCGCAATCCGGCTGACCAGCTGGCCCACAAACGGCTGCGCGATCAGCCGTCGCTTGTGGTGTCGCTTCTTCTGCCATGGGTCGGGAAAGTAGACATGCACGCCGGCCAGGGTGCCGGGCGGGATCATCGTGCGCACGACATCGACCGCATCGTGGTGAACGATGCGCACGTTGTCGAGGCCTAATTCGCCGATGCGCTTGAGCAGCGCGCCGACGCCTGCGAGGAAAACCTCGATGCCGAGAAAATTGATGTCCGGTCGCGCCGCCGCCATCGCTGCCGTCGTTTCACCCATGCCAAAGCCGATTTCCAGAACGGTGGGCGCCGTGCGGCCGAACAACTGCGCCAAGTCCACGGGACGGTCGGCGTAGGCAACGCCGAAGCGCGGCAGCAGTTCATCGAACGCACGGCGCTGGCCCTGCGTCACATGGCCACGCCTGAGCGCGAAGCTGCGGATGTGCCGCTGGGGCGGCCCGTCCTGGGCGGAACCGGCGGCAGCCTCGTCGGCTGGGGGACCGGCCGCCGACCCGGTCTCGGGAGCACCGCTCACGCGTTGGACTTGACGCTGCCGATGACCCCGGCTGCCGGCGACGACGGCGAACCGCTGTAAAGCCGCTTGGGCATGCGACCGGCGCGAAAGGCCTCGCGGCCGGCCTCGACCGCCTTCTTCATCGCGCTCGCCATCAGCACCGGGTCCTTCGCCTGGGCGACCGCCGTGTTCATCAGCACGCCGGCGCAGCCGAGTTCCATCGCAATGGCTGCATCGCTTGCGGTGCCGACGCCGGCGTCGACGATCACCGGGACCTGCGCACGCTCGAGAATCAGCTGGATGTTCCAGGGATTCAGCAGGCCCATGCCCGAGCCGATCAGTGACGCCAACGGCATCACTGCGACGCAGCCGATCGACTCCAGCACGCGCGCCTGGATCGGATCGTCGCTGCAGTAGACCATGACCTCGAAGCCTTCCTTCACCAGGGTCTCGGCGGCCTTGATCGTTTCGGGCATGTTGGGGTACAGCGACTGAGGGTCGCCGAGGACCTCGAGCTTGGTCAGTGCGTGGCCATCGAGCAGTTCGCGCGCCAGACGCAATGTGCGTACGGCATCTTCGGCGGTGTAGCACCCCGCGCTGTTGGGCAGCAGCGTGAATTTCGACGGCGGAATCACGTCGAGCAGGCTGGGCTCGCCCGGCGTCTGGCCGATATTGGTGCGACGGATCGCGACGGTCACGATTTCGGCGCCGCTCGCCTCGACGGCCGCGCGGGTCTGCTCGAAGTCGCGGTACTTGCCGGTGCCGATCAGCAGTCTCGACTCGAACTCGCGTGCGCCAAGTTTCAGTCGATCCGTCATGCCGTCACCGTCGGTTGGACCTTGACCTCGAAGTTCACCGAGTTCGACATGAAGCAGTTCGCGTGAGCCTTCGTGTGCAGCTCTCGCGCCTCATCGATCCGGGCCGGATCGGCGATGCGCACCTGTGGCCACAGCACGATTTCGACCATGCGCATCTTGCCGTCCTTGATCGCCAGGGTGCCGGTGGCGTTGTCGCTGTATTCCATCAGCAGGATGTTGGCGCGTTCACACACGGCCAGGTAAGTCAGGTGGTGGCACGACATCAACGACGCCACCATCAGCGTCTCCGGGTTATGTCGAGCGTCGTCTCCGTTGAAAACTGCCGGCGACGAGCCTTCGATCGGCGGCTTGTCCTTGAAACGGACCACGAATGCGCGTGCCAGCTTCAGCTTGCCGTGCTCGTCCTCGCGGCTGCCGCCGTTCCAGTGCAGCGATCCTTCGAACGTGTGCTGTTGTCCCACCTTAGCCTCCGCCCACTGCGACGACGATCTCGATCCGATCATCCGGCTGCAAAAAAGTGCCTTCGTGCCGGCTGCGCGGAACGATCTCTCCATTACGCTCCACCGCCACCCGCTTGCCCGTGTGACCGAGAGCGGCGAGCAGTTCGGCAACCGTCACGCGCCCCGACAGCGCATGGGGCTCGCCGTTGAGCCGGATTTCCATGGTCGACGCCTGATTCATCGGTTGGTTAGAATTCTACGCACTGCGGGTGTAGTTCAATGGCAGAACGGCAGCTTCCCAAGCTGCATACGAGGGTTCGATTCCCTTCACCCGCTCCATACCGTCCATCCCTTCAGGCGACCGTCGCACCGCTCGGTTGACCGCATCGTCCTCCCCCAGCGCAAGCTTCCCGTAAGCATCCAAGCGCATCGTGCGCGACGCCTCCGCGGAGGCGGGCTCCATGCACACCGGACCAACACAAAACCCAGAAACTGTCGCCGGCGCTGATCGTGGCGGCGCTGGGGGTTGTCTACGGCGACATCGGAACCAGTCCGCTGTACGCGTTCAAGGAAAGCGTCGGTGGTGACCACGGTGCTGGTGTCGGTCACGCCAGCGTGATGGGCGTCCTGTCGATGATCTTCTGGGCGGTGACGCTCGTCGTTTCGATCAAGTACGTGCTGATCGTGCTGCGCGCGAACAACGGTGGCGAAGGGGGCATCCTCGCGCTGCTCGCCCTGGTTCTGAGGCAGCTGCCGGCCGCGGGACGCCTGACCGGGACGGCGGTCGCATTGGGACTTTTCGGTGCCGCCATGTTTTACGGCGACAGCGTCATCACCCCGGCCATCTCGGTACTGTCGGCAGTCGAGGGGCTCGAGGTGGTGTCGCCCCACTTCAAGGCATTCGTGATTCCCCTGACGCTGGCGGTGCTGATCGCGCTCTTCGCGGTCCAGCGCTCGGGCACGGCCCGTGTCGGCAGCGTGTTCGGTCCGATCATGGTGCTGTGGTTCGGCACCCTGGGCGTGCTGGGGATGCTGCAGATTGCGCGCGATCCGGGCGTGCTGGCCGCGATCGACCCGGTGTACGCGGTCGGTTTCGTCATTGCGCATCCTGCGCTGACGCTGACGGTCATGGCGTCGGTCTTCCTGGCGCTGACTGGCGGCGAGGCGCTCTACGCGGACATGGGCCACTTTGGCAGGCGACCCATCCAGGTCGCCTGGTTCTGGCTGGTGATGCCGTGTCTGCTGCTGAACTACTTCGGTCAGGGGAGTCTCGTGCTTCAATCCCCGGAGGCCGTCCGCAATCCGTTCTTCCTCCTGGCGCCGCAGTGGCTGCAGCTGCCCCTCGTGCTGCTGGCCACGGCCGCCACGGTCATCGCATCGCAGGCGGTCATTTCGGGTGCGTTCTCGATCACCAGCCAGGCCATCAAGCTGGGCTATCTGCCTCGCATGTCGGTGCTGTTCACTTCGGAGACGGCAGCGGGCCAGATCTATGTCCCATTCGTCAACTGGATGCTGCTGGCGCTCGTGATCCTGCTGGTGATCGGATTCGGCAGCTCCTCCAATCTCGCGGCGGCGTACGGCATCGCTGTGGTGAGCACGATGGTCATCACGACACTGGGAGTGATGGTGGTGGCACGCTCGCGTTGGGACTGGTCGCCGCCGAAACTGGCGCTGATCCTCGCGCCGCTGCTGCTGCTGGACGTTGTGTTCCTGGTTGCCAATTCAGCGAAGATCACTCACGGGGGCTGGTTCCCTCTTGCTTTCGGCGGCCTGCTGTTTTTCCTCTTCAGCACGTGGAAACGCGGTCGTGCGCTGATCCGGGAGGAAAAGTCACGCGCCGGCCTGGCGCTCGAACCTTTCATGAAGAGTCTCGCCGCCTTCCCGCCGCAGCGGGTCGAAGGCACGGCGGTTTTCATGTCCGGCGGTGCGGACGAGGTGCCCCACGCGCTGCTGCACAACCTCAAGCACAACCGCGTTCTGCATGAGCGCGTCATCTTCCTGACGGCGGTGCCGCGTGACATTCCCCGCGTGGAGCCCGAAGAAGCCGCCGAGATCCGCGATCACGGCGATGGCTGCTATTACGTCAAGGTGTTCCTCGGGTTCAAGGACTCCTACGACATCGCCGACATTGCGCACATGCTCGCGCACTACTACACCTTCGAAATGGATCCGAACGCGACCTCGTTCTTCCTGTCGCGCGAGACGGTCCTGACCGGGCGCCGTGGCGGCATGGCCGACTGGCGCGAGCGACTGTTCGGCTGGATGATGCGCAACGCCCAACCGGCCTCGGACTTCTTTCGAATTCCGCCGAACCGCGTCATCGAGATCGGAACGCAGATCGTCATCTAGGGCCTGTTGGCCGCTGACGCACGGACCCGCGCGTATCATCGATTCAACGGCAGACAAGTCGCGGAGACGATGTTCATGGCCATCGACAGCAAGTCGCTGAAGAAGATCGGCAAGTGGGTCGAACCATTTCGCGTCACCAACGGAGCGAAGTTCCGTCTGAAATCGATCGACCCGGGCGACACGCTTGGCATCGGTGATGAACACAAGCCGCAGGCGCAGCAGAGCCTGGCCGACGGCGTACGCTGGCTCGCCGAGGAGCAGGAAAAGCTCTACGCACAGGATCGCCGCTCGCTGCTGCTCGTGTTCCAGGCAATGGACGCGGCCGGCAAAGACGGCACGATCAAGCACGTGATGAGCGGCGTGAATCCGCAGGGCTGCCAGGTCGTTTCGTTCAAGCAGCCGTCGGGCGAGGAACTCGATCACGACTGGATGTGGCGCGCCTGGCGTGCGCTGCCGGAGCGCGGTCGTATCGGCATCTTCAACCGCTCGTATTACGAGGAAGTGCTGGTCGTCCGGGTGCACGAGTCCATCCTGGCGACGCAGAAGCTGCCCAAACCCGTGGTTACGAAGAACATCTTCCGGGAGCGGCTGCGCGACATCGCGAACTTCGAGGACTACCTGACGCGCAACGGCACCACCGTGCTGAAGTTCTTCCTTCACGTCTCGCGCAAGGAGCAGAAGAAGCGCTTCCTGGAGCGGATCGAGGACCCCGAGAAGAACTGGAAGTTCGCGATCGGTGACGTCAAGGAACGCAGTTACTGGAACGACTACATGGCGGCCTACGAGGACGCGATCCGCGCGACGGCGACGCGGGCAGCGCCCTGGTACGTCGTGCCGGCGGACAACAAGTGGTTCATGCGCCTGGTCGTCGTCGCCGCGATCGTCGAAGCGGTGGAGAACATGAAACTTGCCTATCCCAAGGTCTCCGACGTGCAGAAGGCCGATCTCGGTCGTGCCCGCGAACTGCTGATGACGGAGAAGAAGTAGGACTGGACCCCGCGCTGGCGGCCGTCAGGGACCTAGCAGACCGAGCAGCAACACCGCGAGCACGATCACCGTAAAGGCGGCGGTGGCGAGGCTGAACACCAGCTTCCCTGCTTTCATCGGAAATCGAACCGTTCAAAATGCAGGTGGGCGTCTCCGACGCCTTGGCCCTTGAGGTGCTGCACGACGGCGTCGAGCAGTGGCGGCGGGCCGCAGACATAGATCTCGCGGTTCACGAGATTCAACCCGTCGAGCCATGCCCACAGCCTTGTGAGATCGGTGCTCGACACGAGCGTGAACAGTTCCATGCCGGAGCGCACGTCGGCGGCATGCGCCAGCTCGTCCATGTGCAGCGCGTCCTCACCGCGCCGGAACAGGTACGCCATCTTGATGTCGACCTCCGTACCGAGTCGGTCGAGCTGTGCCAGGAATGGCGTGATGCCAATACCTCCCGCGATCCACAGCTGCGGTGTGTCCGCCGTGGCCTGGTCAAAGAATGCGCCGAAGGGTCCCTCGATGTGGGCCGCGAGGCCGACACTCAGGTGCTGCATCTCGAGCGTGCAGTCACCGAGCGCCTTGATCGTCAGGGTGATGCGCCGACCATGAACGCCGCTGACGGTGAACGGGTGATACTCGTTGCAGCTGTGATACTGCTCACCGCTGTGGAAGGCAACGAAGACGTACTGCCCGGGAACGACCTCGAGCGCACGATCGAGCGGTTCCAGCTCGACCTCGACGCAGGCGTTGGCCGGGTGCTCGACACGCGCGACGACGTAGCGTCGGCCCGCCTCGCGCCGGTAAACCCAGCTGCGTGCGGCCAGTGCCCCGGCTCCGATCAGCGCAACCGTCCACCAGGCCGGTTTCTCCAGGCCGAGTACCCAGGCCACATGCAGCGCCGTGGCCGCGAACGCGAGTCCGGCGATGCGGTGCCAGCGCAACCATTGGCGGAAATTCGCAGGACCATAGAACGTGACCGCCAGCGGCAGAATGAGCAGTCCGAGTGCGGCCCAACCGCTGCCAACAATCGCACCGGAGGTCCACACGCGTGCCGCCAGGCCGAACTCGCGCACGGCAAGGAACGGCCACACGACGGCCAGTGCGTGCGAGAGCATGGCCAGATAAGCCAGCAGCCCGAGGACGTGGTGCCACGCATACTGGTGGTCGAGGCCGCCAAAGCGCGCCGCCAGCGCGCGTGCGCGCAGGGTCAGCACCAGCGACAGCGCAAATGCGATCCATCCAAGCCAGCCACTGAGCGTGACCCACGTGACCGGGCGCGGCAGGCACAGCAGCGCCAGCGCTGTGGCCGACAGTGCCACGCCGGCAGGCCCGACCCATTGCCCGGGGCGGAACATGCTCGCCAACAGGGCGGCTCGCAACGGCGAGGCCGCGTTCATCGTTGCGTCACGCTTGGCATCGTGTCGACTCTAGCAACTGACCGGGCTGTACGCGGAGCAGCCCGGCGCGTTGCATTGCCGCCCGTCAACGGACGATTGCTGATCGACGCCTGGTACCAACTGCCGCGATGCGCGATCCAATCGCTGTATGTAGCCGATCCCGGCGTAAGCATCAACACAGGGCCGCGGAGCAAGTTGTGCCGCGGCAGCCGGGAGAGATATGGCGGATCAGGCCGACGTGAACCCGATTCGCTTGTGCGTGCCGTCGCAAAACGGCTTGTTGGCAGAGTGACCGCAGCGGCACAGCCACACCTTGTCCGTCACGAAGGTCGTGCCGTCGGCCGCGTGGAACTCCACCGTGCCTTCGACCATCAGGGGGCCGTTGACAATGGGATTGACCTGCACTGTTCCCGATGGTGTCGACGCCACCGAAGCAGGCGCGTTGGCGCAGGCACCGGCGTCGGCGAAGCCGTTGCGGTTGTGGCTGCCATCGCAGAAGGGCTTGTTGGCCGAGGCACCGCAGCGGCACAGCGCGATGCGCGTGTATTCGACCAGGGTCGCGTGGTCCCCACCGGGAACGGAGACCCGCCCGCGCAGGTAAATTGGCCCGCGCGGGTTGCACTGAAGCGACATTGCGCTCGGGCGGCAGCTCGAGCGTTCCGCCGTCGGGTGCCTGCAGCGTCAGCGCGCCGGTCGGGCAACGCGCGACGACCGCCACGAGATGCTCGACACTGGCGTTGTCCGGCTGGATCCAGGGCCGGGCATCCCGATCGAAGACCTGCGGTGCACCACGCACGCACTCTTCCGCATGAATGCAGCGCTTCACGTCGTAAGCGACCGTGACGCCCTTGCCGGTGTAGGTGCGCACCGTCATCCGATCCCCCCGATGCAGACGTACTTCACGACCAGGTACTCGTCGATGCCGTACTTCGAGCCTTCGCGGCCGATGCCCGATTGCTTGACGCCCCCGAATGGCGCGACTTCGTTCGAAATGAGGCCGGTGTTGACGCCGACCATGCCGCTTTCGAGCCGCTCGGCGACGCGGAAAACCCGCGCCACATCGCGCGAGTAGAAGTACGCGGCCAGCCCGAACTCGGTTGCGTTCGCTGCGGCGACGGCCTGATCCTCGGTCTCGAAACGGAACACGGGCGCCACCGGACCGAAAGTTTCCTCACGCGCGACCAGCATGTCGTTCGTCACATCGGCCAGCACGGTCGGCTGGAAGAACGTCCCGCCGAGTTCATGCGGCGCGCCACCGGTCAGCACGCGTGCTCCCTTCGCGCGCGCATCGGCGACATGCGCCTCGACCTTGGCGAGCGCGTTGCGGTCGATCAACGGCCCCTGCTGCACGCCCGCCTCGAAGCCCGAGCCGACGGTGAGGTGCTGGGCTTTGGCGGCCAGCTTCTCGACGAAGGCGTCGTAAATGCCGGCCTGCACATAGAAGCGGTTCGTGCACACGCAGGTCTGGCCGGCGTTGCGGTACTTGGAGGCGAGGGCACCGTCGACGGCGGCGTCGATGTCAGCGTCGTCAAAGACGATGAACGGCGCATTGCCGCCGAGTTCGAGCGAGAGTTTCTTCAGCGTCGGTGCGCTCTGCTGCATCAGGATGCGGCCGACGGCGGTCGATCCGGTGAACGAGAGCTTGCGCACCACCGATGACTCGCACAGCGCCTTGCCGACCTCGATCGAGCGTGCCTCGTCGGCAGGCACGACGTTGAAGACTCCAGGCGGAAAACCGGCGCGCGTCGCCAGCTCGGCCAGGGCCAGTGCCGACAGCGGAGTCTGCTCGGCGGGCTTGACGACCACCGTGCAGCCGGCCGCGAGTGCCGGTGCCACCTTGCGCGTGATCATCGCGTTAGGGAAATTCCACGGCGTGATCGCTGCGGCCACGCCGATGGGCTCCTTGAACACCAGCAGGCGCCGGTCGTTGGCGACCGTCGGGATGGTGTCGCCGTAGATCCGCTTGGCTTCCTCGGCAAACCACTCGATGAACGAAGCGCCGTAGACGACTTCGCCGCGGCTCTCGGTCATCGGCTTGCCCTGCTCGGCCGTCATCAGCCTGGCCAGATCCTCCTGGTGGGTGAGGATCAGCTCGAACCAGGCGCGCAGCACGGCCGCGCGCTCCTTGGCGGTCTTGCGTCGCCATCCGGCCCAGGCCCGATCAGCGGCAGCGATTGCGCGGTCGGCATCCGAACGTTCGCAGTTGGCAACGTCGGCAATCTTCACGCCGTCGGCCGGATTGGCGACAGCAAAGCGTGCGCCGGACGCCGCTTCATGCCACGTGCCGTCGATGTACGCCTCGGTCCTGAAGAGCGCTCCGTCCGAGAGTGTTGGCAGTCCCACCTTCTTCAGCATGTCACGCCTCCGGCTAGTGCTGGCGGCAAGAATACTGCCGAAGCGCAGCGGGCACCGTGCCCGCTAAACTTCCCGCTCACCCCCGGCTCCGCGCATCGCCATGA
The DNA here is from genome assembly GCA_963754065.1 of uncultured beta proteobacterium. Lineage (GTDB taxonomy): Bacteria > Pseudomonadota > Gammaproteobacteria > Burkholderiales > Burkholderiaceae_F > JALORV01. The sequence continues at coordinate 15,304 of CAVWFH010000006.1, read as the reverse complement.
AGTTCGACAGCCTTGCTCCCGACCTGCAATCCTGGTTCCGCGACATGGTCAAGCGCGGGACCGGCCGGGACGCGCTGTTGAAGTCGCTGCTCGGCGCGGGCTATCAGGAACGCTACGCTCGCGATGCCATCGACGCTGCGTTGAAGGCGTTGCCGACGCCTCCACCGCCGCCACCGGTCCAGCCGGCGGCCACGCCCGTGGCGCAGGCGATCCCGGCCGAGGCGGGCACGGCGCCAACCCTGAGCCAGCAGCTGGTGCAGATGCCCAACACGATCGCCACCGTCGATCGCGAGGTCCACATGCTGTTCGCGCTGACCGCGCCGCGCATCGTGCTGTTCGGCGACCTGCTGTCGACCGATGAATGCGAGCAGATGATCGAGATGTCGCGTGGCAAGCTGGGGCGGTCCAGTGTCGTCAACAACGAGACCGGGGCTTACGACATCCATCCACACCGCACCAGCTATGGCACCTATTTCGATCGCGGCGAAAATGAACTGATCCGGCGCATCGAACAGCGGATCGCCGATTTAGTGCAGTACCCGCTGGAAAACGGCGAGCCGATCCAGATCCTGCACTACGAGCCCGGCGGCGAGTACAAGCCGCACTACGACTACTTTGATCCCAAACAGCCCGGCAACGATCAGGTCCTGACGCAGGGCGGCCAGCGAATCGCCACGCTGGTGATGTACCTGAACGATGTCGAGGCCGGCGGATCGACGGTGTTCCCCGAAGTTGGCATCGATGTCCTGCCGCGACGGGGCAACGCGGTCTATTTCGCCTACTGTTCGGAAACCGGTGCGCTTGATGCGCGCTCCTTGCATGGCGGCAGCCCCGTCGGGGCGGGGGAAAAGTGGATCGCCACGAAATGGTTCCGCGAGCGTCACTATGTAGGAAGCGGCGCGTGACGTCCGACCGAGCGCGACGTCAGTGCCTGGAAAGTGACCGGCAGGAAAATCGTGGTGGGTCGTGAAGGATTCGAACCTTCGACCTACGGATTAAGAGTCCGCTGCTCTACCAACTGAGCTAACGACCCGATTTTTCTGCGCCTATCTACCTTGATGGTAGGTCGTGCGGGATTCGAACCTGCGACCAACGGATTAAAAGTCCGCTGCTCTACCAGCTGAGCTAACGACCCGAGCCCTTTGACTTGCTCTGCGATGCCCGCGATCTCGGGACTTGATTTCGGGGGGTTGCGATGGACGTCGTCATGACGGCCGACCGCATCGAGAGCACGAAATTATGCCGATCGAGAGCGCACGGGTCAAACCGGTGCGTGCCGGCGAACATGGGCGTAGTGATCACTCCGCCGACAGATCGACGGTCGGCTGGGCCGTGTCGAGTGCCTCGAACTCGACGCTGATCAGCGTGCCGGGCCAGCGTTCGTCGGGGCTCGTCGGGTTGCTGCTCACGCGGATGAGCGCTCCGTGCTGCTCTGCTATCTCGCGCACGATTGCCAGTCCCAGGCCGCTGCCGTCGACGTTGGTGCCGAGGATGCGGTAGAAGCGATCGAAGACGCGCTGGCGCTCACTTTCCGGAATTCCCGGGCCGGTGTCCTCGACCTCCAGGTAGGCGGTGCTGCCGGTGCTTGCGATGCGTACGGTCACACTGCCCCCGCGCGGTGTGTAGCGCAAGGCGTTGTCCACGAGGTTTTTGAGCAGCTCGCGCACGAGCACCGGCGCCGCGACGATGCGCACCGGGGTGTCGGTCCCTTCGAAACCGAGATCGACACCGCGTCCGATCGCATCGGCCACCGATTCGCGCACTAGATCGCGCGCCAGCGGGACGAGGTCGATCACCTCAAAGCCGCTCGGGTCACTCGCCTGATATTCGGCTCGCGCCAGCGCCAGCAACTGGTTGATCAGGTGCGTCGAGCGTTCGGTCGACGTCGCAATGTGGCGCAACGTGCGGCGGAGTTCCTGAGGATCGATTTCGCGCAGCGCAAGCTCCGCTTGCGTGCGCAGGCCCGCGAGCGGCGTCTTCATCTGGTGCGCGGCGTCAGCAAGGAAGCGCTGCTGCATTTCCATGTTCAGCGACAGTCGCGCCAGGAGCTCGTTGAAGGAGCTGACCAGCGGTGCGATCTCCTCGGGTGCGCCACGCGGGTCGATCGGCGAAAGGTCGTCCGGCTGGCGCGATCGGATCCGCGCCTGCAGGTCCGACAGCGGGGCGAGTCCTCGCGTCAGTCCGAACCACACCAGCACCACCGCGAGCGGCAGCACGACGAACTGAGGAATGATGACGCCGCGGATGATTTCATTGGCAAGTTGCGAGCGCTTTTCCAGAGTCTCCGCTACCTGGACGAGCGCGTACTCGCGCCGGCCACCGCGATTGAACTCGACCCAGGTATAGGCAATGCGGATCTCTTGTCCGCGCACATGGTCCGAGCGAAACTGCACTTCACGGGGCAGCGGGGTGGCGTCTTCCGGCGGCAACGGCAGGTCGTTGTCGCCTGCGATGAACTCACCCCGCACGCCGAGGACCATGTAATAGATGCTATCGGCTGCGTCGGCCCGCATGATCTCGCGGGCACTCATTGGCAGCTGCAACGCCACCGCGCCGCGGGTTTCCCGGACGTGGTTCGACAGGACGCCCACCGCGTCCGCGAGGCTGCGATCGAAGGGCGCGTTGGCGATGGTCTGGGCGACGATGTACGTGACCGTGATGCTCATGGGCCACAGCAACAGCAGTGGCGCGAGCATCCAGTCGAGGATTTCGCCGAAGAGCGACCGTTGCTCGAACTGCGCGCGCAGCGGATTGCGCGGCAGGCGCGAGCGCTCTTCTGGTGGAGCCACTGCCAGGGTCACATCGGTGGGCGTGACGCGCCGGGGCCAGGGAACACGCAGGCGGCGCTTGGGGCGGCCCTCGTCAGGCATCGGCGACGGCGGTCCGATGCTCAAGCGCTGCCGGCAGCGACGTCAGCGGCCGGGTCGGCAAAGCGCTCGAGGTAATAGCCGAGTCCGCGCACGGTCACGATGCGTACCGCGTCGGTCTCGATCTTCTTGCGCAGGCGATGGACGTAGACCTCGATCGCATTGGTGCTGACTTCCTCTCCCCAGCTGCACAGATGATCAACCAGTTGTTCCTTGCTGACCAGCCGCCCGGGACGCTGCAGCAGGATCTCGAGCAGGCTCAGCTCGCGCGCCGACAGGTCGAGCATCTGTTCATGCAGGAATGCGACGTGCCCGACCTGGTCAAGGGACAGCGGGCCATGCCGGAGCACGGTCTGCGCGCCGCCGGCGGCACGCCGCGTCAACGCACGCACCCGGGCCTCGAGTTCGGACAAGGCAAATGGCTTGGCCATGTAGTCGTCGGCGCCGAGGTCGAGACCCTTGACGCGCTGCTCGACGCTGTCGGCTGCGGTCAGTATCAGCACCGGCACGGTCGAGTTGCGACCGCGCAGGCGCTTGAGCACGTCCAGTCCGGATAGGCGCGGGAGCCCGATGTCCAGGATCAGCAGGTCGAATGGCTGTGCGGCCAGCGCGGTGTCGGCATCGTCGCCGCTCGACACCACGTCGACCGCATAGCCGCCCGCCCGCAGCGAGCGGGACAGGCCGTCGGCCAGGACGGCGTCGTCTTCGGCGATCAGGATGCGCATGGGTCGGGAGGCTATGCTTGCGCCCAGGATGCCCGAGCGAGCGCCGCAGTCTAGGGCGGGCGAAAGTCCCGCTGCAAGGAGCGCCGCACAGCCGGGCCTCGCGGACCTTACTCCGGTTGACAAGCGATACTGAAAGTATCTACAGTGCGTGCACTGTAATTAACTTCAGTGCTCCGGGTGTCCCGGGGCCGAGCGCGAGCGGAGGCGGCAATGGACGACGGAAGGAGCATGGTGGTGACGGACAGCAAGGAGCGGCAGAAGGCATTGGCCGCTGCACTGGCACAGATCGAAAAGCAGTTCGGCAAGGGCTCGGTGATGCGCCTGGCCGATGGGGAGGTGGCGGAGGACATCCAGGTTGTCTCGACCGGATCACTCGGCCTGGACATTGCGCTGGGTGTCGGCGGGTTGCCGCGTGGCCGGTGCGTCGAGGTCTATGGTCCGGAGTCCTCAGGGAAGACGACACTGACGCTGCAGGTCATCGCCGAAATGCAGAAGATCGGCGGCACCTGCGCCTTCATCGATGCCGAGCACGCGCTCGACATCCAGTACGCGCAGAAACTCGGCGTCAACCTCCAGGATCTGCTGGTCTCACAGCCGGACACCGGCGAACAGGCGCTCGAAATCACGGATGCGTTGGTGCGCTCCGGCAGCGTGGACCTGATCGTGATCGACTCCGTCGCCGCATTGACACCCAAGGCCGAAATTGAAGGCGAAATGGGTGACTCGCTACCGGGACTGCAGGCACGCCTGATGTCGCAGGCGCTGCGCAAGCTGACCGGCACGATCAAGCGGACCAACTGCCTGGTCATCTTCATCAACCAGATCCGCATGAAGATCGGCGTGATGTTCGGCAACCCCGAGACCACGACCGGCGGCAACGCGCTCAAGTTCTACGCCTCGGTGCGCCTCGATATCCGCCGCATCGGCTCGATCAAGAAGGGCGACGAGGTGATCGGCTCCGAGACCAAGGTCAAGGTCGTCAAGAACAAGGTCGCGCCGCCGTTCAAGCAGACCACCTTCGACATCCTTTATGGCGAGGGCATTTCGCGCGAGGGCGAGGTCGTCGACCTGGGTTCTGAACTCAACATCGTCGAAAAGTCCGGGGCCTGGTACAGCTACGAAGGCAACCGTATCGGCCAGGGCAAAGACAACGCCCGCGAGTACCTGCGCGCAAACCCGGCCATGGCGCTCGAGATCGAGAACAAGATCCGGGCTGCGAAGGGTGTGACCGTGCGTGCCGAGGCTCTCGCCGCCGGCTGAGTCTCGCATGGCGACGACGACGCACGACAAGCCGACTGCCAGCTTGTTGAAGCGCGCCGTCGCGCTGCTCGCGCGCCGCGAGCACAGCCGGGCCGAATTGGCGCGCAAGTTGATGCGCCGGCTGGACGAAGGCCAGGACCACGCCGATGTCGACGCGGTGCTGGACGAACTCCAGCGGCGCGACCTCCTGTCCGAAGAGCGCTTTGCCTCATCCGTCGTGCGCGCCAGAGCGGCGCGCTATGGCGATGCTCGGCTGAAGCAGGACCTCAAGTCCCGCGGGGCGGCGCCTGATGCGGCCGCGGCTGCACTCGATGCGGTGCGCGGCTCGGAACTGGAGCGGGCGCGCGCCGTCTGGGCCCGCCGCTTTGGCGGGCCACCCGCATCGCTGCAGGAGCGTTCCCGTCAGGTGCGTTTCCTGGAGGCGCGAGGCTTTTCCGCTGCCGTCATCCGACGGGTGCTGGCAGGCCGTCCGGACGACGACACCGGCGATTCCGGCAACTAAGCCGCTCTGGTGGGCGGGCCGGCTCCGGCCCGATCGGCACGTTGATCTGCCGCAGTCCGCGAGAGCGTCCCGGACGGGTCGCTGTGCTAAATTTCTCCGTCGGGCCGCGCCAAGCACTTCCACGGCGGCCCTTTCTTTTGCCGCAGATGCCCAACCGCCGCCACGTGCACACGCGTTCGATCCGGGTCGACGCCTACGCGCGCGATGACGGCCTCTGGGACCTCGAGGCGCAACTCACCGATACCAAGTCGCGCGACTTTCCGCTCGCCACCGGCATGCGAGCCGCCGGCGACCCGGTGCACGACATGGTCCTGCGCGTGACCATCGATACCAAGGCCACGATCATCGATGCGGTGGCGGAGTCGCGCTGGGTTCCGTATCCGGGCCACTGCGACACGATCGGCCCGGACTACCGCAAGCTGATCGGCCTTAACCTGCTGCAGGACTTCCGCCGCCATCTGCAAGGCCGGCTGGGCGGCGTGCACGGCTGCACGCACCTGACTGAACTCGCCAAGGTGCTGCCGACGGCCGCGGTGCAGGCCTTTGCGGGCGAAGTTTTCAAGACGCGCGACAGTGCGCATGCCGGTCATCAGCAAGACGAGAAGATGCCGTGGCAGCTCGACCGCTGCCATGCGCTGCGCCTCGATGGACCGGCGGTGGCGAAGTTCTATCCACGCTGGCATCACCCCAAGCGCGCAGCCACACCGACGAAGCCGACCCCGATCAAGGACGGGACCACCCAATGAAGATCCACGAGTACCAGGGCAAGGACGTCTTTCGCCGCTTCGGCGTTCCGGTGCCGCGCGGAATTCCCGCGTTCAGTGTCGACGAAGCGATCAAGGCCGCGCAGACGCTCGGCGGCCCGGTCTGGGTCGTGAAGGCCCAGATCCATGCGGGAGGGCGCGGCAAGGGGGGCGGTGTGAAGCTGGCGCGCTCGATCGATGAGGTCAAGCAACGCGCGTCCGAGATACTCGGCATGCAGCTGGTCACGCATCAAACTGGCCCGGCCGGCCAGAAGGTACGCCGCCTGCTGATCGAGGAGGGTGCCGACATTGCCAAGGAGCTGTATGTCGGCATGGTCGTCGACCGTGCCACCCAGCGCGTGACGTTGATGGCGTCGAGCGAAGGCGGCATGGACATCGAAGAAGTGGCCGCGCACACGCCCGAAAAGATCCACAAGGTGCACGTCGATCCGGCGCTCGGCATGACCGACCACGATGCCGACGACATCGCGACGAAGATCGGCGTGCCGACGGCGAGCATCCCGCAGGCGCGCGCGGTGCTGCAGGGCCTGTACAAGGCGTTCTGGGAGACCGATGCATCGCTCGCCGAGATCAATCCGCTGATCCTCACGAAGGACGGCCGCGTCGTCGCGCTCGACGCCAAGCTGAACTTCGACTCCAACGCGCTGTTCCGTCATCCCGACATCGTCGAGATGCGCGACCTCGACGAGGAAGACCCCGCCGAAGTCGAGGCGAGCGAGTTCGACCTCAGCTACATCCAGCTCGACGGCAACATCGGCTGCCTGGTCAACGGCGCGGGCCTGGCGATGGCGACGATGGACACGATCAAGCTCTTCGGCGGCGAGCCGGCCAACTTCCTCGATGTCGGCGGCGGTGCAACGGCCGAAAAGGTGACCGAAGCGTTCAAGCTGATGCTGCGCAATCCGGGCCTGAAGGCGATCCTGGTCAACATCTTCGGCGGGATCATGAAGTGCGACACGATTGCCGAGGGCGTGATCGTCGCGTCGCGAGCGGTCGATCTCAAGGTGCCGCTGGTGGTCCGCATGAAAGGCACCAACGAGGAGATCGGCAAGAAGATGCTGAAGGATTCCGGCCTGCCGATCATCTCCGCCGACACGATGGCCGAAGCGGCGGAAAAGGTAGTTGCCGCGGCCTCGGGCCGCTAGACGCAGCGAGAACGACGATGAGTATCCTGATCAACAAGAACTCCCGCGTGGTGACGCAGGGCATCACCGGCAAGACCGGCCAGTTCCATACGCGCGCATGCCGCGACTACGCCAACGGCAAGGCCTGCTTCGTCGCCGGCGTCCATCCGAAGAAGGCCGGCGAGGATTTCGAGGGCATTCCGATTTTCGCCAGCGTCAAGGACGCCAAGGCACAGACCGGCGCCAACGTCTCCGTGATCTACGTGCCGCCGGCGGGGGCCGCCGAGGCCATCTGGGAGGCGGTCGATGCCGACCTCGACCTGGTGATCTGCATCACCGAAGGCATCCCGGTGCGCGACATGGTCGGAGTGCGCGACAAGATGCGCAAGCACAACAAGAAGACGCTGCTGCTCGGCCCGAACTGCCCGGGCACGATCACGCCGGAAGAGATCAAGATCGGCATCATGCCGGGACATATTCACCGTAAGGGCCGCATCGGTGTGGTTTCCCGCTCCGGCACGTTGACCTACGAAGCCGTGGCGCAGCTGACCGATCTCGGGCTGGGCCAGTCGAGCGCAGTCGGCATCGGCGGCGACCCGGTCAATGGCCTGAAGCACATCGACATCCTCAAGCTCTTCAACGATGACCCGGACACCGACGCCGTGGTGATGATCGGCGAGATCGGCGGCACCGATGAGGAAATTGCGGCCGAGTGGGCCAAGAAGCACATGAAAAAGCCCGTGGTGGGTTTCATCGCCGGCGTCACCGCGCCCGCGGGCAAACGCATGGGCCATGCGGGCGCGATCATCTCCGGCGGCAAAGGCACCGCACAAGAGAAACTCGCCGTGATGGAAGCGTGCGGCATCCGCACGACGAAGAATCCGTCCGAACTCGGAAGGTTGTTGCAGAGCGTGCTGAAGTAACAGCGTCCGGCTGCGGCCGGCGCGACACGGTGCCGCAGAGTGCCGCCCAGGGGGAGACGAGTCGATGATGGAATGGCTGATGAATCTGGAATGGGATGCCATCATCCAGATCATCATCATCGACATCCTGCTCGGCGGCGACAATGCGGTCATCATCGCGCTCGCCTGCCGCAACCTGCCACCGAAGCATCGTCGGCAGGGCATATTCTGGGGCGCGGCCGGGGCGATCGTCCTGCGCGTGATCCTGATCACCATGGCGGTTGCCTTGCTCAAGGTGCCGTTCCTGAAGCTGGTGGGTGGCGTACTGCTGCTGTGGATCGGCATCAAGCTGATCGCCCCGCCGGAGGAGGAGGGCGGCGAGCACGGCAAGGTTCAGGCGAGTGACAAGTTGCTGTCGGCGATCAAGACGATCATCGTCGCGGATTTCGTCATGTCGCTCGATAACGTCATCGCCATTGCCGGCGCGGCCGAGCAGGCCGATCCGAGCCAGCGCACCGGGCTCATCATCTTCGGCCTGCTAGTCTCGGTGCCGTTCATCGTCTTCGGCAGCCAGATCATCCTCAAGTTGCTGGATCGTTATCCGATCATCATCCTGCTCGGCGGTGCGCTGCTCGGCTGGATTGCCGGCGGACTCATCGTGACGGACCCGGTCGCCGAGACCCACATTCCGCAGACAGACATGGTTCGCTACGCTGCCAGTGCGGTGGGTGCGGTGATCGTCGTCGCGGCCGCCAAATACTTTGCATGGCGTCGCCGCCCGAGTTCCGCGGCATGATGCGCCCATGACCGTCGCCCTCGACTTCGCCCTCAAGACCCATCCGGGGTTGGTTCGTCCGCTCAACGAGGACGCGATCGGCGCGGACCCCTCGTGTGGACTGTTCGCGCTGGCGGACGGCCTGGGTGGTTACAACGCCGGCGAGGTTGCCAGCGTCATGGCGATCAGCTCGGTGCTCGAGCGACTGTCGTCGGCGCTGGCCGACTCCCGCTCGAGCGACGTCGTTTTCACGCCTGACGACGTCATCTACGACACCGTCAACGAGATCAACGCCAACATCTACAACGCGGCGCTCAACAGCGCAGCGTTCGAGGGCATGGCGACCACGCTCGTCGTCGCCTGGTTCCTCGGCGAGCGGCTGTGGGTTGCGCACACCGGCGACTCGCGCCTGTACCGCTACCGCGACGACCAGCTCGAGCAACTGACGCGCGACCACTCCTTTTCGCAGGAACTGCTCGATGCCGGCATGGTGACCGAGGAAGAAGCGCGCATCCTGCCGGCCAAGAACCTGGTCACCCGCGCGCTCGGCGCCAGCCCTGAAATCGAACCGGAGGTACAGGACCTCGACGTCGCCGCGGGCGACCTGATCCTGCTGTGCTCCGACGGCCTGACCGAGATGGTCGGCAGCTACGAGATCGCGGGCCTGATGGCCGCCCAGGCCGACATGCACGAGACTGCCCGTCGCCTGGTGGACCTCGCCAACGAAGCCGGCGGGCGCGACAACGTATCGGTGATCATCATCAAGGTGACCCGCAAGGAAAGTCCCGAAGAGACTTCCCAGGACACACATGACGCTGTGACTAGCGCGCCCGATGAAGCTTGAAACCGCGGCTAGACCGTTGATTGGCAGCCTTTTTACAGGCTGGCAGAATCTCCGGGAATACGAGAATATGGGCCCGAGGAGAAATGATGCCTAGGCTGGTCCTGAGTCTGGACGGTGTGGTGCTGCGGGAAGTCGGTCTGACCAAGGACCGCACGACCATCGGCCGGCGCTCGCACAACGACATCGTGATCGACAACCTCGCCGTCAGCGGCGAGCACGCGGTCATCTACAGCTCGGGCGGCGAGGTCTACCTCGAGGACCTCGGCTCCACCAACGGCACCACCGTCAACGGCCAGCCGATCAAGAAGCATCTGTTGCAAAGCGGCGACGCTGTCGAGATCGGCAAGTACCGGCTCAAGTTCCTGGCCGACGGCGCCTCCGGCACCGAGGGCGAAGTCGACATCGACACCTCGCAGCCGCTGAAGCGCGAGTTCTACGGCCCCGGCCCGGCGACGATCCAGATCCGCCAGCCCGGTTCCGGCGAGGATTCCCCGGCCGCGGCGTCGATCAAGATCCTCAACGGCGCCAACGAGGGCCGCGAGCTGCAACTGGTCAAGGCGCTGACCACCATCGGCCGACCCGGCCACCAGGTCGCCGTCATCACCCGCCGCCCGACCGGCTACTTCATCGCCCACGTCGAAGGCGAAGTCTTCCCGACCGTCAACGGCGCGAACCTCGGCTCGGCCGCGCATCCGCTCAAGAACAAGGACGTCATCGAACTCGCCGGCGTACGGATGGAGTTCGTCAACGCGCCCGCGGTTTAGGTCGACAAAGTCCTCATCCGCTCGGATGAGACGCGCAGTTCGCGGCACCGCCTGCCGCAAATCGTCACCCTCGAAAGCCGCAAAGTGTCAGGAGTGCCTTGAATTCATGGCACTTTTCTCCGGTTAGAGCGGCAATTCTCGCTGGCACGGTTCTAGCAGACTATCGGTCATCGGCAAGGGGCCGTGTGTCTGACCGAAATCTTCAGGGTCTTCAAAGGAGAGCAAATGAAACACCAAATCGCCCGCGTCCAACGCGGCTTCACGCTGATCGAGTTGATGATCGTGGTTGCGATCATCGGCATTTTGGCGGCCATCGCCATTCCGCAGTATCAGGACTATGTGACCCGTTCGCGTTGGTCGGACAACTTCGCAGCCGTTGGCCAGCTGAAGCAGGCAATTGCCGAGTGTCGTGCAGAACAACAATGGCAGCTAACGCCGCCCCGATTGACTGCGCGGCATCGCGACGGCGGTACGCTTGGAGCTGATGGTTATCTTGCCGTCTGACTGGGCGGGCCTGCCGACGCCGAAGTATCGCCGCGTCCGACCGGTGCACTTACGCGCGCACCAATGGCGTCATCGATCACGCTGGTGGCACGCAACCAGGCCGGTGGCTGTACGGTGACTCTGACCGGACGACTGCCGCTTGCGCAACCAGCGATCACTTGGGACTTTGCGAATACTGGCGGCGCCGGCTGCAATCGTTCGAAGACTGGCGTTGGCACGTAATTGCTGATTGACGTTCAATGAAAAGACGGGCCGGAATCGCCGGCCCGTTTTCTTTCGGGCGTTGAGTTCGTTCCATGACTCAGACCGGTGTAGGAATGGCTCTACGGCAGACACGACTGAGTCTTCATTCACGGTGGCCCGTGCTGGCGCGTTCAACCGGAGTTGTCCTTGGCACTGTGCTGGGCGCTGTACTTTCTGCTGACCTCGACGATTGAATTGACGGAACTCCCGTCCTGGCACGACGAGCAACGCGCGATTCAGGTACTACTGCTTGCGCTGACAGCGCCAGCCGCAATCTACGCGGTCTGTTCCATTGACATTCGATTGAGCGCAGCAACAGCGGTTTCGTTGGCCGCCTTTGCGAGTCTTGCCGTTCTGTCGTCGTCCATGGCAGCACTTCCTTCGCATTCCTTTGCGGAACTCTCCTTGTTCGTCGGGCTCGCAGGTCTTGCGGTCTTGGTGGCAATCGCGATGTCGCTGCGTCCAACGGAAACCTGGAAGGCCATTTCGATGTCTTGTCTCTTGCTCGGCGCGGCGCATGTCGTCGGCATACTGACTCGATACGGAGCCGCACTGTCTCTGGGCGACAGTCTCGGACTCGACGTTTTGCTGTTGGGGTTCGCGAACCCCCGTTTCCCATCAGCACTTTACGCAGTACTGATGCCGTTCATTGCGGCACTGGCAGTCGATCGCACTGGACAATGCGGCACTCGGATTGCCGCGGTCGCTACGCTCTCACTGCTTTGGATGGTGAACATTGGTTTGGGCACGCGAGCAATTTTCTTCGCATACCTGCTGGCGGGGCTTGTTTACCTCTTTGCCGCTGGAAGAGAGCGTGCGCGTGTGCAGTTGAGCGTGCTTGCGGCAACGCTTGGGCTGGGAGCGGTGCTGTACTGGTTGTTGTTCGTTGCAGTGCCAAGCTTGGCGGGTCTGACGACTGTCGACATTGTGCGCGATCCGTCGTCATTGGCGGGAGCGTCGGGTCGTTTCGAGCTCTGGCTGGCCGGTGGTTCGTTCCTGCGCGACGCTCCCTTGCTTGGAATCGGTCCAATGCACTTTGCAGCCTTTCCTCATCCGTACGGCGCTCATCCTCATAGCTGGCCGATTCAGATCTCGGCAGAGTATGGTCTTCCGGCAGCGTTACTTCTGACGTATTTGCTGTGGCGGTTGTTTCGAGGAGTTGTCCGGGCGTTCCAGCGCACTGGAACGGCACCGGGGGACGGGGGAGCGGCTGCGTTACTGGCTTGTCTCGTCGCGGTAATCTATGGCTTGGTAGACGGAAATTATCTGATGCCACTTTCTCAGTCTGCCATGGCGATTGCCTTCGGAGTGCTGCTTGGCTCTGCAGGCATCTTCCGCGAGCCGGCACACGCTAAAGTGGCGGGGCATGGACGTATTCTCGCGACCGGTGCAACTGCGATTGCCATCGCCTCGTCGGTGTATCTGGTCAGTTATTCTTGGACGTCGTACGCGCCTCAGCGCAGCTTTAAGGCGACTATCACCTTCCCCGCTTCTGGGAGCAGGGCCTGCTTGTGCCGTTGAGGCCCGCGCCGAACGAGTAAGGTCGATCGAGGCGCTACGCGCCTAGCCGGCGGCCTGTCAATGAGGCCGCATGTGTTCGCTAGGACCGTGTGGTCTGACTTCGCAGGTAGTCCGCGTACCATGTGACAAACCGCCGAATTCCCTCCCGAACCGGCGTCCCCGGCTTGTGACCGGTCCACTCCGTCAGTAAAGAAACGTCCGCGAATGTCGCCGGCACGTCGCCCGGCTGCATAGGCAGGTAGTTGCGCTGGGCTTTTCTGCCCAGAGCAGATTCCAATGCGTCGAGGTACTCCAGCAGGCCGGCCGGCCCATGGTTGCCGATGTTCAGCACCTGGTACGGCGCCCAGGAATGAGCAGGGTCTGGCGCGATGCGGTCGAATGCCGCATCGGCGCTGCGGTGCGCGATCGAGCACGCGCACCACGCCTTCGACGATGTCGTCGATGTAGGTGAAGTCGCGCTGCATCTTGCCGTGGTTGAACACGTTGACCGGCTCACCGGCCAGGATCGCCTTCGTGAACAGGAACAACGCCATGTCCGGCCGGCCCCACGGTCCGTAGACGGTGAAGAAGCGCAGTCCCGTCGTCGGAATGCCGAACAGGTGGCTGTAGGTGTGTGCCATCAGCTCGTTGGACTTCTTGCTGGCCGCATACAGGCTCACCGGGTGGTCGACGTTGTCGGATTCCTTGAACGGCAGACGGGTGTTGCCGCCGTAGACGCTCGAGCTGCTGGCGTAGACCAGGTGCTCGACCGGGTGGTGGCGGCAGGCCTCGAGGATGTTGAGGAAGCCGGTGATGTTCGAGCGGATGTACTCGTGCGGGTTGATCAGCGAATAGCGCACGCCGGCCTGCGCGGCGAGGTGCACGACACGATCGAACTTTTCGGCGGCGAAGAGCTGATCGATGGCCGCGCTGTCGGCGACGTCGAGCTTGTGGAATGAAAATCCCGGGAGCTCGAGCTGCTTCAGCCGCGCGAGCTTGAGATTGACGTCGTAGTAGTCGTTCAGGTTGTCCAGCCCGACGACGGTGTCGCCGCGCTCGAGCAGGCGCCGCGCGACGTGCATGCCGATGAAGCCGGCGGCGCCGGTGACGAGGACTTTCATGCGGTTACCGGAATTCACAGGAAGCTTCCTGAGGCGTTGCCGCGCGATCATGCCGGCACCGTTCCTCGGCCAACGCCACGGTACGTCCAGCCTTCGCCGCGCAGCCGCGCCGCGTCGTACTGATTGCGGCCATCGAAGATCACGGGCTGCTTCAGCAGGCTGCGGATCCGGCGGAAGTCAGGGCTGCGGAACTCCTTCCACTCGGTGATCAGCACCAGCGCGTCGGCGCCAGTCAGGGCTTCGTACTTCTCCGCGACGAGGCTGAATCGCGAGGTGTCTCCGCCGCCTTCCGCCAAGTCGCTTTGCAAACGCCGTCGCAGCCACCGGGTCGAACGCGCGCACGGTGGCGCCGGCATCGAGCAGCCCGCGCACGATCGACAGCGCCGGCGCCTCGCGCACGTCGTCGGTGCCCGGCTTGAACGCCAGGCCCCAGACGCGCGAAGGTCCGTCCCTTGAGGTCGGCTCCGAACTGCTGCTTCACCTGCTCGACGACGTACAGCTTCTGGTGCTCGTTGCGCTGATGCGTCGCATCGAGCACCAGCGGCTCGACGTCGATCGTGCGCGCGGTGTGGATCAGTGCCTTCACGTCCTTCGGAAAGCACGATCCGCCGTAGCCGGCGCCCGCGTAGATGAACGCGTGGCCGATGCGTGGGTCGGAGCCGATGCCGCGGCGCACGTTGTCGATATCGACGCCGAGCCGGTCGCACAGGTTGGCGACTTCGTTGATGAAGCTGATCTTGGTCGCGAGCAATGCGTTGGCGGCGTACTTCGTCAGTTCCGCCTCGCGCGTCGCCATCGTCAGCACGCGGTCGTGGTTCATGTTGAAGGGGCGATACAGCTCGAGCATCACCTTCTCGGCCGCTGGCGCGTTGGCGCCGACGATGATGCGGCTCGGGCGCATGAAGTCCTCGACTGCCGCGCCTTCCTTCAGGAATTCCGGATTGCTGACGACGTCGAACAGTTTCGTGTCAGCGCCCGCGGCGGCGATCGCCTGTGCAACCTTGTCGGACGTGCCCACCGGTACCGTCGACTTCGATGCGACCACCGTGTACTCGTCGATGACCTGGCCAATCTCCTTCGCCACCTGCAGCACGATGCTGATGTCGGCCGAGCCGTCGTCGGCGGACGGTGTGCCGACCGCGATCATCACGACCGGAGCGCTGAGCGTGCGGTCTTCCTTGCTGCGCTGATAGGCATCGCGCAGTGACGTCGTGAAAGCTGAGCCGGCCGGACGCCACGCCTTCCTTGACGAGCGCCGCCAGCCCCGGCTCGTAGAACGGCACTTCGCCGGCCGACAGCCGCCTGACTCGCTCCGGATCGATGTCGACGCAGAACACCGAATGACCCACTTCGCACAGGCAGGCGCCCGTGACCAGTCCGACGTACCCCGTACCCGCAATGACGATCGA
>CAVWFH010000005.1:0-174031 GCA_963754065.1 uncultured beta proteobacterium | reverse complement strand
TCCTGGCGCCTTCAGCAGCTGAAGCGGGCCATCGCAATGCGGTGAATGACGCCGGCGATCGCTACGAATTACTCGATGCCGTGAGTCGTTTTACTCAGAGCAATGTGTAACTCAAGCCGTGGCGGGCGGCCGTGCCGGATTTCTCCGGGGCGGTCACGGGACGAACTCGGCAATCCCCCGCGCAGGGATCACCTCGATCCTTGTCTGCCAACGCGTACGGCTTCTTGCCCGGATAGATCACCAGCAACTGGTCCAACTTCAGATCGGTCATGGCGATGCGCATCGAGGGGGTGAGCTTGGGAGCGTCGGCGAGCTTGAACTCCACGCCGACGCGTCGCCCGTGCTTGAACATCAGGAGATCGAGTTCCGCGCCCTGGTGGGTCGCCCAGAAGTACGCCTGGCTCGGCCGGGCGTGATGCAGGACTTGCTCGAGGAGAAACCCCTCCCACGAGGCGCCTGCTTTCGGGTGCCCGAGGACTGCATCAGCGTCGGAGAGGTTCAGCAGCGCGTGCAGCAGGCCGCTGTCACGGACGTAGACCTTGGGGGACTTCACCTGGCGCTTGCCCAAGTTTTCGAACCAAGGTTGCAGCTGCCGAATCAGGAAAGCCCCGGTCATGAAGTCGAGGTAGCGACGCACCGTGGTTTCCCCAACGCCGAGCGAACGCGCCGGCTCGGCCGCGTTCCAGATCTGGCCGTGATAGTGCGCCAGCATGTTCCAGAAGCGGCGAATGGCGATCGAACTTGCGCCCAGCCCGAGCTCGGGCAGGTCGCGTTCGACCGTGAGCTTCACGAACGCTTCACGCCACTGGAGACTGTCCTCGGCGCTCGAAGCGGTGAACGACCGCGGGAAACCGCCGCGTGCCCACAGGTCCCTCAGCGCGCCCGACCCGACTTCGGCGAGCGAAAGGGGATCGATCTCGATGACCTCCAGCCGACCGGCAAGTGACTCGCTCGACTGGCGCAATAGCGGCGGTGAGGCACTGCCAAGCAGCAGGTACTGTCCCGGCCGGTCGTCACGATCGATGAGAACGCGAAGGATCGGAAAGAGGTCCGGCCGGCGCTGAACCTCGTCGATGACCACGAGGTCGCGCGGCAGGCTTTCGAGCGCCGTCATCGGCCGATCGAGGCGTTCAAGGTCGACCGGGCTCTCGAGGTCGAAGTAGCGGCGGGAGTCCGCGGGCAGGAAGGCGCGAGCGAGCGTCGTCTTGCCGACCTGGCGCGGCCCCACCAGCGCGACCGCGCGGCTGCGCCCGAGCGCCCGCCGGATGCTGGCGATCAGGTCGGGACGAGGAATCTTCTGCGTCATGCGGTGAAAACATACCATGAAAATCCGCCACACGGTGGTGGAATTTCATGGTGGCAATAATGGACGCCGACGACGGCGTCGTTCCCGCCCGGCGTGACGCTCGACGGAGATCCCGCCAGCTACTACCGCCTGGTGGCACCGACGGTATCGCCGGCAACGCAGTGCACTACCGCGGCCGGCACCTGCGCCGACAGCTCGAGCAATGCCAGCCTGAACTACGGGGTGACGTTCTCTGATCTGAATTAGATGCGCAGGCGCATGGCGCGCGTCGTGCGGCTATTCAAGAGAAGCACGCCCGATCAAAGCCATCTCTGCACCGACCGGTCATAGCAACCGGCGAGGGAATGTCGCCATCGGTCGCGCAACTGGCCCTTGGCGATCTTGCCGGACGGTGTCTTGGGCAGCACGGTCTCGACACGAAGGAAGCGCGGAATCTTGAAACGCGCGAGCGACTGGGCGCAGGTCGAAAAGAGCTGATCAGGTTCCACAGTGGCTCCCTCGGCCGGGACCACGATGGCGAGGATCTCTTCTCCCCGCGCTTCGTCCGGCACCCCGATGACTGCGGCCTCCAGCACCTCGGGCATGCCGCGCAGAGACGCGCTCGACTTCCTGCGCTGACACGTTCTCGCCACTGCGACGGATCATGTCCTTCAGGCGACCCACGAGGTAGTAGTACCCGCGGTCGTCCCTGCGAAAGAGATCGCCGGTGCGGAACCACTCGCCGTCGAACGCGGCGGCATTCGCCTCCGGCTTGCGGTGGTATCCGAGCATCCTCCCGGGACCCCGCACCTGCAGTTCACCGACCTCTCCGACGTCCAGCACCGCGCCGTCCGAATCGACGATCCGGCACTCGCGGAAGGGAGACGGAATGCCGCACGAGCCCGAGCCGACCATGTCGGTCGACTCCATCGGCATGTACATGACGGAACCCATCTCCGTCATGCCGTACGCCTCGCGCGCGATCACATTGAAGCGCTGCTCGATCTCGGCCTGCCGGTCGGGCTTGACGCCATAGATGTTCATGCGGATCAGCGCGTTGTTGCCGTCGTCGGCGGACGGCGGCTGCTTCAGAACGAGTTCAGGGAAGAGGCAAAACTCGATCCGGTGCTGCCGGACCCACTCCATGAAGTGACTCGCACTCTGGCGCTCAGCCACGAAGAGTGTGGCGCGCTGGAACAGTGTCATCAGCAGCAGCCAGTGCGGATCCATATAGAAGAACGGCGTCGAGGCCAGGATTCGGCGGTAGACGCGGCCATCGCGGCGCGCATTCACGATCCCGCAGGTCAGCCAGTGCCTGTGCGTCAGCAGGCATCCCTTGGGCAAGCCCGTCGTTCCCGAGGTGTACTGGATGCTGAGCAGGTCATCGAGTGCGGGCCCAGCGTCGCTGTGACGACTCACCGTGACGACCCTCGAGCAGAGCTGAGTAGGGCTGCCAATCGCCGGTGTCTGCGCCGACGACGAAGACGCGATCTCGACTTAGTTGATTCTGCTGGGCCAGCGCACCTTCCAGGACCGCAACGGAAGCGTGGTGAACGATCGCGAACGTCGCTCCGGCGTCTTCGAGAACGTACTGCACCTCGCGTGCGGTGTACTGAGGGTTCAGGGGGACCACCACCGCTCCCAAGCGGGCGGCTGCGAGCCAGCTCAGCGGGTACTCCGGCACGTTGGGCAGCATGACTGCAACGACCGTTCCCCTCCGAACGCCCCGCTGTGACAGGCCACGGGCCAGCGCGGCGGCCGTGTCACGCACTTCGGCATACGTCGCGCGGGACTCGGCCTGGAAGAAGTCCCACAGCAATTGATCCGGCACTTCGCGCGCGGCGTCCTCGAGCAATTGCCAGACGTTGGCCGGCAATGGCTCGGCCTCGATGCGGCGGCGTCGCTCGAGCGGATCCGGGCAGTCCGCCGGGGGGATGTGCTTGGCTACAGCCATCGGTCCACCAACGCGTCGTAGCAGCCTGCCGTCAGGTTCGCGGCCGCGCGCAGTTCGGCCTTGGCGATCTTGGCCGAACCGGTCTTGGGCAATGAGTCGACGTAAGTGATGTAGCGCGGGACCTTGAATGGGGCCAGGTTCGCACTGCAGTGTGCGAGGATCGTCTGCGGCGTGCACTCATCCCGCGCGATGCCGGGCTGCAGCACGATCAGCGCCTTGATCTCTTCGCCGCGCTGCGCATCGGGCACCGGGATGCACGCCGCCTCGGCGACCGTCGGCAGCCCCAGGATCACTTGCTCCACCTCACGCGCAGCGATGTTCTCGCCACTGCGGCGAATCATGTCCTTGACACGCCCAACGATGTAGAAGTAGCCGCGCTCGTCCTGCCGGAAGAGATCTCCGGTGCGAAACCAGTCGCCATGGAACGCCTGCGCTGTCGCCTCCGGCTTCTTGTAGTAGCCCTGCAGGATGCCCGGGCCGCGGATCAGGAGTTCGCCGGTCGCGCCGATCGGCAAGGTATTGCCGTTCTCGTCGGCGATGCGGCACTCGCGAAAGGGCTCGGGAACACCGCACGAGCCCAGGCCGGTCATGTCGGCCGCTTCGATCGGCACGAAGAGCGCGGTGCCGATCTCGGTCATGCCGAAGGCCTCGCGCGCGACGAAGTCGAAGCGCTCTTCCAGTCGAAGCTGTTCCTGTCTCGGAAAACCGTAGGTGCTGACACGGATGATCTCGTTGTCCGCGTCGTCCGGCTGCGTCGGCTGCTTGTAGGCGGCTTCCGGGAACAGGCAGAACTGGATCCGATGTTCGCGTATCCATCCGATGTAGCGACTGCCGCTCAGGCGCCGCGCGACGAACAAAGTGCCGCGGGTGTAGAAGCACATCAACAGCAGCCACTGCGGCGTCATGTAGAAGAACGGATTGGCGGCCATGACGCGCGTGTAGGTGCGCCCGTCGTGCTCGCCCTGCACCTTGGCCAGCAGCAGCCAGTAGCGGTGGGACAGCATGCAGCCCTTGGGGAACCCCGTCGTCCCCGACGTGTACTGGATGTTCATCAGGTCATCGAGGTCGATCGTGACTTCGAAAGTCAGCGTCTCTGGCTGATCGCGACCGATGTCGTGCCACGACTGGAAGCGCCCGCTGTGGCTTGCTCCTACAACGAACACCGCGTCCGCCGTGACCTCACCGGGCAGGCGCGCCAGCCCGTCCAGTGCCGGCAGACACTCTTCATGAATCACCAGGAACGTCGCGTCGCTGTCGGTGACGACGTACTCGAGTTCGCGCGGCGTGTAGGCAATGTTGACCGGGACCATGATGGCCCCGAGCCGCGCCAGCGCCAGCCACGTCGTGGGCATGGCTGCGACGTTGGGCAGCATGACGGCGACCTTCGTGCCCTTGCGCACGCCGTGCCGGTGCAAGCCGTTGGCCAGCCGATTGACGGCCCGGCGCACCTCACCGTAGGTCGCGCGCTCGTCGCTCTCGAAGA
Source organism: uncultured beta proteobacterium (assembly GCA_963754065.1). GTDB lineage: Bacteria > Pseudomonadota > Gammaproteobacteria > Burkholderiales > Burkholderiaceae_F > JALORV01. The sequence goes on along the minus strand of CAVWFH010000005.1, from coordinate 169,309 downwards.
AGTGCCAGGCCAGCGAGGACTCGGCGGACAGCGTCGCCTCGTCCAGCAGCGCGCCGATGTTGGGGGGCAGCGACTCGCTTTCGATCCGCCGCCGGCGCTCGTCGAGGCTCGGCACCGCGGCCGCGATGATGTTGTGGCGACGCATGGTCTGGCCGTTACGCCACCGGCTTGGCCCCCGCCCCGAAGCGGGACGTTATCGCGAGCGCGACGATCACCAGCCCGATCTGCAGTACCGACACGGCCGCGATCGTCGGGTCGATGTCGTTCATGATGTTGTCGAACATCTTCTTGGGCAGCGTCATGCGTGAGCCGCCGATGAACATCGCGATCACGAGTTCGTCGAACGAGGAGATGAACACGAGGAACGCCGCCGATATGAGCGCCGGGCGGATCTGGGGCAGCGTGATCCGGGTGATGGCCTGGAAGCGCGTGGCGCCGAGACCCACGGCGGCCTGCTCCTGGGCGATGTCAAACGTGCGCAGCGCGGCGCCGACGATGAGCACCACGAACGGCAGCGTGTGAACCGTATGCGCGAGCGCAATCGCCGGCCACTGGCCTATCAACTTGAGGTGTGCGAAGAGGCTGTAGATCGCCACCGAATAGACGATGGCCGGCACGATCAGCGGCGCGACCGCCAGCTGGTCCACGATCGCTCGCCCCGGATAGCGGCCGCGCACAAGGCTGAATGCCAGCAGCGTGCCGAGCACCGTCGCTCCGACCGTGGTGGCCAGCCCGACCTTGACGCTGCGTATCGTTGCGTCGATCCAGATCGAATCGCCAAAGTACGCCGCATACCACCGCAACGAGAAGCCCGGTGGCGGAAAGACCAGGTACGGCGACGAACTGAACGACAGCAGCGCGACGATCAGCATCGGCAGCATCAGGAAGGCGAAGACCAGCGCGCAGTAGACGTACAGCGCCACGGTCCAGGGCGATCTTGGTGATGCGCGGCGAGGTGCGGGCGGCATCAGCGGTGCCTGCGCAACGCGAGGTTCAGTAGGCCGTAGGTGGCCAGCGCAGCGGCCAGCAGCACGGTGGACAGCGCCGCCGCGAACTGCCAATTCGACAGCTCGCGGACCTGCTGTTCGATCAGAACGGCAATCATCATCACCTTGCCGCCGCCCAGAACCGCGGGCGTTATGAAGAATCCGAGCGACAGCACGAACACCAGCGTGGTGCCCGCCAGAATTCCCGGCACTGTCAACGGCAGGTAGACGCGCCAGAACGTCTGCGGCCCCGAGGCGCCGAGTCCCAGCGACGCGAGCAGGAGCGTCGGGTCCTGCCGCTTCATCACTGCATAGAGCGGAAACACCATATATGGCAGCAGGACGTGCACCATCCCGATCAGTACCCCGATCTCGTTGTTCAGCAGCCGCAACGGCTCGTCAACGACTCCGGAGGAGAGCAGCAGGCGGTTCACCACGCCGTTTCGCCCGAGGATCACCGACCATGCGTAGGTTCGGATCAGCACGCTGGTCCAGAACGGCAGGATCAGGAAGACCAGGCCGACGGTGGCCCATCGCGGCGGCGCGGACGACAGGAAGTAGGCAATCGGATACCCAAGGACCAACGTGATCAGCGTGACGATCAGCGCAATGCGGAAGGTATCGGCCAGAACCCGCAGGTAGAGGCCATCGAAGAGCGCCTTGTCGTACTGGGCCAGCGAACCGCCGTCGACGCTGATCAGCAGGAACCGGACGACCGGATAGAGGAAGAGCACCCCGAGAAACGCCAGCGGCAGAGCCGCATGCAGCAGCGGCTCCCGATCAACGCGGGAAGCGCGCAGGACACTCACCACTGCACCACGTGCACATCGGCCGGCGACCAGGACGCAACGACCCGGTCTCCAGCAGCGAAGACCGGCTGCTGCCCGAACGAGCGGCGCGCGATGACAGCGGCACCACTCTCAAGTCGCACGAAATACTTCAAGGTGCTGCCGAGGTAAACGACTTCCTCGACCGTCCCCGCGAATCCCTGTGCATTCGCGGGTGCGCGTGCCAGCTCGATCGCCTCGGGCCGGATCAGCAGGCCCACTTCGGCGTTCGCGCTCCGTCGCTCGGGTAGCTCCACGGTGGCGCCGCTGTCGAGCACCGCCTGTCTCACCCGTTGCATCGGTGCGGGCGCGCAGCAGGTTGGATTCACCGATGAAGTCGGCAACGAATCGATTCACAGGACTCGCATAGATCGCGCGGGGATCGCCGAGCTGCTCGATCACACCGTCGCTCATCACCGCGATGCGGTCCGACAGAACCAGCGCCTCCTCCTGATCGTGGGTCACGAAGATGGTCGTGATGCCGAGTCGCTGCTGCAGCCGGCGCACCTCGAGCTGCATCTGCTCCCGCAGCTTGCGATCAAGTGCCCCGAATGGCTCGTCCAGCAGCAACAGGCGCGGCTGGAAAACGACCGCACGCGCCAGCGCGACCCGCTGCTGCTGCCCGCCCGAGAGTTGCTTCGGCAGGCGCTCGCCGTAGCCTGCCAGGCCGACCAGCTGCAGGGCGTCGGTCACCTGCCGCGCGATGTCCTGCTTCGGAACCTTGCGGATGTTCAACGGAAACGCGATGTTCGCTGCCACGCTCATGTGCGGAAACAAGGCGTAGTTCTGGAACACCATGCCGATGTCGCGTTTGTTCGGCGCGAGCGTCGTGATGTCGCGTCCGGCGAGCGATACCACGCCGCCTTCGGCAATCTCGAATCCGGCGATGACCTTGAGCAGGGTCGTCTTGCCCGAACCGCTCGGCCCGAGCAGCGTCAGCAGCTCGCCCGAGTGGACCTCGAGATCGACGCCCCGCAGGGCCGGGACCTCGCCGTAGTGCTTGGTCACTCCCGCAAGGGTAAGGACAGTGGCCACGCCCGGTGAGGCCCGAACGGAGTGCTCTAGCGCGCCAGCATCCACCGATTCCAGCGTTCCTGCACCGCATCCGCGTTGTCGTTCCACCAGCCAGCGCTTGACCACACCTGCCGCGACAGGTTGTTCGCCGAGGTCGGCAGGAACGGAATCATGGCCGGATCGGTGTACTTGATCGAATCCTGGTGCAGGCCCGGATAGGACATCAGGTTCGCGTACTTCGCCTGTAGTTGCGGCTCGGTCAGCAGCGCAAGGAAGCGCTGTCCCCAGTACGCGTCCTTGGCGCCGCGCGGAATGCCGAAGGGCGTGCGATGAATGATGCCCTCGTTGAAGTCGATGGCAATCGGCGCCCCGTCCTTGATCGCGGTGTAAAAGCGGCCGTGCCACGCCGTGCCGAGCACGACTTCCTTGTCGATCAGCACCTGCGCGGATTGCGCACCGGTCGTCCACCACACCGAAATGTGCGGCTTGATCTGATCCATCTTGCGGAAAGCGCGGTCCAGATCGATCGGGTAGATCTGGTTCGGCTTCACGCCGTCGGCCATCAGCGCGAACTCCAGGTTGTCGACCGGCGAACTGCGCAATGCCCGTGGTCCCGGGAATTTCTTCACGTCCCAGAACTCCGCCCAGCCCGTCGGGCGCGGCCGATTGGCGAAGACATCGGTCCGATAGCCGAGCACCGTCGAATAAATTCCGCGGGTAACAACGAACTTGTTGTCCTGCAGCTCCTTCGGATGCCCCGCCATGTTGATCACGCTCATGTCGAGCGGCTCGAGCAGATTCAACTTGACCGCGCGCTCGGCGTCCGCCTCGTTGATCTCCATGACCGACCACTCGACGTTGCCCGACTGGACCATCGCGCGCAGCTTGCCAAAGTCGGTCGGACTCGTGTCGATGACCTTGATGCCGTAGCGCTTCTCGAACTCATTGAAGAAGGCTTCGCGCAGCGACTTGTTGACCGCGCCCCCCGCGGCATTGACGACAATGCTTGCGGGCTTCGGTGGCGCGGCCTGGCCGAACGCGAGGCGCGGGACGCCGATTGCGACACCGCCGGAAAGCGAAAGCAGTTGCGCGACGGCCTTGCGTCGACCTTTTTGCATCGTCATGGCATGTCTCCTCGAGTTATCTCTTATGCGAGCCGCAGGAATCGCGCGGCGTTGTCATGCAGCCACTTGCGCTTCACTTCGTCTTTCAAAGGCAGCTCTTCGACCTCGCGCACGGAGCGCTCGACCGGAACGAGCGGGTACGAGGTTCCGAACAGGATCCGGTCCTGCAGAACGCTGCCGCCGAACTGCACCAGCCCCTCGTAGCCCGAGGCCGGCTGCTGCAGATACTTCGGCCGAACGGCGACGAGACCGATATGGACATTCTTGTGCCGCCAGGCCACGCCGATCAGTTCGTGCACCCACGGCCAGCCGGGCGGTGCCGCGCACACACGCAGCTCCGGAAAATGGACCATGACCTCGTCCAGCAACTGCGGCCGACCGTACTCCATCAGCGTGCTGGTCGAGAAGTTGATCGAGCAGTGGATATTGACCGGGATGTCGAGCTCGATGCACTTGGCGTATAGCGGGTACATCTTCTTGTCATTGATGTGCAGCTTGAGCTCGAAGCATTGCAGATTCAGCCCACGCAGCCCCAGCTCGCGCACGGCGTGTTCCAGTTCGCGGATCGCGGCAATGCCCTTGTGGGGATCGACGCCGGCGAAGCCGACGTAGCGGCCCCCTTGCTGTCGGCAGAACTCCGCTACGTCTTCGTTGGCCACCTTGACGCCGAAGGTCGTTTCGACATCCTTGGCCTTGACGACGACATGCCGTGCTCCGGCCCGCTCGTAGGTGGCGAGATACTCCGCCAGCGAGGGACCGGCTGCCTCCGACACCCCCTTGCTGGATTCATAGACCCGGTCGTAATTGCCCAGGTGCGGTGCCGGCTTGTCGAAGGCCGGTATCGGCGGCTTGCTCGCGTAGTCGATGAACAAGATGTCTCCCTGGAGCCCCGTCACTGTCTCGAGGCGCTTCTATTCTTCCTTTGATCATCCCGTATGTCGCAGCGACAGACAAGGGCTGTCAACGCAAGTCGGTCAAGTCACATGAGTCCCAGGCCGTCACGGCCGTGCTCCGAAGTGCTTCCATGGAATGCGCTGCGATTCCCTGTCCGCTACGGCGTGCCAGTCAAACGCGCTTGGACAGATTCCGAGAAGGCGAGATTGGTCAATCAGGCCGGCGGTCGACCACGCCTCCGAGCAAACAGAGGTCCGCTCGTGACAGCGCCGGCTGCGGTCGGTGCCGTTGCCACCTGCGCAAGCTTCGCCATGGTCAACGCGTGGCCGCGGCTGAGGCGAGCATGCACATGTAGGGCGTCAAAGTTAATGCAATGCTGATCGCAGGGAAAACAGCAACTTGGCGACCAATGCGTCATTCGACGATCAGGGCATTGCGTCAGAGTAATTGGTACCTGCCTACTCCTCGGTCAGAGTTACTGAATCCGCGTTCGTAACACCGCGCAACTGGTTTCAGCATTCAGGGACGCGACGCACCCGCTGTCGACCGCATCGCGACTTCGCTCCTATCGCTGCAAACTGAAGGAAAGCTCTCACACGTAATTATCGAGCGCGATCCACGCACTTTGCTCATCGCTCATGGATTCACCCGCCTTCATGTGCTGGGCGAGCTCCTCCTCAGTCAGGATGTCGCGCAAACCCTCCAGGACGTTATCCCGAAGCTTTTGCTCAACTGCATGCCGCGAGTAGTCCTGCATTGCTAGTCGTTTGTCGGCGTACCCCACGAGGCGAGCGGCCTCCTTCATCCGTCCGCGCTTGAATGCCAAGAAGCTGAAAAGATCCAGTGCGTCCGACGTCAAGCCCACTTGCTCCCCAAGTGATACCCGTTGCGTGCCAATTCGATGGCCTCCGGAAGTTCACCCAACTGCGCCAATGACATACTGAGGTTGAGGAAGAAGCTGTGCTCGATCCCGCCGCCCAGGTGTGGGTTCCGCCGTGTGAGGTCCAGGAGTTCGCGCCCGCGCCTTACGGACTCTTCGAGCCGTCCGAGGGAGGCGACGCTTTGTTCTAGCGAGCACAACGACTGGAGTATCAACCTATAGTCGTTCAAGTCTCTCGCGAGCTGGAGAAGCTCCTCGTCCACCGGAATGCTTTCTTCAATCCGGCCCTGGCGCTTCAGGAGCCACGCGCGAAGCATCAGGAGTCTGGCGCGATGGACAGCCGGCCATGCCGCCTCGAACGTCTGCTCTACTTCGCAGAGCGCGTTTTCCGCGTCGGCCAGCTGCCCACAGTCGGCCAGCGTTGCGGTCTGAAGCCACAGGGCAACAAACAACCCTTGACGATCGCCGACCGCGCGAAAAAGATCTATCGCTCGAGCGAGCGCGGCGCGGTGCTGCGGATGATATTCGGGTGTTGCCAGGCCGGCCCACTCCGTAAGTAAGCGCGCCTCAATCTGAGGCGGCGTTGACGAGTCAATGCTGTCGATTGCTGATTGGATTCGACGAAGTCCCTCCGGTCGCAGGCGTCCATAGGCCCATATCCAAGCACTTGCACCGGCCAGTGAAATCGCCATTTGAACGTCTCCAGCATCGCTGGCGGCCCAATCAAGCGCTGCGCGCACGTTGTCCAGGTCTGGTAGGTACCGTTCCATTTGAACCTGGGTCGGAAGTGAGTGCCGGGTTTCGAGTGAAGCTTCGAAGACCGCAAGGATTGCCTCGGCGTGCCTTCGCTGCGTGCGGTCGCTTTCACCGGCCTGTTGCAGCAGCTCCAGGGCAAACGCACGCGTGGTCTCCAACAACCGATATCGCGGTTCCTCATCGGATTCCGCTATTACCAAGGATCGCTCTACCAGCGTGCCGAGGTGATCGAGCACCTCCCATGCGTGGATGGTGTCGTCAGCCGCTAGACGCTGCGCGCTCGTCAAGTCGAAGCTGCCGACGAAGATGCCCAGCCTTCGGAACACCGCCTGTTCATCGGGCGCTAAAAGACCATGGCTCCACTCCAACGCTGCCTGCAGCGTCTGGTGGCGTCGCAAGCCCAAGCGATAGCCGCCGGTTAGAACGCGGAAGCGATCCCCAAGACGAGCACGCAGGCCCTCGACGCCGAGCAGGGGCACACGGGCGGCCGCTAGCTCGATCGCCAGGGCTATGCCGTCCAAGTGCCTGCAAATGTCCACGACCGCGGCTACGTTGTCCCCATGCAGTTCAAAGTGCGGATCGGCTTCCTGGGCGCGGGCGTTAAAAAGCGCCGTCGCCCCGGCTTGCCGTGCGGCTTCGAGACCCGTTGCGCTCGGCAGTGCCAGTCCGTCCAGTCGGTAGACCTGCTCCTGCTTGACTCTCAGTGGCTCCTGGCTAGTGACGAGAAGCCGCACTTGAGGAGCCGCTCGAAGCAGAGCTTCTACAAGTGGTGCAACGGCCTTAACGAGGTGCTCGCAGTTGTCGAGCACAAGCAGTATCTGGCGCGTGCTCAGCGCCGCGGCTAGAGCTGCAACTTGCTCGTCGCTGCCCAGCGATACGTTCAGAACGCGCGCAACTGTAGTGGGCGTCAATGAGGCATCGACAACCGGTGCAAATTCAACCAGCCAGGCGCCGTGTTCAAAAGATGCGCACAGTTCGTGTGCGACCGCCTGTGCCAATGCTGACTTGCCAATGCCGCCAGCACCCGCGACGGTTACGAGCCTGTGCGCCTGGATAAGCGCACGCAGAGCCGACAGATCCTCGCCTCGACCATAAAGCGTGGGCATCTCTGCAGGGAGGTTTGAACGCACGCCGGTCGGCGACTGTCCGGTCGGTGGTTCAACAGATGCTGATGAGGGAGTCGAGCTCGCCTCACCGTCCAGCGCGGCGGTAAACCGATAGCCGCGCCCCGGGATCGTGGCGATCACGTTCGGTCCAAGCAACTTGCGCAAACTACTGATATGGACTGGCAGGTTGCTTTCTTCGACCGCTATGTCAGTCCAAACGAGGTCGAGCAATTCATGCTTGGAGACAACTCGCTCCCTCCGTTCAATCAACGCCACCAACACGTCGAACGCCCGTGCGCCGATCGAAGCCCGCGTTCCGCCCACCAGCACTTCTCGCGCGGCCGGCAGGACCTCGACGTTGCCAAAGCGTATCGATTTGCGCAGACCGGGGCTCACGACTATGGGCTCGAGTAGTCGATCTTGCTGCCAGTCTGATCACGCTTGCTGCCTGCGGCAAGTCCCACAGACTGGGCCATGCCCGCCCAGCGACCTCCTTTAGAACGTTTAAGAGCCGCTTAAGTACAGAAAAGCCCTTCTGCGCGCACAGTTCAGCGGTCGTCCGTTGGCATCACTTAAGCAGCGCAGTACCAGGAGGACCTCCACATGAACCGCGAATTCAACGCCTCTTCAAAAAGAGCCCGCTCGATCCTTGCGTTCGTCGCGGTCCTTTCCACCTTCCTGGTGTTCGGCTCGATCGACGGCCTGTCGCAGCATTACAGCGCCGAGGCGCAGTCGGCGAGCACTAAGCCCGTCAGCCTTGCACAGCGCTGAGCGAGTGCAGTTTGCCCTGCTGCCCTCACATCACCGAAAGGACGCTAATGCGACACCTCTTGAAGGGTTCGGCGCAGGGTCGGTAGACGGCAAAGTCGGAGTACAAGTCATTCAAACCTCAGTCTGTGTTCAGGACGACGTTTCCTATGAGTCGACCCGACTCCACATGCTCGTGTGCGGTAGCGATCTCCGAAAGCGGCAGACGCTCCGCGATGTTGTGCTGCAGTCGTCCCTGCATGATGGCCTGCGAGAGTGCGGCTTCCGCACTTTCGCGGTCTACATCGGTTAGGTTGTAGACAATGAAGAAGTGCAAGGAGACATTGCGAACGATGAGTGGCAAGAAGGGCAGAGCGAACTCGCGCGCGCCACTGCCATAGACAACGATCTCGCCGCCGGGCCTGATCAATTCAGCATCCAAGTTGCCATTCGCCGCGATGTCGACTTCGACGACGCGATCGACTCCAGCTCCTTGTGTGAGGCTGCGTACTGCCTCCGGGACGTTCTCGTGTCGATAGTCGATCACGGTATTGGCGCCCGCTTGACGGGCCAGTGCGGCCTTTTCCCGACTGCTCACCGTCGCAAAGACATGTCGCGCACCCAAGAGGCGCGCAAACTGCACGGCGTAATGGCCCACAGCGCCGGCTCCTCCGGCGATCAGCACGGTCTTGTCTCGCACGCCGCCGTGGCATTGCAGTGCATGCACCGCGGTCAGTGCAGGAATGCCGAAGCACGCGGCCGCTTCCGGCGCGACTGCATCCGAAAGCGCGACCGCCTGACGCGCTGGCAGCGCAACGTACTGCGCTGCCGTTCCGTAGGGCCGGCCCCATGCAGCGTTCCACACCCAGACGCGTTGATTCAGACGAGACTTCGGAACCCCTTCGCCCACGCGGTCGATAAACCCCGAGCCGTCACTGTGTGGGACGATCCGCGGGAACGGCATCGGACCTGGACGCAAGCCGGCGCGCGACTTGACGTCCGACGGGTTTACACCGGACCACTGCAGGCGGACACGCACTTCGCCAGGGCCTGGTTCCGGGTCTGGCAGATCCCCCAGGATCAGAACGTCACGCGCCGGTCCGGTTCGATCGTAGTAGGCAGCTTTCAACGCGCGAGGATTGAGCTAGACGTCGATATTTCCCGCGTACATCGCGTTGCTTTCAATGAACGCGCGTCGGGGCTCGACTTCGTCGCCCATCAGCGTGGTGAAGATCTGGTCGGCGCCGATGGCGTCCTCAATCTGAACCCTGAGCATGCGGCGCACGGTCGGGTCCATCGTGGTTTCCCAGAGCTGGCCGGGGTTCATCTCGCCCAGGCCCTTGTAGCGCTGGCGGCTGACGGCTGACTCGGCCTCTTTCATCAGCCAATCCATCGCTTCGCGGAAGTCGGTCACTGCCGCTTCCTTCTGCTTGTCGCCGCTGCCGCGCTTGACCTTGGCGCCGTTGCCGACCAGGCCCTTGAAGGTCTTGGCCGCATCAGCGAGCGCCGCGTAGTCCGCGCCATGCACGAAGTCTGCGTCGACCATGGTCGCGCGGACATTGCCGTGGTGGTGGCGCTCGATGCGCAGACGGTGCTTGTCCGTCTTGTCATCGTGCTGAGCGTAGACGTGCACGGTCGAATTGCCGAGAGCGGCGGTCAGTCGCCGAGCCGACTCTTCGGCAGCTGCGGTGTCATCGAGGTTGAGTTCGATGCCGGCCATCAGCACTTCCAGTGTGGCGCGATCGATGACGCGCGCGAGCCGCTCGACGACAGCATTGGCGACCAGATACTGGCGCGCCAGTTCTTCAAGCGCGCTACCTTCGACCGGGACGGCGTCTGTCGCCGTCACAAGCTGCGCATCCTTCAGGGCCAGCGTGATCATGTACTGCGCCAGTTCGGCATCGTCCTTGATGTAACGCTCGTCCTTGCCGTGCTTGACCTTGTAGAGCGGCGGCTGCGCGATATAGATGTGTCCCCCCTCGACCAGTTGCGGCATCTGCCGGTAAAAGAGCGTCAGCAGCAGCGTGCGGATGTGCGCGCCGTCGACGTCGGCGTCGGTCATGATGATGATGCGGTGGTAACGGAGCTTCTCGAGGTTGAAGCCCTCGTTCTCCGGCCCGGTACCGATGCCGGTGCCGAGCGCGGTAATCAGCGTGGCAATCTGCTCGGAGGAAATCAGTTTGTCGAAGCGCGCCTTCTCGACGTTCAGCACCTTGCCGCGCAACGGCAGCACGGCCTGAAACTTGCGATCGCGCCCCTGCTTGGCAGAGCCGCCGGCCGAATCACCCTCGACGATGTAAAGCTCCGCCTGCGCCGGGTCTTTTTCCTGGCAGTCGGCGAGCTTGCCCGGCAGACCCACGCCGTCGAGCACGCCTTTGCGACGCGTCATCTCGCGCGCCTTGCGCGCCGCTTCGCGCGCGCGAGCCGCCTCGACGATCTTGCCGCAGATGATCTTGGCGTCTGCCGGCCGCTCGAGCAGGAAGCTCTCGAGCGCCTTTCCGACGACTTCCTCGACGGCGGGCCGCACTTCGGACGACACCAGCTTGTCCTTGGTCTGCGAACTGAACTTGGGCTCGGGAACCTTGACCGACAGCACGCAGGTAAGTCCCTCGCGCATGTCGTCGCCAGTGGTCTCGACCTTGGCCTTCTTGTCGAGTTCGTGGGCCTTGATGTAGTTGTTCAGCACGCGCGTCATCGCGGCGCGCAAGCCGGTGATGTGGGTACCACCGTCCTTCTGCGGGATGTTGTTGGTGAAGGCGAGCAGGCTCTCGCTGTAACCGTCGTTCCACTGCATCGCGACTTCGACGCCGATCGGCACCGCCGCCGTGTTGCTGCTGGCCGCACCTCCCGCTTCGCCGGCCGCGTAGAAGGCGTTCGGGTGCAGGACAGTCTTCGTCTTGTTGATGTACTGGACGAAACCTTTCACACCACCGGAGAACGCAAAGTCTTCTTCCTTGGCGGTGCGCTGGTCGACGAGTCGGATGCGCACTCCGTTGTTGAGGAACGAAAGCTCGCGCAGCCGCTTGCTGAGCACTTCGTAGTGGAAGTCGACCACCCCGAAGATCACGTCGTCGGGCAGGAAGTGCACTTCGGTGCCGCGCTTGTCGGTGAGCCCGGTGACCTTCATCGGAGAGGCCTCGACCGGCCCTTCCTGAGAGTTCATGGACTCGATGACGCGGTCCTGCACCACGCCCTGGCGGAACTCGAGCGCATGCACCTTGCCATCACGGCGGATGGTCAGGCGCAGCCACTTGCTGAGCGCATTGACGCACGACACGCCGACGCCGTGCAGGCCACCCGAGACCTTGTAGCTGTTCTGGTTGAACTTGCCCCCCGCATGCAGCTCGGTCAGCGCAATTTCGGCAGCCGAGCGCTTGGGCTCGTGCTTGTCGTCGTACTTGATGCCGGTCGGAATGCCGCGACCGTTGTCGACGACTGAAATGGAGTTGTCGGTGTGGATCGTGACGACGATGTCGTCGCAGTGGCCGGCCAACGCCTCATCGACCGAGTTGTCGACCACCTCGAACACCATGTGGTGCAGCCCGGTGCCGTCCTGCGTGTCGCCGATATACATGCCCGGACGCTTGCGCACGGCCTCCAGCCCCTCGAGGATCTGGATGCTGCTGGCGCCGTAGTCGCCCTTGCCGTCGGCTTCCTGTCCTGGACCCGGTTGGTTCATCGGCGGTTGATTCGGTACTGCTGACATCAATGGAACCTTTTCAGACTTCGTGCAGTTGCAATCAAGACGGGCGCCGGGCCGCCCCGAACCCGTCTTGCTGACCAGACGCTGACGATGCACCTGCGACGGCTCAGCCGTCGCGTACCTCGTCAGCGACTCAGATTCTCATCGGCATGACGACGTACTTGAACTTCTCGGAGTCCGGCAACGTCATCAGGGCGCTGCCGAGCGCATCGCCCAGCGCGAACTTCAACTGCTCGCCCTTGGTGTTGAGCAGCACATCGAGCAGATAGTTCACGTTGAATCCGATATCGAGTCCGTCGCCGGTGTAGTCGATTTCGAGTTCTTCCTGGGCGTCTTCCTGGTCGGCGTTAGTCGAGTTGATCTTCAGGGCCCCGGGAGCCAGGAGGAGCCGCACCCCCTTGAACTTGTCGGTCGTCAGGATCGCGGCACGCTGCAGCGCATGCATCAGGTCCTCGCGGCCGATGACAAAGGTCTTCGTGTTGGCCGCCGGAACGACTCGCTGGTAGTCGGGAAACTTGCCTTCGACCAGCTTGGAAATGAGCTCGATGTCCCCGAAGCTGAACTTGACCTGCGTTGCAGCCATCTGCACGCGCACCGGATCCTCGTTGTCGGGCAGCAGGCGCGAAAGTTCGAGGATGGTCTTGCGTGGAATGATGGCCTCGATCTTCGGGCTGGCGCTGTCCTTCTGCACTTCACACAGCGCAAGGCGGTGCCCGTCGGTCGCGACCGCACGCACGATGGCGCCGTCGACCACGAGCAGCATGCCGTTCAGGTAGTAGCGGATGTCCTGCTGAGCCATCGCGAAGTGAACCATCGACAACAGGTACTTGAGCGTGGCCGCCGGCAGCGAAAAGTCGGCCGTGAACTCGGCCTGCGCGACGGTCGGAAACTCCTCGGCAGCGAGCGTCTGCAGGTTGAAGCGGCTCTTGCCGCTGGCAACCGCGAGCTTCTTGCTGGCCAGGGAAATCTGGACATCCGATTCCGGCAGCGCACGCAGGATGTCGACCAGCTTGCGCGCTGCAACCGTCGTTGCGGCGACGTCCTTGCCCGCGCCAATCAGCGCCGAGGTCTGGATCTGCAGCTCGAGATCGGTTGCCGTGAACGAAACGCGCTCTCCGTCCTTGCGCACGAGGATGTTGGCAAGAATCGGCAGCGTCTGGCGACGCTCGACGATTCCGCTCACGACCTGCAAGGGCTTGAGCAACGCATCACGGCTGGCTTTGACGAGTTGCATTTCTCTTTCTTTCTCTCTAATAGTTAGTTAACAACTAAGCATCGACTGCAACGGGGACAAACCGCGCAATCGCCTTCACATCAGCCACTTGCAGAGCCGCAAGCGCTGTGGACAAGCGATCTGTCCGGCTGTGGGCGGCGTGTGGACGGAAAGGATAACTTTCCAGCCGCGAGCTGCGAGGCTGGAACTGTCCACAGCTGTCCACAGGCTCAGCGTGATTGTCCACAGGAATTCCGCAGCCTTTCACTCAGCCCTTGAGGGTCTGTTCAAGCACGTGCAAGGCGTGATTGAGCTCGCCGGCCTTGACACGTTCGCCACCGATCTTGCGTACGGCGTGCAGCACGGTGGTGTGGTCGCGCCCGCCGAAGAGTTCGCCGATCTCGGGCAGGCTCTTCTGCGTCAGTTCCTTCGCCAGGTACATCGCGACCTGGCGCGGCAGCGCGATGTTGCTGGGGCGCCGCTTGCTGTACATGTCGGCGACCTTGATCTTGTAGTAATCGGCCACTGTCTTCTGGATCAGTTCGACCGTGACCTGCCCGGTCGAGGCGGACAGCAGGTCCTTCAAGGCCTCGCGTGCGACTTCCACGGTGACGACGCGTCCGTGGAAGGATGAGAAAGCGATGACCTTGCGCAGCGCCCCTTCGAGCTCGCGTACGTTGCTGCGCAGGTTCTTCGCGATGAAAAAGGCGACGTCCTCCTTCATCTCCACCCCTTCGCTCTCGGCCTTCTTCAGCAGGATCGCCACGCGCATTTCGAGCTCAGGTGGTTCGATCGCGACCGTCAGGCCCGAAGCGAATCGGGAGACCAGGCGGTCTTCCATGTCCTTCAGTTCCTTCGGGTAGGTGTCGCAGGTGATGATGATCTGCTTGCGGCCGACGACCAGTGCCTCGAACGCATAGAAGAATTCTTCCTGCGTACGCGCCTTGCCGGCGAAGAACTGGATGTCGTCGATCAGCAGCAGGTCGAGCGAGTGGTAGTAGCGCTTGAAGTCGTCGAAAGCCTTGCGCTGGTAGGCGCGCACGACGTCGCTGACATACTGCTCGGCGTGGATGTAGCGCACCTTGGCATCGGGCTTGCGCGCCAGGATGCCGTTGCCGACGGCATGGATCAGGTGCGTCTTGCCCAGGCCTACACCGCCGTAGAGAAAGAGCGGGTTGTACGAGCCGCCGGGATTTTCGGCGACCTGCATCGCCGCGGCGCGGGCGAGCTGGTTCGCCTTGCCGGTGACGAAGGTATCGAATGTCAGGTTCGAGTTGAGTCGTGCGCGCTCAAAGTGTTCCGGACTGGGCGGCGCAACTTCCGCAAGCGCAGGGACCTCGACCTCGGAGCCAAGCGCTGCCGGAAAACGCAGCGAAGCGACGGCAGCGCCGTTTTCCACTGCGAAGACCACGGCCACCGGACGCTGGACGATGCGCGAGGCCGCCTGCGCGATCTGATCCGAAAACTGCGCCCGGACGGCATCGAGCTTGAGCCGGTTCGGTGCTCCGATCGTCAGCGTCGACGTGGACTCGTCGAACTCGATCGCCTTGAGTGGTTTGATCCAGGCGGAATACTGTTGCGGCGTCAGCTCGCTTTCGAGCAGACGCGAGCAGTCGTGCCAGATGTGTTGCATTGAGTGGGTGTTCCCGCTTTTGTTGTCATTGCGGGAGTGCCTGCGGCCGATCAATCAGAACCGGCCCGCTTTGCCCCCGCCCCGTCGCCCGAACCCGCAGTCCTCGGCTGCGCGTGCCCTGACGAAACCGCGCATTTTACTGCAAGCAAGGGGGTTATCCACAGGACGTGACCGGGGTGAGACACTAAACGGACTGTGCAAGGGCCGCCAAATATCGAGGTGTTCTAAGGTAGTAGCTGCTCACACCCCATGCGAGGAACCGACTGCGCGCGGAAGATTTCAGTATTGCGCTGCAGCATGGAGTTATCCACAGGATTTCCGCCAAGTTATTCAACTTGGGGCGGAGCGAACCCAAGTCTCGGATGAGCACAAGGAAGCGCGGGTTTGACAGTCTGTTGCACCATCGCGTCTAATAGCGGGCTCTTCGCTGCGGCGGGAAAAGCAGCGAAAAATCCGTACCTTGCGTGACTCGACACCGGTGGTTCGACATCGGTGACACAGCGCCGCGGCCGGTCGGCCCGGCGGCGTAAAGCCGGAACGATCATTTCGCGGCGCAGCGATTGCCGGCGTTCAGGCGGCATTGCCCGACGCGTCCGCCGAACAGGAAAGAACATGTCTACCAAACGCACTTACCAGCCTTCCAAAGTCAAGCGCGCACGCACGCACGGATTCCTTGTCCGCATGAAGTCGCGCGGCGGTCGTGCCGTCATCGCGGCGCGTCGCGCCAAGGGCCGCAAGCGTCTGGCGGTCTGACGACATCGGGCACGGCGCGTGTCGTGCATGCCGATGACGCGGATCCCACGCGGCCTCCCAGAGCGGGCGCCGCTCGCCCTGGCGACGTGCGCACGTTCGGGCGCGAGCGTCGACTGCGACGACCGCAGGAGTTTGCCGCGGTGCTTGCCGCGGATCGTGCGTCGTCGACCCGCATCGCGGGGAAGTGGTTCTCGATGACGGCGGCCTGGATCCCTGCGTCGCCCGGGCGTGTGCGGCTCGGTATCACCGTCAGCAAGCGTATGGCGCGGCGTGCCATCGACCGCGCGCTGGTCAAGCGCATCGTGCGCGAAGCGTTTCGCCACGCGGCCTCGGGCCTTGAGCGCATCGCTGCCGGCTCGGGCGTGGGTGTGGACATCAGCGTACGGCTCAAGCGTTCGGTCGCATTGCCGGGCGATCCGCAGCGGCCTGCGCTGATTCCATGGCGGCGCGCGTTGCGTGCCGAGGCCGATGAACTGCTCGCTTCCGTGACATCCCGCCTTGCCCTGGTCAATGCCCATGCCTGAGCGCTTGTTCGCTCGCTTGCTGGTGCGGCTGATTGGCGCCTATCAGTATCTGTTGTCGCCCTGGGTCGGCAACAGCTGCCGTTACTGGCCGACGTGCTCCGAGTACGCGCGTGAAGCGATCGAGCGCCATGGCGCCGGGCGCGGCAGCTACCTCGCGGCGCGACGGCTGGCTCGCTGCCACCCGTACGGGCGCGGTGGCGTCGACCCGGTGCCGGGCGAGTTTTCCTGGCGCTGCCGCTGCCATTCCGGCGCGGACACCGGCGAGTCGGCGATCTGAACATGTGCATGACGTGCCGCCTCGCCAGATCCTGATCGAGCGACCTTCCTCAACACTTACTTAGCCGGGGACACCTCCCTTCATGGGTACCGATTTCCAGCGCACCATCCTGTGGGTTTTCTTCGGCATGTCGCTGTTCCTGTTGTGGGACCGCTGGCTGGTCCACACCGGCAAGCCGTCGCTGTTTGGCACCGCACCGGCGCCCCAGGTGAGCGCGCCCGCTGCAACACCGCCGAGCGCCCCCAACGCATCGGCCCCGCCAGCGCCCGCCGCCGCTACGAACGCCGCCATTCCGACCGCGGCTGCGCCGGCACCGACGGCGAGCCCTACGGCCGTCCCGTCCTCGCCCGTTGCCTCGGCTTCAAAGCGGCCGCCGGTCGTTATCGAGACCGACGTCATGCGCGCGACGATCGATCCCGAAGGCGCCGTGCTGTCGAGGGTGGAACTGCTGAAGGAAAAGGTTGCGCCCGACTGGACCGCGAGCGGGCTGCTGCGGTTGGTCACGGGCAAGACTGCGGACAGCAACGCGCCGGTGGTCCTGCTCGACGTCAGTCCGCAGCGGGTCTATGTCGCGCAGACCGGCGTCGTCGGTGCAGATGCGTCGATGCCCAATCACCGTTCGCCTTTCACGGTCGCAGATGGTCCACGCTCACTGGCGCAGGACAAGGACGCCGTGGACGTGACGCTGGTGTCGGAGTCGGGCGGCGTGAAGGTGGCCAAGACCTACACGTTCCATCGTGGACGTTACGACGTCACGGTCAAGCACGAAGTGACCAACGTCGGCGACGCGCCGGTCACGCCGTCGCTGTACCAGCAGATCCTGCGCGACGGCAACAAGCCGGAAGGCGAGTCGGCGCTTTATTACACCTACACCGGGCCCGCGGTCTTCACCGAGCAGGACAAGTTCAAGAAGATCGAGTTCTCGGCGATCGAAAAGAACAAGCCCGAGCTGCCGAAGCCGGCCAAGGACGGCTGGGTCGGCATGATCCAGCACTACTTTGTCACCGCGTTCGTGCCGCAGGAGGGCACGCAGCGCGAGTACTACGCGCGCATGGTCGACAAGAACCTGTACTCGATCGGCATGCTGCAATCGCTGTCGGCGCTGGCGCCACAGGCAAGTACGACGGCCACGACACAGCTCTATGTCGGTCCGCAGGACCAGCATGCACTGGCAAAGCTGGCGCCGGGTCTCGATCTGGTGGTGGACTACGGCTGGCTGACCTTCCTCGCCAAGCCGATCTACTGGCTGCTCGAATTCCTGCATCGCCTCGTCGGCAATTGGGGCTGGGCGATCGTGCTGCTGACGGTGCTGATCAAGGCCGCGTTCTATCCGCTCTCGGCGGCCAGCTACAAGTCGATGGCGCGCATGAAGGAAGTGACGCCGCGCATGATGAAGCTGCGCGAGCAGTTCGGCGACGACAAGCAGAAGCTCAACACGGCCATGATGGAGCTGTACAAGAACGAGAAGATCAACCCGCTCGGCGGCTGCCTGCCGATCCTGGTGCAGATCCCGGTGTTCATCTCGCTGTACTGGGTTCTGCTGGCGAGCGTTGAGATGCGCAACGCGCCGTGGATCCTGTGGGTCACGGACCTGGCCACCCCGGATCCGTGGTTCATCCTGCCGGTGCTGATGATGGCCACCATGTGGATCCAGTACAAGCTGAATCCGACGCCGCCCGATCCGGTGCAGGCCAAGGTGATGATGTTCATGCCGCTGATCTTCGGCGTCATGTTCTTCTTCTTCCCGGCCGGCCTCGTGCTGTACTGGCTGACCAACAACATCCTGTCGATCGCGCAGCAGTGGTACGTGACCAAGCAGATCGAGAAGGCGAAAAAGCCGGGCTGACCCGACTGTCGGACGGCCTGGGCCTCAGGCCGGCGGCTCGCTCCGGGAGTTGCGCCGTTGCAGCGCGCGCAGCGCGAACACCGGCCACAGCCAGATACTGGCGGTCCACAGCAGCACGCGGCCGACTGACAGGGTCTTGCTTTCGCCGCGGTGCGTGAGCATGAAGACGACGACGGCGCCGACCACCACCCACAGCACGGAGGCGGTGTAGATCCAGGCGCGTGTGGCGTAGTCGTCGCCGATCTGGCCGGCGACCATTGCCGAGACCATCACCGACAGCAGGACTGCAAGCACCACACCCGCGAGCGGCGAGATGAACTTCAGCAGCGGATCGTCGTTCATGGACACAGTGTAGGGATGCCGAGCCGGCTTGCCACGACGGGAATGCCCTCAGCCTATCCACAAGCGCGCGATGCGCAGGTCAGAATACGAACCTGCCTTTGACCCGGTGAGCTTGCGGCATGAATTCCGATAAGGACCCCATCGTGGCGATCGCCACCGCGCCTGGCCGCGGCGGCATCGGCATCGTGCGCGTGTCCGGCTCGAACCTGGGGCCGGTGCTCGAGGGTGTGCTGGGCGGCCGCACGCTGGCGCCTCGGCACGCAACCTACTGCGCGTTTGTCGACGGACGTGGCGCGGCGATCGACCAGGGCATCGCCTTGCATTACCCGGCACCGCATTCGTACACCGGCGAGGAGGTGCTCGAACTGCAGGGCCACGGCGGGCCGGTCGTGCTGCGTCTGCTGGTGGCGCGTTGTCTCGACGTCGGGCGCGCGATCGGCTTGCGCGTCGCGGAGCCCGGCGAGTTCACGCGACGGGCGTTCCTGAACGATCGGCTCGACCTGGCGCAGGCCGAAGCGGTGGCCGACCTCATCGACGCCTCGACCGAGGCCGCCGCGCGCTCGGCGGCGCGCTCGCTCACGGGAGAGTTCTCGCGGGCGATCCGCGCGCTGACCGAACAGCTCACGGAACTGCGTGCACTGGTCGAGGCCACGCTCGACTTCCCCGAGGAGGAGATCGACTTCCTGGAAAAGGCGGACGCGGCCGGCCGGCTGCAGCGCGTGTGCGCTGCGCTCGATGACGTCCTGCATCGGGCGCAGCAAGGCGCGCTGCTGCGCGACGGTCTGCATGTCGTGCTGGTGGGCGCGCCGAATGTGGGCAAGTCGAGCCTGCTGAATGCGCTCGCCGGCGAGGACGTCGCGATCGTCACCGCAGTGCCCGGCACGACGCGCGACCGCATTGCGCGGCAGATCCAGATCGGCGGCCTGCCGCTCGACATCATCGACACGGCCGGCGTGCGCGAGACGACCGATGAAGTCGAGACCCTGGGCATCGCGCGCACGCTGGCCGAAGTGGAGCGCGCCGATGTCGTCCTGCACCTGGTGGACGCGCTGCGACCGAGCGCCGACGAGGATGTCCTTGCGCGCGTCACCGAAAGAGCCGGCCGCGGCGTGCCGCTGCTCACCGTCGTCAACAAGATCGACCTGACGGGCGCGGCGCCGCGCAGCGAGGCAGAAATGGTCTATCTCTCGGCGCGCGACGGGCAGGGCATCGATCTCCTGCGCGAACGGCTGTACCGACTGGCCGGCTGGGACCGCACGGCGGACGGTGAGAATGTGTACCTCGCCCGTGAACGCCACCTGCAGGCGCTGACGCAGGCGCGCGCACACCTGGAGGTGGCGGCCGGATATGCCGCGCAACGCGACGCGGTCCTGGATCTGTTCGCCGAGGAGCTGAGGCTCGCGCAGAACCAGCTCGCCAGCATCACCGGCGAGTTCAGCGCCGACGACCTGCTCGGCGTGATCTTCAGTCGGTTCTGCATCGGCAAGTAGGACCGCAGCCGCTCGAACGGTCGCGCATTGAGGTTCAGCGACAGGGCGTTGCGAAGGGTCGCGTCGCCACGTTCCATTAGCATGTCGGTCCGCCGTACCTGGGTAAGTCCATGGCTGACACTTCCGCTGCACAAAACTCACTCGCCCGGCTTGCGATCGACCGATCAGCAGGGCCGTCCTCGCGTCGGCGCAGGCCGCTGTGGAAGCGCTGGTGGGTATGGCTGCTGGTGGTCGCCGCGCTGCTCGCCGGGGCGTGGTTCGTGCGCAGCCGCAGCGCGGCGTTGCCGGTGGAGTTCGCGACGGTGGCCGCCGCCTTTCCCTCGAGCTCGATCTCAGTGCTGAACGCGACCGGGCGGGTAGTGGCGCAGCGACGCGCGTCGGTTTCCTCCAAGGGGACCGGACGGCTGGAGTGGCTTGGCGTCCAGGAAGGGCAGATGGTCAAGGAGGGCGACGTGATTGCGCGGCTCGAGAATCGCGACGTCGCCGCGCAGCGTGAACAGGCCGCGGCCCAGGTGCAGGCAGCGCGCGCCAACCTTGTGCAGGGCGAAGCCGAGCTTGACGACGCGCAGTCGGCGCTGAAGCGGTCGCAGGACCTGGCGCGGCAGAACTTCATTTCGGGATCGGCGCTCGACACGGCCGAGGCGCGCTACAACAAGTCGCGTGCACAGATCGATACGCTGAAGGCGCAAATTGCGGTGGCTGAAGCCAACCATCGCGTGACCAGTGTCGCGTACGACCAGACGCTGATCCGTGCGCCCTTCACCGGCATCGTTCTGACCAAAAGCGCCAACGTGGGCGACATTGTCACGCCGTTTTCGTCGGCGTCGGGCACGACCGGTGCGGTGGTGACGATGGCCGACATGGAGACACTCGAAGTCGAAGCCGATGTCTCGGAATCCTCGATCGCCAAGATCTCGGTGGGGCAGCCGGCTGAGATTCAGCTCGACGCGTTTCCCGAGCTGCGGCTGCTGGGCGAGGTGAGTCGCGTGGTGCCGACCGTGGATCGCAGCAAGGCGACGCTGCTGGTCAAGGTGAAGTTCGTCGAGCGCGACGCGCGCGTGCTGCCGGACATGAGCGCGAAGATTGCCTTTCTCTCTCGCGCGTTGAAGCCCGAGGAGCGCAAGCCGGTGCCGGCGCTGCGCGCCGATTCCATCGTCAAGCGCGACGGCGCGGAGGTGGTGTTCGTCGTCGATGCCAGCAATACGGTCAAGCCGTCCCCGGTGAAGGCGGGCGACAAGATCGGCGACCTGGTGCGTGTCGAGGGCGTAGCGGCGGGTACGCGCGTGGTGGCGAATCCGCCGGAACGCCTGGCCGCCGGTGCCCGCGTCGAGGCGTTGAAAAAATAACCATGCCGCAAGCCGAGGCGGTGGTCGACCGGCGGGCGCTGGTCGAGATCGAGCACCTGTCGAAGTCCTACGTGCGCGGCGAGCAGGTCGTGCCGGTGCTGACCGACATCAACCTGGTGATCCGCGAAGGCGACTTCGTCGCGATGATGGGTCCGTCAGGGTCCGGCAAGAGCACGCTGCTCAACCTGGTCGCCGGCATCGACAAGCCCGATGCCGGACGGCTCGCGGTGGCGGGCCAGGACATCACGCAGCTTGGCGACACCGAACTGGCCGACTGGCGCGCACGGACGGTCGGTTTCGTCTTTCAGTTCTACAACCTGATGCCGGTGCTCACCGCATTCGAGAACGTCGAACTGCCACTGCAGCTCACGACGCTGTCGCGCTCGGAACGGCGCGAGCGAGTCGAGCTGCTTCTTGCCATGGTGGGGCTTACCGACCGCATGAAGCACTACCCGAACGAGTTGTCGGGCGGGCAGCAGCAACGCGTCGCGATTGCGCGCGCGCTGGTGACCGACCCGCTGCTGGTGATCGCCGACGAGCCGACCGGGGACCTCGACCGACAGTCGGCCGCCGACATCCTCGGACTGCTCGACCGCCTGAACACCGAGCTCGGCAAGACCATCGTCATGGTGACGCACGATCCGCGCGCGGCCGAGGCCGCGCACCACCTCATCTACCTCGACAAGGGCCAGCTGACCGACACGGCTCCGTTCGGGCACTGAGGCCGGTCGGAGCACACCGTGTTCTTTCTCAAGTTCGTCCTGCGCAACGTCTTCCGGGCGAGATTGCGCTCGGCACTGACGATCCTCGGCCTGGTGATCGCCATCCTCGCTTTCGGGCTGCTTCAGACCGTCGTGCGCGCCTGGTACGCGGGATCGGATGCGGCGTCGGCGACACGGCTGATCACGCGCAACGCGATCTCGCTCACATTCGCGATGCCGATGTACTACCGCGAGAAGATCCGGGCCGTGCCGGGCGTGACCGGTGTCAGCGTGTCGAACTGGTTCGGCGGCATCTACAAGGAACCGAAGAACTTCTTTGCCCAGTTTGCCGTCGATGCGCCGACCTACTTCCCGATGTACCCCGAGTACATCTTCCAGCCCGAGGAGTACCAGGCGTTCCTGCGCGACCGGCGCGGCGCGGCGATCGGACGCCAGCTGGCGGATCTCTACGGCTTCAAGGTCGGCGACACGATCCCGCTCCAGAAGCGCCATCTATCCGGGCAACTGGGAGTTCCACGTGCGCGCGATCTACGACGCCAAGGACGAGACGACGATCACGCGCCAGATGTACTTTCATTTCGATTACCTGAACGAGCAGATCAAGAAGGCATTTCCGCGCCGGGCCGACCAGGCCGGTGTGTTCATCGTGGGCATCGCCGACGGGCAGGCCGCGGCCAACATCTCGCGCGACATCGACGCGGAGTTCAAGAATTCGCTGGCCGAGACCCTGACCGAGACCGAAAAGGCCTTCACGCTCGGCTTCGTCGCGATGATCGAGACGATTGTCGTGGCGATCCAGGGCGTGAGCTACGTCGTCATCCTGATCATCATGGCGGTAGCCGCCAATACGATGGCGATGACGGCGCGCGAGCGGCTGTCCGAGTACGCGACACTGAAGGCGCTGGGGTTCAAGCCCGGCACGGTGGCGGCGATGATCATGGGCGAGGCGCTGCTGCTGGCGCTGATCGGTGCGGGCCTCGGCATGCTGCTGACGACGCCTGTCGTCCGAATCTTCCATGCAGCAACGGTGAGCGTGTTCGCGAAGATGCCGCTGGTGGCGGATACCTTCTACCTGCAGGCGGCCTGCGCGCTCGCGGTCGGCCTCGTCGCCGGCATCGTCCCCGCGATCCGCGCTGCGCGCGTGAAGATCGTCGATGGACTGCGGCATGTGGCGTAGGCGCGCTCGGTGTACGCGACTGCTACGCAGTCGCACGTGCACCTCGCGCGACACTGATCAGCGGGCCTCCCTTCGGGCGGCCGGGCGTACGGCCCGATTTCAACGGCTACGGGCGGGAAAGGCTGGTGCGATCCCTAACGTAGTCAGCCGCGCCTCGGGAGAAGCGAAAGACCCGGCGCGCACGCAGCAGCGCAATTTCCACGAACGCGGCAATCACGGGTCGATGCACCCGTGCCGTTGTCAATGGGCCGTACGCCCGGCCGCTCCGAAGGGAGGCCCACACTTCCTAGCATGTGTGGTGCACGTGCGACCGCGTCAGCGGTCGCGTACACCGCACATGAAAATTCCGTTCTCCTATGTCGCGCGCAACCTGTGGGTGCGCAAGCTGACGACCGCGCTGACGGCGGGTGGCATGGCGCTGGTCGTGTTCGTGTTTGCGGCCGTGTTGATGCTCGATGCCGGACTGAAGTCGACGCTGGTCTCGACCGGTTCGGCGGACAACGTCGTGGTGATCCGCCAGGGCAGCCAGACCGAAGTGCAGAGCGGCGTCTTCCGCGACCAGGCCTCGCTGGTCGAGACCTCGCCCGAGGTGGCCCGCGGTCCGGATGGGCAGGCGCTGGTCTCGAAGGAAGTGGTGGTGCTGAATTCGCTGCCGAAGATCGACGAACCGACCAAACGCAGCAACGTGGTCGTGCGCGGCCTGCCTGAAATGGGCAAGACGCTGCGTCCGCAGGTGAAGATCACGCAGGGCCGGATGTTCCGTTCCGGCTCGTCGGAGATCATCGTCGGCAGTTCCGTGGCGCGCCAGTTCGCTGGCGTGGAACTGGGGCAGCAACTGTCCTTTGCCGGACGACAGTGGATCGTCGTCGGCGTGTTCGAGGCCGGCCGGACCGCGTTCGACTCCGAGATCTGGGGCGACGTGGAGCAGATGATGCAGGCGTTCCGGCGCATTGCGTACTCGTCCGTCATTGCCAAGCTGTCCGACCCGAATTCCTTCGACGCGCTGAAAGCACGGCTGGACGAGGATCCGCGGCTCAAGGTGGACATCAAGCGCGAGCGGCGCTTCTACGAGGACCAGTCGGCGAGTCTCTCGAACTTCATCACGCTGCTCGGCATGGCACTGTCGATCATCTTTTCTCTGGGCGCGATGATCGGCGCGACGATCACGATGTACGCGGCGGTGGCCACGCGTACGGGCGAGATCGGAACGCTGCGCGCACTGGGCTTCCAGCGAGCCTCGATACTCGTGGCCTTCCTGACCGAGTCGCTGCTGCTCGCGCTGCTGGGCGGCCTGGCCGGGCTGATCGCGGCGAGCTTTCTTACGGCGATCACGGTGTCGACGACCAATTTCCAGTCGTTCTCGGAACTGGCGTTCTCGTTCACCCTGACGCCGAGGATCGTCGTGCAGGCGCTGGCGTTCGCGCTGCTGATGGGGTTCGTCGGCGGTTTCCTCCCGGCGATTCGCGCCAGCCGCATGAAGATCGTCGACGCGCTGCGCGCGGACTAGCGCCCACCCGGTCGCCTGAAGGGCGCTGATTGTCCTCGTTGGGTCAGCGAAGGCAGCACGCGTGGGGGCGCAGCAATGCGCGCGAGCACTGACGTCGGCGCCTAGCGTTCGGTATGCTGCCGTCGCGTACTGCTTTACGCAAAGAGCAGACAGGGAGACAGCATGAATCGTCGTGAATTCACTTTGATGGCGCTCGCATCGGCCACGGCCGCGCAGTGGCCGCTGACCGCCGCTGCGCAGGCGATCTCGAACCTGAAGATGATGATCCCGGCCAACCCGGGTGGCGGCTGGGACCAGACCGGCCGTGCGCTGGCCGCTGCGATGCAGTCGGCCAAGGTCGTGCAGTCGGTGCAGTTCGACAACAAGGGCGGCGCGGCCGGAACCATCGGCCTGGCGCAGTTCGTCAACAGCGCGCAAGGGCGACCCGAACGCCGTGCTGGTCGGCGGCATGGTGATGGTCGGCGGCATCATCCTGAACAAGTCGCCGGTCGACCTGGCGATGGTGACGCCGATTGCGCGCCTGACCAGCGAATACATGGTGGTCGTGGTGCCAGCCACGTCGCCGTACAAGACGATGGGCGATCTCGTGAAGGCGCTTCAAGGCCGATCCCGGCAAGGTCTCGTGGAACGGCGGATCAGCGGGCGGCAGCGATCACATCCTGGCCGGGCTGATCGCGCGTGCGGTCGGGGTCGATCCAGCGAAGGTCAACTACATCGCCGTCCAAGGGCGGCGGCGACCAGGTCGCGAACATTGCGGCGGCCATGTGACCGCCGGCGTCGCTGGACTGGGCGAGTTCGCCGAGCACATCAAGGGCGGCCGCATGCGCGCGACTCGCGGTGTCCGGCCCGTCGGCGCAGGACGGCATCCCGTCGCTTAAGGAGCAGGGCATCGACGTCGTGCTGGGCAACTGGCGCGGCGTCTTCGGCGCGCCGGCGATCACCGCCGCGCAGCGCGACGCGCTGGTGTCGCGCGGTCGAAGACCGCCACCGAATCGGCCGCGTGGAAGGATTCGCTCGACGAAGATCGGCTGGGAGTCGGTCTATCTGGGCGGCGACGCCTTCAAGACCTTCCTCGACGAAGACATCAAGCGCATCGGCGCGATCCTCGAGTCGCTCGGCCTGCGGAAGTAAGCGCGGCCAGTGCCCTCAGCAAGCGCGCACGGGCCGAGCTCATCATCTCGCTCGGCGTGCTGCTGCTGGGCTGCGTCGTGTCGGTCGTGGCGTTCCGGTTGCCGGAGGCGGTGGCTATGCGCGCATTGGTCCCAACTTCATTCCGAAGGTGGTGGCCGGCAGCCTGATCCTGATGGGCGATCTGGCTGCTGGCCGAGCTATTCACCGGCGGCTGGCGCGCGCCGGTGCCGGACGATCCGGCCGAGCGCGGCGAGCACGCATTCGCCGGCGCGCCTTCGCCTGGGTCAGCGCCGGCCTGCTCGCGCAGATGGTGCTGATCCACCAGGCCGGATTCGTGCTCGCCGGTACCGTGCTGTTTGTGCTGGTGGCGCGCGGCTTTGGCAGCACTCGACTGCTGCGCGACCTGCTGACCGGCCTGGCGCTGACTTTGCTCGTGTTCGTGTTCTTCGTGTACTTCCTGAACGTCGGTCTGCCGGCGGGCTGGCTGCGGCCGCTTCTCGGCGCGGCCGGCATCGAGCGACCTCATGAGCGAGACGCTCAATGCGCTGCTGACCGGATTCGGCGTCGCGCTGGCGCCGATCAATCTGCTGTGGGGCTTGGTCGGCGTCACGCTCGGCACGGCCGTCGGCGTGCTGCCCGGCGTCGGTCCGGCGCTCACGGTCGCGATGCTGCTGCCGCTGACGGTCAAGCTCGATCCGACCGGGGCACTGATCATGTTCGCCGGCATCTACTACGGCGCGATGTACGGCGGCTCGACGACGACGATCCTGCTGAACACGCCGGGCGAGTCGGCGTCGATCGCCACCGCGCTCGAAGGCAACAAGATGGCCAAGCGCGGCCGCGCCGGCCCGGCGCTGGCGACGGCCGCGATCGGGTCGTTCGTCGCCGGCACGATCGCGACGATCCTGCTGACGCTGCTGGCGCCGCTGGTGGTCGAAGTCGCGCTGCAGGTTCGGGCCGACCGAGTACTTCGCGCTGATGGTCTTCGCCTTCGTGACCGTCGCCGCGGTGCTCGGCTCGTCGACCGTGCGCGGGCTGACGATCGCTGTTCGTCGGCCTGCTGCTCGGGCTGGTCGGCATCGACGAGCAGACCGGCCAGATGCGCTTCGCGTTCGGCGTGCCGGAGCTGCTCGACGGCATCGACGTGGTCGTGCTCGCGGTCGGCCTGTTCGCCGTCGGCGAGACGCTCTATGTCGCCGCCTACCAGAGCCGCAAGACCGAGACGATGGAAGCAGCTGTGCGGCCGCTGTGGATGTCACGCGAGGACTGGCGGCGCTCGTGGCCGGCCTGGCTGCGGGCGCACCGCGATCGGCTTCCCGTTCGGGACGATTCCGGCCGGCGGCGCCGAGATCCCGACCTTCCTCGTCCTACGCGCTCGAGAAGAAGCTCAGCAAGCATCCCGAGGAATTCGGCGCAGGGCGCGATCGAAGGCGTGGCCGGGCCCGAAGCGGCCAACAATGCGTCGCTCGACCGGCGTGCTGGTGCCGCTGCTGACGCTCGGCATTCCGACCTCGGCGACGGCGGCGATCCTGCTGGCGGCGTTCCAGAACTACGGCATCCAGCCCGGCCCGCTGCTGTTCCAGACGCAAGGTGCGCTGGTGTGGGGCCTGATCGCCAGCCTGTACGTTGGCAACGTGCTGCTGCTGGTGCTGAATCTGCCGCTGATCGGGCTGTGGGTGCAGGTGCTGATGATCCCGCGTCCGCTGCTCTACGCAGGCATCCTCGTCTTCGCCACGCTGGGCGCCTACAGCCTGCATCAGTCGTATGTCGACCTGTTGACACTGTACGTGTTCGGCCTGCTCGGCTTCATGATGCGGCGCTGGGGTTTCCCGGTCGCGCCAGCCGTGATCGGTCTGATCCTCGGGCCGCTCGCCGAATCGCAGTTCCGCCGTGCGCTCGCGATCAGCCAGGGCGATCCGTCCGTGTTCTTCACGCATCCGATTTCGGCCACGCTGCTCGCACTGACCGCGGCGCTGGTACTGGTGCCGTGGCTGGTGCGCGTTGTCCGGGAGTGGCGCGGACGCGCCGCCGTGTGAACGAAACGGGAAGAAGTGCGGCTGTCGCTGCGGAACCGGGCGTGCGCGGTGGCCGCGTGCTGCTCAGCGTGCTGGTGGCGGTCGCCGGGGCGCTGCTCTGCCTCGGCGTGCACGCTCCGCTGCCGTGGCTGATCGGCCCGCTGGTGGCGGTGGCGGCGGCCAGCATGCTCGGGCGCGCGGCTGGCGGCACCGCCGGCCGCGCGCCAGCTCGGTCAGTGGGCGATCGGGGTCGCGCTGGGCCTTTACTTCTCACCCAGCGTGCTGCGCGAAATCGTGCGGCTGGCACCGTGGCTGCTACTGGCGGTGCTGTTCGCGATCGTGCTGGGGATCGTCGGTGCGTGGCTGCTGCGGCGGATGACGGATACCGACGAGACCACCTCGTTCTTCGCGATGGCCATTGGCGGCGCCAGCGAGATGGCGACGCAGGCGCAGCGACACGGCGGCCAGGTCGAGCGCGTGGCGGCCGCACACAGCCTGCGCATCATGCTCGTCGTGCTGATCGTGCCGCTTTCGTTCAATCTGGCGCAGGTGCAAGGGCTCGATCCGTATGTTCCGCTGGCGCGCAGCTTCGACCCGGTCGGCTTCGCGGTGCTGGTCGCGGTCACGCTGGGCGCTGCGGTCGCAATGGAACGTTTCGGGTCACCGAACAGCTGGATGATCGGGCCACTGCTTGCGGCTGCCGCGATCACCGCGACGGGGCACACGTTTTCTTCACTGCCAGTGGCCGTCGTCAATGCCGGGCAGTTGCTGATCGGCATTTCACTGGGCACGCACTTCACTCCGGAGTTTTTCCGCGCCGCTCCGCGCTATCTTGCGGTGGTGGCGTTTATCACGATCGTGTACCTCGCGTCGGCGCTTGCGTTCGGATTATTGCTGGCACGCGGATCAGGACTGCACTGGTCGACTGCGGTGATCGCCACGACACCGGGCGGGATCGGCGAGATGGCATTGACGGCACAGGCGCTGCAGCTGGGTGTGCCGGTGGTCACGGCGTTTCACGCGATTCGGATGGCGGCCGTGGTCCTTACGGCAGGGATCGTGTTTGCCGCGTGGCGGAGACTGATGGCGAGGTCCGGACATGGTCATTGAGCTGCGCCCCCTGATGCCGGCGACGCGGCCTGCCGCCGAGGAGTTCCTGGCGGCCGCGCAGGAGTCCGGCGTAGCGCTGGCGCGCTGGATGCCCTGGTATCACGCGCAGTACGGACTACCTGACGTCGAACGCTGGTTCGACGAAGCGGATCGGATGTGGCGACAGCGCTCCGCCTTTCCGATGGCGATCTTCGATGCCGCTGAAGGTCGCCTGCTCGGCGGCGTGGGACTGCACGACATCCTGCTCTACGGCAAGCGCGAGGCCGAGGTGGGTTACTGGGTGCGTCGTTCCGCGTGCAGCCGCGGCGTGGCGGCGACGGCGATCCGCGCAATGGTCGCGTTCGGCGTCAACGAACTCGGGCTGGTTCGTGTGTCGATGCGTATCCGTCTGGAAAATCGTTCGAGCCGGCGCGCCGCAGAACGAGCCGGTGCGCGCTTCGAAGGGGTGTTGCGTCACGGCCTGGTGGCGGGCGAGGCGCGCTTCGATGTGGCGTTGTACTCGCTGCTCCCCGCGGACCTCGCGCGGCCCTGGTCGCCCTGACCGACCCGTTGCACTACGGATCGCCGGAGTTTCGATCACGGGTTTCGGCGTCTGGATTTTTGAGGAACGCGGGTGTAGCGTCGAAACGCAGCCGATCATTCGCTGTGGATTCGGAATGTGGATTCGGAAAGTGAATTCGAAGCGTGAGTTCCGGTCAGTGCCAGCGGCCGTCCGGTCATCCCTGTCGTATTGCATCCTCCCGGCCCACCCAACAGCACCGTCGCTTGCGCGCCGCGGGCGCATCCCGCGTTCTTCGGAGTGACATCCAATGCCGACAGGTACCGTGAAGTGGTTCAACGAAACCAAGGGTTTCGGGTTCATCAAGCCGGATGACGGCGGCGCCGACCTGTTCGCGCACTACAGCGGAATCAAGTCGAAAGGCTTTCGCACGCTGAAGGAAAACCAGCGCGTGGACTATCAGGTGCAGCAGGGACAGAAAGGCCCGCAGGCGGTAGAGATCAACGTCCTCGAAAGTTGAGCGCGGATCGAACAGTGTGCAGGCCCGCGGTGCGGGTCGTTCTTGTCAGGCGCCGGGAAGCGGTGGGGTCTAGGCGCAGGGTCTGGCCACGCAGGGCCAAGCGACACCGCCGGCGCCGGCCGATCGCTCCGCCGCACGATCAACGGTTGCAGTGCAGCGAAGGGCGTTCGGCCAGATCGGTGTCCCGGAGGCTCGCTGCCGCTAGAATTCAAGCCTTTCCCGTTGCCGGCACTTCCTTCAGGCCCATCCGCCGCCCTGCCGGCCACTCGCGGTCACGACCCGCGACGCGGTCAGAACAATGAACGTCGCGCCCGCCTGCGGAGCGTGATGAACCAGGAGGCGCAGTCATGAGCGCAGTGCTTTCGGGGCAAGCCGTCAACGCCCCGACCTATGTCCGAAACCGGAAACTGATTGCCTGGGTGGCCGAGATCGCCCAGCTCACGAAGCCCGACCGGGTGGTCTGGTGTGACGGCACGCAGGAAGAGTACGACCGCCTGTGCGAGGAAATGGTCGCGGCCGGCACGATGAAGCGGCTCAACCCGGCCAAGCGGCCAAACAGCTTTCTTGCGCTGTCGGACCCAAGCGACGTCGCGCGCGTCGAGGACCGTACCTTCATTTGCAGCGAGTCCAAGGACGACGCCGGCCCGACCAATAACTGGGTTGCTCCGGCCGAGATGCGCGGCACGATGCGGGGCCTGTTCGACGGCTGCATGCGTGGACGCACGATGTACGTGATCCCGTTTTCGATGGGCCCGCTGGGGTCGCACATCAGCCAGATCGGGGTCGAGATTTCAGATAGCCCCTATGTCGTCGTCAACATGCGCATCATGACGCGCATGGGGCGCGCGGTCGTCGAGCTGCTTGGCACCGACGGCGCTTTCGTTCCCTGCGTTCACTCCGTTGGCAAGCCGCTGGCGCGCGGCGAGAAGGACGTGCCGTGGCCGTGCAGTGCCACCAAGTACATCGTCCAGTTTCCCGAGACGCGTGAGATCTGGTCCTATGGGTCGGGCTACGGCGGCAATGCGCTGCTCGGGAAGAAGTGCCTCGCGCTGCGCATCGCGTCCAAAATGGGTCACGACGAGGGCTGGCTCGCGGAGCACATGCTGATCCTCGCCGTCACGTCACCGGCAGGGCGGAAGTACCACGTCGCCGCTGCGTTCCCCTCAGCCTGCGGCAAGACCAATTTCGCGATGTTGATTCCGCCGCCTGCGTTCGCTGGATGGAAGGTCACGACCATCGGGGAAGACATCGCCTGGATCAAGCCGGGCAAGGACGGCCGTCTCTACGCGATCAATCCTGAGGCCGGGTGT
The DNA here is from genome assembly GCA_963754065.1 of uncultured beta proteobacterium. GTDB lineage: Bacteria > Pseudomonadota > Gammaproteobacteria > Burkholderiales > Burkholderiaceae_F > JALORV01. The sequence continues at coordinate 137,857 of CAVWFH010000005.1, read as the reverse complement.
TTCGGTGTCGCGCCGGGGACGTCCGAAAAGACCAACTACAACGCGATGGCGATGCTGCACGAGAACGTCATCTTCACCAACGTCGCGCTGACCGACGACGGCGACGTCTGGTGGGAAGGAATGGGGCCTGCGCCGGCGCACCTCATCGACTGGCAGGGCAAGGACTGGACTCCGGAAGACGGCAAGGCGGGCCGCAAGGCGGCGCATCCCAACGCGCGCTTCACGGTGGCCGCCGCCCAGTGCCCGGTGATCGACGCCGACTGGGAGGACCCGAACGGCGTTCCGATCGATGCGTTCCTGTTCGGAGGGCGGCGCTCGACCACAGTGCCGCTCGTCACCGAGGCGCGCAACTGGGTCGAGGGCGTGTACATGGCGGCGACGATGGGCTCCGAAACGACGGCGGCGGCGGCCGGCGCGCAGGGCGTGCTCCGGCGCGATCCGTTCGCGATGCTGCCGTTCTGCGGCTACAACATGGGCGATCACTTTGGTCACTGGATCGCGCTGGGCCGCTCTCTGCAGGACGCGGGCGCGACATTGCCCCGGATCTTCACCGTCAACTGGTTCCGCACTGACGCGGACGGCAAGTTCGTCTGGCCCGGCTTCGGCGAGAACATGCGCGTGTTGCAGTGGATCATCGACCGCGTCGATGGCAACGCGGACGGCGCGGAGCACGTGTTCGGCGTCACGCCCCGGTACGAAGACCTCAAGTGGAACGGCCTGGAATTTCCCCGCAACCGCTATGAGCAGATCACCGCGATCGATGCCGCCGACTGGCGCAAGGAGATCGCCTCGCACGCCGAGCTGTTCGACAAGCTGCAACCGCACCTGCCGCGCGAGCTCGAACAGACCCGCGCGTCCATGGCGCGGCGGGTCTCGGCTTAAACCGCTCCGCGCACTCACGACGGGTCGCTCAGGCGGCCCGTTTTCATTTCCGGGGCGTCTGCAATTGCGCCCGCTGGGCGGAGCGGACATACTGCCCGTTTGCCCGGGTCCGCCCCCGTCCGGTCGTGGCCGTCTGAGGAGTCTGTCATGGGCCTGATCAACTACATCACGCAGGTGCAATTCGACTTCGGCGCAATCCGGCTGGCGCGGTCCGAATGCGAGCGCAGCGCCATCAAGCGCCCGCTGATCTGCACCGACAAGGGAGTGGTCGCTGCCGGGCTGCTGGATCGCCTGCGCGAAGCTCTGGGCGACCTGCCGGTGACTGTCTTCGACGGCACGCCGTCGAATCCGACCGAGGCGGCGGTGATGGCGGCCGTTGAGGCCTACCGCGCGCACGAGGCCGACGGACTGATCGCACTCGGCGGTGGCAGCGCGATCGACCTCGCCAAAGGGGTCGCGATCATGGCCACGCACCCGGGCCGGCTCGCCGATTACGCAACCATCCTCGGCGGCAGCCCGAAGATCACTCCGGGGGTAGCGCCGCTGATCGCGATTCCGACCACGGCCGGCACCGGCAGCGAAGTGGCGCGCGGTGCCATCATCGTGCTCGATGACGGACGCAAGCTCGGGTTCCACTCGTGGCACCTCGTGCCCAAGACCGCGATCTGCGACCCCGAACTCACCTACGGACTGCCGACCCGGCTGACCGCGGCGACCGGCATGGACGCGATCGCCCACTGTATCGAGACGTTTCTGTCGAAGGCGGTGAATCCGCCCGCCGACGCGATCGCGTATGACGGGCTGGCGCGAGGACTCAAGTACATTGAAAAGGCCACGCGCGAGCCGCGCGACCCAGCGGCCCGCTGGAACATGATGAGCGCCTCGATGCAGGGCGCGATGGCGTTCCAGAAGGGCCTCGGGGCGGTGCACTCCCTGTCGCATGCGCTGGGCGGCCTGAAGCTCGGTGCCGAGAAGATCGGCCCGCATCATGGAACGCTCAACGCCATCCTGCTGCCCGAGGTCGTCAAGTTCAACGAGCGCGTCGTACCCGAGCGCGTCCAGTCGGTTGCCAGCGCGTTCGGGGTCACGGGCGGCGACGAACTGGCGCACGCCATCCGCTCGCTCAATCGGCGGCTGGACCTGCCGTCGGGCCTGGGTGAAATCGGAGTCACGCCGGATCTGTATGACGACGTGGCGAGCAATGCGCTGAAGGATCACTGCCATGCCACCAATCCGCGCGTTGCCACGCATGCGGATTACGTTGCTATGCTCGCCGCCTCCGCATGAGTACCTCCACCGAAATCATCCTCGAGACGCGCGGCCTGACGAAGGAGTTCAAGGGCTTCGTCGCGGTCAACGACGTCAACCTCAAGGTGCGGCGGGGAGCGATCCATGCGCTGATCGGCCCGAACGGCGCGGGCAAGACCACCTGCTTCAACCTGCTGACGAAATTCCTGACGCCGACACGCGGGCAGATCCTCTTCAACGGCATCGACATCACGCGTGAAACGCCGGAGCACATCGCCCGGCGCGGGATCGTCCGCTCGTACCAGATCTCGTCGGTGTTCCCGCATCTCACCGTGCTGGAAAACGTGCGGATTGCCCTGCAGCGGTCGGCTGGGCTGTCTTTCCAGTTCTGGCGCAGCGAACGCATCCTCGATTCGATGAACGGCCGTGCGCTGGATCTGCTGGACCAGGTCGACCTGCGCTCGTTTGCCGGTGTCGAGACCGTGTCGTTGCCGTATGGCCGCAAGCGTGCGCTCGAAATCGCAACCACGCTGGCGACCGAGCCCGAACTGATGCTGCTCGACGAGCCGACCCAGGGCATGGGCCACGAAGACGTCGCGCGCGTCACCGAACTGATCAAGAAGGTCGCCGCCGGCCGGACGGTGCTGATGGTCGAGCACAACATGAACGTCGTCTCGAGCATTGCCGACATGATCACGGTGCTGGCGCGCGGGTCGGTGCTGGCCGAGGGGCCTTACGAGACCGTCTCCCGAAACGCCGCGGTCATGGAAGCCTACATGGGCACCAGCGCGGCTGAACTCGAAGGCATTGGGCACTAGGATGAGCCACGCCCTCGAGATCCGGGAATTGCACGCCTGGTACGGCGAGTCGCATATCCTGCACGGGGTGGATCTGCACGTAGCGCGTGGTGAAGTTGTCACGCTGCTGGGGCGCAACGGCGCCGGACGTACGACGACGCTGCGCGCCGTCATGGGACTGACGGGAACGCGGAAGGGTTCGATCCAGGTCAACGGCACCGAGACCATCGGGATGGCCACGCACCGGGTGGCGCATCTGGGCATCGGCTATTGCCCGGAAGAGCGGGGCATCTTCTCCAGTCTGTCGTGCGAAGAGAACCTCATGCTTCCGCCGCGCGTCGATGCCAGCGGCGGCATGAGTGTCGACGAGATCTATTCAATGTTCCCGAACCTGAAGGAGCGTGCCAAGAGCCAGGGCTCGAGGCTGTCCGGCGGGGAGCAGCAGATGCTGGCGGTCGCCCGTATCCTGCGCACCGGCGCCCACCTGCTGCTGCTGGACGAGATTTCGGAGGGCCTGGCCCCCGTCATCGTCAAGAAGCTCGGCGAGATGATCCGCGCACTGAAGGCGCGCGGCTACACCATCGTGATGGTCGAACAGAATTTCCGCTTCGCCGCGCCGCTGGCGGACCGGTTTTATGTCATGGAGCATGGGCGCATAGTCGAAACTTTTGCGGCTGCGGAATTGAAGGCCAAGGAAGAGACGCTGCATCAGTTGCTCGGTGTCTAGCAGTGATCACACTTTTGAGGAGGAGACCTAAATGAAGTTGAAGAAGATCGCCGCGGCCATCGCGGCATGCGGACTGGCGCTGGGATTTTCCGGTGCGCAGGCCCAGAAGATGTCCGGCGACAAGATCGTGATCGGATTCATCACCGACATGTCCTCGGTCTACTCCGACATCGACGGCCAGGGCGGAGTCGAGGCGATCCGCATGGCGATCGCCGACATGCAGAAGGAATTCCCGGGCAAGAAGATCGAAATCGTGTTCGCCGATCATCAGAACAAGGCCGACATCTCCTCGAGCAAGGTGCGCGAGTGGATCGACCAGTCCGGGGCTGACGTCATCATCGGCGGCACCAACTCGGCAGCGCAGCTGGCGGCGGCCAAGGTCGCGACCGAGAAGAAGCGACCCATCATCGTCGTCGGCGCGGCCACGTCGCGCCTGACCAACGAGGACTGCTCGCCGTACATCGTGCACTACGCCTACGACACGATCGCTCTGGCCAACGGCACCGGCGGGGCGGTGGTGAAGGCGGGCGGCAAGAGCTGGTTCTTCCTGACGGCGGACTACGCGTTTGGCCATTCGCTGGAGAAGGACACCGGCGATGTCGTCAAGGCCACTGGCGGCACGGTGGTCGGCGCGGTGCGCGCCCCGCTGAACGCGTCGGACTTCTCGTCATTCCTGCTGCAGGCACAGAACAGCAAGGCGCAGATCCTGGGGCTGGCAAACGCCGGCGGCGACACGATCAACTCGATCAAGGCCGCCAACGAGTTCGGCGTGACCAAGTCGATGAAGCTCGCGGGCCTGCTGATGTTCATCAACGACATCCACAGCCTGGGACTGAAGACGACGCAAGGCATGTACCTGACCGACGCCTGGTACTGGAACCAGACACCGGAAACGCGTGCCTGGGGCCGCCGCTTCTTCGAGAAGATGAAGCGCATGCCGTCGTTCCTGCAGGCAGGGGACTACTCGGCGGTGTCGCAGTACCTGATGGCGGTCAAGGCCGCTGGCACGGATGACGCCGACGCGGTCATGGCGCAGCTCAAGAAGCAGAAGATCAACGATATGTTCGCCAAAGGCGGCGTGATCCGCGCCGACGGCCGCATGGTGCACGACATGTACCTGATGCAGGTGAAGGCGCCTGAGCAGTCGAAGGAGCCGTGGGACTACTTCAATGTGGTTCAGACGATCCCCGGCGATCAGGCGTACCAGTCGCTGGCGCAGTCAAAGTGCTCGCTGATCAAGAAGTAAGACGTTGACGTGCACCGGGCGCCGCGGCGCCCGGTGGCAACCTAGCGCTTGCGATGACTGAACTGTTCGGAATACCGCTGTCCGCACTGCTGTCCCAGTTGCTGCTGGGACTGGTCAACGGCTCGTTCTACGCGATGCTGTCGCTCGGGCTGGCGGTCATCTTCGGGCTGCTCAACGTCATCAACTTCGCGCATGGCGCCCTGTACATGATGGGCGCGATCTTCGCGTGGATGGGCCTGACGTACTTCGGCATCAACTACTGGGTGATGTTGATCGTGGCACCGCTGCTGGTCGGGCTGTTCGGCATCATCATCGAGCGGCTCCTGCTGCGTCACCTGTACAAGCTCGACCACCTCTACGGCCTGCTGCTGACGTTTGGTCTGACGCTGCTGATCGAGGGGTTCTTCCGTTCGTTTTACGGAGTGTCGGGCCTGCCGTATCAGGTGCCCGAGGTGCTGGAAGGGGCGACCAACCTCGGTTTCATGATCATGCCCAATTACCGGGGATGGGTGGTGCTGGCGTCGCTCGTGGTCTGCCTCGGGACGTGGTACGTCATCGAGCGCACCAAGCTCGGCGCCCTGCTGCGCGCGGGCACCGAGAACGCCAAGTTGACCGAGGCGTTTGGCGTGAACGTGCCGCTGATGGTGACGTTGACGTACGGCTTCGGCGTGGCACTGGCGGGGTTCGCCGGCGTGCTGGCAGCGCCGATCCTGCAGGTGCAGCCGCTGATGGGCAGCAACCTGATCATCGTGGTGTTCGCGGTCGTTGTCATCGGCGGCATGGGGTCGATCCTTGGATCGATCCTGACCGGACTGGGGCTGGGCGTCATCGAGGGATTCACCAAGGTCTTCTATCCGGAGGCCTCGTCGACGGTGGTGTTCCTGATCATGGCCATCGTGCTGCTGATCCGCCCGGCTGGCCTCTTTGGCAAGGAGAAGTAGCGTGAAGCTGCCGCGCGAGTTCATCCTGTATGCGCTGCTGCTCGCGGGTGTCGCGGTGCTGCCGCTTTTCGGTGCGTACCCGGTCTTCGTGATGAAGGTCATGTGCTATGCGCTGTTCGCGTGCGCGTTCAATCTGCTGATCGGGTTTACGGGACTGCTTTCATTCGGGCATGCCGCCTTCCTGGGCGGCGCCGCCTATGCCGCCGGGCATGCTCTCAAGGTCTGGGGTTTGCCCATGGAAGTCGGCCTGCTGGTCGGCGTGGTGGCCGGTGCCGTACTGGGCCTGGTGATGGGCGCGCTGGCGATCCGGCGCAGTGGCATCTACTTCTCGATGATCACGCTCGCGCTCGCGCAGATGCTGTATTTCTTCTTTCTCCAGGCCGGCTTCACCGGAGGAGAGGACGGGCTGCAGTCGGTGCCCCGCGGCAAACTGCTGGGGATGGTGGATCTGACCAGCGATGTCACCCTGTATTACGTCGTACTGGCGATCTTCGTACTCTCGTTCCTGCTGATCTACCGCACGGTGCACTCGCCTTTTGGCCAGGTGCTCAAGGCGATCCGTGAGAACGAAGCGCGCGCGACGTCACTCGGCTACGACACAGCGCGCTTCAAGCTGCTGGCGTTCGTGCTCTCGGCAGCGCTCGCCGGACTGGCGGGAGCGACGAAGACGCTGGTGCTCGGATTCGCGACACTGACCGACGCTCACTGGAGCACGTCGGGGCTCGTCATCCTGATGGTGCTGATGGGAGGGATGGGCACGATGCTCGGCCCGATCCTTGGGGCGTTCATCGTTGTCGCGCTCGAGAACAAGGTTGGCGACATCGGCATGTTCCTGGGCCGCGTGACGGGAATCGAGTGGTTCAACGGCCTCGGCGAGGCGGTGACGGTCGTGATCGGGCTGATCTTCGTCGTATGCGTGATGGCGTTCCGGCGCGGGCTGGTTGGCGAATTCAATGCCTGGTGGGCACACCGGCAGTCAGCGCGCGCGGCCGGCGCGGCCTAGCGCATCGGCGTCAGTCACCGACTCGACGCAGTACATACGGGACGTCTCGCGAGCGAGGTACGCCTTCGCAGTCGCGCGATTTTCCCGCTTATCGGACGAACGCCGGCGTGTGAATCGGCGGGCTTCGTCGATACAATCAATCGATCTGTGACGATGACTCCGCCGCGCGGAGCCCGCACGACTTCTCATGGCGCTCAACGTTTCCATGATCTATCAGCGCACCGATCGCGGTGTGCGCGAGGTCTATGAGAAGTCGCACCAGTTCACGCAGAGTGAGCGGCTGATACTCATCCTGCTCGACGGTCGATTGAATGTCGCGGGACTCAAGACACGGCTGCCGAGTCTCAATGACGAGCGCATCGAACGGGCCCTGCGCAAGTTGCAGGACGCTGGGCTGGTCGATCCGATGGGTTCGGCCGAGGCAATGCGTGTCAATGGGTCCGCCGCATCCGACGGGCGGCTCGAACCGGAGGCGGTCGCGCAGTTCCTCGAGCAAAGCGATCTTGATCCGATCACGATCTTCGGCGACTCCGATGAAGCGGTCGCCAGCGAACTGGTGCGTGCCCGAGTTGAACAAGCCGCCGCGCAGCTGGCTCGCGAAGCCGCCGCGCCGTCGCGCGCCGCGGCAGCCCAGCGCCAAGCCGCCGCGCCACGAGCCGATCCAACGGTGAGTATGCGCTCACACATGCCGCATTCCTCGCCGGACCGAACCACCAAGTCGCCCGACTGGGAAGCCGCCACCCATTTTGCGATTACGACTGTCAACGTCCCGGATCGGCTCGATCTGCAGGAAGAGCGGGACCGCGCCGAAGGCGATGAACTGGCCGACGAGCAACGTCGTCAATCGCTGCGCAAGTGGATGAAGCGGTTGTTAATCCTTGCCGCCTTCGGTGTCGTGGGAGCTGCGCTGTACAGCACGATCCAGCCGTTGCAGCGAGAAGTCAGTGCGGCTCGCGTGGCAGAGCGCCTGACGGCGGTCTTCCGCCGCCCCGTCGCGGTCATGGACACCGAATTCCGTTTTTCGCCTTCGCCGCGCATGGTGGTCCGTGGAGTTCAGGCCGGAAACATCAAGGTCGACGAAGCGTCGCTGCTGATCAACTGGAAGGACCTTTGGAGTGCATTGCGAGGAGGGCAGTGGGTCTGGGGCGAAGCCACGATCGCGCCGATGAGCATGACCGCCGCACAAGCGGCCGAGATAGCGACATCATTGCCGGCCGGAGCCAACGCTCTCTCGACGAAGATTTCAACGATACGGTTCGAGTCCGTCCGGGTCTCCGACACCGAATTGCTGGCAGGTCGTTACGAGGCCGTGATCCGCCGGGGCGACGACGGCCGATTCGGTCCGCTGGTGGTACGTGAACTCGAATCGGACGGCACGATGCGCCTCGCGTTGCGGCCGGCCCAGACGAGCGACGGGCGGCCCGTTCTCGACTTTCGACTCGATGCCGATCGGTGGGCCCTGCCTTTCGGCCCGAAGGTCAAGTGGAACGAGGTCCGGGCCAACGGTCGCGTCGACGGCAACCTGATTGAAGTATCGAGCTATTCGCTGGCCGGGTTTTACGGCGTGGTCAGCGGCATGGTGTACGCGGCCAGCGATGTCGAGTGGGTCATCACCGGTCGCGCCATCGGAACCAACATTGATCTTGAATCCGTTGTCCAGCACCTACGCAAGGCGCCAGCGGGCCTGGAGCCGATCCTGTCGCCGGTGCAGGGTACGGCCGCACTGAACCTCACGATGGTCGGGCGCGGCACGACGCTCGACGAAGCGGTTCAGCAGGCCGTTTTTGCGGGTCCGTTCCAGTTGCGATGGGCGGCACTCAACGGCATCAACCTGGGCTTGGCGGCGACGCAGGGCGCCACGGCCGCGGGCGTCACGCGCTTTACTGAGTTTGACGGTCTGCTGGGAGCCTCATCGGCGGGGGTCCGGTTCGAGGAAACCGGCGGGCGCGCGGGCGCGCTTGCTGCCCGCGGCGACTTCACGGTCGCCCCCGATCTGGCCGTCGCGGGCACGGTCCGGGTTGAGCTGGGAGGTTCGCGCATCCAGACCATCACCCTGCGCGTGCGAGGCAGTGCGCTGGAGCCGCGTTTCGGCCCGTAGCGTTCCAATGTTTAGCTGAGGTTCCACGTGAAACCTCGCCGGCCATCGTTCCACGTGAAACATCGCGGCCCGGGGACGAGTGTCTGAAGTCACTCCGCTGTCCCCACTGAACCTCGGCGACTATACTTTCGCGCTCCTTTCGGGCGGCGCGCATGGACTTTCCCGGCAATTTCGATGTGCTTGTGATCGGCGGTGGACATGCCGGGACCGAGGCCGCCCTCGCGTCGGCGCGCATGGGTGCGCGTACAGTCCTGTTGACCCACAACATCGAAACGCTTGGCCAGATGTCGTGCAACCCGTCGATCGGCGGGATCGGCAAGGGCCATCTGGTCAAGGAAGTTGACGCGCTGGGCGGAGCCATGGCGGCAGCCACGGACGAGTCCGGCATCCAGTTTCGCATCCTCAATCGGTCCAAGGGCCCAGCGGTCCGCGCGACGCGCGCGCAAGCGGACCGTGTCCTGTATCGCCGGGCGATCCGTCGGCGACTGGAGAATCAGCCCAACCTCTGGCTGTTCCAGCAGGCCGTGGATGACCTGATCGTCGACGGCGAGCGCGTCGTGGGGGCGGTGACCCAGTCCGGCATCCGGTTTCACGGTCGTGCGGTCGTATTGACGGCGGGCACCTTCCTGAATGGTCGGGTCCATATCGGTCTCGAAAGCTTTTCTGCCGGTCGGGCCGGCGATCCACCCTCGATCTCGCTGGCGGCCCGCCTCAAGGAACTCAAGCTGCCCCAGGGTCGGCTCAAGACGGGCACGCCGCCACGGATTGACGGCCGCACGATCGATTTTTCGCGACTCGAGGAGCAACCGGGCGATCGGGACCCTTTGCCGGTATTTTCTTTTCTGGGCGAAGTAGCGCAGCACCCACGACAGGTCCCGTGCTGGATCACGCACACCAACGCGCACACGCACGAGGTGATCCGCGCCAACCTCGATCGCAGCCCGATGTACTCCGGTGTGATCGAGGGGGTGGGGCCGCGGTACTGTCCTTCCATCGAAGACAAGATTCATCGATTCGCCGACAAGTCGTCGCACCAGATCTTTCTCGAGCCCGAAGGGCTGGAGACGCACGAGGTCTATCCGAACGGCATTTCGACGAGCCTGCCGTTCGATGTGCAGGTGCAAATCGTCCGTTCGATGAAGGGCCTGGAAGCCGCGCACATCCTGCGGCCCGGCTATGCGATCGAGTACGACTACTTCGATCCGCGCGGGCTGAAGGCGTCGCTGGAAACCAAGGCGATCCACGGACTCTATTTCGCCGGCCAGATCAACGGCACGACCGGCTACGAGGAGGCCGCAGCCCAGGGCCTGCTGGCAGGGATCAATGCCGGACTGGCGGTGCGCGGCGAAGAGCCCTGGACCCCCCGGCGCGATCAGGCCTATATCGGCGTGCTGGTCGATGACCTGATCACGCGCGGGGTCGCCGAGCCCTATCGGATGTTCACGAGCCGCGCCGAGTACCGGCTCAGCCTACGGGAAGACAATGCCGACATGCGACTGACCGAAGCGGGTCGCCGGCTGGGTTGCGTCGACGACGTCCGATGGGATGCCTTCAACCGCAAGCGGGATGCGGTCGCCCGCGAAACTGGGCGCTTGAAGTCGACGTGGGTGAATGCTCGCACTCTGCCAGAGGCTGAGGCCGTAAGGATCTTCGGCAAACCTCTGGAACGTGAGTATACGCTCGCTGACCTGCTCAAGCGCCCGGAGGTCACCTATCCGGGCCTGCTGTCGCTGCGCAACGCGGCCGGGGAGCCGCTGGGCGGGCCTGCCGCGGCGGGTGCCGACGATGTCGCAGTGGCCGAGCAGGTGGAGATCCAGATCAAGTACGCCGGCTACATCGCCCGCCAGGACGACGAAGTCTCGCGCCACGAGGCACACGAGACCACGCGCATCCCACAGGAGCTCGACTACGCCGCGGTACGCGGCCTGTCGATCGAGGTCCGGCAGAAGCTTCAGGTGCAACGTCCGGAGACCGTTGGGCAGGCGGCGCGAATCTCGGGAGTGACTCCGGCCGCCATCTCGCTGCTCCTCGTCCATATCAAGCGCATGAACCGGAGCGTCGACGCCCGAGGGCCGATTGCCGCCTGACGGCGCGATTTCGCCCGATGACGTGGCTGCAGGCGCGGCCGAGCTCGGCGTCACTCTCGATTCCGCCCAAGTCGCACGGCTTTGCGCCTTCGCCGGACTGCTGCTGCGCTGGAATCGCGTTCACAACCTCACGGCGATCGAGCAAGCCGATCAGGTTGTCAGTCACCATCTGCTGGACTCCCTCGCGATCGTGGCCACGCTCGCGCAACGCGCTCAGGGTCGCGCGCTGCGGGTTCTCGATGTTGGCGCCGGCGGAGGTCTGCCGGGCATTCCGCTCGCGCTCGCACTGCCTGGCCTGCATTTCACGTTGCTCGATAAGGTTGCGAAGAAGACCGCCTTCCTGCAGCAGGCGAAACTGGAGCTCGGCCTCGGCAATGTGGAGATCGTGCAGACGCGAGTGGAGGACTACCGCGTCGCGCCGTTCGATGTGATCGTCGCGCGCGCGTTCAGCTCGCTGGCGGATCTCGTGCGCCTCACGCGTCCGCTGCTGAGTCCGACGGGACTGTGGTGTGCCATGAAAGGCACACTGCCCAGCAGCGAGATCGAGGAACTCAGCGACTCGCGACTGCCGGCGCGAGTGGTGCGCACGGTTAAACTGCGCGTCCCCCACTTAGATGCCGAGCGTCATCTCGTGCTGATCGAGCCCCTCTGATGCTGGGCATCACCGATTACTGGTCCTTCGTTCTCGCCGTTCTCGTCTTTCTTGCGCTGCCCGGACCAGGCACGTTGGCACTGCTGACGTCGACCGGGCAGGGAGGCTTTCGAGCGGGTGCGGCGGCGACGCTCGGACTGATCGTCGGGGACCAGGTGCTGCTGTGGCTGGCCGCGCTGGGCGTCGCGGCCATCCTGCAGGGACATCCGATCCTGTTCAAATCGCTGCAATACGCCGGCGCCGCGTACCTGGTGTTCGTCGGACTGCGTCTGACCTTCAGTCGTGGCGTCAATGCTCAGCCGATACCGATCCGCGCAGGGCATTATTTCCGCCAGGCGCTTCTGATCACGCTGCTCAATCCGAAGGCCATCGTCTTCTACATGGCGTTCTTTCCGCTGTTCATCGATCCTGAGACGCAGCAGGGCATCGTCACCTTTGGCGCCATGGCCGTCACGATCGCAGGGTTGACGCTCGTCTACTGCCTGGCACTGGTCGCGTTCGCGCATGCGCTGACCGCCCAGGTCAAGGCGCATCGTCGGGTGGCGCGAGCGCTCGAGCGCCTCGCCGGCGTCGTGCTGGTGGCGTTCGGCATCAGGCTCGTGCAATGAACGCGACCCGGTTGTTGATGGCTATCGCTGCGACGCTGGTCACCACAGTTGCGGCAGCCAGTGCGACCGAACCTCCGCTCGCTACTGTCGGCAGCATCGATGTCGCCCGCTACGCTGGGCTCTGGTACGAGATAGCGAACTATCCGAATCGTTTCCAGAAGAGTCTGCGTCCGTAATACGACGGCTGAATACATCGTACGGGACGACGGCAACGTGCGGGTCGTCAACCGTTGCGCTACCGCCGATGGCGCGTCGAGTGTTGATGGGCTGGCGCGCCGCGTCGGCGACAGCACCGACAAGCTGGAGGTCAGCTTTCTTCCCGCCGCATTGCGTTGGTTGCCGATCGGGTGGGGCGATTACTGGGTGATCGGGCTGGCGCCCGACTATCGCTACGCCGTGGTCGGCGAGCCTTCGCGAAAGTATCTGTGGGTTCTCTCGCGCACACCCACGCTCGCGGCCGACGATCGCCGCGCCATCGACATTCTGCTGCGCGAGCGAGGCTACGACCCGGCCCGTCTCGTCGCCACAGCGCAGGATCCCCGTTAAGTGGCGCGCATCTTCTGCATCGCCAACCAGAAGGGCGGCGTCGGCAAGACGACGACGGCGGTCAACCTCGCGGCCGGCATCGCCGCACATGGCCCGCGCGTGCTGCTGGTCGATCTCGATCCGCAAGGCAACGCCACCATGGGCAGCGGCATCGACAAGCGCCTGTTGCAGGCGTCCGTCTACCAGGTGCTGGTCGGACTGACCGATGTGGCGACGGCACGGCAGCGCGCGGAGCAGGGCGGATACGACGTGCTGGGAGCCAACCGGGAACTCGCGGGGGCCGAGGTCGAACTCGTCGACCTTGAAGGGCGCGAGACGCGGCTGAAGACTGCGCTGGCCGAAGTCGACTCGCACTACGACTTCATCCTGATCGACTGTCCGCCGTCGCTGTCACTACTGACCCTCAATGGCCTGTGCGCCGCGCACGGCGTCATCATCCCGATGCAGTGCGAGTACTTCGCACTCGAGGGCCTGGCGGACCTGGTCAACACCATCAAGCGCGTCGCCGCCAACCTGAATCCCGATCTCACGATCATCGGCCTCCTGCGGGTCATGTTCGACCCGCGCATGACGCTGCAGCAGCAGGTGTCGGAGCAGCTGGTCGGCAAGTTCGGTGACAAGGTTTTTTCCACGATCATCCCGCGCAATGTGCGGCTGGCAGAGGCGCCGAGCTACGGCTTGCCGGGCGTGGCCTACGACCGCGCCTCGAAGGGAGCGCAAGCCTACATCGCGTTTGGCGCCGAGATGATCGATCGCCTGCACACGTTGTGATGTTCAATCCGGCGGACGTGCCGGCCGCCCTGTGCTCGGCCAACGACGCGCTCGGTGCGAGCCTTGAAGACGCCGGACTCACGTCTTCGCAGCCCCCGCAGCAGGCGGTCTATGACGGCTGGCTGCTGCGTTACTCGCCCGGCAAGGCCAAGCGCGCACGCTCGGTCAATGCCATCGGCGCCGGACGTCGGTCGCTCGATGAAAAGCTCGCGTTCGTGGCGTCGTTCTATCAGCGCGTCGGGTTGCCGTGCCTGTATCGCATCACACCGCACTCGCAGCCCGCCGCGCTCGATGGCGCGCTTCAGCGCGCCGGCTATGCCGCCTGCGATGAGTCGCGCGTGATGATGGTCGATCTGCCGGCAGTCGAGGCCGTTGCTGCGGCTCCCCGTGCGCCGGCCGTCGTGGATGCGCGGGCGTTCTCTGGGATCGTGGGCAAGCTGCGCGGTTCGACGGCGGCGCAAACCGCGGCGGAACAGCAGCGCATGGCGAACTGCCTGCTGCCGTCGCGCTTTCTTGTCGTCCATGACGACACGGAACCGGTCGCCTGCGGCTGCGTGGTTGTCGACGACGATTGCGCCGGCGTGTTCAACATGGTGACGGCGCCCGGCCAGCGCGGCCGCGGGCACGCGACTGCGCTCGTTCGTGAACTACTGCACGCTGCCGCGGCGGCCGGCGCGCGTGTCGCATACCTGCAGGTCGACGCGGCCAACGCGCCGGCACGGCACGTCTATGGCAAGTTTGGATTTCGTGACCGGTATGCCTACTGGTACCGGGCGGCGCCGACTGAAGAGGGAGAGAAATGATGCTCAAACGGCCTAAGGGGCTGGGGCGCGGGCTTGACGCGCTGCTCGGCGGCGAGACGTCGTCTCCGTCAGCGTCACCGACCACGCTGTCGATCGCGCGACTGCGGCCAGGGAAATATCAGCCGCGCACAAGAATGGATCCGCAGGCGCTCGCCGAGCTTGCCGACTCGATCCGGGTGCAGGGGATCATGCAGCCCATCCTGGTGCGGCCCGTCGACGCAGGCCAGTTCGAGATCATCGCCGGCGAGCGCCGCTTTCGCGCCGCGCAGCTGGCCGGCCTCGACGAGGTACCAGTGCTGGTCAAGCCGGTCCCGGACACGGCCGCCCTGGCAATGGCCTTGATCGAGAACATACAGCGCGAGGACCTCAATCCCCTCGAGGAAGCCCAGGGCGTCCAGCGGCTGATCCGCGAGTTCGACTTCACGCACGAGCAAGCCGCGCAAGCGATTGGCCGTTCGCGCAGCGCCACCAGCAACCTGCTGCGGCTGCTCAACCTCGCCGCGCCGGTGCAAGCGATGCTGCTCGAGGGCCAGATCGATATGGGCCACGCCCGCGCGCTATTGGGCGTCGATGCGGCCACGCAGATCCAGCTGGCAAATCGCATTGCGGCGCGCGGTCTGTCGGTGCGGGAAGCCGAGACGCTCGTAGCTCACCACGGCAAGGCGCCGGCCCAGCGGAAAAAATCCGAAGGCTCCACGCGCGATCGCGACGTCGTTCGGCTTGAAGAGGAACTGGCCGATGCGCTGGGGGCCACGGTGCGGCTGGCCACGAACGCCAAGGGTGGAGGACGGGTCGTCATCGAGTTCGCGAGCCTCGACCAGCTGGACGGCATTCTGGCCCGGTTGCGACGGTCATAGCCGCTTAGGCACCTTGGCGCGCCGCAGCACAAATTTGACCGAGGGTTGCGTCGCCTCGTAGAATCTCGCGGTTTTGGCGAAGTCGGACTCAAGATCCCGCCGTGGGGCGATCGGAGCGGCACCATGTTCCGGATTGTCCTGCTGCAGATACTCACCACCGTCGCCGTTTCGCTGCTGAGTGCGCTCATCGGAGGGGTGCCGGCCGCGATTTCCGCCCTTTTGGGGGGCGCCGCCTGTTTCATACCGAACGGGTTGTTTGCGCTGAAGTTGGCGATGGCAAGCCGCCGGCCCCAGGGGACCGATGCGGCGGTGTTCTTGATCGGTGAATTCGTCAAGGTGGTCTCGACGATCGTGCTGCTGGCGCTGGTCGTCGCGATCTACAAAGACCTGGTGTGGCTGGCGATGCTGGTGTCCATCATCGCCGTGCTGAAGAGCTACGTACTCGCGCTGCTGATCAAATAAGGACGGGTTTTCCACCATGGCTGCCACGGGCCACGCTCCCACCGCCACCGAATACATCGTCCATCACCTGACGCACCTGTCGACGGACAAGCAGAAGTCCATCATCGACTTCACGGTGTTCAACGTCGACACGATCGTTTTCTCCGTGCTGGTCCTGTGCGGTGTGCTGTTGCTGCTGTGGCTGGCCGCGCGCAAGGTCACCTCCGGCGTGCCGGGTCGCTTCCAGGCGGCGGTCGAGGTGCTAGTCGAGCTGGTCGAGGAGCAGAGCAAGTCGATCGTCCATGGGGATCGCAGCTTCATTGCGCCGCTGGCGCTCACGGTCTTCCTCTGGATCGTGATGATGAATGCGATCGACCTGATCCCGGTGGAACTGCTGCCGTGGATCGCAAAGAATGTCTTCCACATCGAGTACCTGCGTCCGCTGCCGACCGCGGACCTGAACGGCACCCTCGGCATGGCGTTCGGCGTGCTGTTCCTGATGATCTACTACGGCGTGAAGATCAAGGGCTTCGGCGGCTGGGTGCACGAACTGTTCACCGCGCCGTTCGGTTCACATCCTCTGCTGTGGCCGTTCAACTTCCTGCTCAACCTGATCGAGTACGCAGCCAAGACGGTGTCGCTCGGCATGCGACTGTTCGGCAACATGTACGCGGGCGAGCTGCTGTTCTTCCTGATCGCGCTGCTGGGCGGCTACGCGGCCCTGAATGCAACCGGAATCATGCTGACGATCGGTCACGTCCTGGCCGGCACCGCGTGGCTCCTGTTCCACATCCTGATTGTCCTGCTGCAGGCGTTCATCTTCATGATGCTGACGCTGGTTTATATCGGGCAGGCGCACGAAGGCCATTGATTTCAACGTTTCCAGCCATCACCTTTCGTACTGAGGAGTAGTAGACATGACGAACGTCGCATTCGTTGCCCTGGCCACCGGCCTGATCATCGGCCTGGGCGCCATTGGCGCCTGCATCGGCATCGGCATCATGGGCGGCAAGTACATCGAAGCCGCGGCGCGCCAGCCCGAGCTGATGAACACGCTGCAGACCAAGATGTTCCTGCTGGCCGGCCTGATCGACGCCGCCTTCCTGATCGGCGTCGGTATCGCGATGATGTTCGCTTTCGCCAACCCGTTCGCGGGCTGATCGCGCCAGCGCTCCGGACCAATCCTGAAGTTGCCGGTGCGCCGACAGGCGCGCGCGGCATTTTCCGAGTTCAAAGTCTATGAACATCAACGCCACGCTGTTCGTCCAGATGGCAGTGTTCTTCATCGGTGCGTGGGTCACCATGAAGTTCATCTGGCCGCCGCTGATCCGGGCGCTCGACGAGCGCCAGAAGAAGATCGCCGACGGCCTTGCCGCGGCCGACAAAGGCAATCGCAGTCTCGACGATGCCCAGAAGAAGATCGCCCAGCTCGATGCCGAGGCGCGTTCGCGCTCGCAGGCGCTGATGGCCGAGACCGAGAAGCGCGCCGCGGCGGTGATCGACGCTGCCAAGGGACAGGCCAAGGTCGAAGGCGACCGCCTGATCGCGGCAGCCAAAGCGGAAGCCGAGCAGGAAATGCAGCGCGCGAAAGAATCCTTGCGCGACCAGGTCGCTGTCCTCGCGGTCGCGGGCGCGGAACAGATCCTGAAGCGCGAGGTCAACGCGCAGGTCCACGCCGAGCTGCTTACGCAACTCAAGGCGAGGCTCTAGCCATGGCCGAACTGTCGACCATCGCCCGGCCCTACGCCGAGGCCTTGTTTTCGGTCGCGCAGGGAACGGGTGAGAGCCTTGAAGTCTGGCGTGCCGCGGTCGATGAGTTCGCCGGCCTGATGTCGCACCCTCAGGTCGCCGAGGTCGTGGCCGATCCGAACCTGGACCACGCGCAGGTCTTCGGACTGCTCACCGGCATGATGAAGTCGCCCGTGCCTGCAGCCGCGACCAATTTCCTCAAGCTGCTGATCGAGAACCAGCGCCTGGCGGTGTTGCCGGAGGTGGCGACCCAGTTCCGGCAACTCAAAAACCGCGCCGAGGGCGTGGCGGACTGCCTGATCGAAACGGCGTTTCCACTGTCGGATGCGCAGGTCGCGGATCTGCTGGCGTCGCTGTCGAAGAAGTTTGGCCAGAAGCTCAAGCCCGAAGTGCGGGTGAACGCCGGTCTGATCGGCGGCATCCGTGCCACGGTCGGCGACCAGGTGCTCGACAGTTCGGTCCGCGCACGACTTACAGAAATGCAGACGGCGCTAACTGCCTAAGCGGCGCCTGAATCTATCGGAGTTGAAAGATGCAACTCAATCCCAGTGAAATCAGCGAACTGCTGAAGTCCCGCATCAAGGGCCTCGGCGTTTCGACCGAACTGCGCACGCAGGGTACGGTCGTGACCGTGACCGACGGCATCTGCCGCATCCACGGCCTGTCGGACGTGATGCAGGGCGAGATGCTCGAGTTCCCGAACAACACCTTTGGCCTGGCGCTGAACCTCGAGCGCGACTCGGTCGGCTCGGTGGTGCTCGGTGACTACGAACACATCCGCGAGGGTGATCCGGTCAAGGCCACCGGACGCATCCTCGATGTCCCGGTCGGCCCGGAGCTGATCGGTCGCGTCGTCAACTCGCTCGGCGAACCGATCGACGGCAAGGGGCCGATCAACGCCAAGATGACCGACGTCATCGAGAAGGTCGCGCCCGGCGTGATCGAGAGGCAATCGGTGTCGCAGCCGGTGCAGACGGGCCTGAAGGCCATCGACTCGATGGTGCCGATCGGCCGTGGCCAGCGCGAGCTGATCATTGGTGACCGCCAGACCGGCAAGACCGCAGTCGCTGTCGACACAATCATCAACCAGAAGGGCAAGGACCTGATCTGCGTCTATGTCGCGATCGGTCAGAAGGCCTCGAACATCGCCAACGTGCTGCGCAAGCTCGAAGAGTTTGGCGCGATGGAATACACGATCATCGTGGCGGCCACGGCGTCGGAATCGGCGGCGATGCAGTACATCGCGCCGTACTCGGGCTGCACGATGGGCGAGTACTTCCGCGATCGCGGCCAGGACGCGCTGATCATTTATGACGACCTGACCAAGCAGGCCTGGGCCTATCGGCAGGTGTCGCTGCTGCTGCGCCGCCCGCCGGGCCGCGAAGCGTATCCGGGCGACGTGTTTTACCTGCACTCGCGCCTGCTCGAGCGTGCGGCGCGCGTCAACCCCGAGTACGTCGAGAAGTTCACCAAGGGCGCAGTCAAGGGCAAGACCGGCTCGTTGACGGCATTGCCGATCATCGAGACGCAGGCCGGCGACGTGACCGCATTCGTGCCGACCAACGTCATTTCGATCACCGACGGCCAGATCTTCCTCGAAACCGATCTGTTTAACGCCGGCATCCGTCCCGCCATCAACCCCGGCATCTCCGTGTCGCGGGTCGGCGGGAATGCGCAGACCAAGGTCATCAAGAAACTCGGCGGCGGTGTCCGCCTGGCGCTGGCTCAGTACCGTGAACTGGCCGCGTTCGCGCAGTTCGCCTCCGACCTCGACGAGGCCACCCGCAACCAGCTCGAGCGCGGCCGTCGCGTCACCGAGCTGATGAAGCAGCCGCAGTACCAGCCGCTGCAGGTGTGGGAAATGGCGGTGACGCTCTTCGCAGTGAGCGCCGGGGCCTTCGACAGCATCGACCTGAAGGACTGCCTGACCGCTGAAAAGGCGCTGCGCGAGTACGTGAAGAGCAAGCACGCCGCGCTGGCCGACCGCATCGAAAGCACGAAGGACCTGTCTAAGGACGACGAGGCGGAGTTGACGAAGGCGATCGAGGCGTTCAAGAAGTCGGGCGGGTATTGACCTGTAGTTGAACTGCGATTGAGCGCCGGGCCGCTCCCAAGCTCAATTGCCTAACTGGATTCGACGGGATGCACGTGCGAGCGAAGCGAGCGTACATCCCGTCGACTGAATGACATGGCAGGTACCAAAGAGATCCGCCAGAAGATCAAGAGCGTGCAGAACACGCGCAAGATCACCAAGGCGATGGAAATGGTCGCGGCCTCCAAGATGCGCAAGGCGCAGGACCGGATGCGCCAGTTCCGGCCGTACGGCGACAAGATCCGCAACATCGTCGCGCACCTGGCGCTAGCGAACCCGGAGTACCGGCCGCCTTTCATGCAGAAGCGCGAGTCGATGAACGGCGTCGGGATCATCCTGGTCACGACCGACAAGGGCCTGTGTGGCGGACTCAACACCAACATCCAGCGCGCGGTGCTGCAGCGGATCAAGGAACTCGATGCGCAGGGCGTCAAGGTCCACACGACCGCGATCGGCAACCGGGGCTTTGGTTTCCTGCAGCGGCTCAACGCCAGCGTCGTGTCGCACTATGTGCAGATCGGCGACCGCCCGCATCTGGAGAAGCTGATCGGTCCCGTCAAGGCGCTGATCGACATGTATGCCGACGGGCGAATCGACGCGGTGTATGTCGCCTACTCGCGCTTCATCAACACGATGAAGCAGGAACCGGTGATCGAGCAGCTGCTGCCGCTGTCCTACGAACACCTGCTGCAGACCGAGGAAGAGAAGCGCGCCTACTCGTGGGACTATATCTACGAGCCGGATGCGCCCGCCGTCATCGATGCGCTGCTGGTTCGCTATGCCGAGGCGCTCATCTACCAGGCGGTCGCGGAGAACATGGCGTCCGAGCAGAGCGCGCGCATGGTGGCGATGAAGGCAGCGTCGGACAACGCGAAGAAGCTGATCGAGGAACTGCAGCTCATCTACAACAAGACGCGGCAGGCCGGCATCACCAAAGAGATATCAGAGATCGTCGGCGGCGCGGCAGCGGTGTCGTGATCGCAACCGAATTGAAGAGCAGAACCGAGGAAATCCTATGAGCACCGGAGCCACCGGAACCATCGTTCAGTGCATTGGCGCAGTCGTGGATATCGAGTTCCCGCGCGACAACATGCCCGAGATCTACGACGCACTCGTCCTGGAGGCGGACCCGACCAACACGCTGGTCGAGCAGGGGCTGACCTTCGAGGTGCAGCAGCAACTCGGCGACGGCATCGTGCGCACGATTGCGATGGGTTCGTCCGACGGCCTGCGGCGAGGCATGAAGGCGAAGAACACCGGCGCCGGCATCATGGTGCCGGTCGGCCCGGGTACGCTGGGTCGCATCATGGATGTGCTCGGCCGTCCGATCGACGAAGCCGGCCCGATCAAGTCGGATCAGAGGCGCGCAATTCACCAGCCCGCGCCAAAGTTCGATGAACTCTCGCCCTCGGTCGAGCTGCTCGAGACCGGCATCAAGGTCGTCGACCTGATCTGCCCGTTCGCCAAGGGCGGCAAGATTGGTCTGTTCGGTGGCGCCGGCGTCGGCAAGACCGTCACGATGATGGAGCTCATCAACAACATCGCGAAGGCCTACGGCGGCTACTCGGTGTTCGCGGGCGTGGGCGAGCGCACGCGCGAGGGCAACGACTTCTATCACGAGATGAAGGACTCGAACGTCCTCGACAAGGTCGCGATGGTGTTCGGGCAGATGAACGAGCCGCCGGGCAACCGGCTGCGTGTCGGCCTGACGGGTCTGTCGATGGCCGAGGCCTTCCGCGACGAAGGCAAGGACATCCTGCTCTTCATCGACAACATCTACCGCTACACGCTGGCCGGCACCGAAGTGTCGGCGCTGCTCGGACGGATGCCGTCGGCGGTGGGTTACCAGCCGACGCTGGCCGAGGAGATGGGCAAGCTGCAGGAGCGCATCACGTCGACCAAGACCGGGTCGATCACGTCGATCCAGGCCGTGTACGTGCCGGCGGATGACCTGACCGACCCGAGCCCGGCGACCACCTTCGGCCACCTCGACGCCACCGTCGTGCTGAGCCGCGAAATCGCATCGCTCGGCATCTATCCGTCGGTCGACCCGCTCGACTCGACCTCGCGCCAGATCGACCCGAACGTCGTCGGCGAAGAGCACTACACGACGACCCGCCGCGTGCAGGCCACGTTGCAGCGCTACAAGGAACTGCGCGACATCATCGCGATCCTAGGTATGGACGAGTTGTCGCCCGAGGACAAGCTGGCGGTGTCGCGTGCGCGCAAGATCCAGCGCTTCCTGTCGCAGCCGTTCCACGTCGCGGAGGTGTTCACCGGTTCGCCCGGCAAGCACGTGCCGCTGAAGGAAACGATCCGCGGCTTCAAGATGATCGTCGACGGCGAGTGCGACGCCTTCCCGGAGCAGGCGTTCTACATGGTCGGCACGATCGACGAGGCACGCGAGAAGTTCGAGAAGATGCGCAAGGAAGAGGAAGCCAAGAAGGTCGCCGCCTGAGCGCGGCCGCCCTGAGGAGCCATCATGGCCACAACGATCCAGGTCGACGTCGTCAGCGCCGAGGAATCGATCTTCGCCGGCGAGGCGGAGTTCGTAGCGCTACCCGGCGAGGCCGGCGAACTCGGTATCTACCCTCGCCACACGCCGCTGATCACCCGCATCAGGCCGGGCGTGGTCCGCATCAAGGTACCCGGCAAGGATGAGCAGGAGCAGATCTTCGTCGCCGGCGGCATCCTCGAAGTGCAGCCGCACGTCGTGACGGTGCTCGCCGACACGGCCATCCGCGGCAAGGATCTCGACGAAGCCAAGGCGCGCGAAGCGCTGCAGCGGGCCGAGGATGCGCGCCGCAATGCCAACAGCGACATGGAGATCGCCAAGGCCGAAGCCGAACTATCATCAATGGCCGCCCAGATCGCGGCGATCCGTAAGATCCGCGGCAAGTAGGTCGGCGCAGATCGCGCGGCTTAGCGTGAAAACGGGGGCGGCTGAGGCTGCCCCTTTCTGCTTCTGCTGCCGAAATCCCTGGAAGGACGTCCGATGTTCAACGGCACCATTCTTGTGGCGACTGACGGTTCTGTGATTTCCGAACGAGCGGTGGAAACCGCGGCCCAACTCGCCGCGCGGGTCGGCGCCGGCCTGACCGCGGTGACCGTGGCTGCGCCCTACCCCTACAGCGCGGTCGGCGAATCAAGTGCGATTGCCGGGGCCGATTACCAGGCGACGGTAGGCGCCGAGGCGAGTGCGCGGCTGGCGCGGGCGAAGGAGATCGCGCGTCTGGCAGGGGTCGATTGCAGGACCTCGATGCAGGAGGCAACCGACGTGTTTCGCGGAGTGCTGGCCGCCGCGGACCAGACCGGCGCCGGGCTCATTGTCATGGCATCACACGGTCGGCAGGGGCTGACCGCCCGGGTGCTCGGATCGGAAACACAGCGGCTGCTGGACCACACCCTGATTCCGGTACTCATTGTTCGTTGAAGGAGGCAGTCATGCCGTTCCATCTTCAGGCCCTCCCCATCTGGCGGTCGCGCCTGACAACGACCGCGCTGGCGGCTTTGCTGTCGGCGTGCGGCGCGCCGACCCCGACGCCGCCGGCGGCCAGCAGCCCCAGTACCAGCGCCGCGCCGACCAGCTCGGCTCCGGCTGCCTCGGCGCCGGCCGTGGGCGGCTCCGGGGCGGCCCGACTCGCGCCGCGTGATCCTGCCCTGGAGGCATGGAAGCGTGCTGCGGCGCTACGTATTCACCAGGCCAACCAAAAGCAGTTGTTCGAGGGCCGGCCCCATCACCTGCTGCAGGCCGTCATCGTGGTCGAGGCAACGGTCGACCGCTCCGGCAACGTCGTCGGATCCCGCGTGACGCGGTCACCCAAGATTCAGTCGCTGGACCGGATGGCGCTGGCGTCGCTGAAGGCCGCCTCCCCGCTTCCGGCGCCCCCGTCGACGCTCTTGGTGCGCGGCAACCTGGTTTTCTCCGAAACCTGGCTCGTCCAGAACGACGGGCGCTTTCAGGTCCGTACGTTGGCGCTGCCTCAGGAGTAGCGAAAACGCGTCATTCCGCACAGTTCCGGCCATAGAAATCGCCCATTCGAGCGGGTTCTCAACCGGATAGGCTCACTTTCGTGTCAACCTTCGCGCCGGCCGAACGTTGGCCATAGCGGAGCTTGGGATCCCCTTCCGGGGCCGACCCACCCGCTCTCATCTTCGATAACCGTTCCAGGACCTATTGACATGAACAAACTGATTGCTGCCATGATCGCCGCCGCATTCGCGACCGGTGTTGCCTACGCTGCTGACCCCGCGAAGAAGCCCACGGCCGACGAGTGCAAGAAAGCTGCCGAAGCCAAGAAGGAATTGGCGGGCTGCGAAAAGCCGAAGGCAGCGCCTGCCGCTGCTCCGGCTGCACCTGCTGCCGCCCCTGCTGCTCCCGCGGCCAAGAAGTAATCGGCTCGTGCATTTAAAAGGGCAGGCCCTAGGCCTGCCCTTTTCATTTCGGCTGCAGCTTGGCGATCATCTCGTCTGAAGTGTGCGAGGCGGTATCAACCTGAAGCCGCTTGTCGCGGCTGCTCTCACCCGCCTCAATACGCACCGCGGATACGCGACAAGCAAGTCGCTCCGCGATCAGCTTTATTGCCGCCGCGTTTGCCCGACCCTCCGTCGGCAGTGCCCTCACCGCCAGCTTCAGGCGACCACCATGCATGCCGACGATCTCCGAACGGCGGGCCCCCGGCTGTACGTGCACCTCGAGAGTGAACCCCTCACTGTTCGGACGCAGCCAGGACGGAACCGGCGGCGTGACAGAATCGCGGTTTGCTTTCACCCGGCTGCTCCGTGAGACCTTCAAACGATACGTTGCTGCGCGCATTGCTGCGCGAACCGACCGACTACACGCCGGTGTGGCTGATGCGTCAAGCCGGCCGCTACATGGCCGAGTACAACGCCACGCGCAAGCGTGCGGGCAGCTTCCTGAAGCTCGCCAAGTCGCCGGCGCTGGCCACTGAAGTCACCCTGCAGCCTGTCGAGCGTTTTCCACTCGATGCCGCGATCCTGTTCTCCGACATCCTGACCGTTCCCGATGCGATGGGACTGGGACTGTATTTCGCCGAAGGCGAAGGCCCCAAGTTCGAACGACCTGTGCGGACGGAGGCGGATGTCGCGGGTCTTTCGGCTCCCGATCCGGAACTGTCGCTCGGGTACGTGATGGATGCGGTGCGCGAAATCCGCACGGCGTTGTCGAATCGAATTCCGTTGATCGGTTTTTCGGGCAGCCCGTTCACACTCGCCTGTTACATGGTCGAAGGCGGCGGATCCGACGATTTTCGCCAGATCAAGACGATGCTGTATGCGCGCCCGGACCTGCTGCATCGAATCCTCAAGGTCAATGCGCGCGCCGTCGCCGATTACCTCAACGCACAGATCGCGGCCGGGGCCCAGGCGGTGATGATCTTCGACACCTGGGGCGGCGCGCTCGCTGACGGCGCCTACCAGGAGTTTTCTCTCGCGTACATGAGCGAGGTCGTCTCGCAGCTGACGCGCGAGCACGAGGGCGAGCGCGTGCCCAGCATCGTCTTCACCAAAGGGGGTGGGCTGTGGCTCGAACAGATCGCAGCGATCGGCTGTGACGCGGTCGGACTGGACTGGACCGTCAACCTGGGCCAGGCGCGTTTGCGTATCGACGATCGCTGCGCCTTGCAAGGCAACCTCGATCCCATGGCCCTGTTTGCGCCGGCCGAACAACTGCAGGTGCAGGCGCGGCGCGTGCTGGATGCATTCGGTGCCCCGCGTCGTGCCGATGGTCGGTTAGGGGGACATGTCTTCAATCTTGGGCACGGAATCTCGCAGTTCACGCCACCGGAATCGGTCGCTGTGCTGGTCGACGCAGTGCATCAACATAGCCGCACGCTTCGTAGGTGAGTGGTCACTGCGAAAGGGGCGCAATTTGTTGTCCGCGCTTGACTTATTCACAAAAGCGCGCTCATCGAGAATCCATGCGGGTTCGCGGGCGATAGGGGTCGGACGCGCTTGATTCCTTGCACTAAGTCATTGATTTGCATAAATGTTGACAGAAGTGTTACCGACGCCGAACCGAGAAGGGATCAATTCCCACAGGGGTTTGCGACGACTTCCCACCGTTTTTCCACAAAGTTGTCCACAGGCCCGAGGATCAAAAGTGTCGGTTCATTTCAAATCAGTGAGTTACCTCTTTAACTTGAAGTCTTAGGTCAGCACTCTGTTGGTCGACAGCGTGACCCGCGCCCGCTTTCTTCAGGTGCTGCTCGACCTGCCGCTCGCCTCGCCACTCGATTACGAGAACACCGAGGCGGCCGATTCCGACGCTGGCGATGCCGTTGTCGGCCTGCGCTGCGTCGTGCCACTCGGGCGTCGCAAAATGGTCGGCCTCGTCGTCGGCACCTCCGATGCCACGACGCTCGACCCTGCGCGCATCAAGCCGGTCTCCCGCCTGCTCGATGAGATCGGCCCGGTCGACGCTCACTGGCTGGGCCTGACGCGATTTGCTTCCGACTATTACCAGCATGCTTGGGGCGAAGTGGCCCTGCCTGCCTTGCCGCCCTCGTTGCGACAACTTCCCGGCCCGCGGTATGCGCAGGCGCTGGCCCGGCTGCGCGCCGCGGGAGTTGCCACGACGACCGGATCGATTCAACCGCCACCGCTGACCAGCGAGCAGGCGGTTGCGGTGGAGCGGCTGACGGCTGCTTCCGGCTTTGCCCCCACGCTGTTGTTCGGTGTCACCGGCAGTGGCAAGACCGAGGTCTATCTGTCGGTGATCGAGCGGACCCTGTTGGCGCGGCCCGAATCGCAAGTGCTGCTGCTGGTGCCCGAGATCAATCTCACGCCCCAGCTCGAAGCGCAGGTGCGCGCGCGCTTTCCTGTCCATCGGGTCGTCGCATTGCACAGCGGACTGGCTGCCGGGGAACGCGCGGCCGCCTGGCTCGCGGCGCACGAGGGCCACGCACGCGTCGTCATTGGTACGCGCCTCGCGGTCTTTGCTTCGCTGCCACGCCTGGCGCTCATCGTCGTCGACGAAGAGCACGATCCGTCGTACAAGGCAGGCGAAGGGGTGCGCTACTCAGCTCGCGATCTGGCAGTCAAGCGGGCGCAGTTGCTCGGCATTCCAGTGATCCTGGGCTCGGCCACGCCGTCGCTTGAAAGCTGGTCGCAGACCCGCGCCGGGCGCTACCAGCTGCAGACGCTTACCCAGCGGGCGACAACGGATGACTGGATTGCGCCGCGCATCGAACTCATCGATCCAGGAACTGCGCGGCTCGACTCGGGAATCGCGCCAGCGATCCAGTCCGCTCTGTCGGAGTCGCTGCAACGGGGCGAGCAGTCGCTGGTGTTCCTCAATCGGCGGGGTTACGCCCCGGTGGTCGCCTGCGAAGCGTGCGGGTGGCTGTCGAACTGCCCGAACTGCGCGGCATACGCGGTGTTCCACAAGCCGGATCGCACGCTGCGTTGCCACCATTGCGGCTGGAGCGATCCGGTGCCTCGATCGTGCCCGACCTGCGGCAACAGCGCGTTGCAAGGCATCGGTCGCGGCACGCAGCGGATCGAAGAATCACTGCAGCAGCTCATGCCGACCGCGCGGGTGCTGCGCATCGATCGGGATTCGACGCGGCGGCGCGACTCCGCGGCCCGTGCTTTCGATTCCGTGCATCGTGGCGACGTCGATGTGCTGGTCGGTACGCAGATGGTTGCCAAGGGGCACGACTTCCGTAACGTCGCGCTCGTCGTCGTGCTGAACGCCGACAGTCAACTCGCGTCGCACGACTTCCGCGCGTCGGAACGCCTGTTCGCGACCCTGGTGCAGGTGATCGGTCGCGCCGGCCGCAGCGGCGGGCCAAGCCGGGCGCTGGTGCAGACGCGGTTCCCGCAGCATCCGCTGTTTGCCGCGCTGGCGCGGCAGGACTACGCGGCCTTTGCCGACACTCTGTTAGCCGAACGGAGTCGTGCCGGCATGCCGCCGACGAGTCACCAGGCGCTGCTGACGGCAGAGGCGCGCCGGATAGACGACGCCATCGCCTTCCTGCGGACTGCGGTCGAACTGGCCGCAGCCCCGCTCGATGTACGCATCTACGATCCGGTGCCGATGGCGCTGGCGCGGCGTGCCGGCATCGAGCGCGCACAGCTGCTGGTGGAATCGGCCCAGCGCGGGCCACTGCATGCCTTCCTGCGTGCCTGGCTGGGCGAACTGCGCGCGATGAAGTCGGGCGTTCGCTGGCAGATCGAGGTCGACCCGGCGGAAATTTGAGCGGGCGTGGAATAAGTCGACCGCGCTGCGCGTTTGCCGTAGGTTGCACAACCTCGACAGGAGTAAGTGATGCGCAAAGGTCTGGCAGTGCTGGTGGCCGCAGTGGGTATCGGTTTGGCTGGGTGCTCCACGATGGACTCGATGATGGGCGCGACGCCGCCACCGACCAAGGTGATGGACGGTGTCTTGACCAACAGCGCCGGCATGACGCTGTATACGTTCGACAAGGATGCGGCTGGGGTTGGCAAGAGCACCTGCAATGGTCCGTGCGCGACCAACTGGCCGCCGCTGCTGGCGGCTGCGGACGCCAAGGCCCAGGGCGACTACACGATCATCACGCGTGACGACGGCGCGAAGCAATGGGCCTACAAGGGCAAGCCGCTGTATCTGTGGATCAAGGACAGCAAGCCGGGCGATCGCACCGGTGACGGCTTCAACAACGCCTGGCGGCTTGCGCGCAGCTGATCGATGTCCGGCGCGGGCTTCAGTGCTGCAGACGCGGAACGATGGATTCCGCGCCTGCGGCGCTATGCCCAGGCACTGACCGGGCAGCGCGACGCAGCGGACGACCTGATCCAGGACACGCTCGAGCGCGCCTGGCGCAAGCGGGCTCTGTGGCAGCCGGGCACCGACCTGCGAGCGTGGCTCTTCACCGTCATGCACAACGTCCATGTCAACGGGGTCCGGGCTGCACGTCCGATCGAATCGCTCGACGAGTCCGTTGCTGCGGAAGCGACGGCCGCGGCACAGGCGTCCGGTCAGTCGGCCGAAAGCGGCGTCGTGCTGTCGGAGCTCCGAGCTGCACTGATGCAGTTGTCCGAGGAGCAGCGTCAGGTGATCCTCCTCGTCGGACTCGAACAGATGAGTTATGTTGAAGCTGCCGGAATACTCGGGGTACCGATCGGTACCGTGATGTCGCGCCTTTCACGCGGGCGCGGCCAACTGCGCGCGTTGCTGTCGCAGGGTGCGCAAGCGGCCAGCACCGGCGCGGCACTGCGGCGGGTGAAATAGACATGAACGAAGATCGACTGCACGCCTACGTCGACGGACAGTCGACAGACGCGGAACGCCGCGAAGTCGAAGAACTGCTGGCGCGCGATGCCTCGGCGGCCGCGCGCGTGCGCGCGTACGAAGAGCAGAACCGGGCACTGCACGACCTGTTCGATCCGGTGCTCGACGAACCGCACTCGCTGAAGGTGCCGGTGAACGACGCCGTGCGCTGGCAGCGCTGGGGCGGTCTGGCCGCGACGCTGGTGCTTGGCGTGGCGTGCGGGTTCATCGCGCGCGGATGGTTCGTCGCGACGCCATCGCGGCCGCCGATTGCGCGCGAAGTTGCGCTGGCCCACGCCGCCTATGTGCCGGAGGTCCGGCACCCGGTCGAGGTGGCTGCGTCCGAAGAGCAGCACCTGGTCGGCTGGTTGTCGAAGCGGTTGGCGACCCCGATACGCGCACCGTCGCTCGCGACCGCGGGCTATCACCTCCTTGGCGGACGGCTGCTGCCGCCGACGCATCCGAGCGACCCTGCGCCGATGGCGTTGCTGATGTACGAGAACGCGCAGGGCCGCCGACTCTCGCTGCTGGTCAAGCGTGAATCGACCAATGCCGAGACGGCATTCCGCTACGCCGATGACGGACCCACGCGCGTGTTCTACTGGATCGACGGACCGCTGGGCTATGCGCTCGCCGGTGACCTGCCGAAGGAAGAGTTGCAGACGATTGCGCGCCTGGTGTACCGGCAGCTCAATCCCTGAGCGGCCGCAGCCCGAGCGCCGCCAATGCAAACGGGCGCCGCAGCGCCCGTCATGGCTTGAGATCCCGTTCGAGCTACTTCGCAGCGGCCAGCATGTACTCGACGGCGGCGCGCAGCTCCGCATCGCTTGCACTCGCCACGGCGCCCTTTCGGCGGGCATGGCGCCCTTGCCTTTGATGACCGACGCCA
This sequence comes from uncultured beta proteobacterium, assembly GCA_963754065.1. Taxonomy (GTDB): domain Bacteria; phylum Pseudomonadota; class Gammaproteobacteria; order Burkholderiales; family Burkholderiaceae_F; genus JALORV01. The sequence continues at coordinate 108,149 of CAVWFH010000005.1, read as the reverse complement.
CCAGCGCATCGATCCCAAGCTTGCTGCGTGCGGCCCACGCGGCCTTGTCGCCGAATTTCGGCGCACCGGCCACGCCGGCGGCGTGGCACGCATTGCATCCCATCGCGTAGACCTTGGCGCCGTCCGGCTTCGCCGCCGCAACAGGGGCGGCCGCCGCCGCGACTGGAGTCGTGGTGGGTGCGGCCCCAGTGGATCGGCTGAACATGAACTGGATGGCAGACTTGAGTTCGACATCGGTCAGATCGGCCATCCCACCGCGCGCCGGCATGCCGCCGTGACCCTTGATGGCCGCTGCCGTCGCTGCATCGAGTCCCATGGATGCGCGCTTGGTCCAGGCGGACCGGTCACCAATCTTCGGCGCGCCATTGAGCCCCTCGTTATGGCAGTTGCCGCAAGACGCTTGCACGATCTGTTCGCCGGTACGCGCACCCGTCTTGGCCACGGCCACGGCGGGCGCCGCAGGCTCCTTGAACTTGGCGCCCGAGAGATTCGCCATGTGAACCACGGCGCGCGCGACTTCGATCGGATCGAGGTCGGCGTTGCCGCCTCTTGCCGGCATCGCCTTGAAACCATCGACTGCGTGCTTGACCAGCGTGTCGTAGCCTTGCTTGAGGCGAGGCGCCCAGGCACCAGCATCGCCGGTTTTCGGGGCACCCGCGGCGCCGGTAGCGTGGCATGCGCTGCAGGCCAGCTTGTAGACGGCCTCGCCGTCCTGGAGCGGACGCGGACCACCGGCGGCGCCGGCAAAGGCAATGGTGCCGACCGGACGCAGACGCTCGGCGATCGCCTCAGGCGTCATCGCATCGGAACCGGCCCCGCCGACCTTCTGCCCGGTCACGAACGTGGCCAGCAGGATGATCACGATCACCGGGACGACGAACGCCAGTATGACCACCGTGATCAACTGTCTCGGCGTTTTGATCGGCGAGATGTGCGGGTCGCTCGACATAGGGCTCCTGGCTGCGTGGGCGACGGCGCTGCTCGGGGCGGAACGGAGTGCGAAAGTGAGAGCGCTGAAACTGCGAGGCACGATCGCCTCGCGAAGCACGCAAGTATAGCGTGCGAGCCTCCTGCGACCGTCTTTGCGTGGCAGCGGTTGCGCGTGTAACTGCGAGCGGTACAAAGCGAAACCCGTTACCATCCGCTCCTCGCTCGCGCACCCGCAGGGTGCCGTGCCCGGCGCGCCGGAATGACAGCTCGCGCAGGGCGAGCAGTCGCATCGCAGGCACGCGCCTGTAGCTCAGTGGATAGAGTACTGGCCTCCGAAGCCAGGGGTCGTGGGTTCGAATCCCGCCAGGCGCGCCAACTTCGTTCTCTTTCCTTTTGCTGTGTGTTGTGTCTGGACCGATCCTGCCCACGTTCCGTAGGCTCGGCTGTTCACGACGGCCGCCGAATCAATAGAAAGCGGTCATGGCCGGTCACGTCTGCTTGTCAGAGGGGTAGGCTCGCTCAAGGACAAGCCGACTGTCATGGACGAATTTCGATCCGTGATCCGGCGCGACCGGCCGGGAGCCTCAGCGGGCTTGCAGCCTGTAGAGGTAGTCGACGAGCGCGAGAACGCGCACCTGCACGTATGCCTCGGAATCGAAGCGGAAATCGTCATAGCGCGGCGCGCCCTCGACGCTGTAGCGCGTGCCCCAGATCGGCATCTCGCTCGTGCCGTGCGCTCTCGGTGTGGCGCGGCCATCGATCGCCATGTTGACGCGGTCCACCGGAAAGACGCCGCCGTTACGCTTCGCGATCGTCGTCAAGTCGGGCATGTTGACCTTCAGCACCTCACCGAACGACCCCTCACCCTTGCCGCTAATCCCGTGGCACACGGCGCACTTCGAGTAGTACTCGGTCTTGCCAAGATCGGTCCTCGGCTGAGCCAGCACCGCGCCAGATGTCAGCATTGCAGCGATTCCGGACAAAACGACAGCAAACATTGTGCGTTTCATTTTGTCTCCCTTGTCTCAAGCCCGGGATCCTCTTGCCTGTTCTTGCCGGACCGCGCTCGCGCATTCGAACGACGCGTTTCTGGCAATGATTGGCACGACACCCAAGCAAGCCAATGCAAAAAGCGATGAATGCGTTTTCAAGCTAGCTGCCGCTCGCTAGTTCCGCTTGATCGCGGTCAACGCAGAGCTGCTCGAGATCGCATTCCAGTCGTGCGCTCCGCGCGGTGCAGGCAACGATGCTCAGCGTCACTGACTCTTCCCGAGTTCGTTACCGGCGCTCAGTGCCTAGACTCGCCAAAGTGTGAATCAGGAAGAATTTCCTGGTGACATTCGTCCTGTGAGTGTTTGCCGGTCTCGCGCGCGCATCGATCTCTGATCGGAGCCGCGCCCGTCCTGCGGCTTACTTCACCTCAGCGCTTGCAACGCGCTCAGCCGGGCTTTCACTGTGCCCGTCAGGGTGCCGTGCAAAGCGCGCCTGAGCGCGCCCGTGCACGGGCGCTGCGTTGGGCCAGGGCCAGCCGCCGAACTTCGTGCGCTGGTAGTCGGCGAAGGTCTGCACGATCTCGGCCTGCGTGTTCATGACGAACGGGCCGTGCTGCACGACCGGCTCGCCGATCGGCCGTCCCTGCAGTAGCAGAAACTCGCTCACCGAGTCGCCGTTGGTGATTTCCACTGTTACATCGGCACGAACTTCGATCGCGGCAAGGTCGCTGACTTTCTCTCCGCCGACCGTCACAGGCCCGCCTTTGAACAGATACAGCGTGCGCCGCGACCCGGCATGGGCGGCGGGCACGGTCCAGCTGGCACCAGGGCTCATGCGGATCGTCCAGATGGCGATGTCGGCCTGCTCGCGTGCGGCCCAGGAATCGGGCGGCGGAGCGAGGGGCTGTTCAACGCCCTCCCCGGCGGACGGGGACCCGTCGCGCAGCGCGCCGGCGATCACCGCGATCTCGGTGGTCGCGCCTTGGCCATCGGTCACGACGCGGCGGGGTATGTCCTCCGCCCAGAACATCGTGAAGTGCGGTGCCGACATCTTGGAGGCCGCCGGCAGGTTGAGCCAGATCTGGAACAGTTCCAGCGGATTGGGCTCGGCGTCGTCGAGCAGAGGGAACATTTCCGAGTGCACGACGCCGCGGCCCGTGGTGAGCCACTGCACATCGCCGCGGCCATAGCGCGCGGCGGCGCCCAATGAGTCCGAGTGGTCGATGAGTCCCTTGCGTACGACCGTCACGGTTTCGAATCCGCGGTGCGGATGCGCCGGAAAGCCCGGCACCGTGTCACCGTGGTACATGCTCCAGCCGTCCTTCCGACTGAAGTCCTGGCCGATCGCGCGGCCGGTAAGCGAGGCCGCGGGACCGAGGTGTCCGTTGCCGCGCGGATAGGCATCGTCGTGATAGACGCAGAACAGGAACGGATCCACGGTTTCCCAAGGAAAGCCGAGGGGCTTGATCTGCAGGACGGGACTGTTCGACATAAGGGTGTGTTCGATGACAGCGAATCGCAGCGTAGTCGCCAATGAGGCAAGAGTTGGGGGCTGAGACGTTCTGAATCAAGCGGCAACTGGATCGCCGCTTACCCTGCCAGTGTGGCGTCGTCGCAGTTCGTTTGCCTCGCAGGGACCGCGGTGTACGATCGTCGTCCGTCGCTGAGCGATCGCGACTTCGAAGGTGCTCCTCCTTATGTCCGCCAGCAAGCCCCGCACGCCCTCCCCGTCGAACATCGTGCTTCATACAGCCTCGCGCGTGCTCGAAGTCGCGTTCGACGACGGCGCGACGTTCAAGCTGCCGTTTGAACTCCTGCGGGTCTATTCGCCGTCGGCCGAGGTGCGCGGCCATGGGCCGGGCCAGGAGACGCTGCAGGAAGGCAAGCGCGACGTGACGATCAATGAACTGGAACCGGTCGGCCACTATGCGATCAAGCCGACGTTTTCCGATGGGCACGACAGCGGCATCTACGCTTGGGATTACCTGTACGAACTCGGCGTGAACCAGGAGCAGCTCTGGTCGGAGTACCTCGAACGCCTGGACGCGGCCGGGGCGAGCCGCGATCCATCGGCCACACCGGTGACGGCCCCGGGCCGGAGTTGTGGACATCACTGAAGCGTCCCGCCCGAGCACCGCAATGAGCGACCACGACCGCAAGGCCGACTTCGGCTTCGAGCAGGTGGCGGAAGAAGAAAAGGCCGCGCGCGTCGCAGGTGTATTCGATTCGGTCGCCAGCCGCTACGACCTGATGAACGACGTGATGTCGGCCGGATTGCATCGCGTCTGGAAGGCGTTCACGGTGCGGCACGCGAATGTGCGGCCCGGCATGAAGGTGCTCGACATCGCTGGTGGCACCGGCGATCTGGCGAAAGCCTTCGCGCGGCGGGCCGGCGACACGGGTGAAGTCTGGCTCACGGACATCAACGGCGCGATGCTGACGGAAGGTCGCGACCGTCTGCTCGATGCAGGCTTCACATTGCCCCTGGCTCAGTGTGACGCCGAGAAGCTGCCCTTCCCGAACGCCTACTTTGATCGCGTGTCGGTGGCCTTCGGACTGCGCAACATGACGCACAAAGATCTGGCGCTGGCCGAGATGGCGCGTGTGCTGCGCCCGGGGGGTCGGTTGCTGGTGCTGGAGTTTTCCCGCATTTGGCAGCCGCTCGGTCCTCTGTACGATGCCTACTCGTTCAACGTGCTGCCGTGGCTCGGCAAGAAGCTCGCCGGCGACAGCGACAGTTACCGCTATCTTGCGGAATCGATCCGCATGCACCCGCCGCAGGACGAACTGGCGCGAATGATGGAACGCGCGGGCTTCGACGACGTCCAATGGTTCAACCTGACCGCCGGCGTATGTGCGCTGCACGTCGGGACACGCTACTGATTCTGGAGATCGCATGAACAAGTGGATGACAGGAGTCCTCATCGGCGCGCTGGCCGCGACTTTCACGCTCGATGCCGAGGCGCAGCGCCGCTTTGGCGGCGGCGGCAACCTCGGCCGCCAGTCGCCGCAAGTACAGCAGCGCCAGGCCACGCCGCCGGCGCAACAGCCGCAAGCGGCGCCCGCGCAAAGCGGCGCACAGCAGGCCGCGCCGACCAAGGCCCCGACCGCGGGCGCTCCTGCCGCAGTGCGGCCGGCGAGCCCGATGCGCGGCATGTTGATGGGTCTTGCCGCCGGTCTCGGCATCGCGGCATTGGCCTCGTGGCTCGGCTTTGGTGAGGCGCTGACGATGTTCCTCACAGTGCTTCTGATTGGCTTCGCGCTGATGATGCTGCTCGGCTTCGTGATGCGGCGTATGCGCGGCCCGCAGCCCGCCGCATCGACCGCGGGGGCGGGCCGGGGTCCCGGAACGTATTCCCATGTGGGCTACGAAACCACGCCGGCCCCGCGGCCGGTGCCGGTCCAGCGCACTGCCACTCCGCCGATGTCGGGTGCGCGTCCGGGTTCCGCGATGGATCAGTTCATGCGGACGGGCGCGGCGCAGCCCGGCTGGAGCATCCCACCCGGGTTCGACACCGCGGCCTTCCTGACGCACGCGAAAGAACATTTCGCTCGTCTGCAGCGGGCGTGGGACGTGCACAACCTGGACGAGATCTCCGAATTCACGACCAGCGACATGTTCATCGCGCTCACGCATGAGCTGCGTGCCCGCACCGGACACTCGACAACCGAAGTGGTCGCGCTCGACGCCGAACTGCTCGGCATCGAGTCGAATGCCGACGAACACGTTGCAAGCGTGAAGTTCGACGGCACCCTGCGGATCGATGGGGAGACCGAGCGCGTCTCCGAAGTGTGGAACCTCGTGAAGCCCGCCCGGGGTCAGGGCGGCTGGCTGCTCGCCGGAATCCAGCAGATGGCGTGACCTCCGCCGCCTGCTCGCGGGCAGATGAAGGAGCACCGGGGGCGCGTTCGCGCCCCCTTCGTTTTCCGGCACCGCTTCGGCTGCGTAAACTGGCCGCATGATCGAACAACTGACCACCGCCGCTGCCGTCGGCGTGCTCAATCGGATGCTCGCGCGCGAGACCTGGGCGCGCGATCGGCTCGTGCCGTTTGCCGGGCGCACCGCGCGCTTCGAGGCGCCGCCGTTTGCGCTGGCGCTGAAGGTTGCCGAGGGCGGTGAATTTGCCGACGCCCAGCGCGCCGACCCCGTGGTGACGGTCGGGCTCGACCTCGCCGCGCTGCCGCTCGCCCTCGGCGATCCGCAGGCGGCACTGCGAAACGTGTCGCTCAAGGGCGATGCGGAATTTGCGCAGGCGCTCGCGTTCGTGCTGCAGAACCTGCGTCCCGAGCCGGAAGAGGAACTGTCGCGCTTCATCGGTGACGCGGCCGCCCAGCGCATCGTCGGGCTGCTGCGGCTGAGCGCGTCACACTGGCGCCAGCTCGCTGAGCGGATGCTCGATTCCAGCGCGCATTACCTGGTCACTGAAAACCCCATGCTCGTCGCGCGCGATGAGGTCGACGAATTCAACGCCGCCGTCGCGAGCCTGCGCGACGATGTCGCGCGACTGGAAAAGCGCGTCGAGCTGCGCGAGCGCGCGTAGCTTGAGCGCCGGCCAGCACGTGAGCCCGTAGCAGCGGCTCGTACAATCGCCGCCATGCGCCTGCTGCGTCTCGCTCGCATCTTCACGGTCGTCTGGCGCTACCGCCTCGACGAGATCGTCGTATCCAGCCTCAAGAATCCGACGCTGGTCCGCTTCGTGCGCTGGACTACGTTCGGCGCCCCACGCGCAACACGCGGCGTGCGCCTGCGGCAGGCCCTGGAAGACCTCGGTCCGATCTTCGTGAAGTTCGGCCAGGTGCTTTCGACGCGCCGCGACCTGCTTCCGCCTGACGTTGCCGACGAACTTGCCAAGCTGCAGGACCGGGTGCCGCCCTTTGCATCCGATGTGGCGCGGCGCGAGATCGAGCGTGGACTTGGGCGTCCCATCGACAGTGTCTTCTCAAACTTCGAGGACGAACCCGTCGCATCGGCGTCGATCGCGCAGGTGCACTTCGCGGTGATGAAAGATGGACCGCATGCCGGCAAGGCCGTCGCGGTCAAGGTGCTGCGGCCGAACATGCTGTCGGCGATCGACAAGGACCTTTCGCTGCTCGAAACCGGCGCCACGCTGGTCGAGAAGCTCTGGCGCGACGGCAAGCGCCTGCGCCCGCGCGACGTCGTGCGCGAGTTCGACACGTACCTGCACGACGAACTCGACCTGAACCGAGAGGCGGCCAACGCTTCGCAGCTGCGGCGCAACTTCGCCGGCTCGCCGCTGCTGGTCGTGCCCGAGATGTACTTCGACTACTGCGCCGACAACGTGCTGGTGATGGAGCGCATGCACGGCATACCGGTGAGCCGGATCGACCGGCTCAACGAGGCCGGCATCGACCTCAAGAAGCTGTCGCGCGACGGGGTGACGCTTTTCTTCACGCAGGTGTTCGACCACGCGTTCTTCCACGCCGACATGCATCCGGGCAACATCCTGGTGGGCATCAACGGCGACCAGTTCAACAAGTACATCGGGCTCGACTACGGCATCGTCGGCACGCTGACCGAGACCGACAAGAACTACCTTGCGCAGAACTTTCTCGCGTTCTTCCGGCGCGACTACAAGCGCATCGCGGAGCTGCACGTCGAATCCGGTTGGGTGCCGGAGGGCACGCGCATCAACGAACTGGAAGGCGGCGTGCGTGCCGTGCTCGAGCCGGTATTCGACAAGCCGCTGAAGGACATTTCGCTCGGCATGGTGCTGTTGCGGCTATTCCAGGCGTCACGCCGCTTCAACGTCGAGATCCAGCCGCAGCTGGTGCTGCTGCAGAAGACGCTGCTGAACGTCGAGGGACTCGGGCGGCAGCTCGATCCGGAACTCGACCTGTGGAAGACCGCCAAGCCGTTCCTGGAGCGCTGGATGGAGCAGCAGGTCGGCATGCGCGGACTTGAAGCCAAGCTGCGGCAGGAAGCGCTGCAGTGGAGTTACCTGCTGCCGCAACTGCCCCGACTGATGCACGGGGCGCTGACGCGCCACAGCGAGGCCGACCGGCTGATCGAGGAAGTGCGCGAGCTGCGACGCGAGCAGCGTGTGACGAACCGCTGGTACGCCGCGGCCACGATGCTGCTGGTCATCGTCGTCGGGCTCGCGGCCTGGGCCATTTTGCGCGCCTGACGTGCAGTTCCTCGACCGGGGTCATCCAATCAATCGTGTAGTTTCCGCTCCTTCATTAGGCCATACGCGGCATTGACCGGGCCTGAGGCCCGGCTATCTTGCAGCGTCCCATTCCTGTGTCCGCATCGCTGTCCATGACGACCTACACCCGCCTGACCTCGATTACTGCATTGCTGTGCGGCGCCCTGCTGCTCGGCGCCTGCGGGGGCGACGATTCGTCGTCGCCCGCAGCGCCGCCGCCGACGCCGCCGGTCGTTACCGGACCGACCCCGACCTGCACGACCACCGGCCAATCGTTCAGTGTGGTCGCCGACGCGTCGGTGCCGATCGGTCGGACCGCCGGTGCGGTGATCGCCGGCTGCAGCGGCCCGCTGCGCGATGTTGTGTGGCAGCAGACGGGCGGGCCGAGCGTGACGCTGCTGTCGGCCCGAACCCAGGCGATCAGTTTCGATCCGGTAACCGCTGGCGTGCACTTGTTCACCGTGTCGTTCGTCGATGCCGGCGGAACAGCGCGCACGGCCACCGCGTCGATCAATGTCACGGCGCCGGCTTCACCGGTGGCAGTGGTCGCGCGGGGTGACCAGGCCGTGCGCATGGGGGGCAAGGCGTCGCTGCGCGCCTGGCCTGCGGCCGCCGGCGGCGAAACGCTGACGTGGACGCAGACCGCGGGGCCGGTCGCCACGCTCGACACCAGCGATCCGAACCGCATCATCTTCACGGCGCCGGCCGTCGCGCAGGACACCGCGCTGGTGTTCCGCGTCACGCGTGCGGGCATGGGCGCGTCGGACAGCGACGACGTGATGGTGCTGATCGAGAATCACACTCAGGCGCCGGCGGGGTCCGATCCGCATGTGTTCAGCGACATGCATGTGTCGCGTGTCTATCCGTACAAGTCCGCCAGTCCCTATGCCGGCGTGATGGTGGCCTGCGTTTTCAACGCGCAGCTGCAGTACACCGGGGCGGCGACTAACACCTGCTCACTCGCAACGCTGCCGTTCCTGCACACGACGGCCAATGGCAACGCCCCGACGGTGGCCCAGGTGATGGACCGCGTGCTGGTGTCGCACGACTGGATGGGCAAGGCTTTCGAGGACCTGCTGACGGCCAATCAGGCCAACGTGGATTTGATGCAACTGTTCAACGGCGTGACCGCAATCGTGATCGGCGCGCATGTACGACCGAGCTTCTACTACGCGCTGACCGGCGCGATCTACCTCGACGCCGACAATTTCTGGCGCACGGCCGACGAGCGTGACGTCATCGACGAGGCACCGGACTTCCGCTCGGATTTCGACCGCGATCTGCAGTACTCCGGCCTGTGGCGTTATGTCGCGAACAACCAGAGCATCTTCCTGCCGTTCTCTGCGACCTCGAGACTCTCGCGCGACCTCAGCTACCTGCTGCAAGAGTCCGGCTGGCTGATGTACCACGAGCTGGCACACGCGTCGGATTTCCTTCCGGTATCCGTGCGCGGGACCTTGAACCCGACGCTGTCGGCCTGGGCGAACATTTCGCCACGCTACTTTGCCAGCCAGCTGCCATCCGACCAGCTCGGAAGCCAGTTCCCGCTGACGTCCGCCCAGATGAAGGCGCTGGCGCAGATCAAGTTCAGCACCGGCCCGGTGGCCGACACCACGTTGGTCAACGGTATCCCGTACAGCACGCTGAAGCTGTATTCGCCCAACGACGTGGCCGGTTTCTTCGCGCCCGACCGGGCAACCGACGAATACAACTACACGACCACGCGCGAAGACATCGCCATGACCTTCGAAGAGGTCATGATGGCCCGCAATCACGGCTGGCGGCGCGACGTGGCGATCACCGACAAGGTCTCCGCGACGTCGACCGGCAGCACGCTGACCGTCCGCTGGGGCCAGCGCGGGCGCGTCGGCGAAGGCGCGATCAAGCCGCGCGCGCAGTACGCCGTGTCGCAATTGGCGCCGTGGGTGTTGCAGGCTGACCCTAACGCGGTCACCAACCTTCCAGCGCCAATTCCGATGCGCCCCGGCGAAAGCTGGAACGCCAACCTGGTGCTGCCGGCACCGCCGTCGGGCCTTGCGAGGGCACAGGCGCTCGCGGCCCCGCAGCTGTCGAGCGAGCTGGATCAGCTGTTGCTGCGTCGCGCGCTGTCGCGCCAGGTCATCGGCCTATCCGGGCCGGCGACGTCCCACTGGTCGCCAAACGAGCGCTGGCTCAGGCGCATCCAACGCTGACCCGGGCCGAGGTCAGCGCACCATCCGCCGCGCGCGCCCGAGGCGACGCGCGGTACACCCCAATTGCCGCATAATCGCGCGAATTTTTCGCCCGCCGCGCCATGACATTGATCGCTTTCGTCGCCCTTTACCTGATTGTCTCGGTTGCGATCGGGCTGTACGCCGCCACGCGCGTGAAGACCACCGCGGACTACGCGGTGGCCGGACGCTCGCTGCCGCTGGCCATGATCATTGCGACGACGTTCGCGACCTGGTTCGGCTCCGAGACCGTGCTCGGCATCCCGTCGAAGTTCGTCGAGGGCGGCCTTCAGAAGACGGTGGAAGACCCGTTCGGTGCGGCGTTCTGCCTGATCTTTGTCGGCATGTTCTTCGCGCGCAAGCTCTACAAGATGAACCTGCTGACGATCGGCGACTTCTACCGCCAGCGCTATGGCAAGGGCGTGGAGATCTTCAGCGCGACGGTGATCCTGATCTCCTACCTCGGCTGGGTGGCGGCGCAGATCACGGCGCTCGGGCTGGTGTTCCACCATCTGTCGGGCGGTGCAATCTCGACCGTGCAGGGCATGGCGCTCGGCACCGCGATTGTGTTCGTCTACACGGTGTTCGGCGGCATGTGGTCGGTGGCGCTGACCGACTTCCTGCAGATGATCATCATCGTCATCGGACTGTCGCTGATTGCGTGGTTCGCGGCCGACCTGGCCGGCGGCGCCGACAAGGTCGTCGCCTACGCGGCGGGACGGGACATGTTCCAGTTTTTCCCGGAGCCAACGACGCACGCGTGGCTCTTCTGGCTCGGATCGGCGATCACGATCATGATCGGCTCGATCCCGCAGCAGGACGTGTTCCAGCGCGTGATGTCGGCCCGAAACGCCGACATTGCGGTCAAGGGCCCGATCATCGGAGGTATCTCGTATCTGGCGTTTGCCTTCGTGCCGATGTTCATCGGCGTTTCGGCCTTCGTCATCATGCCGGAGGTCGCGGCCGCGCTCGCGGAGGAAGATTCGCAGAAGATCCTGCCGACACTGGTAATGGAGCGCATGCCGGTCTGGCTGCAGGTCATGTTCTTCGGCGCGCTGCTGTCGGCCATCATGTCCACGGCCTCGGCCACGCTGCTGGCCCCCTCGACCACCTTCGTCGAGAACATCCTGAAGAACTTCCACCGCTTGTCGGACAAGCGCGAACTGCGCGCGATGCGCATCACCTTGTTTATCTTCACGCTGTGCGTGCTCGCCTACTCGATCATCATGGAAGGCACGCCGATCTACGACCTGGTTGCCATGGCCTACCAGTTCCCCGTGGTGGGCGCGTTCTGGCCGCTGGTGTGCGGGCTGTACTGGAAGCGTTCGACCACGCAAGGTGCGATCTGGTCGATCGTGCTGGGCATGAGCACTTGGGCGATCCTGGCGGCCACGCCGCTCGGCGAGGTTTTCCCCTCGGTGCTGGGCGGCTTCCTGATGGCCGGACTCGGAATGGTGGTCGGCTCGCTGCTGCCGACCCAGGGCAACACCACGCATCGAGCACGCACAGCGTCACACGGCCCCCACTCGCACGCCGGGCACGGTCATCACTCGACGCAGGCGGCACATCGTCCTGCGCAGTAGCGCGGACGCGGGTTCTCCGAGGTTCGGGCGTCAGCCCGGCGGGGCGCCGCGTTCCGCGGCCAGGGCGACGAAGTCGCCGGCGAAGCTGCCGAGCTTGTCTGACAGCGCTGTCTTCTGCTCCGGTGTCGCCGAATTGAGCAGTTGTGCAATCAGTTCGGCGTTGCCGGTGCGGAACTGCTCGATGCCGCGCCGACGCTCCGGATCGGGTGGGCTCTGCAGCTGCGCAAAATAGCTCCTCAGCCATTGCGCGGCCGTCGCCTCGGACGGTCGCTCGGTCTGGATTCTCTGCAGCACGGCGAGCAGTTCCCGCTGCCGCCGCTCGCGCTCCTCGATCCACCAGCCGGCGTTGTCAGGGCGCTGGGCCAGTGAGTTGCGCACCAGGGCAAGCTGTTCGCGGGTCAGGCTACCGAACCAGAAGTCGGCCCGTTCGGCGTACTTCTTGACGCGTTCGTCCAGGCATTCCTTGCCTGCAAACTGGACGAGTTCGCGCCGCGCCTTCGAGTTGTCGCTGGCGAGCTTGCGCTGCAGTCGTGCGAGCTGTTCGGGCGACAGGGTCAATGCGAGCTGCGCCAGGTCGGGTGCCGCGCGTTCGCCGAGGGCCGCCAGGCGGGCGTTGATGGCCTGGTTGAACGCCATCACATCGCCGGCCGTCACCGGGCCGTCGAGCTTGCGGCGCGTGGTTTCGATCAGCTGGGCGTAGTCTCGCAGCTGGGTCGAGCGATGCCACGCAACCAGTGCGGTGGCGCGCTCCTTGACGAGCTGCTGTTGTTCGTCGGTCAGGCCGACGTAGCCGTCGAGCGAGTACGCCACCAGCGTATCGGCATAGTTGTAGCCGAGACGCACGCCAGTGCTGCAGGCCGACAGCCACAGCGCGACGGCCAGCAGCAGCCAGCGGCCGGCAGAAACGAGCGGTGACTTAGAATCGCGGCGCATCCGGAACCTCCTGCGCACAATGAATATCGTGATTCTCGCGGCGGGGCAGGGCAAGCGCATGCGCTCGTCATTGCCCAAGGTGCTGCACCCCATCGCGGGACGGCCGATGTTAGCGCACGTGATCGACACCGCGCGTGTCGTGTCGAAGTACCAGCCCAACCCGCGCATCGTGGTGGTCGTCGGTCACGGCGCCGAGTCTGTTCGCGCAGTGTTCGACGCGGAGCGCGATGTCAGTTTCGTGCTGCAGGAGCCGCAACTCGGCACCGGGCACGCGGTGATGCAGGCGCTGCCTCACCTGGCCGACGACACGCACACGCTGGTGCTGTATGGCGATGTGCCGCTGGTGTCGGCCGCCACGCTGCAGCGACTGCTGGTCACCGCGGGCCGCGAGGTCGGGCTGCTGACCGTGCTGCTCGACAACCCGCACGGCTATGGCCGCATCGTCCGGGGCGACGGCCAGGTGCGGCGCATCGTCGAGGAAAAGGATGCGACACCGACCGAGCGCGCGGTGCGCGAGGTCAATACCGGGATCCTCGTCGCACCGACTCATCGGCTGAGGCGCTGGCTGGCGCGGCTTTCGGACGACAACGCGCAGCGGGAGTACTACCTGACCGACATCGTCGCGCAGGCGGTTGCCGAGGGCGTGGCGGTGCGCGCAGCCCATCCGGAGTCCGTCGAGGAGACGCTCGGCGTCAATTCCAAGGCGCAACTGGCGCAGCTGGAGCGTCTGTACCAGCGCCGCTGTGCCGATGCGTTGCTGGAGCGCGGCGTGACGCTGGCCGATCCGGATCGCATCGATGTACGCGGCGACCTGAGTTGTGGCACCGACGTATCGATCGATGTGGGTTGCGTGTTCGAAGGGCGCGTGGTCCTTGGCGATGGCGCTCACATCGGCCCGCACAATGTGCTGCGCGATTGCAGCATCGGTGCCGGGACCCAGGTCTTTGGTTTCTGCTACCTCGAGGGCGCGACCATCGGCGCGCAGGCGCGCATCGGCCCGTTCGCGCGCATGCGTCCCACCGTCGCGCTGGCCGACGAAGTGCACATCGGCAACTTTGTCGAGATCAAGAACTCGACGCTGGGACACGGCTCCAAGGCCAACCATCTTGCCTACGTCGGCGATGCCCACGTCGGCCAGCGCGTCAACATCGGCGCGGGCACGATCGTCGCCAACTACGACGGCGCCAACAAGCATCCCACGGTCATCGGCGACGACGTGCAGACCGGCTCCAACTCGGTGCTGGTGGCGCCGCTCACGATCGGCGCCGGCGCCACGATCGGCGCCGGCTCGACCGTCAGCAAGGATGTTCCGGCAGGCAAGCTCACGGTTGCCCGCGCCAAGCAGCTCACGCTCGACGGCTGGAAGCGGCCGGTCAAGAAGCCGCGCTGACCGCGCCGACTTCTAGACAGGCAGTACCGGCGCGAACTTGCTTCGCCTCACCGAGAAGAAGCTGCGCACGTTGCGCACATTCCCAACCGCGGTCAGTGCGCGATGCACGAACGCGTGGTACGCGGCCATGTCAGGCACGTAAGCGACGAGGACGAAGTCGGGGCCGCTCGCGACGCGATAGCACTGCTGCACCGCTGCCTCGGCGCCGATGCTCGATTCGAACGCTGCCAACGCTTCGGCGGTCTGGACGTCGAGAGTCACTTCAAGGATCGCTGTCAGGCCGACTCCCAGCGCGTCCGGCGAAACGATGGCCATCTGGCGTTCGATGACGCCACTCTCGACCAGCTTGCGCACACGCCGCAGGCAGGTCGCGGGCGAGACATGCGCGCGCGTGGCCAGCGCCTGGTTCGTCAATGCGCTGTCGGCTTGGAGCAGGGCCAATAGGCGTCGGTCGGTATCGTCGATGGGGATCATGTGCGTAACCTCGACTCGCTGTGAGCGTGTACTCGCTTGCGTCGAACATTTCTGATGATGCGTATCATTGAAAGAAAATTGCACCAACTTGACAAGAGCGATGGATTATTGCGCAGATGAGAACAATTTGAAAGCCTTCGTCACCGTTGCCCGCGTACGATGCGGCCGCTCTCAAGGAGGCTTGTCATGTGCGGCATCGTCGGTGCGGTTTCCCAGCGCAACATCGTTCCGGTTCTGATCGAAGGGCTGCGGCGGCTCGAATACCGCGGCTACGACTCCTGCGGGGTGGCAGTGCATGCGGACGGCGGCCTCAGGCGCGCGCGCAGCGTGGCGCGGGTGGCCGAACTCGATACGCAGGCACATGAACTGGCGGCCTACACCGGGATTGCGCATACGCGCTGGGCCACGCACGGCGCACCGAGCACGGCCAACGCCCACCCGCACTTTTCCGCCGGGCCGGTGCAAGTACGCGGCGGTCTCGACAAGGCCGCACGCAGCGCCCGCGTTGCGCTGGTCCACAACGGCATCATCGAAAATTTCGAGGAGTTGCGCGCCCGCCTGAAGTCGGCGGGCTACGTCTTCGAAAGCCAGACCGATACCGAGGTCGTCGCTCACCTGATCGACAGTCACTACGACGGTGACCTGTTCAACGCGGTCCAGCAGTCAGTGCGCGAACTGCGAGGCGCCTATGCGATCGCAGTGTTCTGTCGCGACGAGCCGCATCGGGTAGTCGGTGCGCGCGCAGGGTCACCGCTCGTGGTCGGACTCGGCAAGGGCGAGAACTTCCTCGCGTCCGACGCGATGGCGCTGGCCGGCACGACGGACCAGATCACTTACCTCGAGGAAGGTGACGTCGTTGACGTGCAGCTGGCCCGCGTGTGGATCGTCGACCGCGACGGCCATCCGGTCACGCGCGAGGTCAAGACGGTGCAGGCCGGCCTGGGCACCGTCGAGCTCGGCCCCTACCGCCATTACATGCAGAAGGAGATCTTCGAGCAGCCGCGCGCGATCGGCGACACGCTCGAGCCGGTGACGTCGATCGACCCGCTGCTGTTCGGCGAGGCCGCTGCAGAAGTGTTCCCGCGCGTCAGTTCGGTGCTGATCCTTGCCTGCGGGACCAGCTACTACGCCGGCTGCGTGGCGCGCTACTGGATCGAGTCCATTGCACAGGTTCCGGTCACGGTGGAAATTGCCAGCGAATACCGCTACCGCGTTTCGGTCGCCGATCCGAACGCGCTCGTCGTCGTTGTCTCGCAGTCCGGCGAGACGGCCGACACGCTGGCGGCGCTGAAGCACGCGAAAGGGCTCGGCATGCACCGCACGCTGGCCATCTGCAACGTGCCGACCAGTGCGATGGTGCGCGAGACCGTGATGCAGTTCCTGACGCGTGCCGGCGCGGAGATCGGCGTGGCATCGACCAAGGCCTTCACCACGCAGCTGGTCGCGCTTTATCTGCTGGCCAATTCGCTCGCACACGCGCGCGGGCGGCTGTCACCGGAGCGTGAACAGGTCGCAGTGCGCCGTCTGCGGCACCTGCCGGCCGCCGTGCAGAGCGTGCTCGCGCTCGAGCCGCACATCATTGCCTGGTCCGAGACCTTTGCACGCGTCGAGGATGCGCTCTTCCTGGGGCGCGGCCTGCACTACCCGATCGCGCTCGAAGGAGCCCTGAAGCTGAAGGAGATCAGCTACATCCATGCCGAGGCCTATCCGGCCGGCGAACTGAAGCATGGCCCGCTCGCGCTCGTGACCGAAGCAATGCCGGTTGTCACCGTCGCCCCCAACGACGAACTGCTCGAAAAGCTAAAGAGCAACATGCAGGAAGTGCGCGCCCGCGGCGGCCAGCTCTATGTCTTTGCCGACGCCGACACGCAGATCGAGTCGAGCGAGGGCCTGCACGTGATCCGGCTGCCCGAGCACTACGGCGACCTGTCACCGATCCTGCACGTCGTTCCGCTGCAACTGCTCGCGTATCACACCGCAGTGGCACGCGGCACCGATGTCGACAAGCCGCGGAATCTTGCCAAGTCCGTGACGGTTGAATAGACATTGGCCAGCGTATTGGTCGAGCGTAATTAAGTTCGGAACGGCTTAACTAAGTTCGGAACGCGCGAGCTGGTCGCAAGGCCTTCATGGCGCAGTTCGGCCAATTGCCGCCCTGATGCAGTGCCGTCACAATTGCCCGAGAGCAGTCAAACCGACTACCGGTGGGAGGTTTTGTGCCAGACGGTGTTGACGACAAGTTTTACGAGCGCGCGGACGCGCACATCCATCTTTCCAACGAGCAGTTAGAGGAGATCGATCGGGTTAGGGCAAGCGCCTCGATGATGTACGCAACCGCGCGCTTCAATGCTTGGGCAAGCGCACGTGGCTTCGGGACTAAGGAAGAAATGGCGGCCTCGCGCGCCGAAACGATCGACTACTTCTTGAGCGAGTATCGGCTGATGCTTGAAGAGAACTTCGATGACTACGTGGAGAACTTCGCAAAGTACATGACGCCAGCTCAATAGCGCGGCTTCTGCCTTTCCCTACTTACGCACGTCAAGGCGAGCCCGCATCGGCCAGAACCGGAAGTCGCCCAGCGGTGTGCAACACGCCGCATTGCAGACATTCGGGCCAAGGCGGAAAATGTGCCCACACGTTAAGTACTGGCACCGGATGAAGTTCTTCGCCACTCTCTGTTTGGCCGCTCTTGCTTCAACGCCAGTCGGCAGCGCAGCACAGGACGTTGACGCAAAGTCAACGCTTCGATCTTTGTCGAGGGAGCGGTCTCCGTCCCTTGTGCTGACACCGCAGGGCGCCGAACGCTTGGCGCCCCTAACGCGTAGCCCAGATCAACCATCACTACGGTCCGAACTGGAATCGCCCGGATGGTCCCGCGCCCAGTCGCTTGCGCTGTTATGGACCACGACAATTGCTTGCGCGGCGATGGGCTCGAGTTGCGCGCCGATGCCACCGGCTCCGACACCGACTACGCCGCCCGGCAGTGAATCCTGGCAGCGTGTCGGCTGCAAGACGCCGGAGACTTGTGGGTGGCTGTGGGGACCCGCGATCAATGGGCCATATCCCGGCCCGCAGCAGTAGCTGCTGCTGGGACGGCAGCCGGCCAATTGCGGTCGTTTAGGCAGCGCGAGCAGATTGCCTGAAAGCGGACAGTCCGCGGCTCTCGGGCTAGAGTGATCCATGCGAACACCCACCTCAGTCGGCCGCGTGCTCTTCGATCCCGAACGTCACGAGCCCCTTCTCAATATCGCATGGGATGAGGCGCGAGCCCGGGAGGTTATTCGATCGATCGTTCACGATGCCGAGCACGCACGCGGTGCCAATGGCAACTGGGCATTGCACCCGCTCGACGATGAGGGCGATGAACCTCCGTCCGGGTTCAAGTCCCTGTACCTGGGAAGCGCCGGCGTGCTGTGGGCGCTGTGGTACCTCCAGCGCGAAGGCGCGGTCACCTTAACTTTTGAACCGACGAAGGCCATCGAACGAGTCGTGGCCGCATATCGGACCGATCCCGACGCGGCAGGCATTGTGCCGTCTTATTTTCTTGGCGAGGCCGGCATCCTGCTCACGGCCTGGCTGTTGACGCAATCACGAACGGTTGCCGACCAGATCTATGTCTCGGTCAAGGCCAACATTCTCAATCCAACTAACGAAGCTCTGTGGGCCGCTCCCGGAACCATGCTGGCCGCTTGGCACCTATGGGAAGCAACCGGAGAGCAACGATGGCGCGACCTGTTCCTTGAGAACGTCGAGCAGCTTTGGAAAACCTGGACCTTCGACGAGAAGGCGCAGTGTTATCTCTGGACGCAGGATCTGTATGGTCAGGTTGTTCAGTACCTGGGAGCCGGACATGGCTTTGTTGGCAATGCCTTTGCGTTGCTAAAAGGCGCGAGCGTGCTCGATGCTATCCGACGACGCGAACTCTATGACCGCTGCGTGGCGACTCTGCGTGCGACCAAAGTGGTCGACGAAGACAGCGCCGTCAATTGGCCGCCCGGAACCTTCGAGTCGCGACCTGGGCGCCCAAGCATGCTGATGCAGTGGTGTCACGGCGCACCCGGTGTCGTCACGGCCATGGCGGATTTCCCGTGGCAGCGATCGGTCGAGATGGACACCATGCTCCTCGGGGCTGGAAACGCCGTCTGGAAGGCCGGCCCGCTCATCAAAGGGTATGGGCTATGCCATGGCACGGCGGGCAACGGTTACGCATTTCTTAAGCTATACGAACGCACGAGCGATCCGATCTGGCTTGAGCGCGCCCGTTCTTTTGCGATGCATTCGATCGAGCAGCGAGTGCAGATGCGCGAACGGTATGGCCGAGGACGTCACACCCTTTGGACCGGCGATGAAGGCCTCGCGGTCTACGTCTGGCAGTGCATTCAAGGCGTCGGAGGATTGCCCACGCTGGACTTTGTTTGATAAAACTAACCAGCTCCCTGCAACGGTCTCAGCATCGCCGCCGCCTCTCGCGTGTGAACGCGGCCAGTGGCGGACACTCCTTGGAGTGGGCAAACTGGTCAAAAGCTGACAGTCCGTCGCTCATCCAACTCGATAGCCCGTTCGCCATGGGACTCTTGACCTTTAGCATCAACGTAACGCTCGACGGTTGCCTAGACCATCGGGAGGGAATCGCGGACGACGAGACACACGCTTTCTTCACCCGTCTCATGGACGAGGGAGGGGCGATGCTGTGGGGCCGCGTCACCTACGAGATGATGGAGAGCTACTGGCCGGCAGTCGCTCGCGGCGCCGAGGAGGCGCCTCCGTCAATACGCGAGTGGGCAGTCAAGCTGGAGGCCAAGCCGAAGTACGTCGTGTCCTCGACGCGAACGGACTTCCCGTGGACCAACAGCCACCACATCGGCGGCGACTTGCGTACGAGCGTGCAGAAGCTCAAGGACGCAACCCCTTCCGGCGTGCTCCTCGGTAGCGGCAAGCTCGCGACCGAACTGGACCGGCTGGATCTTATCGACGAGTACAAGTTCCTCGTCCACCCCAGGATCGCCGGTCACGGCCCGACTCTGTACCAGAGCGGACTGCCCAGCACGCGACGGCTCGAGATGGTCTCGGCGACGCCGCTCCACAACGGCGCCGTCGCTATGCACTACCGGCGCGCGCGCGGCTAACAACGGCCAACACCGGCCATGGGCACCGCGTTGCAGGTGGCCCGAAACCGGACTATTTCCGACTCGCTGCCGTCGGGATAGATTTGCGGCTTGCCAACAGGGGAATGAGAAATGGGCGCTTGGAGTAACGACAGCGCTGTCGCGTGCCGTCGTGACGCTTGGCTTGATCGATGGGTCGTGCTGCTTGGCGAACGGAGCGCCGGAAGACCCATCCTAGAACTCGGCTGCGGCAGCGGCCAAGACACCTTGACCCTTGCAGAGGCCGGCTTTGACGTGGTCTCGGTTGATCTCGATCGGGTGGCCTGTGAGCGCGCGCGCGCCCGCGTTCCCCAGGCAAAGATCTTGTGCCAGGACTTTCGTCAGCTGCTCGCGGCAGAAACGTCCACCTATGGGGCGGTGGTCGCGAGTCTCTCGCTGCACTATTTCAACTGGGGGGAAACCGTCGCTCTAGTTCAACGGGTGAGGAGTGCTCTTGCCGTCGGCGGCGTTCTTCTTTGTCGCCTCAACTCGACTGAAGACCACAACTACGGCGCCAGTGGTCATCCCGAGATCGAGCCGGGGTACTACATGGTCGACGGCTCCCCGAAGCGCTTCTTTGATGAAGGATCTCTGGACAGGCTCTTCACTTCAGGATGGCTCGAGCTGTCGCGGCAGCATGTGGTGACACACAAATACGAAAGTCCCAAGGCACTCTGGGAGATTGTTCTCGAGCGTGTTCCGAACTAACGAAGCACTCAAGACAAGGCGCGATTCGGGCAGGAGCGGTCCCCAGCTGCACATCGATCGCGCGGCGGGAAGCCGACGTTGTTGGCATTAGGACCGAAGCAGCCATCGGGACCCGGCTAGCGAGCGGCTGAAGGCGCTCCACCCGCGAGGCGAGCGTCAGCGCTTACGGCCGGTGGAAATCCTTGAGGAGCTGCTGGTAGTCGGGTGACTCGCGGAGCAGCCGCCCAGCGACCGTGCGCAGGCGGTCGATCGTCTCGGGCGGCAGCGCGAAGGTCGTGGGCTGGTTCATGAAGTAGTCGCGCTCCGCGGGATCGGCAAGATTCTCAAAGCTGACGTCGATCGTGAACACCTCGATCTGCCCGATGCGGGTCCGCGCCTCGGCCTCGGTCGCCCCGGCGAGGCGCTGGCGGGCGACCGTGAGTTCGCGCTGGCTGTCCCAGCGCTCGGCCATGTCCTTCACCAGTTGCACGAGTTCGTACGAGTTGCGGTCGATCGGTACGCTGGCCGACTGCGCGAGCTGGGCGACGATGCCGGGAGGGAACTCGCTGCGGTCCCAGTCCGTGGGTGGCGCAGAACGCGCGTTCACGACGATCACCGCGATCCGCACCAAACGGTGGAGGCCAGCGGCCTGCCGGAAGGTCGGGCTTGCCTCGACTACCTCGAGCCCTTCAAGCACGCCGCGCAGGCCGAGGTTGTCGGAGACGCCCCCGTCCACGATGTGGATGAAAGGGCGCTCGCCGCTGCGCTCGAAGTCCTGGAGCTCGCGGTGGCGCATCAGTGCACGTCCGGCCGCACGGCTGCGGTGGCCGGGCTTGCGGAGCTCGGCGAGCAGGTCCATGTACTGGTAGCCGCACGTTCCGCCGTAGTTGTTGAACGTGACCGGCGAGAGAACGATCGGCACCGCGGACGAGGCGGCGGCGGCGCGCGCGAGCGAAACCTTGCTCAGGTCGGTGCACAGCAGGTCGAAGTCGGACTGCGTGAACCCGAGCCGCGCACCGGTCGAGATGTCGGTGCCGGTGACGGCCACCATCGGCGTCGGCTTGTCTAGCAGACTGCCGAAGGTCGCCCCCTCGAACAGGATTTCGTCGTAGTAGTCCGCAGCGAGTTCCGAGCGCCCATACGACCCGCCGACGAGCTTCGGCCAGTTGAGCGGATTGAAGGTGCGCGCGATGAGTGCGCCTTGCACGTCGCGCTTGAGGAAACGAGTCTCGTACTCGTCGAACAGCCTTTCGCCGTACAGAGCATAGGAAAGCGCAGTGAAGCTGCCGCCCGACACGCCGGAGATCAGGTCCACCTCGTCGAGCAGCCGCCGGCGCTGGGCGTCAACGGTGACCTCGGTGCGGCGCAGCTCTTCGAGGACGCCGTAGGACAGCGCCGCCGCCCGCGTGCCGCCACCCGAGAACGCGAGAACGATCAGCGAGCGAGGATCGCTGTCCGGTCGGCTCGCGAGGCGCAACTCCGTTCGGTACCCGTGCGCGGGGTCGACTTTCGCGATCGGCTCGTTGATCGGTCGTGAGGCGCACCCGCCGCCCAGTGCGAGAGCAGCGGCGAGGCCTACGAACAATGCGAGACGCATCGTGGTGGGTCAATGCCAGAAAGCGGGCGAGTAGAGTAGCCCACTCCGAATCGCGGGCTCCTACGGCGTAGGACAAACGCATTTCCAAGTGTCCGCCACATTGGTCTTCGACCGCGGCAGCACCGGCGGGGCGCCTTGGCGAGGCCGACACGAAGTCCGCTGCTGGGCGACGATTCGGGACCGCTTTCGGAAACTACTGACGACAGCTCTGGGTTGGGTGCTATCTATAGGCGATTCCCAGAAGCCGTTGTCGCGCCCACGTTCCGAACTTAGTTCCGCCGGCATGCGCGCGATTAGGCGGCACACGGTCTCATTTCCGAACTTTGCCGGCCCAGTAATCCAAGGGCCTCCTTGGTCGGGATCGTTCCGAACGTGATCAGCCTGGTCGACTCGGATGCTCAGCGTCGCGCGGCGAGCCAGCGTGCACGCAGGTCAGCCGCATGCGCCAGGCCTGCCGCCGCCAGCCACACGGCTGTCCAGGGCCACGTGGCGTCGGTGATGGCCGCCCGCACTGCCATCAGCAGCGCTGCCCCGGCAAGCAGGTTGGGCAACATGGCGCGCCAGCCGGGTCCGACCCGACGGCGTGCCCTCATGACGCCGAGCACGATGAACTCAGCGGCGATCAGCAACAGGATGAGATCGATGATCCGTCCGGAAAGAACCAGGTGCTGCATGTGTGGTGGACACGGCCGGAACCGACGTGTCAACCGCCTCCGAACGGTGCGTTGAGGCGCACCACGGCGCCATTGAGAACAGCCGCGAACGAGACCCAGGCGAGGTAGGGCAGCAGCAGTCCGGCGGCGAGCCGCGAATGGCGGCCGACAAAGACGATCAGCACGACGATCGACAACCACAGGAAAGCGACCTCGAACTGCGCCCAGTCCGGCCGTTGCAGTCGAAAGAACAGGAGGCTCCAGAGCACGTTGAGGAAGCCATTCAGCGCAAATAGAACGAGCAACCACTCGCGTGGTGCCTTACCTTGCATGTCGCGCCATGCCGTGACGCCGGCGGCCGCCGTGAGCGCGAAGATCAACGTCCAAGCCGGCCCGAACAGCCAGTCGGGGGGCTTCCATGGCGGCTGCCGCAGGCCGAAGTACCAGTCACCGAGCTCGGTCATCAGCGCGCCGAGCATCGCCACGGCCAGGGCCGAGATCGCGGCGACTGCGACCGGCACAGCGACGCGCCGGCCGGCACCCGTACGCGACGTCATACGCGGGCGAGTCCGAGCAGGTGCGCGACGTCCTTGGCGAAAATGCGCAAGTGCGCCAGCGGCCGCGCGCGCACCAGCTTCTTGTGCATATAGGCCTGCCAGGTCAGGTCCTGCACGTCCTTGTCGCGACAGATGCTGACGAAACGCTCGCGTCGCGCGTCACTGGCGTACCAGAAGCGCTGCATGATGCCGAGCACCATGAAGACGCGGCCATGAGCCCGCATGAACTGGCGGCGTGCATTGCCGAGTGCGCGTCGCATCGCCCGTGGTCAGGAACTCGTCGACCGCGGCGGCGGCCATGCGGCCGCCTGCCATCGCGTAGTAGATGCCTTCGCCGGACGCCGGTGCCACCACGCCGGCTGCATCGCCCGCCAGCACGACATCGCGACCGTTGTCCCAGCGACGCAACGGACGCAGCGGAATCGGCGCCCCTTCGCGTCGCAGCGTCTCCTCGCGCTCGAGCCCGAGTTCACGACGCAAGCTGCGTGACCGCATCGCGCATCGAGAACCCCTTTATCGCCGTACCGGTGCCGATGCTGACGGTATCGCCGTGCGGGAACACCCACGAGTAAAAATCAGGAGACAACTCGCCCCGATAGATGACGTCGCAGCGGCTCGCCAGGTAATCGGCGCCCGGCGTCTGTGGCGCGCGGACGATCTCGTGATAGGCGAACACGAAGCTGCCCTCGTCCGCGCACGCCACCGCGTCGCGCGCCACCGCGGAGCGTGCCCCGTCCGCCCCGATCACCGCACGCGCACCGGCTGCGCGATCCTGCCCTGCCTCGTCGCGGTAGGTGACGACGGTGAGGCCGTCGTCGAGGCGTCGCATCGACTGATAGGTACCCGTCGCGCGGGTTGCCCCGCCCGACGCAGCGCGCGCGCGCAACCACTCGTCGAAGTGCTCGCGATCAACCATGCCGACGAAGCCACCATTGATCGGCATGTCGACGCGCCGATCCGACGGAGACAGCATGCGGGCCGACACAATGCGCGCCACCAGCAGCGACTCCGGTATCGCAAACTCCTCGATCAGCCGCGGCGGAATCGCTCCACCGCACGGCTTGATGCGGCCGGCGCGATCGAGCAGCATCACCGACCGGCCGCGGCGCGCCAGGTCCGTCGCGGCTGTTGCGCCGGCCGGACCACCACCGACCACGATCGCGTCATACGTCTGAAGACTCATCGTTTCACCGCCGTGCCAGAGAACTGGAAAGGCCTGGCAGCGAGCGGGTTGCCGTTCGGGTGCGAGCGGCCGGCAGTGCCAGGCGCGCGGCAATCGCCGCCGAGACCACGAAGAGCACCGCCTCGCCGCCGAACACGGTGGCGTACGCGACCTCGGTGCTTTGCAGAAGCCAGCGCGCGATGTCGACCGCGAGCGTGCCGAGGACACCTCCGAGCCCGAAGGCGATCGCCTGCGACGCGCCCCAGAGTCCCATGCGCAGACCCTGCCGGTGGCCGGTGCCCTGCCCGGCGAGCGTCATCATCGAGCCGATGGCGGCCACCGCGAAGGCGCCGTTGGCCGCGCCCAGCGCGAACACATTCAACCGGAGCGGCCACGAGGTGATGAACCCGCTGATGGCGAGGCCGAAGAGAGCAAGCGCTGAAGCCAGGCAGCCGCCCACTATCCACAGTCGCATCGACCCCAGGAAGCGACCGCCGATAACGCTGCCCGACACGGCGACGAAGAGCATCCCGACCAGCACGCCGCCGTGCTGCACGCTGGCGAGCTGGGTTGACTCACCGGGGGTGAATCCGAAGACCAGCCCAGCGTAGGGCTCGAGTATCAGGTCCTGCAGGCTGTACGCCAGCATCGACAGGAACACGAACACGGTAAAACGGCGAGCCGCCGGCTCGGACCACACCTGCACCAAGGCAGTGAGAAACGGCACCGAGGTGCGAAGAGCACGCGCAGCAGCCACGCTTGGCGGCGTGCGCGGACCTTCCATGCCCCACACCGCGGCCGTGGTGACCAGCAGTGCAATGGCCGCGACGCTGGCGGTCACAGCGACCAGGCGCGCCGGGGAGTACGGGTCGAGCAGTCGCCCAGCGACGGCCGCGGTGACGACGAAACCGAGAATCATCATCATCCACGTAATCGTCGCAGCGGCCGGTCGCCGCTCCTCGGCGACACGCTGCGCGAGCAGGACCAGCAGCGTCGTCCCCGAGGCACCGACGCCGATTCCAACCGCGCAAAACGCCAGTGCTGCGAGCAGCGTCCCGCCGACGGGCTTCGATGGCAGCAAGGTAATCGCAAGCGCGGCCAGCACGGCACCCGCGCCGAGAATCGCCATGCCCCCGATGATCCACGGCGTGCGCCGGCCGCCGACATCGGAGCCGTAGCCGAGGCGCGGTCGTAGCAGCTGGATGGCGTAATGCAGGCCGACCAGCACGCCCGGCAACGTCGCCGGCAACGCCAACTCGACCACCATCACGCGATTCATCGTCGAGGTGGTGAGGATGACGATGGCACCGAGAGCGGTCTGCACGAGACCGAGGCGCATGATGCCGAGCCAACCCAGCGGCTTCATGCGCTTCCTCGGGCCATTGCGCCGACGGCGAAAGCGCTGACCAGCATGCCGATCACATAGAAGTTGACGCCGAGCGCGCTGTACCAGGTGGCGCGCTCCACGGGCTTCTGCAGAAAGCGCCACATCAGCAGCAGTTGGATCGCCAGCAACGTCGCGACCGCGAGCGCGTGAAATTGCGCTCCCCAGCCGAGCAGCAGTGCGACAACCATCGCCTGCGGCAGCGCCATGACAGCGCAGGCAAGCCTTGCGGCGCCCTGCGCGCCCAGTTGCACCGGCAGCGAGGCGATTCCCATGCGCGCGTCGCCACGCATCGACTTGAAGTCGTTGAGGGTCATGATGCCGTGGGCCCCGAGGCTGTACAGCCCCGCCAGCAGCAGAACTTCCGATCTTGGCGCGCCGCCGCCGAGCATCACGGCGGCGCCGGTGATCCACGGCAGCCCCTCATAGCAAAGGCCGACGGCGGCATTGCCCCACCAGCCGTTCTGCTTCAACCGTACCGGCGGCGCGCTGTACAGCCACGCCAGCACCAGGCCAAACGTCGCCGCGGCCAGGACCCATGGCCCCAGCAGTGCGGCCACGGCAAATGACAAGGCGGTCCACAGGATTGCGATGTTGAGCCCCCAACGTCCCGGAATGCGACCGGATGGGATCGGACGGTCCGGTTCGTTGATGGCGTCGACATGCCGGTCGAACCAGTCGTTCACGGCCTGACTCGTCGCGCAGACCATCGGGCCGGCAAGAAAAATGCCCAGGGCGATCAGCGGCCAATACTGATCCGGTGAAACCCCGGACGAGACAACGCCGCAACCGAACGCCCACATCGGTGGAAACCACGTAATGGGCTTGAGCAGCTGCAGAACCGCGCCCGGGGCGGGCCATGGAGCCAGCGAAGTCGCCATCGCGCCACCTTAGGCGCGACAGCGCAATGTGTCAATCTACGCTTACAGCAAAAGTGTCAACAGGCGCGAGCGGGCCGCACGTCGGCTCTATGGACTGCGGTCGGCCGACTCGGACTCGTCGGCCTCTTGCTCATCGCTCAGGCCGTAGCGGCGCAGCTTGACGTACAGGCTCTGCCGGCTCAGGCCCAGCATTTCGGCGGCGGACGCCCGATTGTCGTTCGTCAGTTCGAGCGCGGCCTCGATGCAGAGGCGTTCGATGACGTCGGTCGTGTCGCGCACCAGGTCCTTTAACGGCACGCGCCCGATCAGTTCCGTGAAATGCTCAATCGACCGTGGCAGTTCGGCCGTGCTGCGACTCTCGCCCAAGTGGCTGGAATTGCGCACCGTGAAGCCGAGGCACGGCGGATCGCCTTCCGGCACCGACACCGCCGAGATCTCCACCTTCGTCGCGGATCCGAACTGTCCGCGCACTTCCGTGGAAAACATGCGCACCGAACCATGCTGCCGCAGATTCGACAACAGCACTTCAAGATCGACTCCCGGTCGGCCCAGCCAGCGCGACAGCAACTCGCCGCGCGCCTGCTCCTCGGAGCCCAGTTGCGCCAGATCGAGGAACGCCATGTTGGCCATCAGGATCTTGCCGCTCGGATCGGTAACCACCAGGCCCTCGGGCAGACGCTCAACCACCTGCAACAGCCGCGATTGTGCCGGCGTGACCACGGCCGCGCGTGAATCGCCATGCAAGGGCAGCAGTCGCACCAGGCAGAACGCCTCGGCCTCGTGACGGAACAGCGAAACAGAAACGACGTGGCGCGCCTGGCCGTCGGCGGCGCGCGCGACCACGTCGTCTGCGCGTCCGGTCGCCTTCAGCGTGGCGAGCTGGGTCTGCACCAAACGCAGCCCTTCGGCGTCAAAGCCATAAGGAAACACCCGGGCAGCAGCGGTTCGCTTGCCGCCTTCGTTGAGCAGCCGTATTGCGGTCGGATTGGCCTCGACGACTTTCATCGTCGTTGCATTGATGATCAACACCGCCTCGGACGCCAGTTGGAAGAGCAGCCGATAGCGCGTTTCCGCGTGGCGCAGGCGCGAGTATTCGCGCTCCATCGAGCGTTGCGCGTCCATGAGGCTCTGCTGCAGCGAGGACATGGTTCGCAGGTCCCGCCCCAGTGCAACCACGCGCCCGCGCCGGCCGGTGCGAACGGCCGAATAGAGAATCGGGACATCGGCACCGCCGGACGCGGGGTGATTCAGCTGGCGCCAACGCGGTGCAGCATCCTCCGCCGCGTCCTTCAGCAGCGCCTCGACCTTGGGGCGGCTTTCGCTGGTGACGATGTCGGACCAGGATCGGCCGACCCACTTGCTGTCGCCGTCCAATGGAATGTCGTTGCTGCCGAAGGCGACGTCACGGATGGTGCCGTCGGCGTCCATCACCAAGGCGACATCTGTGGCGGCGACGATGATGCGGGCGGCGGCCTCTGCGTCAAGATTGCCCAGACTCTGCTGGGGCGCCATCAGCTTTCTCACGGTACGCGCGATCCTGTCATTGTCGCGGCGTCCGTGAACGAAATGTCATTTCAGGCTTACACGCGGCGTGTCTTCGAAGGCGCGATGTTAGCAAGCAGCTGGCGCGCACGCGTGACGGCCTCACGGCCGTCGGTCGCGATTGCGTCGACGCCGAGTCGGTCGGCGACCTCCGGCACCCGCAGGAAGACCGGCCCGCCCGCCATGACGGCGAGCCCGGTGTTGCAGGACGCTCTGCGCACGGTGCGCACCAGGACGGCGGCCGGTTCGATCCGCTCCTCGGTGCTGACCGAGACGCCGACCAGGTCGAAGTGTGTCGAGCGCACGGTCGCGGCGATGCTGCGCGGCGCGCCGACGTGGTCTTCATCGACGCGCCATCCGGCGTTGCGGAAGCAATCCGCAACGACGAGAAGTCCGAACAAGTGCTGCTCGCGGTCGGTGACAGTCAACAGGATGCGGGGTTCGGCGGGGACGCGAGACGCCTGCGGCTGTTCGTCGTGCCTGAGTTCGTGCACCAGGCGGTGCAAGTGCGAGAGCGCCAGCGTCACGTCGGTGAAGCTGCACGCGTCCTCTTCCCACATACGGCCCAGCCGTCGCGCGGCGGGCGCGAACAGTTCAAGCAGCAGCTCCTCGACCGCGATGCCTCGTGCCACGAGCGACTCGACGTAGGCGCTCAGTTCCGAAGCCTTACTGCGGAGCAGCGCTGTGACGAAGACACTGACATCGGGCTTGGCCGGTGCCTGGTCGGCGGCGGCTGGCGCCACGATGCGCGCACTCGCCCGCTGCACCAGCATCAGCCGCGGAACGATCTCGCCCTCGATCGTGCGTACCAGTCGCGCCAGCATTTCGCCGGTCAGCGTTGGCTCGACGCTGGGCGGTTGGGAGGGCGCCTGGTCGGCCCCCAATCCTCCGTCCTCGGCCCAGCAGTCCACGTCCGTCCCCGCCATCGGAAGCCTCCTTGATGTTATCGGTCGCGGACTTGCGTCAGCGCCCCACGCCCATCCGACCGTGCTGGCCGGGCGAGGATCGGCCATGTCTCTGCGGGGCATCTGATTCCTTTCAGGGGACCCCGGCATCGCCAGTGTCGTGCCGGAAACGGGCTGGGTCAATACTCAAACGGACCACAAACAGACGGGATCGATCGTAATCCCAACCCCCTCCCATTTGTCAACATGTATTGACGTCTTGTTTAGTTGACAGTTTGGTTTCCCGCGGACTAGAGTGGGCGACGAACCCGCAAAGAGGCGCAAAGAGGAAGCCATGGAGCAGCGGCAAGGCGGCGGTGAGCCGACGCTGTACACCCCGGAACAGCGCACGCGCCGCGATGCTTCGCGCTGGACCCTGGTGCAGGGCATCCTCGCGCCGCTGCAGTTCCTGGTCTTCGTCGTGAGTGCTGCGCTGGTGCTGCGCTTTCTCGCCACCGGCGAAGGCTGGGGCATCGCCAGCGTCTCGGTTGTGCTGAAGACACTGGTGCTCTACACGATCATGGTCACCGGCTCGTTGTGGGAGCGCGACGTCTTTGGCCAGTACCTGTTCGCGCCGGCGTTCTACTGGGAAGACGTCGTGAGCATGCTGGTGCTCGCACTCCATACGGCGTACCTCGTCGCTCTGTTCACCGAACTGCTGAGCCCGCAGCAGCAGATGTGGCTGGCGCTGGCCGCTTATGCGACCTATGTCGTCAACGCTGCGCAGTTCCTGATCAAGCTGCGCATGGCCCGGCGCGAGCGGCCCGGCTTCGCTGTTACTCAACTGGCGTGCGGCGAATGAACGATCTCGCGGCAGTAGCTCGTGCAATCCGGCTGCAACCACAGTCGGTCCTGCGCGAGCGCGGTCAGCGCGAAGTGTTCTGCGGGCTCACCAGCATCGTCTGGCTGCATCGCAAGATGCAGGACGCCTTCTTTCTCGTCGTCGGCTCGCGGACCTGTGCGCATCTGCTGCAAAGCGCGGCTGGCGTGATGATCTTCGCCGAGCCCCGCTTCGGCACGGCGATCCTGACCGACCGAGACCTCGCTGGCTTGGCCGATGCCAACGCTGAACTCGACCGCATCTGCGTGACGCTGCTCGAGAGGCGACCGGACATCCGTGCACTCTTCCTGGTCGGCTCGTGCCCGTCCGAAGTGATCAAGCTCGATCTCGCCAAGGCCGCCGAGCGGCTTAACGCGCGCCTGCTGCCCCGCGTCCGCGTGATCAACTACTCGGGCTCCGGCATCGAGACGACGTTCACGCAGGGCGAGGACAGTGCACTCAAGCCGATGGTGCCGCTGATGCCCGCCACGCAGGAGCGTCAGCTCCTGGTCGTCGGTTGCCTGCCAGAGGTCGTCGAGGACCAGTTCACGCGCCTGTTTCGCCGAGCTGGGCGTCGGGCCGGTCACGTTCCTGCCCGCGCGGCGCGCGACGGAGCTTCCGGGTGTAGGTCACGGCACACACGTGCTGGCGGCTCAACCTTTCAACGGCGAAACCGTGCGCGCGCTCATCGCGCGCGGTGCGGAACTGATCGCGGCGCCGTATCCCTTCGGCGAAGAAGGATCGACCGCCTGGTTCACTGCGGCGGCGCAGGCATGGGAGGTCGAGCCGACGCACAGTCGCGCGCACTCTGCGTGCGCCCGCCGAGCGTGCGCACGCGGCTCTTGGACGCGTGCGGCCTCAGCTCGACGGCAAGCGCCTCTTCATGCTGCCCGACTCGCAGCTGGAGATTCCGCTCGCGCGCTTCCTGCACCGCGAACTCGGCATGGAGCCGATCGAAGTCGGGACGCCCTACCTGGACCGCCAGATGCTGCAGTCGGAACTGCCGCTGCTGCCGCCGTCCGTCACGCTGAGCGAAGGCCAGCATCTCGAGCGGCAGCTGGACCGGGTTCGCGCGAGCCGGCCGGACCTGACGGTCTGCGGCCTGGGTCTGGCGAACCCGCTCGAGGCCGAGGGCCTCGCGACCAAGTGGTCGATCGAACTGGTGTTCTCGCCGATCCACGGTTTCGATCAGGCGGGCTGACCTGGCCGAACTCTTTGCGCGGCCGTTCAGCCGCCGTACGCGGCTGGCGGTGTAGCGATGCAACTGACGCTCTGGACCTACGAAGGCCCACCGCACATCGGTGCGATGCGCATCGCCGCATCGATGAAGGACGTGCACCTCGTTCTGCATGCGCCGCAGGGCGATACGTATGCCGACCTCCTGTTCACGATGATCCAGCGCCAGGACGCGCGCCCGCCGGTGTCGTACACGACGTTCCAGGCGCGCGACCTCGGCGGCAGCACGGCGGACCTCGTCAAGCAATCGGTAGCCGAAGCCTACGAACGCTTCAGGCCGCAGGTTTTGCTGGTCGGTGAGTCGTGCACCGCCGAGCTGCTTCAAGATCAGGCAGGGCACCTCGGCCAGACGCTCGGCCTGCCGGTTCCCGTCGTGCCGCTCGAGCTTCCCGCCTACTCGAAGAAGGAAAACTGGGGCGCGGCCGAAACGCTGTATCACCTCGTGCGCAGCGTGCTGGCCGATCGCGCTGCCAGTGCGGGCGCATGCACGAGACGTGCGCCGGGGACTCCGCCGCGCGCGAACATACTCGGCCCGACAACGCTCGGCTTTCGCTGCCGCGACGATGTCGTCGAGATTCGACGCCTGCTCGATGCGCTGGGCATCGCCGTCAACGCGGTCGTACCGCTCGGAGCCACAGTCGCCGATCTGGCGCGCCTGCCGGACGCTGACTTCAACATCGATCTCTATCCGGAGATCTCGCGCACGACGGCGACCTGGCTTAAGCGCACGTTCGGCCAGCCGCATACGACGATCGTTCCGATGGGCGTCGGCGCAACGCGCGACTTCATCGCCGAAGTTGCGCAGCTGGCCGGCGTCGATGCAGCGCCGCTCCTCAATCGCGAGCAGCAGGGCGTGGCGTCGTTCGGCGCGTCGCACTCGCGCCTTCCCTGGTACACGCGCTCGGTCGACGCGACCTATCTGACCGGCAAGCGCGTCTTCATCTTCGGCGACGCCTCGCATGCCATCTGCACCGCACGTGTCGCGCGCGAAGAGCTGGGTTTCGAGATCGTCGGCCTGGGCACCTACAGCCGCGAGTTCGCGCGCGAAACGCGCGCCGCTGCCGAGGCCATCGGATTGACCGCACTGATCACGGATGACTACCTCGAAGTCGAAGCCGCGATCCGGACGGCTGCACCCGAACTGGTGCTCGGCACGCAGATGGAGCGCCACATCGCCAAGCGGCTCGGCGTTGCGTGCGCGGTGATCTCGGCGCCGATCCACGTCCAGGACGTACCGGCGCGCTACAGCCCGGTGTTCGGCTTCGAGGGTGCCAACGTGCTGTTCGACAGCTGGGTGCACCCGCTCGTCATGGGGCTTGAAGAACACCTGCTGCAGATGTTCCGGGACGATTTCGAGTTCCATGACGCCGCGCCGCCCTCACACCTGCATCACACAACGCCGCCGGTCGGGCGCGCAGCTGCAGCCGATCACGCGCCCGCAGCCCCCGAAGCCGAGACCAACACCTTCGATGCAGCGCTGCTGTGGAGCGCGGACGGGGAAAGCGAACTGAAGAAGATCCCGTTCTTCGTCCGCGCCAAAGCGCGCCGCAACACCGAACGCTATGCGCTGGAGCGGGGCGTGCGAACCATCACTGTCGAGACTCTCTATGAAGCCAAGGCCCACTTCGGCCGCTGAGGCGCTCGGCGTTCCTCCAGTGCGCGTGGTCATCGTCACGCTGGATAGCCATTTGGCAAGCGCGACCGAACGCGCGCAACACCTGCTGCTGCGCGAACTCCCAGGCCTGCGATTGAGCCTGCACGCGGCGGCCGAATGGGCCGACGATCCGTCGGCGCTCGACCGCTGCAACGCCGACATCGCGCAGGGCGACATCATCATCGTGACGATGATGTTCATGGAGGACCATATCCAGGCCGTACTGCCCGCACTACGCGCTCGGCGCGACCAGTGCGACGCGATGATCGCCTGCATGTCCGAGAGCGATGTCGTGAAGCTGACCCGGATCGGCCGCTTCGACATGAGCGCCCCGCAAAGCGGAATGATGGCTCTGCTGAAACGGCTTCGCGGCGCCAAGAGCAGCGACAAGGGCAAGCCGGGCAGCGCCGGCGCGCAGCAGATGAAGATGCTGCGCCGTCTGCCGAAGCTGCTGCGCTTCATTCCCGGCACGGCGCAGGACGTGCGCGCGTACTTCCTGACGCTGCAATACTGGCTCGCGGGTTCCGACGATAACGTCGCGAACCTGGTGCGCTTCCTGGTGGACCGCTATGCCAACGGGCCGCGTCTTCGCCTGCGGGGCACGCTCAAGACGCAGCCGCCAGCCGACTACCCGGAGGTCGGCGTCTATCACCCTCGCATGAAGGGCCGCATCAGCGACCACGCAGAAGAATTGCCGAGATCGCGCAAGGCTCACCAGGGCACCGTCGGGCTGCTCGTCATGCGCTCCTATGTGCTGGCCGGAAACGCGGTTCATTACGACGGCGTCATCGCAGCGCTGGAAACGCGCGGGCTGCGGGTGATCCCGGCCTTTGCCAGCGGTCTGGATGCGCGTCCGGCCGTTGAGGCGTTCTTCATGCGCGACGGCGTCGCCACCGTGGATGCGATCGTCTCTCTCACCGGCTTTTCGCTCGTCGGAGGCCCCGCCTACAACGACTCCAAGGCCGCCGAAGAGATGCTCGCCCGCCTCGACGTGCCATACATCGCCGCGCATCCGGTCGAGTTCCAGAACATCCCGCAATGGAGCACCTCCGAGCGCGGCCTGCTGCCGGTCGAGAGCACCATCATGGTGGCAATTCCCGAACTCGACGGCGCCACCAGTCCGATGGTCTACGGTGGCCGGGCCGCTGCCGGCACCCACGAGTGCCATGGCTGCGAGCGCCACTGCAAGTTCGAAGCGGCGTTGAGCGCGCGCGACATGAACATCTGTTCGGAGCGCACCGACATGCTCGCGGCACGGGTCGCCCGTCTGGTCGCGTTGCGTCGTTCCGAGCGGGCCGAGCGCAAGGTCGCGGTGGTGCTGTTCAACTTCCCGCCGAATGCCGGGAGCACGGGGACGGCCGCGCACCTGTCGGTATTCGAATCGCTGCACCGGCTGCTGAACGCGATGAAGGCGGGCGGCTACACACTCGATGTGCCCGCAAGCGTCGAGGATCTGCGCGAGCGCGTCATCGGCGGCAATGCCGCATCGCATGGCGCCAATGCCAACGTGCACTCCCGCATCGGCGTCGATGATCACGTCCGCCGCGAGAGGTGGCTTGGCGAGATCGAAGCGCAATGGGGCAGCGCGCCGGGCAAGCATCAGAGCGACGGTGCGTCGATCTTCGTGCTGGGCGCGCAGTTCGGCAATGTATTCGTCGGCATCCAGCCGGCCTTCGGCTACGAGGGCGATCCGATGCGGCTGCTGTTCGAGAAGGGCTTCGCCCCGACGCACGCCTTCTCGGCCTTCTATCGCTGGCTGCGCGAGGACTTTGGAGCACACGCGGTGCTGCACTTCGGCACGCACGGCGCCCTCGAGTTCATGCCGGGCAAGCAGACCGGACTGTCGGGCAAGTGCTGGCCGGACCGTCTGATCGGCGACCTGCCGAACCTTTATCTCTATGCGTCGAACAATCCGTCCGAGGGAACGATCGCCAAGCGGCGTGCGGCGGCAACCCTGGTGAGTTACCTGACGCCGCCGATTGCGCAGGCGGGCCTCTACCGTGGCCTGCTGGACCTGAAAGCGTCGATCGAACGCTGGCGCGCGCTGTCTCCGGATGAACTGGCCGATCACGGCGAACTTGCGCTGCTGATCCAGACGCAGGCCGCAGTCGTCGACCTCGCTGCCGCCGAACCCGCCTGGAGCGATGACGCCGAGGCACAGATCACCCGCGTGATGCAGGCGATGATCGAGGTCGAGCACTGCCTCATTCCGCACGGCCTGCACGTGGTGGGTCAGGCGCCGACCCGAGAGCAGCGCGTCGAACTGCTGCTGGCGGTCGCCGAGGCGTCCCACGGCGCGCATCCCGATCACGCGGTCATCGAGGCGCTGGTCGATGGCGCCACGCCGGAAGCTGCGGTGGCGCTCACCGGGACCCCCGAAGACGGCGCGCTCGCCATGCTGCAGGCACTGGCCGAGATCGATCGCCAACTCGCCACCGATCATGAGTTGCCGGCATTGCTGCATGCGCTCGACGGGCGCTTCGTGCGGCCGGCGCCGGGCGGCGACCTGCTGCGCACGCCGCAGGTCCTGCCAACCGGACGCAACCTTCATGGGTTCGACCCGTTCCGCATTCCCAGCGCCTATGCCGTCGCCGACGGCGTGCGCCAGGCCGAGCGCTTGCTGGCCCGCCATGCGGCCGACGGACATCCGCTGCCGGAATCGATCGCGCTGGTGCTGTGGGGCACCGACAACCTGAAGACCGAAGGTGCACCGATCGCGCAGGCTCTCGCCCTGCTCGGCGCCAGGCCCCGCTTCGATTCGTACGGGCGCCTCGCGGGCGCCACGCTGATTCCGCTCGCAGAGCTCGGACGCCCGCGCGTGGATGTCGTGATGACGCTGTCGGGCATCTTCCGCGACCTGCTGCCGCTGCAGATCAAGCTGCTCGCCGATGCGGCGTTCCAGGCCGCGAGCTCCGATGAGCCGCCCGAGCAGAACTTCGTACGCAAGCATGCGCTGGCCTACCAGCAGCAGCATGGCGGTGATCTCGAGACCGCAGCGCTGCGGGTGTTCTCCAACGCCGACGGCGCGTACGGCGCGAACGTCAATCATCTGATCGACAGCAGCCGCTGGGACGACGAGAACGAACTGGCCGAGTGCTACACGCGGCGCAAGAGCTTTGCCTATGGGCGCACGGGGCGACCACTGCAGCAGGCCGCTTTGCTGCAGCACGCGCTCGCCGACGTGACCCTGGCCTACCAGAACCTGGATTCGGTGGAGATCGGGGTGACCACGGTCGACCACTACTTCGACACTCTCGGCGGCATCAGCCGCGCGGTGAAGCGCGCGCGCAAGCAGGACATTCCCGTCTATATCAGTGACCAGACATCGGGCGATGGCAAGGTGCGCACGCTGGCGGAACAGGTGGCGCTGGAAACGCGCACGCGCACGCTCAATCCGAAGTGGTACGAGGGCATGCTCGAGCACGGCTATGAGGGCGTGCGCCAGATTGAAGTGCAGGTGACCAACACGATGGGCTGGTCGGCGACCACCGGCCAGGTCGCGCCCTGGGTCTATCAGCAGATCAGCAGCACCTTCGTGCTTGACGCCGCGATGCGTGATCGCCTGGCACGGTTGAATCCCACCGCATCGGCCCGGGTCGCGAACCGGCTGCTGGAGGCGCACGAGCGCCGTTACTGGAGTCCCGACGCCGCCACGCTCGATGCGTTGCGCGCTGCAAGCAACGAACTCGAAGATCGCCTCGAAGGGGTCGGCATAGGAATCGCGGCATGAGCGCGCCGGGCCGTCCCAAGCGCGAATTCCCCCTTGGGGGGACGGCGCGCAGCGCCAAGGAGGCAAGATGAATGACATTGCAACCGTACCGCTGCGCGAACTGCAGCGCAGCCTGCCCCGCCGCCCGGACGGCGAGGGCAGCGTGCAGGTGCAGCTCGACCCGAACCTCAAGATCGGCAAGGCGAAGGTCTTCGCCGTCTACGGCAAGGGAGGTATCGGAAAGAGCACGACCTCGTCCAACCTCTCGGTGGCGTTTTCCAAGCTCGGCAAGCGCGTGCTGCAGATCGGCTGCGACCCGAAGCACGACTCGACGTTCACGCTGACGAAGCGACTGGTGCCGACCGTGATCGACGTGCTCGAACAGGCCGACTTCCATGCCGAGGAACTGCGCACCGAAGACTTTGTGTTCGAGGGCTACAACGGCGTGATGTGCGTCGAAGCCGGAGGCCCGCCCGCCGGAACCGGCTGCGGCGGCTACGTCGTCGGCCAGACGGTGAAGCTCCTGAAGGAACACCACCTGCTCGATGACACCGACGTCGTGATTTTCGACGTCCTCGGAGACGTCGTCTGCGGTGGCTTCGCCGCGCCCCTGCAGCACGCCGACCGCGCGCTGATCGTCACCGCCAACGACTTCGACTCGGTGTTCGCGATGAACCGCATCCTCGGCGCGATCCTGGCCAAGTCGAAGAACTACGACGTGCGTATCGGCGGCGTCATCGCCAACCGATCGGATGCCACCGACCAGATCGACAAGTTCAACAACGTCGTCGGCCTGCAAACGATGGCGCGCTTTCCGGCGCTCGACGTGATCCGCAAGAGTCGTTTGAAGAAGGCGACGCTTTTCGAGATGGACAGTTCGCCCGAAGTCGACGCCGTGCAGAAGGAATACCTGCGGCTGGCCGCGCAGTTGTGGGCCGGCACTGATCCGCTGGTCGTCGCACCGATGAAGGATCGCGACATCTTCGACTTGCTGGGCTTCGACTGAGAGGGTTCGACCGATGTCCGCTGTGATGTCACCTGACGATCGCTACGCCGCACGGCGAGGCGAACTCGAGCAGTACTTCGACCGCACCGCGGTCGACGCGTGGAAGCGACTGACATCCGATGCGCCCGTCAACAGCATTCGTGCCACCGTGCGCGCGGGGCGCGAGGAGATGCGTCGCGCTCTGCTGTCATGGCTGCCGACCGACCTGCGCGGCCGGCGCGTGCTCGACGCCGGGTGCGGCACGGGAGCGCTCGCGGTCGAAGTCGCGCGGCGCGGTGCGCATGTCATTGCGGTTGATCTTTCTTCAACACTGATCGGCCTGGCACGCGAGCGGCAGCCGCGCCTGTTGGGCAACGGCAGCATCGATTTTCGCGTCGGCGACCTGCTCGACCCCTCGCTCGGTGAGTTCGACCACGTCGTGGCAATGGACTCGTTGATCCACTACGACACCCCCGACATGGTGAGCGTGCTGGCCCGGCTGGCGGCGCGCACTGCGCATTCGATCGTATCCACGTTTGCGCCGCGGACCGCGTTTCTGTCGGTGATGCACGCCGTCGGCCAGTGGTTCCCGCGCGGGAACCGGTCGCCGATGATCGAACCGGTGTCCGAACGGCGTCTGGACGGCGAGCTGATGCGCCATCCGGAGTTCGGCGAATGGCGCCGCGGCCGCGGTCAGCGCGTTGTGAGCAGCTTCTACATTTCGCAAGCACTGGAACTGGTCCGCCTATGACGACGGGCCGCGGCCTCAGCATCGCAACCGCGTGGATGCGGATCGGCACGCGTTTTCTGCCGTTTGCCGATGTGGCGACGGCGGACCTGCCGCTGGCCCGCCTTCTGCGCCTGTCGCTGTTCCAGGTCTCTGTCGGGCTGGCGACGGTGCTGCTGGTCGGCACCCTGAACCGCGTGATGATCGTCGAGCTCGGTGTCCCGGCGTGGCTGGTGGCGCTGATGGTTTCCCTGCCGCTGGTCTTCGCGCCGTTCCGCACGTTGATCGGGTATCGCTCCGATACGCACCGGTCATTCCTCGGCTGGCGACGGGTCCCGTATATCTGGTTCGGCACGCTGCTGCAGTTCGGTGGGCTGGCGATCATGCCTTTCGCGTTGCTGGTGCTCTCCGGTGACGGGCAAGGTCCGGTATGGGTTGGCCAACTCGGCGCGGCGCTCGCGTTCCTGCTGGTCGGCGCTGGATTGCAGACCACGCAGACCGCCGGGCTGGCACTGGCCACCGACCTCGCGACGCCAGCTTCGAGACCACGCGTGGTGTCGCTTATGTACGTGATGCTGTTGCTGGGCATGGTGGCCAGCGGCTTCACTTTCAGCCAATTGCTGGCCGACTTCAATCCGCTCCGGCTGGTGCAGGTCGTGCAGGGTGCGGCCGTGGTGACCGTGCTCTTTAATCTGATCGCGCTGTGGAAGCAGGAAGCGCGTGATCCGGCGCGGACCTCCTTCAGCCAGGTCCACGAGACGTTTACGCAGTCGTGGTCTCGGTTGATGCAGGTTCCGCGCGCGCGACGTTTCCTCGTCACCGTCGCGCTGGGCACGGCAGCGTTCAACATGCAGGACATCGTGCTCGAACCGTATGGCGGCGAAGTGCTGGGACTGTCGGTGAGCGCAACTACGTCGCTGACCGCAATGCTTGCCGCAGGCGCACTGGTCGCCTTCGCGCTGGCGGCGCGCGTGCTAACGCGCGGAATGGATCCGTACCGCCTGGCGGCCTACGGCACCACCGCGGGCCTCTTTGCATTCGCCGCAGTGATCCTCGCCGCCCCGCTCGACGCGCCGAATCTCTTCCGTGCCGGGACGACGCTGATCGGCTTCGGCGGTGGCCTGTTCGCGGTCGGCACGTTGACGGCGGCCATGAATATCGAACTCGCCGGCGCGACCGGTCTTGCCCTTGGCGCGTGGGGCGCGATCCAGGCGACCGCAGCCGGTGTGGCGATTGCTCTTGGCGGCGCGGTGCGCGACATCGTCGGCGGCCTGGCCGCACAGGGCGCGCTCGGCTCCACGCTGAGCACCGGCGCCGTGGGCTACGGCGTTGTCTACCAGATCGAATTGCTGTTGCTGTTCATGACGCTCGTGGCGATCGGGCCACTCGTGCGTCACCGTGCCGAGGCACGCGTGTCCCGGCCCACTCACTTCGGACTCGCCGAGTTTCCCGGCTGAAACCCTTTTCGCAGCGGAGGTCACCATGCCAACCGGAGCCATCACAGGCTATATCGATGTCGCACAGCTCGTGCTGTGGGCTTTCTGGATCTTCTTCGCGGGCCTGATCTGGTACCTGCATCGCGAGAACAAGCGCGAGGGCTATCCGCTGTTCTCGGATCGCAGCAACGCGCGCGTCGCGGTGCAGGGCTTCCCGGCCGTGCCGACGCCGAAGACCTACATGCTCCCCCACGGCGGTGAAGTGCAGATCCCGCGCGCCGAACCGCCGCAGGACGTGGCCGCGCGGCCAGTTGCCGGCCACCCCGGTGCGCCGCTGGAACCCACCGGCAATCCGCTGGCCGACGGCGTCGGGCCGGCGGCGTATGCGTTGCGGTCCGACACGCCCGATCTCACGGCGCACGGGAACCCGCGCATCGTGCCGTTGCGCGTCGCCACCGGCCACAGCATCGAATCGCGCGACCCGGATCCGCGCGGAAAGCCCGTCATCGGCGGGGATGGCATCGTCGGTGGCGTCGTGCGCGACCTCTGGGTGGACCGCTCCGAGGAGCTGATCCGCTACCTGGAAGTCGAAGTCGGCAGCGGTGCCACGGCACGACGCGTTTTACTGCCCGCGACGTTTGCCAAGGTGCAGGCCAACTCGGTACAGGTGCGTTCGATCTTCGGCCACCACTTCGCCGACGTTCCGGGATTGCGCCATCCGGACCAGGTCACCCGGCTCGAGGAAGACAAGATCTGTGCGTACTACGGCGGCGGCACGCTCTACGCCTCGGCGGCACGCTCGGAGCCGCTGCTGTGAACACAGCCGAACCAACTCAGATCCGCGGGATCAACGAGCCGTTACCGCCGGGCGAGCAGGTGCTGTGGCAGGGCACTCCGGACTGGCGCTCGCTCGCACGCACGGCATTGCACTTCCGCACCTTCGCGCTTTACTTCGCTCTGATGCTCGGCTGGCGACTCACCTCGTCGCTGGCGGATGGGCAAACCTTTTGGGAAGCGCTGCTGAGCTGCGGCGCGCTGGCACTTCTGGCGCTGGTCGCGCTGGGCCTGATCGCCGGGTTCGCCTGGCTGGCAGCGCGCACGACGATTTACGCCATCACCACCGAGCGCGTCGTCATGCGGGTCGGCGTGGCGATGCCGATATTCGTCAATATTCCATTCAGCGGCATCGAGGCGGTGGCCCTCAAGGCGTACCGCGACGGCAGCGGCGACATCCCGCTCGCGCTGAAGGAAGACGTCCGGCTCGCCTACCTGCACCTGTGGCCACATGCACGCCCGTGGCAGGTTGCGCATCCCCAGCCCATGCTGAGAGCGCTGCCGGCGGCCTCCACCGTGGCCAACCTGCTGGCTGAGCGTCTGGCGTTGACCGCCCCTGTCGCGACGTCACTTGGCACTGCGTCGGCACGCAGCAAGCCGCCGCTGAGTGGCGTCATGGTCGCGCCCGCAGACGAGCGCATCGCGGCATAGCGTTCACTGAGAGGAAAGTCGAATGAGCGACCCGTTTGCCGACCACCCCGTTCCGCGCGGCCCGCTGCTCGCGGCCGGCAGCCTCGCCGTAGTCGCGCTCATTGCGGCCGCGGCGGTGCGTCTGACCGGTATCGGCGCGACAACGCACTCCGAGGCGCCCATCACGCAAGAACGCGCGTTGCGTTTTGCCGATCGGTCCGACGGCGGCGTTGACGTGCTCGATGCCGCGAGCGGCCACACGGTCGCGGTACTGGAGCCCGGCGAAGGCGGTTTTGTGCGGGTCACGCTGCGCTCACTCGCACGCGACCGAAAGCGACAGGGGATCGGTGCGCAGCCGGTTTTCCTGCTGCAAACGACGTCCGATGGCCGCCTCACGCTCGAAGACTCGGCCACTGGCCAGCGCATCGACCTGAAGGCTTTCGGACCGACCAATGCCGGCGCTTTCGCGCGCCTGATGAGCGAAACGACGACAGCGCGCTAGCTGCGGCCCAGGAGGAACGATGGAAGCGATCGCATTGCCGAACAACTCCGACGAAGC
Organism: uncultured beta proteobacterium; assembly: GCA_963754065.1. GTDB lineage: Bacteria > Pseudomonadota > Gammaproteobacteria > Burkholderiales > Burkholderiaceae_F > JALORV01. Next base: position 66,329 of record CAVWFH010000005.1, on the reverse strand, counting down.
GACCCGCAAGGCGCGCGTCAGCACGCTGCTCTCCCCCCGCTTCTACACGACCGACTTCGCAGCGATGGACCGCATCGACGTGTCGCCGCTGCGCGCCGAATGGGATGCCATGCTCGGCGAGTACGAGGGCGACAACAACCACGACCACTTCCAGCGCACGGCCGAGTTCGCGGCGGAGATCCGCGAACTGCCGCCGGCGCTGAAGCAAGAGTTCATCGACTTCCTGATCAGCTCGATCACCTCCGAGTTCTCGGGCTGCGTGCTCTACAACGAGATCAAGAAAAACGTCAGCAATCCCGACATCAAGGCGCTGATGAGCTACATGGCACGCGACGAGAGCCGCCACGCCGGCTTCATCAACCAGTCGCTGAAGGACTACGGGCTTGGAGTCGACCTCGGCGGGCTGAAACGCACGAAGAAGTACACGTACTTCAAGCCGAAGTACATCTTCTACGCCACCTACCTGTCGGAGAAGATCGGCTACGCGCGCTACATCACGATCTTCCGGCAGCTCGAGCGCCATCCCGACAAGCGATTTCATCCGATCTTTCGCTGGTTCGAGCGCTGGTGCAACGACGAGTTCCGCCATGGCGAGTCGTTCGCGCTGATCATGCGTGCGAACCCCGGCCTGCTCACCGGCGGCAACCGGTTGTGGATCCGCTTCTTCCTGCTGGCGGTGTACGCGACGATGTACGTGCGCGACCACATGCGTCCGATGCTGCACGACGCGATGGGACTCGAGTCCACTGAGTATGACTACACGGTGTTTCGCATCACCAGCGAAATCAGCAAACAGGTGTTCCCCCTGACGCTCGACATCGATCACCCGGTGTTCCGGGCCGGCATGGACCGCTTGTTCCGCCTGTCACAGCACATGGAGCGCGCCAAGCAGCAGGGCGGTCTCGTCGGCGCGGTCAAGCGCGCCGGCTACGGCCTCGCAGCGGCTGCGACGTTCGCGCGGCTGTACCTGCTGCCGACGGTCCCGAACGAGCTTCCGCAACAGGTCCGCATGGCTCCGGCCTGGTAAGCCGTCATGACGACGATCGCGCTGCCGGTACTCGCCGCGCTGTTTGCCTGGTGGTTCGCCACCGGCGCGATCCTGTACCTCGATAACCTGCCGCGCTCAACCTATCGCCACAGCATGATGTCGGCGAGCCTGGTGGCGCTGCCTGCGCTCCTGGGTCTAGCGTTGACGAGTCAGAGCGCGACGCCCGCTGGCGCCTACCTCGCTTTCATTTGCGCGCTTGTGGTCTGGGCCTGGCAGGAGATGGCTTTCCTGATGGGATTTCTTACCGGGCCGCGCAAGCACCCCTGCGCACCGGACTGCCGCGGCTGGCGCCACTTCCTGCACGGAGCGCACGCGATCCTGCATCACGAGCTGGCACTCATCGCCGGCGGAGCCCTCGTTTTCGCACTCACCTGGGACGGCGTCAACCAGGTTGGCGCGTGGACCTACCTCACGCTGTGGGTGATGCGCCAGAGCGCCAAGCTGAATCTCTTCCTTGGCGTACGCAACCTGGGCGAATCACTGTTGCCGGAACACCTGCATTACCTCAAGGGCTACTTCCGTCGACGTGCGATGAATCCGCTGCTGCCGATTTCCGTGCTCGGCTCCGGTGGCCTTGCAGTCCTGCTGGCGTGGATGGCGCTCGCGCCGGGCGTGGAGCCGTTCCAGGTGACGGCGCACCTGCTGCTGGCCACCTTGCTAGGCCTGGCGGCGCTCGAACATCTGTTCCTGGTCCTGCCGGTGCCGCTGGACGCGCTGTGGCAATGGGGCACGAAGTCGCGCCCGCGCGATGAGTCAACGGGCCTTGCGGCACCGCGCCACGCGGCCGTCGTTGTCGTGAAGGTCGAGCCATGAACGCGCCGCTCGATCCGCGCTCTCTGGCCGCCTCGCGCGAGGCCCTGAAGCGTGCGGCCGCCCAGACCGACGCGCGGCCGTTGTTGGCCGCGATCGATTCGCCGGCCGACGTACGCCGGTTGAGCGCAGCGCAACTGCCGGCACTCGCCGATGAAGTGCGTGCCCATCTGATCGAGAGCGTCGCGATGAGCGGCGGCCACTTCGCAGCCGGGCTCGGCACCGTCGAACTGACGGTCGCATTGCACTACGTGTTCGAAACACCCCGCGACGCCATCGTGTGGGACGTCGGACACCAGTGCTATCCGCACAAGATCCTCACGGGCCGGCGCGACAGGTTGCCAACCATCCGCAAACGCGGCGGACTGTCAGGGTTCCTTCGCCGCGACGAGAGTGACTACGATGCCTTTGGTGCTGGTCACTCGAGTACGTCGATCAGCGCGGCGCTCGGCATCGCAATCGCAAATGCGCGCCTTGGGCGCGATGCGCGCGCCGTCGCAGTGATAGGTGACGGCGGCATGACCGCCGGCCTCGCCTACGAAGCGCTCAACCATGCGGGCGCCACCGACGCCGACCTTCTCGTCGTGCTGAATGACAATCAGATGTCGATTTCACCCAATGTCGGCGCACTGTCGGACTACTGCAGGGCGCTAGTCGAGCGTGGGGCATCGCTCGACATCGGTCGTGGGAGCCGCAACGTAACCGCGACAATGTTCGAGCAGCTGGGGTTCCTCTACGCGGGACCGGTCGACGGCCACGACGTTGCGCAGCTCGTCGCGGTCCTCGCCGCCATGCGTAATGCCAGGGGTCCGAGGTTGCTGCACATCGTGACTCACAAGGGGCATGGCTACTCACGCGCAGCCGCCGAGCCGATCAAGTACCACGCCGTCACCCCGTTCGATCCGCTGCAGGGCGCAGTGCCGGCCGCCCCCGCTGCGGTCACTTATACGGACGTATTCGGGCAGTGGGTCTGCGCCGCGGCCGAGCGCGACGAGCGTGTCGTTGCCATTACACCGGCGATGCGCGAAGGCTCGGGCCTCGCGAACTTTTCGCAACGCTTCCCGGACCGCTACTTCGACGTCGGCATCGCCGAACAGCACAGCGTCACGTTCGCCGCCGGCCTGGCAACGCAGGGACTGCGGCCAGTCGTCGCCATCTATTCGACGTTCCTGCAGCGTGCCTTTGACCAGCTGGTGCACGACGTCGCCCTCCAGAAGCTGCCGGTCCTGTTTGCCATCGATCGCGCAGGCCTGGTCGGTCCCGACGGCGCCACGCACAACGGCGGCCTCGACCTCACTTACCTGCGCTGCGTCCCCGACATGGTTGTGATGACGCCGAGCGACGGGAACGAGCTGCGCGACATGTTGCATACCGGACTCGGTCACGACGGTCCGGTCGCCGTGCGCTATCCGCGCACCTCGGCCGGCGCCTTCGAGCCCGACGCCGCGCCGCGCATGCTGCCACTGGGCAAGGCGGAGCCGCGGCGGCACGGACAGCGCGTCGCGCTGCTGGCCTTCGGATCGATGCTGGGTACCGCGCTCGCCGTTGGCGAGGAAATGGATGCCACCGTCGTCAACATGCGCTTTGTGAAGCCGCTCGACGTCGAGGCTGTGCTGCGGCTCGCGCGCACGCACGATCTGCTGGTGACTCTGGAGGAAAGCGCGATCGCCGGCGGCGCCGGCAGTGCCGTCGCCGAATGCCTGTCCGCAAACCGCGCCGGTGTGGATCTACTGACGCTGGGCCTGCCGGACCGGCCGATCGAACACGGTACGCGCGACGAGGCGCTGCACGATGCCCGCCTGAATCGAGAGTGTGTCGCGGCAGCGATTGCAGGGCGGCTGGGGGCGGAGCGCCCGCGCTCGCGAGTGCATCTCGTCGCTTGAGTCGCTGCAGGCGGCAACGACTTTACCGCTGCCGTCGGTCAAAAAAATGGCCGCTCCTTTGGAGAGCGGCCCACCCCAGGGGGAGGTGCAGAGGGCAGGACAGCGCGGCAGCGACTGGCTGCCGCGCTATGTCACTTGACCGTGACCTCGACGCGACGCGCCGTCGGATCCTCGCCGGCGATGTTGGCCTGCACGACGATCGGCTTCTCGAGCACGACGCGGTTGTCGGCAATGCCGGCGTTCTTCAGCGCACCCTGCACCGCCAGTGCACGGTTCTTGGCAAGTTCCTGGTTGGAGGCGGTGTCGCCGGTGGCGGAGTGATAGCCCGAAATCGTCGCGCGCGCCCTGGAATTGGTCTTGAGCTTCGCGACCAGTGACTCCAGCGACTTGGGCGCAGCGTCGTGCAGGTTGAACGAGCCCACTGCAAAGAAGATGATCACCAGGTCGCCCTGCACCACGGGTTCGGGCGTCGGGACCTCGACAACGGGTAGGGCGACTTTCGCGAGCGCCGGGTAGTCCTTCAGCATCGCTGCGCCATTCAACGGCTTGAACAGACCCTGGTGGCAGGTGGCGCAGTTTGCCTTCGGCGCGTCGCCGAGTGGTCCGAGGCGCTGCGCGGGATACGTGGCCCGCAGAGGCGACAGGTAGTTGGCGTTGAGGTCGCGGACCATGTCGATGCCGTAATAGGCCGTCACACGCTGCGCCGGACCCTCCCACGCTGCAAACGAGCGCGTGTTGTGGCAGTAGGTGCAATTCACCCCGAGTGCGTCGGAAAAGTGATGCATCAGACCATAGGTCCACTCGGCGTGCATGATCCCGCCAGCCGACTTGGGGTCCGGCAGCGCGCCTGCCGTCTGAACGCGGATCGGCCGCTTCTCCAGCAGGTAGGGGGTGAACGGGTCGTAAGGCAGCGATGTCAGCCCAACGGACACGGCGGGTGCGTTCTGTCCGGCGCGCCCGCGCGTCAGTCCGGCTGCTTGCGGTGGACCGGGATTCGCGAACCACACATGCGCCGGCACCGGCTGTCCCCGATGGCAGGTGTAGCAGGTGACGCCGGTCTGACCCACATGGTTCTGCCAATCCTGGTTGATATGCCGGTTCATCTGCAACATGCGGCGCGACACGACCTTGGCGTAGACGTCGTCGGACTCGTAGTTGCCTTCGGCATGGCAGTAAGTGCATCCCTGCTCCGGCGAGACCCACGCCGTCATAGCCACCATCAGCCGAGTGAACGCGCCGACGTCGAGATCCGTGAGGACCTTGACGTTCTTGTAGATGTCCTTGGCCAGCGGGCCGCCCGGCGGAACGGTCGGCGTCGGTTCAGGGGCAACATTGCTGTCGAGTACCACGGCCTGCGTGCGCGGGTTGAAGATCTGCACCATGCCCGTCCCGCGGTAGCCGCGCTGTATCGACTCAACCGGTGGCCTTTCGCAGCCTGTTGCCAACACCACCGCCAGCAGCGCGAGCATGCCCAGCGTATGCGACCTCGATCCATTCATGACGATTTCTCCTGCACCACCGCCGATCCAGCGGTACGCGCGAAAGCGATTGCAGTGTGGGTGGACCGCTCGGTCGCCGGCCCGGTCTGTGCGCTGGGGGGGGCAACGCGCTTCGTCGGTTCGGGCGCCGCGGAAAGCGCGTCGGTCATGACCGCGGCTCCAGCGGCGATCACGGCCAACAGCGCTACCAGCAACGGTGCAAGTGACTTCACTTCGGTGCCACCGTCGCCGGGTCGATCACCGCCGGGAACACATCCGGATAAGGGGGCGCCACGCCATGCTTGACCGCCCACAGGTACCAGTTGTCCACCACTGTCCCGGTCAGCAGGATGCCGATGCCGCCGGTCAAGGTCGTGAGCACAGCGAACCACCATGCCCAGCGGTGGATCGATTCCATCGTCGCGTTGAAGCCCATCGTCCAGCGCCAGAAGAGCGCTGCGCGCTCCGACGCCGTCCCACGATCGACCACCTGCTCGATCTCGCGCTCGCCGCCGAAGCGGCTGACGGCAAGGATCGTTCCGGCGTGCATCGCGAACAGCAGTGTCGATCCGTAGAGGAATGCAATCGACAAGGCGTGGAACGGGTTGTAAAAGAGATTGCCGTAGCGCAACGAGAACGCCGCCGTCCAGTCGAGGTGCGGGAAGATCCCGAACGGCACCGCTTCGGACCAGCTGCCCATCATCACCGGGCGGATGAAGCCGAGCACGAGGTACAACCAGATTGCCGAGAGAAACGCCCAGGCCACGTGCGTGCCGAGTCCGAGCGCGCGTGCGCGGCGGTAGGTGCGTACCCACCACAGCAGGATCGATGCGGTCAGGAAGAATCCCGCCATCAACCACCAGCCCCCTTCGTTCAACGGCGGGATCGACAAGCCCCACTGAGGACCCGGCGGCTCGAGCGCGAGCCACGGCAGCTGCCGTGCGAACTGCACCGGATCCCAGTTCACCGATGCCCACATGTTGAGGCCGATGATCTCGATCGCGATGAAGCCGCAGATAAGCGACGCCAGTCCCGTGAAGCCGAGGTAGAACGGCCCGATCTGCGCATCGCCGATCTTGCCTAGCCAGTAGGAAAACCAGGTGTCCTTGCCGCGCGCCCACGGACCGGCCGGAATCGCCAGGCCCATATGCGGTTGGGCGCGAACCTGAACTCGCGTGAAGATGTTTTGATATTCAGCCATGGTCGGTCTCCGTCACTGGCTCCAAATCGGCAGCTTCAACCACCAGCCCCACCACTCGGGCCAGCCGCGCGTCCAGAAGGGTCCACTGATGACGATGCAGACCGCGCTCCAAAAGCCGGCCGACAGAGCCAGGAAAAGCCCGAGTCGATGGATGCCAAGCGAGCCGATCGAGTAGCCAACGATGTCGCGGAAGTACGCGTTCTCGTGCTCCGGCGCCTTGACGCGCTCCCCTTTCTTAGGATTCGTGGCTGACAGGATCAGCGAGCCATGCAGCGCGAGCGCCAGGGTCGTGGTGAAGAAGAAACTCACCGCGATCATGTGCGCCGGGTTGTAGTGGAAGTTCAGGTACTGGTAGCCCACGTTCGACACCCAATCGAGGTGGCTGAAGATCCCGTATGGGAAGCCATGGCCCCAGGCGCCGAGCAGCAGCGGGCGAATTACGACCAGAGTGATGTAGGCGAAGATCGCCACGCTGAAAGCGAATGGCACGTGATAGCCGATGCCGAGCTTGCGGCAGATCTCAACCTCGCGCAGCGCCCATGACACGAAGGCGCCGATCGCGCAGACCGTGATGATCTGCCAGAGCCCTCCTTCGAGCAGCGGAGCCAGTCCCAGGCCGTAACTCAGGTCGGGCGGCGCAATGCTGATGCGCCAGATGTTCCAGGTCGGACCCTGCGATGCGCCCCAGACGATGAGCGCAGTTCCCAGGACCGAGAAGAAGATAGTGGTGACCCCGAAGAAGCCGACGTAAAACGGCCCCACCCAGAAGTCGAACAGATCTCCGCCGAGCAGCGTTCCCCCGCGGACACGGTACTTTCTTTCAAAGCTAAGCATGGCCATCGCCGGTTCTCCTCTCACAACCGCTGCGTCGACTGCGTAAAGGCGCCGACGTCTTTGCGTGTGTCGCAGGCGGGTTGTCACGCCCCGCCCGCGGCACTCCGCGTTTCGTTACTACTTCTGCGGCGGCGGGACGGGCGCCATCTGCGTCGCCATCGGCTTGGCCCGAGCCCCTTCGATCCAGTTGTACTTGTTGGTGCTCAACAGGATGAAGTGAATCAGCAGAGCCAGCGCGAACAGGAACGTGAAAAGCGCTATCAGGGTCCTGCGCGGATCAAATAAGAGCCAGATTCTCCACATGTGAGATGTCCTCCTTAGTCATGTGAGGTGGGACATGAAGCTGTAAACCGCATGCTTCACGCCCGTGAACAACGAAGAACTGCCTTCGGCGCCTGGGAACCATTGACGCCACTGCAGCCCCGCGATCCCGGCGGCCATGGCGACCGCAAGAAACACGGTAAAACTCACCAGAAAAATGACGAAGTACCCCGCGGACGGGGACCCCGTAACTTCTCTGAGCAGGTCTCGATGGGTGTGTGACATCGTTGAGCTCCTTCAGCAGCGTCTACAGCCAGGGACGCCAGCTCCAGGCAAGGACGTGAGCAATGATGGCGATGACAGTGAAGCCGATGAAGCTCGTCATGAACACGCCATGAAACTCCCTCGCCTCGTTTTCTGTCAGTCCAGATAACGAGCCTTTCCTTTCGTCAGCCATATATGTGGTACCTCCTAGGAAGTCTTAGGCCGAATGCCGCGCCCGCCCCGCGCGGCTGAGGTCGCCATGGGCAAGCCATGTCGAGCCGTTCGCCCGGTGACCGGGCATGTTGGAAGCGGGCCATCGCGTGGCTGGCGTCGGACCGACCGTTCATGCGTGTTCTTTCAGCGTGGCCGCGCGTGACACCCGCTCGACCGTGACGCGTGCTTCGCCCGCCGCGCGCGCGGCCGCCTCGGCGCGATCGCGCAGCCGCTTTGCAGCGGAGATGCGAACCAGCACCGGTTCCTTCTCGAGCAGTTCATCGAGCAGCCGTTGCGCCTCTTCGTCCCACGGCGTGGCATCCACGCGTCCGGCCGCGCGGGCCGGCGTCGCGTCGATGCGATCCATGTCGCTGGCAAGCGGCAGGATGTGGAACAGCGCATCGAAGAGCGCATTGCATACTTCCTGCACCAGGTAGGTCGCGCCGGCGTAGCCCATGTAAGGCGTGCCGGTGTGACGCCGGATCAGTGCACCGGGGAACGACGCCGGGATGTAACTGGCACGGCCACCGATCTCGGCGAGATACATGCGTTCGTTGTACGAGCCGAACAGCACCAGCGGCGTCTTCGTCTTCACCGCCTCGCGTACGGCCTCGTTGTCCGGCTTGACGCCCGCGCTGCGCGCGAACGAGAAGGTGCAGGGCAGCCCCATCTCGGTCTCGAGGAAGTGGCGCACGCCGCGCGCGTAGGTCTCGTTGGCGACGATGCCGAAGCTCGCAGTGCCGAAGAAGTCCTGCGTGACCGAGCGCCAGAGATCCCACAGCGGCTTGATCGTCGAGTGCTTCTCGCGTTCGATGAAGGGCTCGGGATCAAGCCCCGTCAACTCGCCCAGCGTGCGCAGGAACTTGGTCGTCGAGTGCAGACCGATCGGTGCCTGCAGGTAGGGCCGTTCGAGCGCTTCGCACAGCATGCGGCCGAACTCGCGATACAGGCAGATGTTGACGTCGGCGTCGGCGAGCTTCTGCACGTCAGCCAGGTGCGAGCCGAGCGGGAACACCATGTTGATCTCGGCGCCGATGCCTTCGACCAGCCGCTTGATCTCGGCCAGGTCGCTCGGCATGTTGAAGGTGCCGTAGATCGGGCCGATGATGTTGACGCGCGGCCGCTCGCCGTCCTTGCGCTTGCGCTCCGGAATCTTGCGCAGGCCGTACTCGCTCCACAGCCAGAAGAGTGCCCGGTCGGCGCTCTGCCACTGGTCTTCGTCGATCGTGCGAGGCAGGAAGCGCTGGATGTTGGTGCCCTCGGGCGTCACGCCGCCGCCGATCATCTCGGCGATCGAACCCGTGACCACCACCGCCGGCAATTCAGGGTCGAGCGTGCGGTGCGCGCGCTTCATCGCGCCTTCGGTGCCGTGCTGGCCGAGTTCCTCTTCGCCGAGGCCGGTGACGACGATCGGCAGCTCGTGCGGCGGCAGCGCATCGGTGTAATGCAGCACCGAGGTCACCGGCAGGTTCTCGCAGCCGACCGGGCCATCGATGATGACCTGCAGGCCCTTGATCGCCGTGAAGGCGTACACGGCTCCCCAGTAGCCGCCGGCGCGATCGTGGTCGATGACTAGCACCGGCACGCTCCGTCCGCCAGCATGGGCGCGGCTGCTTTCCGACTGGCAGTTGCCTCAAAAAATCGACTGGCTCCGCCAGCGATTTTTTGCCATCCAACCGGGCAAAAGTAGGGGTGCACTTTTGCCCCCTCATATCATCTCCTCGGACTTGCGCTTCTTCGCGGCCTTCTCGAGCTGCCGCCTGTAGTACGAGCGGAACTCGGGGCGATCGACGGGAACACTGTTGACGTCGTGCCAGACGCCGGCGCTCGCGCCCTGGCCGACATCGCCGAAGAATTCCTTCATCGTGTCGAAGCGGCCCTGGCTGGCCAGCGCCGCATTGATCACCTGCGCGAGCGAGCCTGCACCGGCCGGGCCCATCAGCGGGCGCGCCGAGATCAGGTTGGTGAAGTAAAGGGCCGGGGTCGCCTTCTGCTTCGCGTGCTGCACGACCGGCGTGGTGCCGATCGCAAGATCCGGCTTGAACTCCTCGAACGCGGCGAGGTCCTGCTCGAGCGACGCGCGGTAGGTGACCTTCACGCCGTGCGCGTCGAGCCACTCGCGGTCGGGCTCCGACCACTTCGTGCGCGGGCACGCCGTCCCAACGTAACGCAGGTCGGCGCCGGATTCGACCAGCAGGCGTGCGACCAGCAGCTCCGAGCCTTCGTAACCCGACAGCGTGATGCGGCCCTTAATAGGCAGCTTCGCGAGCGCCCCGCGGATGCCCGGCAGCAGGCGGTTCTTCACGGCATCGACCTGGGCCTGCGCAACGCCGCACGCCGTGCCGATTGCGTCGAGCCACGCCGCGGTGCCGTCGTGCCCGACCGGTGCTGAACCGACGACGCTGCGCCCCGCGGCCTCGAACTCGCGCACCGATGCGGTGTAGAACGGGTGGATCGCGGCGACCACGGCGCAGTCGAGCGCCGAATACAGTTCGCGCCATTCACGCGTCGGCACGACCGGGCCGGCGGCGAGTCCCAGTGGCTCGAGCATCATGCCGATGCCGACCGGGTCGGCCGGGAACATCTCGCCCAGCAGCGTGACGGTGGGCTTTCCCGTCAGTCCGTTGCGCGGTGCCGCCACCGGACCGGCCTCGGCCTCGCCGCGTGCATAGGCGAGCATCGCTCCGGCCAGCACGTCCTTGGCTTCCGCATGCGTCGGCACGCCGAAGCCTGGCACGTCGATGCCGACGACGCGCACACCGTTGATCTCCTTCGGCAGCAGCCGCAGCGGCACGCCCGAAGCGGTTGGCACGCACAGGTTGGTGACGATGATCGTGTCGTACTTCGCCGGATCGGCCATCTTGTAGACGGCCTCGCGGATGTCTTCGAAAAGCTTGCCGGTGACGAGCGTCTCGGAATTGAACGGCACGTAGCCGACCGAGCGGCGCGCGCCGTAGAAGTGCGAGGTGAAGGTCAGTCCGTAGACGCAGCACGCCGAGCCCGACAGGATCGTCGCCGTGCGGCGCATGCGCAGGCCCACGCGCAGCGACCCGAACGCCGGGCACATGCTCTGCGGCTGATCGTGCGGTCCCTGCGGATAGTCGGCTGCGTAGCGATCGAGCAGTTCGCTGGCGCCGGCCGCAGCCGCTGCGCGCTTCAATTCGTCCTTGCCGGCATGGCAGCCCAGGCCGTCGGTCTGCGTCGCTGCGGCGTGGATCGGGATCACGCGAGGCGCTGCAGTGACGTCGCCATCATTGGCCATCGGCGTGCGTGCTGCGTCGTCGTAGACGACCTCGCCGGTCGCGGACTCGCCGGCAAGCAGGGCGTCAGGTGGAGTGCGCGCGTTCATCTCGACTCGTTCTGTCAGACCGCGTCGTAGACGACTTCGAGCGACTTCTTGACGACGTCGTGGCGGCCGACCATGTCGAAGGTCGTCGCGGGTTCCAGCACGACATTGCGACCGGTGACATCGCTGGAGAAAAGTCCCAGCAGTCCGTCCTGCGTCAGGGGCTTCGGCCGCAGCGGCGGCGCTTCCGCGACGTTGGTCGCGAGTTCCTCGAACACCGAGGCCCACTGTCCGCCGGGCCGCCCGATGATTTCGTAGTTGGCACTCTTGCGGCGGATGTCCTCGTGCGCCGGAATCGCCGCCAGCACGGGAATGCCGGCTTCCTTCGCGAACGCCTGCGCCTCGCCGGTGCCGTCGTCCTTGTTGATGACGAGGCCCGCAACACCGACATTGCCGCCGAGCTTGCGGAAGTACTCGACCGCGCTGCAGACATTGTTGGCGACGTAAAGCGACTGCAGGTCGTTGCTGCCGACGACGATGACCTTCTGGCACATATCGCGCGCGATCGGCAGGCCAAAGCCGCCGCAGACGACGTCGCCCAGGAAATCGAGCAGCACGTAGTCGAAACCCCAGTCGTGGAAGCCGAGCTTCTCGAGTGTCTCGAAGCCATGGATGATTCCGCGTCCACCGCAGCCGCGCCCGACTTCCGGGCCGCCCAGTTCCATCGCAAAGACGCCGTCGCGCTTGAAGCAGACGTCGCCGATCGCGACCGCTTCGCCGGCGAGCTTCTTCTTCGAACTGGTCTCGATGATCGTCGGGCAGGCCTTGCCGCCGAACAGCAGCGAGGTCGTGTCGCTCTTCGGGTCGCAGCCGATCAGCAGGACCTTCTTGCCCTGCTGCGCCATCATGTAGCTCAGGTTGGCCAGCGTGAAGCTCTTGCCGATGCCGCCCTTGCCGTAGATCGCGATGATCTGCGTGGTCTTGGCGGCGGGCGAGGTGTGCACCGGTGCCGGCTCGATGGCCGCCTCGGCACGCAACTGCACCTTCATGATCTCGATGCGGGCGGCGCCCGCGGCGTTACTGCTGCAGGCACTCATGTGCATGTTCTCCAGTCGAGGATCATCTTCAGGCAGGCCGGGTCACTGAAGGCCGTGCGGTATGCACTGGCTGCCGCGCTCGCCGGTTGTCGATGTGTGATCAATCCATCCAGCGAAAGCCGGCCGGACTCGGCCATCTGTGTCACTGCGACGAGATCCGAGTCGCGCCACTGCGCGGCGACGCGCAGCCTCGTTTCGCGCATGAAGGCGGGCGGAAACGTGAACGCCAGCGGCTGGTCGTAGAAGCCCGCCAGCACGATCTCACCGGCCGGCGCGAGGCGGGCGATCAGTGAATCGAGGATCGTCGGGTCGCCGCTGACATCGACGATGCAGCGGTAGTCATGGCGAGTGTCGTCGCCGGGATTCAGCACCTGATAGCCGGTCGTACCCTGCGCTCGCTCGGCATTGCGTTCCCAGACCACGGGCTGCGCGCCGAGCACCTGCGCGATGCGCGCCAACAGCCGCCCGAGCACGCCGTGACCGACGATCAGGTCAGGCAAGCGCCCGTCACCGTCGACCAGCGCATGGTGTGCCGTGGCGGCCAGGGCGATCAGCACGCCCGTCTCACCCAGCTCTTCCCGGATGGGAACGACGCGCGCGCCAGGCACCACGACGCGCGCCGCAGCTCCGCCGAACAGTCCGCGCACGTCGCCATAGCAGCGCGCACCCGGCACGAAGACGCGGTCGCCCACCTGGCGGTCCGTCGACCCACCGGCGTAAGTCACGGTGCCCACCGATTCATAGCCCGGCACGAGTGGGTAGCCCAGGCCGGGAAACGGCGGCATGCGGCCGCTGTACAGCAGGCGCTCGGTCCCAGTGGAGATCCCGCTCCAGTCGATGTCGACGACGACATCGGAGACGCCGGGTGGGGTCAGCGCAAGCCGGCTGAGCACGAGTTGCTCGGGCTGTTCCAGCACGACGGCGAGGGTCTCCAAGGTGCTCCTCCGCCCGCGCTCCTGTACTTCGCCCAGAACTGGAGGATTGCGGGTCATTAGGTGTGTCACTCTACGCTGACGTAACAATGTGTCAAGGCTTCTTAACACCGTCCTAATGGAATTGTTGGCATCAAGCAGCCTTGCGGCACAGCAGCACCCGAACCAGCAGTGGCCGGCGAGTCGGCAGCGGCCGGGCGTCGGCAAACCCGGCGGCGCGCGCCAAAGCGGACAGTTCGGTCATCGTTCGCGGGCGGCCGCTCCCCATTGCCAGCAGGTAGAAGCCGAAATACGCGTCACCCATCGGCTCGGCGCCGGCCGTCCCGGCCATGGGTTCTGCGATCAGCAGCGTGCCGCCGGGTGGCAGGGCCTCGTACACCCGCTTCAGCAGCGTCAGTGCAGGCCCGTCGTCGTGGTCGTGGATCACGCGAACCAGGGAGGCAATGTCGGCGCCGGTCGGCAGGGGCTGGCGCAGTGCGTCGCATTCGCTCACGGCGATGCGGCCTGCCAGACCGTGCTCGGCGATACGACCGCGGGCGGTTGCCGCCACGATTGGAAGATCGGCGACGGTGGCGCTGAGCGCCTTCGACCGGCTCACGGCTGCGATGGCAAACGACCCATCACCTCCACCGACATCGAGCAGGCGGCGGTGCCGCGTCAACGGGTAAGCATCGAGGACGTCGCTCGCCACCAGGTGTTGTGAACGAGCCATCAGCCGCGTGTACTCACGCGCTCTGTCCGGGTCTGGCGCAGCGCCCGAGCGATCGCCGGCATAGGCCCAGTAGCGGGACAGCCGGGTACCCGTGCCACCCTGTCTCAGCAACGCGACCGGATCGGCGAGGTCCGCGTACAGCAAAGCGTGGTGCTCGATCATGGCCGTAACGCCGGGATTGCCACGCAAGGCCGCGCCCAGTATTCCGAGCTCGTAACGCCCGTCACGCCGCCGATCGAGCAGCCGGAGTGACGCCGCAGCGGCCAGCAGGCGCTGCGTCGAGTCGGCCGGCAGATCCCAGCGCGGTGCCAGTTCCTCGACGCTCAGGGGGCCGTCTGCGAGCTGCTCGAATACGTCGAGCTTCACGCAGGCAAGCAGGACTTGCGAGTAGACGAACCCCGCACAGAGGTCGAACAGTGCTCGTGCGTGCCGCCCGGCGATAGAGCGGGTGAACGGGAACGACGCTGCCCAAGCCTGAAAGCGCGCGCTTGCGATCAGTCGGTTGCGACGCAGGCGCAGGCGAGCGCCAAAGCCAGGCCTGCCCGATGCGGGCGGGATGCCCCGCTCGATCTCACGCGGGACGCTCGACATGGCAACGTAGCGTCAGGCTGCGCGCCGGACGAACTGCTGCGGAATCAGCCGCTCGGCTTCCCGCCGTATCAGGTGCCGCAGCATCGACGCGCCGGCGCAGCGCGGAATCGCGCTCACGGCTTTGAACACGAGATCGTCAAAGCGCTCGACCGCGCTGGCAAGGCCGAGCTGGTCGACCGCGTTGGGCCGACCGAGTTCGATGTCCCTTTGCGTGGGTTTGCCCAGATCCAGCTCGGTTGAAGCCACGTCGCGGATGTCATCGGCGACCTGATACGCCTCGCCCAAGCGTTCACCGAGGGCACGCCAGGGCACCGGGTTGCTGCCCGCCGCTTCGGCGCCGGCCGTCACGGCCGCAATGAATAGCGCTCCGGTCTTTGAACGGTGGTAGGTCGCGAGATCGGCGGTTGGCTCGCATTCCCAGGCCTGTCCCGCCGCGATGCCATGGGGCGCGCCGACCGCACGCGCGACCGTGGCAAGCAGGCGAACCAGACGCTCCGGTGCGTGCGCGGCGCGCTTGGCGAGCGTCTCGAAGGCCAGCACGATCAGCGCATCGCCCGTAAGCACGGCCAATCGTTCACCGAACGCCTGGTGCACTGAGGCACGGCCACGCCGCGTGGCGGCGTCGTCGAAGCAGGGCAGGTCGTCGTGGACCAAGGACGCACAGTGGAGCAGCTCGATCGATGCGGCGGCGGCTTCCGCGATGCCCGGTTCGTTGTCGCCCGAAGCGGCCGCGATAGCGAGGCACAACCGCGGCCGGATGCGTGCCCCGCCCGGAAACACTGCGTGATGCATCGCCGCGGCCAGGCGCGGCGGCGACCCGGATGCGACGCCCTCGAGCGCCGCGGTCAATGCCTGTTCGATCCGATCGCTCGCTTCCATGGTCGCCTTTCCGATGGTCTACGTCGATGTAATGTCTACTTGTCACTGTGATTTGTCAAGTTAGTTATACACTGCGACAGACAACACTGAGGGGTAGTCGCGTGGCGCAAGGCGCGAAGACAGTGGCCGTCATAGGCGCCGGCATGGCGGGGCTGGCCGCGGCCGTTGACCTTGCGACGCGTGGAGTACGGGTCGTGGTGGTCGAGCGGGCGTCGGGCCCGGGCGGCAAGATGCGCGAGGTCGAAGTGGCCGGCCATCGCATCGACGCAGGCCCCACCGTACTCACATTGCGCCACGTGTTCGACGAACTGTTTGACCACGCCGGCGCCCGCCTTGAAGACTTCGTCGGGCTGCGGTCGACCGCCGTGCTGGCGCGCCACGCGTGGAGCGCGGACGATCAGCTCGATCTTTTCGCGGATATCCAGGCCTCGGAGGACGCCATCGGGCGCCTCGCGGGCTTGGCGGAAGCGCAGCGCTTCGCGGCCTTCTGCCGCGAGTCCGCGCGCATCTATCGCACGCTCGAGCGCCCCTTCCTGCGCTCGCAGCGGCCCAGCGTGCTTCGGCTATCGTGTGCCGTCGGCTGGAGGCATCTGGCGGACCTCTGGAGCATTCGCCCGTTCACGACACTTTGGCAGGCGCTCGGCGATCACTTCCACGACCCGCGCCTGCGTCAGCTTTTCGGCCGCTATGCAACCTATTGTGGATCCTCGCCCTTCGAATCGCCGGCCACGCTGATGCTGGTTGCCCATGTCGAGCAGCAGGGGGTGTGGCTGGTCGAGGGCGGCATGCAACGCCTCGCATGGGGTCTGGAACGCCTGGCACGTGCGCGTGGCGCCGAGTTCCGTTTTGGGAGCACGGTCACGGAACTGATGACGGCGGCAGGGCGCGTCAGCGGTGTGCAACTGGCGGACGGCACCCGGCTCGACGCCGACGCCGTCGTTTACAACGGGGATCTGAATGCGCTCGTCGCGGGAAGCATGGGGAAAGTCGCGTCTCGTGCGATTCTGACTTCCCCGGCGCGCGCGCGGTCGCTGTCCGCCGTTACCTGGTCCATGGTGGCGCGAACCGAAGGCTTCCCGCTCGAGCGACACAACGTCTTTTTTTCGCGTGACTATGGTCGCGAGTTCAAGTCGCTGCGCGGGGGCAAGCTGCCAACCGACCCCACGGTCTATGTGTGCGCGCAGGACCGTCCAAGGGTCGACAACGACACGTCGGCCGTCACCGTTCGCGAACGCCTGCTGTGTCTGGTGAATGCTCCGGCCATCGGAGGTTCCGACGTTCACAGCGAACGCGACCTCGCCGTCTGCGAGTCCAACGCGTTCGCCGCCCTCGAGCGATGCGGCTTGCGCGTCGATCGAAGTCTGGCCACGACCCATCGAACGACGCCGCACGACTTCGACCGTCTCTTCCCCGGCAGCGGCGGCGCTCTTTACGGCAGCGCTTCCCACGGCTGGCGTTCGTCCTTCGTCCGACCGGGTTCGCGCAGCCGACTGCCGGGTTTCTTCCTTGCAGGCGGCGGTGTTCATCCAGGCCCTGGCGTGCCGATGACCGCGCTTTCGGGCCGGCTCGCCGCTGCGGCGGTATTGGCGCCCAGGTGAAGCGCCGCGATGGATGACGCGCGAGTTGCCGGCCGGTCCCGCGCCCAGTCAGAGTGCGCGGACCCATGGCGGGCGCTGGCCTTCGACGTACCGGTTGCGACCGGCGGGTACCACTGGTGGTACCTGGATGCGCTGAGTGATGACGGGCGCTACGGATTGACGTTGATCGCGTTCATCGGAAGCGTGTTCTCGCCCTACTACGCCGCCGCGCGCCGCCGCAAGGAGGCGCGCGCCGAAAACCATTGCGCGCTCAACGTGGCGCTGTACTCCACGTGCTCGATTCGCGCGGACCGACGCCGGACGCCAAGCGGCTGGGCCATGACAGAGCGCGGCGAATCGGCACTGGCGCGTACCGCGAACAGCCTCGCCATTGGTCCGAGCCGCCTCGACTGGGACGGGCGGACGCTGAGGGCCGCGGTCGACGAAGTGACCTGCCCGTGGCCATCGCGTCTGCGCGGAACCGTCCGACTGCACAGCTTGGCGCTTGCACAGCGCATCGTGCAACTGGATGCGTCTGGGAATCACCGCTGGCGGCCGATCGCACCCAGTGCGCGCGTGGACGTGGACTTTGACCGGCCCGGGCTGCGCTGGTCGGGCCATGCTTACCTTGACTCCAATGCCGGTGACGAGCCGCTGGAAGCTGGCTTCGACGGCTGGCACTGGAGCCGTGCACGCATTGCGCCCCATGCTCACGGCCGCGGAAGTGACGACGAAACGATCGTCCTCTACGAGACGATGCGGCGCGACGGCAGCGCAGGCGCGTTCGCTCTTCGCTTCGACGCCGCAGGAGCAGATCACGATATCGCGCTGCCGCCGCACGTGGACCTGCCCGCCACCGGCTGGCGTATTGCACGCTCGACTCGCGCCGACCCGGCGCGCCACGCGACAACTCGCGTGCGGCAAACGCTGGAGGACACTCCGTTTTATGCGCGCTCGCTGATCGCCACGCAGTGGGAAGGACAGGCCGTGACCGCGATGCACGAAACCCTGTCCCTCACGCGCTTTCGTGCGCCGTGGGTGCGAGCCCTGCTCCCATTCCGTATGCCACGGCGAGCGGGAGCATGATCGCGACGATCGCGCGCCGCGCTAATCTTGCGTGCTGCTGCTGTGTTTGCTTACATCCTGCTCACGCGAGCGACGTAATGAGCGGCGCGTCGCGACGAGGTCAGCGATTGCAAGCGCCAGAACCAGCCCGAAGAAGAGCAGCCACTCGTACTGAATCATCCATGCGAACACGATGTCGTCCGGCATTCGCGGTCCTCTCATCCAAGCGGCGCGAGCGTAACGCCTTCGGCGACCTGCGCCTGGGCCTAACGACGGGGCGGGACTGACGATGGCGCAGCTTCCGGCTGATCACCCACTGCGGCGCTCGCTGGCCGATGAGGTTCATGCGCGACCACCGGCGGCCGTGTCGAGCCCCGCCGTGGCGTCGATACTCGCGGTGTCCGATGCGCCGGCGGAGTCCGTCCTGGATTCGGTCATCGAGCTGGCACACAGCAATGGCGTCGAATCGATAGTCACGCCACACGCTGCGCATGCGATCGTCGAACTGCCGGCGCTGCGGATCAAATGGGAGCGTCACGGAGAGTTCTCGAGCCTGACTCTGGTTGCGCCGGCCCCGGTTGCAACGCCGGATGAGGTCAGCGATGCTGCATACCCCTCGGCGTTCGACATGGTGCCGAATGACTGGCTGGCGCGACTGCCGGGCCGTGTCATCGCGGCCGCCGACATTCTCGTGCTGCCGTTCGGTGCCGACGCGCCGCGGCCCGACGCATACACGCAACTCTTCGACCGCGATGCACTGGCAGGTTCGTCGATCCTCGACGGGGCCGCCTGGGTGTTCACGGACTTCGTGGTGCGACCGAACGGGCGCAGCCGCTGGCTGATGCTCGACGCCCGCATGAGTCGTGCACAGACGGCGCGAACGGTACAGCGGGTCATTGAGGTCGAGGTCTACCGCATGGTGGCGCTGCTCGGTTTCCCGCTGGCGCGGGCCGCGTTCGGCGAACTCAACCGCGTCGAGCAGGAACTCGAGACCATTACCTCCGCCACGGCAGCGCTGCACGCGGAGGCCGCGACGCAGGCCACGCAGGACGAGGAGCGGCGTCTCCTCGACGAGCTGTCGCGCGTGGCCGCCGAAGTCGAGCGCATGACGGCGGCGAGTGCGTTTCGCTACTCGGCCTCGCAGGCGTACTGGGAGATCGTGCGCTCGCGCGTTGCGGAGCTGCGCGAGCAGCGCATCGGAGACCTGCGCACGCTCAGCGGTTTTCTGAGCCGGCGCCTGGCGCCGGCGATGAACTCCTGCGCCGCGGCCGCGCGCCGCCAGGAGGCGCTGTCCGCCCGCATCGAGCGCGCCGGCAGCCTCTTGCGTACTCGCGTGGACATCGCACGCGAGGAACAGAACCAGCAGCTGCTCACCGCGATGGATCGCCGCAGCAAACTGCAGCTCCGGCTGCAGCAGACGGTCGAAGGACTTTCGGTGGCGGCGATCGCCTATTACATGGTCGGGCTGGCGGGCTACCTGTTGAAGCCGCTGGCAACGGTTTGGCCCGGGTTGAAGACGGAGTGGATCACGGCAGCGCTGATCCCGATCATCGCCTTCGCGGTGTGGCGGGGCGTGACCCGGATCCGCCGGCGCATCAAAGTCGACTGACGCGCCTCAGGGGAGCCGGCGCGGCGTGGCCGGCGCGTAGGCCAGCCGGTCGCGATGGCCGAGGTCCTCGAACAGCGCGAGCACGCGCAGCAGTCGCTGGTCGTAGCGCCACCACGCGGCCGGCATGCGCGCGGCGACAGGATGCGGCATGCGTTGCACCGCGTCGACCAGGAACAGAATCGCATCGAGCGTCTGCACCGACACCTCATGCTTCAGGCTCCGTCCGACCGACAGCGCCTGCGACAGCAGTACCGCTTTGCGCCGCGCTGGCACAACTGCGCGGCTGGCAACGGCGTCGCATCCACGCCGTCGCACTTCGTGACCGATCTCCGCGTACAGCAGGCGAGCCGCCCGGATCGCCGGGCGGCATCCTCGCGGCAGAGCCGCGATGCCCGCATCGGCCTGCCGGTAGAGACGATCGGCCGCGACGAGGACGCGCTCGATGACGCGCGCCAGTGCCGCGCTGTGGGCCGGCGTCTGCAGCCACGCGTCCGGGTCGAGCCCTTCCTCACGCATCCACACGCGCGGCAGATAGAGCCGCCCGCGCGAGGCGTCTTCGCCGACATCGCGCGCAATGTTGGTGAGCTGCATCGCGACGCCGAGGTCGCACGCGCGCGCCACGGCATCAACGGCCCGCACGCCCATCAAGAGCGCCATCATCGCGCCGACCGTACCGGCCACGCGCGCGGCGTAGTCCGTCAACTGCTCCAGCGTTTCATATTGGCGCCCACCGGCGTCCCACTCGAAGCCTTCCAGCAGCGCCTCGAGCAGCGTGCGCGGCACGGCATGGGTGCGGACGACATCCGCCAGCGCGCGATCGACCGGGAACGGCAGCGGCTCCGCCGCATAGATGCCGTCGAGCCGCGTACGCAGCTGACGCAACGCGCGCTCGTAATCATCGCCCAGATCGATGGCGTCATCGGCCAGCCGGCAAAAGGCATAGAGCGCCGTTGCGTCTGCGCGCACGCCGGCCGGCAGCACGCGCGAGGCGAGGAAGAACGTCAGGGATCCGCCGCGCAGCAGCGCGGCGCAGGCGGCCGCGTCGCTGGCCGATGCGTGGGGCGTCTCAGACGAACGCGGTGACATCCGGGAACCACGCTGTCGAGAATCCGGGCGGACGACAGGACCCCGGGCAGGCCTGCGCCCGGGTGCGTGCCGGCGCCAACGAGGTACAGCCCGTCGAGCTCCTCGCTGCGGTTGTGCGGACGGAACCAGGCACTCTGCGTCAGCACCGGCTCGAAGCTGAACGCCGCACCCTTGGGCGAGAGCAACCGATCGCGGAAGTCGAGCGGCGTCATCACCCGTGAGGTGACGATCGCGTCGCGCAGGCCCGGCAGCAGCGTCGCCTCGAGGTGACGTTCGATCGCCTGTCGATAGGGCTCTGCCCGCGCGGTCCAGTCCACACCGCTGTCCAGGTGCGGCACGGGCGACAGCACGTAGAACGCATCGCCGCCCGCGGGCGCCAGGGAGGGATCGGTGGCGGTCGGCCGGTGCAGGTAAAGGCTGAAGTCCGATGCCAGCACTTTGCGCTCGAAGATGTCGTCGAGCAGTTCCTGATAGCGCGGCCCGACCAGGATCGTGTGATGCGGGACGTCGTCGTAGCGCCGGCGCGTGCCGAAGTACCAGACGAAAAGACTCATCGAGTATTTCGCGCGCCCAAGCTTGCGGTCGTTCCAGCGGCGGCGCGGCAGGTCGCGCAGCAGTTGCCCGTATGTCCAGGCGGGGTCGGCATTCGAGACCACGACATCGGCCTTGATCTGCTCGCCGCTCGCAAGCTGCACTCCGGTTGCGCGGCCGAACTGATGCGTGATGGCCGTGACCTCGGCGTTCAAGCGCACCGAGTTGCCCTGCCCTTCGATCAGGCGCACAAGCCCGTCGACGAGACGGTTGGTGCCGCCCATCGCGCAGTGCACGCCGTAGCGGCGCTCCAGAAAGGCGATCAGGCCGTAGATCGACGTGACGCTGAATGGATTCCCGCCGACGAACAGCGGGTGGAAGCTGAACACGAAGCGCAGGCGCTCGTTCTGGAGGTAACGCGAGACCATGCCGTGGACGCTGCGCTGGCTGCCGAGACGAACCATTTTGGGCAGGATCCGCGCCATGTCGAGCCACGATTCGAACGGCACATGGCCGAGTTGCTCGAAGCCAACCTTGTAGACCGCTTCGCTTGCACGCATGAAGGCGTCGTAGCCGGCGACGTCGTCCGGCGAAAACCGCGCGATCTGCGCGCGCATGGCCTGCGGATCGGAAGAGCAGTCGAAAGTCGCGCCGTCGTCGAAGCGGATGCGGTAAAAAGGCTCGATCGGGCGCAGTTCGACGTCATCGGCGAGGCGGCGGCCTGCCAGCGACCAGAGCTCTTCGAACAGGAATGGCGCGGTGACGATCGTCGGGCCGGCATCGAAGGTGTAGCCGTCCTGCCGGAACACGTAGGCACGGCCGCCCGGAGCGTCCAGCCGTTCGAGCACCGTGACGCGATAGCCGCGCGCGCCAAGCCGTACCGCGGCGGCCAGCCCACCGAAGCCGCTGCCGATGACAACGGCATGGGCATGGCGGCGACCTTTCGTGGTGGCAGGAGCGGCCGGAAGGAAGCTCGCATACATGACGCAGCCACAATAGCAGTGTCATGTCTGCTTGTCAGCTTTTGTGTAAAGTAATGCTTACAGACGCTCTGTCTAGCGGCGCAGCACGCCGTGGCGGCGCGCGAATTCGAAAACCGCCGCGGCGACTTCCGCCGGCGCTTCCTCATGCATCAGGTGGCCGTAACCCGGCATCCGCCGCACTTCGGCCCGCGGCAGTTGCTCCGCAACCGCCTGTGCCTCGGCCGGACTCACGGTCCGATCCTGGTCACCGGCCAGCAGCGCGACCGGAACGTCAAGCCGCGCCAGGTCACGCTCGAGCGCGCCGAGATCCCACGCGGCCATCATGCCGAGGACCCCGGCGATATGCGATGGATCGCGGACCAGCCGCGCGTAGCCATCGACGCCCGCCGGGTCCAGGTTGGAGCCGGTGCTGTCGATCAGTCGCTGAACGGCCGCGCGGTCGGCGGCACGCCATGCCAGCAGCTGCGGTACCCAGGGTGTGGCCGCCAGCAGCTTGGCGAAGGGAGAGAAGACCGCGCCCGGCAGGCCGCGAAACGGCAGGAAAGCACCGTTCAGGCTGACGAATGCCCGCAGGTCGAGCGCCTTGTCGATGCACAGGCGCGCCAGGATCGCGGCGCCGGCCGAATGCCCGAGGCCCAGGACGGGCCGGCGGTCGAGCACGGCCAGCAGTTGCCGCACGCTGTCGGCAATGCGCGGCAACGAGAGGCCGGCCGCGGCGGGCCGCTCGGTGAAGCCATGTCCAGGGAGCTCGGGCGCCACCACGGTAAACCGCTTCGCGAGAAGCGGACTCAGTTCGCGCCACGAATGGGTCGAGGCTCCGGTCCCGTGCAGGAGCAGCGCCACCGGCCCGCGGCCACTGACCTGCACATGCCAGCGCAGTCCGCCCGCT
The DNA here is from genome assembly GCA_963754065.1 of uncultured beta proteobacterium. Classification (GTDB taxonomy): domain Bacteria; phylum Pseudomonadota; class Gammaproteobacteria; order Burkholderiales; family Burkholderiaceae_F; genus JALORV01. The sequence continues at coordinate 43,100 of CAVWFH010000005.1, read as the reverse complement.
ACGACAAAGCGGCTCGCGCCACGGTTGGGCCAGTCGCGGCCATCGACATTCCAGTCCAGCGCAGGGTCCTGCGTGCGCGCCGCGGTACGCATGCCGGGATCGCCGCGCCCTCGCCGTCGAACGCTTGCGTCGGCAGTCACTGCGTCACGGCCCGATGGTCTTCGGGGGAAACCGCCGACGCGCGCACTCCGGCCGCAGCGTGCGACCAGCACACTTCGAATATGCACGCGGCCGCGCCGGCTGCTTCGCAGCTGGTTTCAACGACCGTCGAGTTGCGACTGACCAGTGCGCAGAAGAGCCGTTCGAACGTCGCGGCGTAGTAGTCGCATTGCGGCTCGTCCGCGTGCACGGCGCGCGCAAGCGGGTTGCCGGAGATCGACACTCGTACCGGCGAGTAGCCGAGCACCTCGAACCGGCCGCTGCCGGCGAAGGTCCAGGCATGACGCGTGATCGCGGCGAGCAGCACACGGGCAGCCAGTGTCGGTGGCAGGCGCGTCAAGAGCCACTGCACCGGACGCGGAATCCTGTGCGCGAGCAGGTAGTCCCCGGTGCGTCGGCCGGCCTCGCGCGCCACGTCACGCGCCGTTGCAGCGTCAAGCGTCGCGCGCAGCTCGGTGTGCAGGCGTATCACTTCCGCTTCGTCGACCATCTGCGTCGGCAGTGCGTCGACGTACCGCGCCAGGCCGGCGCGCGTGAAGATCGCGGCCATGCGCGGGGCGCCGAAGCGTTCAACGAGTACCTCGGCGACGCGTGTCACCGCATTGGGTCCGATGCGAGGCGAAGGCACGTCGTGAACCATGGTCGCCATCGTCGGTCCTGGGTGTGCCAGTCGGTCAGGCCGGCGCGCGGCTGTCGTTCTCCGCGAGCTGTTCGGTGCCGCCGCCACACGCCATCGCAGCGATCTGCTCACCCTTGCGCCGCTTGTGCTCGATCTTGGGCCCGTGCATCGTGATCCAGCCCGCATCGACCTGCGCCAGCGCCTCGGCGTCGACACCATCGATGCGACGCGTGTTGTCGAACGCGAAGTCGACGTTCTTCTTGCTTTGCGGACCCCAGTAGCCGACGCGGCCCAGGTCGTAGAACGTGCGCGCAAATCCGCTCTTTGCGAAGGCCTTCAGGCACCCCATCAGGTAACTGCGCCTGCGCTTGTCCTTGGTCCACGGATACTGCAGGAACGCCTTGTTCATGAAGAAGCGGCGGTAGTTCGCCATCACGCGATCGAGCAGCTCGGCGCGGTCCATCGCGTCGGGCTTCATGATCGGCGTAACGAAGTTGTACTTCTCGAAGTCGAACACCTCGACCTTGTCGCCGAGTTCCTGGAACAGGTCCGAAAACGGCCATGGCGTGTACATCGCCCAATTGGCCATGTCGGGGTTCCAGTCGCGCGCCATCCGGTAGGTCTCTTCCAGCGTCTCGGCCGTTTCGTTCTCGAGGCCCACGATGAACTGCGCTTCGCTGACGATGCCGGCATCGCGCAGGAGCTGGATCGCCTTCTTGTTCTGCGCGATCGTCGTCTCCTTGTTGAAGCGGTCGAGCTTCAGCTGCGCCGCCGCCTCGGTGCCAAGCGACACATGCACCAGCCCGGCCCGGCGGAACATCGGCAGCAGCTTTTCGTCGCGCAGGATATCCGTCACGCGCGTGTTGATGCCCCACTGCACGCCGAGGTCGCGCGCGATCAGTTCCTCGCAGAACGCGATGAACTTCTTGCGGTGGATCGTCGGCTCCTCGTCGGCAAGGATGAAGAACCCGACGTCGTGCTCACGCACCAGCGTCTCGATCTCGTCGACCACCGCCTTCGGATCGCGGACGCGGTAGTCGCGCCAGAATTTCCACTGGCTGCAGAAGCTGCACGTAAACGGGCAGCCGCGCGCGAAGTTCGGAATCGCCACGCGCACGCCCATAGGGATGTAGATGTACTTGTCCCACTCGAGGATGCCCCAGTCGGGCAGGATGCGGTCCAGATCCGCGATCGGCGGCTCGGCCGGTGTCGCAATGACTTTGCCGTCCGCGAGATAGGCAATGCCCTTCACCGCGCCGCGGTCAGCAGCCCAGGTACCGTCGTCGACCGCGCGTATCAGGTTCAGGAACACCTGTTCGCCTTCGCCGCGCACGACCACGTCGATCCAGGGCGCTTCGCGCAGCACCTGCGGATACATGAACGTGCCGTGAATGCCGCCCAGCACCGTGACAATCGTCGGGTCGACCTCCTTGGCGATCGCGAGCAGCCGTTCGGCCTTGTAGATCGCCGGCGTAATCGCAGTGCAGCCAACGATGTCCGGACGGTACGAAGCGATACGCGCGCGCACCTCGTCATCGCTCAGGTGATGCGTCATCGCATCGACGAAGACGATCTCCGGATACCCGCCCGCCTTCAGGTAGCCGGCGAGATACGCGACCCAGGCCGGCGGCCAGTTGCCAGCGATCTCGGCGCCGCCGGAGTGGTAGTTGGGGTGCAGCAGCAGGACGCGCATAGGCCCTCCAAAGGCCGAAGCCTGGCCGCCCACGCTAGCCAAGCTGCGCCAAGCTCATTTGAGCGATGTCAATAAGTATGGACACGCTGCTTGTAAAGCACAATAGACAGTTTGTGTATTGCCCACTGCCCGCTGGTCTCGCCGCTTCTGCGTGCGGCCGGGCCTGGCTCAGCTCGGCGTAGCGGCCCGCACCGCCCGCGACATGAGGGTGGCATCGGCGTGCGGCAGGGGGAGATAGCGTGCGCCCAGTTCTGTGGCAACGCGTTCGGCCAGAGGCTCGGGACGCGGAGACGTGTCGATCAGAAGCGCCGAAAAGCCGAGCGCACGCACTTGGCGCGCTGCGGCGAGCGCGTCCTGTTCTGCCTGAGCACGGCCGCCGCCGTCTCGCGCGACGTTGGCGCGACCGTCGGTGAGAAACACCAGCACCGGCGTCTCGCCCCGCCGCGCGATCGATTCCGCCAGTTGAGCGGCGGCTTCCACGCCCGCGGCCAGCGGCGTGCCGCCACCGCCCGGCAGGCCGGCGAGACTGCGCTTGGCGCGCACCAGGGAGCGGGTCGGCGGCAGCACGAGTTCTGCGCGCTGCCCACGAAAGACGACCAACGCAACGCGGTCGCGCCGTACATAGCAATCGGCCAGCAGCAATTCGACCGCCCCCTTGGCCTCCGCTAGCCGATGCAGCGCTTGGGAGCCCGAAGCGTCGACGACGAAGATCGTCGTTGTCTGGCGATGTTGCTTGGTGCGCGTAATACGGAAATCGTCCGGTCGCACCGAGATACGCGCGTGCGCCCCGCCCAGCGGTGCGCCCCGCCTCAACACTTGCCAGGGCGCCGCAGCACGCAGCGTTTCGATGATATTGAGACGCGCGCCAGCGCGAAGCTCGCCTCTCCGGGTGCCGACGGGCCGCCCTCGCATGCGCGACGCCTGCAGCGCGCCGGCGCGCCCCTGCGCGCGCGCCGGCGATCGCAGGCGATCGCTGACGAGGCGTGCCAGCAATCCGGCAGGAATCGCCGCCTGTGCTGCCGCGAGCACGACATCCTCGAGCGGGCGTTCCTGTGTTGCGTCGTGCTCGCCCTCCTCGGCCGGCGGCGGCGAGTTGCTTTCCTCCGCGGGCGCCGTGTCGATCTCTTCAGGTGGCAACTGCGTCGCGCGCGGTGCCAACACCAGGCGCGCTGCCTCCGCGGCGTGCTGCGGTTCGATGGCGTCCTTGCCTTCCAGCGCGGCCAGCACGCGGGCAGCACGCAAAGCCAGCAACGGAGCGCGCAAGGAGCTGATGCCGAGCGCCGCCGCCGCCGCCGTTATCGCGCTCACCGTCTGCTTGTCTGCTCGCACGTGCTTGAGGAGCGTGCGCGCCCGTGCGACGGCGCGCTCGTCGATCGAGATGCACTGTGCCTCGCGCACCGACACGGCGGAAAGGTCGAGATGAAACGCCAGGCGGTCGAGCAGTGCGTGTGCAACGGGCTCGTCTTCGTCCGTACGCTCGTCGAGTGCGATGAGGCCGAGGCGCGCATGCATACGCTGCGTGAGTCCGTCCCGCTCGAGCCTCACTTCGCCCGCGTCAAGCACGGCGGCGATGCGCGCTGCGGTCGACGGGGCCAGGCGCTCGGCCATCGGCAAGACGATGATGCCTCCATCGGCCTCCGCCAGCAGGCCGCGCTCGGCGATCGGACGTCCCGCCGCCAGCGTCGCTGTCAGGTCGAGCCCGCCCAGTAATCGATCGTCAGCGATGTGCAGGGGAACGCGGCGCCAGGGCGTGCTTGCGGGCAGCTGTGCGCGCAACGACTCCAGCCACTGATCACGGACCGGCCCCGGCGGTACCCGTATCCAGGCGCCGCCGAGGCCCGCCGTGTCGACTGCGAGCAGCAGCGACGCGCGGTGCGCATCCGCCCACACCGAGTCATAGGAAGTCGAAGAAATCACGCGGCCGCGCGCTCGGTACCGAAGAACTCTGCGAGCGCACGCTCAACGCGTGTCGTCGAGCCGGCGTCATCCAGCGGACTGCGCCGCAGCCGATGGCGCAGCGCCGCCGGCGCGACCCGCTTGAGATGCGCATCCCCGACCGAGGCGTCGCCGTCGAGGGCGGCCAGCGCGCGCGCCGCGCGCATCAGCGTGAGTTCGCCGCGCAAGCCGTCCGTACCGAGTTTCATGCAGAGCTGTGCTGCGCGGATCAAGGTCGCGTCTGTCACCTGCACATTCGCCAGTCGCGCGCGCGCGGCGACGATCTGCCGGCGCAACCGTGCCTCGTCCTTCTTCCAACCCTCGATGAACTCGTCCGGCGCGCGATCGTAGTCGTCGCGCCTCCGCACAACGGCAATGCGCGTCGGCAGGTCGGTCGGCGTCTTCACCTCCACCGACAACCCGAAGCGGTCGAGCAACTGCGGCCGCAGCTCGCCTTCCTCCGGATTGCCGCTGCCGACCAGCACGAAGCGCGCTGGATGCCGCACGCTGATGCCTTCGCGCTCGACGACGTTCTCGCCCGAGGCTGCGACATCAAGCAGCAGGTCGACCAGGTGATCTTCCAGCAGATTCACTTCATCGATATAGAGGAAGCCACGATGCGCACGCGCAAGCAGACCGGGCTCGAACGCCTTGATTCCCTGGGACAGGGCGCGCTCGAGGTCGAGTGCGCCGACGACCCGGTCCTCGGTCGCACCGAGGGGCATATCGACGACCGGGACCGGCACCAGGCGCCCCTTCAACATCCTGCCGTTGCCGGCGCGGCAGGTGTCGCACAGCTTCGCCGGCGCGGCCGGATCACAGGCGTACATGCAGCCGACCGCGACTCGCATCGGCGGCAGCAGCGCGGCCAGCGCGCGGACCGCGGTTGACTTGCCGGTGCCGCGGTCTCCGAAGACGAGCACGCCGCCGATCGACGCATCGACTGCGGCGATCAGTAGCGCCAACTTCATCTCGTCCTGGCCGACGATCGCGGAGAACGGAAACGGAGCTGCCATGGGTGTCTGCGTGAGTAGAGTTGCGGCGCGAGCATACCGGCACGTGGCGACGAGGGGTCACGGGCCCCCTGAATCGTCGCCTCGGACAATGCGCCATGGCGACGAGAGTCTCCTGCCTGCACGCCATGAAGCCGGCGTGCGGAGCCTGAAGCTCCCCGGACCGTTCGTCCGCCGGCCGCGCGGGACTGGCGTACCGGCCGCGAAAGGCTGCGCTCGCTGTGCCGCCAACACACCACTGATCGGGCGAAACGCGCGAGAAATTGCGAGTTCCACGTTCAATACCGATCGCTCTGCAGTCCGTGGCGTAAACTGAATACACGTGGTTTTAACTATCTCGACGGAGCGTGGAAGCTCCGGTTTGGAAGAGGGAGTGGCACAGCATCCCATTCGGCACATGGACCTCAGCGCGCTGTCCGATTACGCGCCTGAGCTGGCAGCCACCTTCGTGCGCGTGGCGGGTGACATCGCGCTCGTACTCGGCGCCGACGGCCTCATACAAGCCGTCGAGCTCGGTGGTGACGCGCTGACTCCTTCGATGCAGGAATGGACGGGCCGATTCTGGGTCGACACCGCGACTCTGGAAACCCGTCGCAAGATCGAACAGCTGCTGAAGGAAGCCGTGAGCACCGGAGTTTCGCGGCGTCGCGAAGTCAATCATCCGTCGTCGTCTGGCGTCGACCTTCCTATTGCGTGGGCGGCGATTCGACTGGGCGAGCAGGGACGGGTGCTCGCGGTCGGTCAAGATCTGCGCGCGATAAGCGCGATTCAGCAGCGCTTCGTTGAAGCGCAACAGCGCCTGGAGCGCGACTATTGGAAGGGCCGCCAGTCGGAAGCGCGTTACCGCGCGCTGTTCCACGTCGCGACCGATGCCGTGTTCGTGCTCGATGCGGCAACGCTGACCATCGTCGAGGCCAACCGGGCCGCCGCGCAGCTACTCGACGTACCACTTGAAAGCCTGGCCGGTTCGCCATTTATTTTGGGAATCGATCCCGGTTCTCGACCGGCGATCGACGAGCTGCTGGCGCAGGCGCGGAGCAGTGGCAGCCAGGCAGAAGTGCGCTCGCGTCTGGCCGGGCGCAGTCTGATGGTCAACATTTCGGCGACGCCGCTCCGTTCGCCCGAAACCACGCTTCTGATGGTGCGAGCGCACGCGGTCGACTCGCAGGAGGTCGAACCTGATCACGTCCGGCTGGCCACCCTGGTGGAACGACTGCCGGATGCCGTGGTGATTGCCGATTCCAGCGGTCGCGTCCGAATGGCCAATCCGGCATTCATCAACCTGGCCGCGGAGCGCGAGGAAGCGAGCTTGCTGGGGCGATCGCTGGCGGACTGGATTACACCCGTCAAGGGCTTTGCCGCAGTGCTTTCCGCCGCCCGGCAAGGCGGCATCGTTCCTTCGTTCAGCGCGACGACCACGGCCGGGGCCATGGTGGAGTGCACCGCCGTGCTGCTGCCCGACGGTGACCAGGAATGCATCGGATTTACGATCCGGCGCAGCGAGGAAGCGGCTGTGCCCGGTAATTCCGTGGCGGCCCTTGTCGAATTGTTGACCGTCCAGGTGGGCACGTTCGATCTGCCGAATCTGATGCGCGAGGTCGCCGAACACGCCGAGCGGCACTTCGTCCGCGCGGCACTCGACCGCGCGGCCGGCCGCACAAGCGAAGCGGCGCGCCTACTCGGTATCAGCGAAGGTGCGTTGCAGGCCGGTTTGCAGCGCCTGAACATCGGCCCCAGTCCCCCGTCGGAAGACGCGCCTCCGCGCGCCAACTGACCGTGCTTGGCAGTCCGGCATTCGGGCAGGCGGACCTCACCAACTGCGAGCGTGAGCTCATCCACCTTGCGGGCTCGGTGCAGCCTCACGGCGTTCTGCTCGTATTGCGCGAGCCCGACTTTGCGGTCATCCAGGTCAGCGCCAATTGCGAGCATCTGTTCGGCCGCAGCGCAACACAGTTGCTGCAACGGCCGCTTGCCGCTCTGGGCGGCGACCTCAGTGCGGCTGTCGAGAGTGTTACCAAGGAACCTCTGGTCGAACCGACTCGGCTGCGCGGTCGTGTGCAGATCGGAACGGGAGTCGTTGACTTCGAAGGTAGCGTCCACCGGATTGCGGGCGTCGGCCTGGTGCTCGAACTGGAACCCCTGGCGACGATCGACCTGCAGGACACCGGTATCGAGACGGTCGAGTGCGACACCGACGCGCTGTTGGATCGAGTCAACGCAGCCGTCGAGCGCATCAGTGCTGCCTCCAATATCGGCGCGCTCAGTCATGCGGTGGTCGGCGCGATCCGAGACCTGACCGGCTACGACCGGGTCATGGTTTACCGCTTCGACCCTGACGGGCACGGCAAGATCATTGCCGAGGCTCGGCATGCACGTCTCGAGTCCTTGCTGGGACACCAGTATCCCGCCACCGACATCCCGCAGAGAGCGCGGGAGTTGTACATCCGCAACCGTGTGCGCGTCCTGGTCGATGTCGAATACCAGGCCGCACCTCTGGAGCCGCCGCTGCTGCCGGATGGCAAACAGCTCGACATGTCGCTGTCTTACCTGCGCAGCATGTCACCGCTGCACATTCAGTACCTGAAGAACATGGGAGTCACCGCAACCCTGGTCGCCTCGTTGGTGCGCGAGGGCCGGCTTTGGGGACTGATTGCGTGCCACCACTACGCCCCACGCAACCTTCGCTACGCCGTGCGTGCCGCCTGCGAACTGCTCGCTGAAGTGATTGCCACGCGCATCGCCGCCATCGAGAACTACGCGCACGCGCAGGTGGCGATACTGGTGCGCCGCCTCGAGCAGCGTCTGATCGAGGCGACTTCCACCGACGGCGACTGGCGGCTGGCGCTGTTCCGGAATCCGCGGGTACTGCTGCAACCACTCGATGCAACCGGCGCCGCGCTCTTCCATGACGGCGAGATCACGTGCGCGGGCGACGTGCCGTCCACGCCGGAGTTGCAGGCGATGCTGCGTTGGGTCGACGCACAAGGCAGTGAGGCGCTGTACGCGACCAATGCGATCGGCCGGCTCGATCGCTCGCTCGAGTCACTGACGCCCATGGCGAGCGGCGTATTGGCGATGCGCCTTTCGACATCACGGCCCGACTTCCTGATGTGGTTCCGCAAGGAGCAGCTGCAGTCGGTGACGTGGGCGGGCGATCCGTCCAAGCCAGTGATCGGCGATGATCCGATGCACCTTTCGCCGCGTCGCTCGTTTGCTGCGTGGTCGGAAATCGTTCGCGGCACGGCGCTGCCGTGGTCAAGTGCCGAGCTCGTGCTGGCACGCGCGATCGGCACGGCGCTGATCGACATCATCGTCCAGGTGCACGCCGTACGCCTGCTTATCGCCGAGCATCAGGTGGAGCAGCTGCGCAGCACAGTGCTCACCTCCAACGAGCCGGTCGTCATCGCCAACCCTGGCGGGCGGCTGCTCTTTTCGAACGATGCGTTCTATCGGCTGGTCGGCCGCACCCATGTCGAACTGCAAAGCCTGCAGGGGCTGGCCGGCGCGTTCGATGATGCCCATAGCGTCCGTGAACTGCTCGCACGACTCCTGGACGAGCACACCTCGTGGCGTGGCGAGCTGATGTTAAGGGCCGGTGGCACGAGACTCGTGCCGTTGCAGATGCGCGCTGAAGTCGTGCCAGGCCGCGATGGAACGGTCCTCGGCTACATGCTGACTCTGGTGGACCTGACGGACCGAAAGCGCACCGCCGCCGCACGGCTGCAGCTAGAACGTTCGCTGTCGAATGCCCTGGATGCAACCGGGGAACGCACACCCGACAAAGTGATCGGCGCAATCATGGCCAACGCAAGTCTGGCGGCCATGGACATCGCCGACGCCGGAGTCGGGCCGGAAATGGCACCGCTCCTCGAGGAAGTCGAGGCCTCGGCACGGCGTGCCGCGACGCTCTACACCAAGATTCGCGCCAACGGCCGCTAGGTCAGCGGCGACGTCATCGCGCGACCGACGGTTCAGCGGCGTCGCGGAGTTCCTCGAATAGTTCGATGTGGTAACGGAACGCGAGCCTGGCCTCGTCCACGAGCCGCGCTTGTTCTGCGGGCGTCAGCACAATCGAGTCAAGCGCCGAACGAAGCCGTGCTGCCAGCACTTGAGGTGCTTCCGAGAACCGATAGAACGACAGTCCTGAGTCCTCCGTGAGTGCGAGAGCGGATGCAATCGCGCGGCGGACGATCTGTCCACCGCTCAGGTCGCCGAGGTAGCGGACATAGGCGTGCGCCACCAGCATGACGGGATCGGCCCGCGTGGCCTCGTCGAGCCGTTCGACATATCGAGCCATCGCCGGCGTAACGGGAATCTCCGCCTCCCAGCAACCGCTATGCAGCACGTCAAGATCGCTCGCGATCGCCGCGCCGCGCGCAAGCGCCGGAAGCGAGACCTGGGAAATCACAGGGTCTGCGGCAAGCTGCGTCAGGCCGGACTCCAGCGTCCGATACAGGGCAAGTAGATTGCGCAACAAGGAACAGTAACCGCCGCGATCTACGCGGCCGCGCAACAAGTCGCGCATGATCCCGGCACGCTCTGCTTCGCGATGCAACTCCGCAGTGCCTTCCCGCAGCGCGGTCGTCAACGGCTGTTGTGCTTGCGGCGAGAGGTTGGCGGACGACGAAGCAGTCATTGGCATGCCGGCACTGTACCTATTCAAGTGCCGCCGTGAGAAGGAGTGGGCGCCCGATGGTTGCGACCGAGTGCCCGTCGTTCCATAGCGAGGCCGGCTTTCCATCGAGGAGACGGTGCGTCAATCGTTCGGAACGCATCCGTACAACTGGCCGGCCTGTGCGTTACATGAGAATCATTGCAGCCGATCTGTCGCCCCACAGTCACGTCCTTACATCAGCAATGGCTACGAAACTGCTGTGGTGGAACAGATTCGGTGTGCCCGATGAGTCAGGGGCAGCCCGGCACTCATCGATCCAGTCACTGAGGCATCGTGTCACCGGCGTGGACAGCGTTTGGTGGACGCCCTCGATGCATCGCCCCATGATTCGGACCGTCTGCACAGCATGCCGTGCGCGGGAGTCTCCGAGGTGAAGAGGAAAATCGATGACCGGTGGGCTTGTCAGCTCGGCGGCCGCATAGGCGGGAGCCGTTTCTGCCCCGCGCCAACCACTGTGCCCGAGCAGTGAGGACGGAGCGCGCTTGGGTTCGATAAGTTCCGGCGCTGCGCGGACGCCGCCACCGAAGCCAATGCCGGCGCGATCTCCGCGACCCGCCGGCCGCGGCCAGCGGCGGAGCCGTCGCATGAGCGGCGAAGGCAGGCGGCTGGCTTTCGCATTCCTGCTCTCGCTGCTGTTTCACGCACTGCTGTTGAGCCTGACCTTCAGTGGCCAGGGACATGGGCTCCCGGGCTTCGGCTTTCCCTGGCGGGAGCGACGGATCGAGGCGCCCGATCTGCGTGTCCTGCTCGTGCCGGCGCAGGTCACAGCCTCGACGCCGGCGAGTGCGGTGGACAGCGGGCCGTTGCAGCCGCCGATCGAGCCTCCGGTCGCCCGTCGGTCGGCCCAGACACTATTTGTTTCCCCCGCGCCCACGCCGGACCGGACAGCCGAAGCGATTGCGCCCACAGCCAAGACGACGGCACGCGCCGAGCGGACGGCACGGTCCAGGTCGAAGGCACCGCCCAAGGCGCCAGCACAGTCCAAGTCGAATGCGACGTCCAGGTCGAAGGCAACGTCCAAGACAACGGCAGCGTCCAAGGCAGCGCCAAGCGCCTCGGCCGATGCGGCTTTGGCGAAAGCGCCTTTGCGCACTGGAGGGTCAGATGACGCGACGCCCTCACCAATTCCCGGGCCGGCAGTGATCGCCAGGGAGCGACCCGACGAGGCCGCGCTGCCGTTGCCTGCCGTTCCATCGGCACCCGCACCCGCGATCGCCGCGGCGCCAGGCGCTCCGAGTACGGACAGCGTGAAGCTCGCGCCCGGCAATACCGACGATGCCGTGCAGGAGCGAATCGACGCGGAGGCGCGGGAGCGAGCGGTTGAACGTGCAAATCTCGATCGGGTGCAGCAGGAGACGCGGCGGCAGGCGGCGCAACTGGAGGCGGCTCGGATCGAGGCCGAGCGCCAGGAGGCTGGCCGTCGCGAAGCTGAGCGGATCGAGAAGGCAAGGCGGGAGGCCGAGCGCGACGAGGCCGCGCGGCAGGAGGCCGCCCGTCGGGAAGCGGAGCGAGTCGAGAACGCACGCCTCGAGGCTGAACGCCAGGAGACGGTGCGCCAGGAAACGGTGCGCCGGGAAACCGAGCGGATCGAGACGGCGCGGCGGGAAACCGAAAGGCAAGAAACTGTGCGGCAGGCGGCAGCCCGACAGGAAGCGGCGCGGCAAGCGGCCGTCCGCGAGGAAGCTGAGCGGGTCGAGTTCGCGAGGCGGCAGGCCGAACGCCAGGAGGCGGAGCGGCAGGCGGCCGCCCGGCAGACCGCCGAGCGCCAGGAAGCCGCCCGTCGAGAGGCTGAACGGGACGAAGCCGCGCGACAGGACGCGCAACGTCAGGAGGCTGCACGCCGGGAAGCGGCCAGACAAGAGGCAACCCGGCAAGAGGCACCCGGCAAGAGGCTGAGCGCCAGGAGGCTGCCCGTCAGGAGGCTCAGCGAATCGAGAACGCGCGGCGGGAGGCCGAACGTCAGGAGGCGACGCGGCAGGAAGCCGCTCGGCAAGAAGCTGCGCGACAAGAGTCTGCGCGGCAGGAGTCAAAGCGGCAGGAGGCGGCGCGGGTCGCGGCCGCGCAAGAGGAAGAGGCAAGACGAGAAGAAAGGCTCCGTGCGATAGGACGCCAACTGGACGAAGAAGCGGCCCGGCGTGATGCGGCTTCGGCTGCAGCAGGCCCGTCCACCAAGCCTCTGCCCTCGTCGAGCGGCGTGCGTCGAGGCCGGCTCTTCGGGCGTACCGACACCAACGTCGATCTCATTCTTTACGCGGAAGCTTTTGCCCGGAAGATCGAGCTCAACATGACGTTCGACATCGTCCGCGAGGCGGTCAAGCGGCCTCACCGGAATCCGATGGTGACGGTGGCTATTCGCAGCGACGGCTCGGTGGAGTCCGTGACGTTCGTCGTCTCCAGCGGCGTGGACGAAATCGACGAAGCGATACGGCGCGTCGTGCAAAGCCAGATGCCCTATCAGGCGTTCCCACCGAGACTGGCCAGCGAGTACGACGTGATCGAAATCCGCCGGACCTGGCACTTCGACGTGGCCATCCGGCTGTACTAAGTGGCCAGTGGATTTCCCACTGTTCGGTGGACAGCCCGGCCCCTCGTGCTTGCAACGAATGTCGCGCGAAAGAGGCGAAGCACTCTCGCGTCTTTTTGCGCTCGGTATGAAATTGGTAAGGGGTTCTTTCAGCCAGGCGTAGAAGCTGGTACAGGTGAAGCGTGGCAGGCGAGATACTGACCAGATGTCGTTTTCGCGGTGATTGGCCCGAATGCAATCTTGGGAAGTCCAGGCGCTACGGTCCCGACTTGAAGACCGATAGTCTGGTGTTTGCGAGGAGCAAGCCCAAATCGCCCGCCTTCGCGCTGCGCTACCGTTGACATTGTTGCGCTTGCAGCGCCCCTCAAGCCAAGCCTCGAACTCTGAACGGCCTGCGGATCAGGATCGGCAGTATCCGTTGCTTCCCATCGAGTCAGATATTTCCGCTCCGTGCTCTCCTGGCCTTCTTACGAGCGCACATAGCTTGCTGCGAAGTGACGCGACATCAAAATCCCAAAGATGGATGGCGCCTCCGTCAACCTGCGACCACGACCCGCTCGCCAACCAGCGACCGTTTCCCGCGAATGCAAGAAATCCCGGAGTCCCGACGACATCACTGCGTGGGGTGAGGCGCAACGGCTGTGATTCGGGACGATTCACATCCATGACGCGTATGACGTGCCGTGCATCGGACGCTGCGAGACCGGACCCACTCGGGCCGAATGCGAGCAGCCACACTGGACTGGAGTCAATTCGAAACTGGCGAGTATGGCTGCTTCCAAGCTGCCAAAGGTCGATCTCGCCATACTGCCCACCTGCTGCCAAAGATTGCGAGTCTGCTTCTCGTCTAGCCAACGCAACCTCGCTAACCGTGTTAGCCAAGGGTGTCATCCTCATGTCAGGACCAAGTCTCCCCCATGTAGATCGAGTGACGCTCCAGGCCTGTATCAGCCCAACGCTGGGCTCTTCGCCCACTCGGTTCGCATCGCCTCCGGCCACGAAAGCCTTGCTGTCACTGTCGAAAGCAATTTCTATGTCGTGTTGACCCGAGCAGAGATTGGTGTCCAACGAAGCTCGGCCATCAGGCCTATCTACAGGAACGATAAGAATCTTGGATGCGAGGGCATTGCGCTCGCACCAGGCTTCCACAGAAGGACGTTCTCGGATAGCTGCCCTCGAGACCGGGCCAAGCGAGACGGCGAGCCATTTACCGTCTGGACTTAGTGCAATTCGCTTCGGAGCAAAGCCATTGAAGTCCGCTGTGCCGAGCGAGTAAAGCTGCTCCACGCCTTGGAAATCGTCCTTGAAGCGCCAGACCGCAACTTCCCCTGAACTGGACAGGCGTGACAGGGTTGCAAGCACTCGTGCTTCCGGGCTCGCGCTTACGCGACTGATCGCCCCCTTGCCCACCGACAACGATCGGAGTGCTGGATCAGGCGGGCCTCCACTGCGGAGCGTAAGAACCGCTAGATTCGGAGCGTCCGGAAGCGCTGGGTTTACAGCAACGACTAGCCTAGTCGTGTTTGTGTCCTCCGCGATTGCGGCGGCGCGCACCTGCTCTCCGGGTTTCGTGGCGAATGGAATGACGGCTCGAAGTCGTTCAGGCTCTCCTGCGGGATTGATTACCGCCACATAGCCTCCGCGCGTAGCTGCCGCGATCAGTCCGCTCGGTTTGTGCACGGCAATCCCGTAAGCCTCGTTGCCGATAGAGGCGTATGGGCGGTCTATGCATCGGCCCGGAGGTGGTGGACCCACAAACATCGGCGTCACCTTGAAGTAATGCAGTCGATCGCCCTTGCCAACGGCCAAGTGACTGAGGCCGCAGTTCTCAAAGAAGGCAAGGCTGTACACCGCCCCGGGTGCTTGACTGACATCGACTGACTGGCGACTTTGTGGAGACAAGCCTTGATCCAAGATTTCAACGCGACCGTCCCAGTGACCTACCGCGACACGTGTGCCACTCGGATTGAACGCCAAGGCTCTGATTGCGTTTCCCTTGTCTGCCGAATCGTTTCCAGAGGCCTTGCACTGCCATGCCACCGATTCGATTTCGGGCGAACAACGTAACACCTGCCCGATGCCATCGCCCACCAGCAGGGTGTCTTCACTCGGCGAAAATGCCAAGCTCCAAATGGACCCCTTAGGCTCATCGCCCCTTGGAAGGGGAAGCGAATGCCTCGACGGAACACCGTCGTTGCCGAGGGCATTGAACTTGAGTTGACTATCAAAGCCGCCAGCAGCAAGTAGTCGACCGTCACGACTGAATGCGATGCTCCAGATCGTTCGATCGGATACCTGCCATGTTTCGCCAAGTTGTTCCCATTTGGCTGAATCCGTCGACCACACACTAACGGTGCCGTTAGCACATCCTGCCGCGAGCCAACGTCCCTTCGGCTCAAATGCGATCGAGGTCACTAGAGCATTGCCGCAGACATTGATATGGCCCGCGCTTTCGGTCTCCGATATGCCAGCCACGTATGCCTTTCCGGTTGTGCCGCCATAGACCACTAACGCGCTCGGGTGAGTGGGATGAAACGCTACTGCCTGGAAGACAGCACTGGAGTCAACGAAGAATCGCCGAATATCGTCTGCCGACTGGAGCACTGACAGCAGCGTCACGCGCTGCTCAAAGAGGAGACTGTCGCTACGTGCGTCGAGGCTCACCCCCGGTACGCCAGCGGTCGCTTGCAGTCCTGCGTGAATGGCGCGGTCGAATTTGCCGTTGATCGCCGCTTCCCGCGCCGTAGCCATCGTTCGAAGCAGGACCTGTTGTTGTTCCGCTTTTCGCGCCTGCCTGGCGTCGACGTACATCCAGGCCAGTCCGCCTACGAAAGCCAGTCCTATCGCAGTTGTTCCGACGATGAGTCGCGTCCGCTTGGCTCCTGCACTCTCGACCGCTCTGCGGCTGACCCTGATGTAATCCCGTTCGATACTCGTCAAACCGGAAAGATTCACCACTTCCTGCAACTGCCAACCCGTAAGCAGGTTCTTCGTTGTGCTCCGTCCGCCGCGATCCCATGTCTGAGCGGCCTCCGATACGGCGACTCGCTGCCGCACCCGCTCGCGCTTTGCATCGATCCAGACTTGATAGGTCGGCCAATTGCGGAGAAGTGCCTCGTGTTTCACTTCGACGACTTCGTCCTGTCCGTCACTCGTAGGCGTCAGTCGCACAAAGTCGTATTCCGCAAGAGCTTCGAGAACTTCGCTTGAACAAGAAGCGCCGTCCGCTTGGAGGTCGCGCCTCAGCATTGGCTGTCGATGTGCAGCTAGAAGTCGGTCGACAAAGATCAACTCTGTCAACATCCGAGCAGCTTCGTCACGTTCGATGTCGGAACGAAGTCTGGCAAGGAAGGCATCCGCGTATGCGATCAGCGCTGCTTGAGGGCTGCCTCCAATGCCTTCATATATTTCCTTTGTGATCTGATTGCGGTCGCGACGCGCCCAAAGCAAGTTCAGAGCGAACTGGAGAAGCGACAGCGCCGTTTCCCTGCTGGCCAGGACCGACTTGACCATGGCGTCCACGATGCCAGCTTCAAATTGCAGGTTTACCGCAGCGGCTGGCTTTTCGACTGCTGCCAGCAGATCCTCGTAGCCCATGGGCCAGTCGCTCATTGAAAACCGGGCATGCAGAGCGAGGTAGGGTCGGAGTGCGACTAACTCGTCCAGGCGGGCGCTGAATTCCTCTCCCAGCGTTAGCAATACGCGGTTTTGATCCGACGCCTTTAGCAAGGCATCAACGCACTCGGAGAAGGCTCTCCGGTCCGACTCGCTCGATAGAGTGAAGACCTCTCCAAACTGGTCGATTACAAGCAGAATCGGATCGCCGCGCGTCGAATTCAGCATCCGCACCAGTTGTTCCGGGTCAGTTCGAAGTGATGCCGTCTTCGCGCTTGCTTCGGCGCCGTTGTGCGGAATCAGCAAGCTGAGGGCCTCGGCGAAACGCTCAAGCACAGCATTGCCTGGGGAGAAGGGACCAACCACGCGGTAGTGCGGGTCATGCTCTTTGCCTCGAAGCAAGGGCAGAACCCCTCCGTTCACAATCGAAGACTTGCCACTTCCAGCAATACCTTGCACTACGACCAGTGGAGTTGAAGCGACTCGCTCCAACAAGCTTTCGATCGCCTTTTCGCGCCCAAAGAAAAACTTCTGGTCGTGAAATGCTTCGAGTCCCGCATAGGGACAAGGGCGGTCCTTCAAGTCAGGAAGCTGCGCCTTGTCAAAGTCAGCAAGGCGAGCCCGCAACACGTTTGGCGCGGCGTGCGAAAGTGCCGAAACCCAGTAATCCAGCAGCACCTGGCAGGCGGTGCGCTCACCAACATCTACAACCACGCTTCCCGTCGCGGCTCCACGCTCCAGGAAGGCGCGGATTTCAGCTTCGAGAGTTCGCAGGGCGGACTGTTCGCCCTCCGGGCTCTCGTCCTGCTTAAGCAAGCGATTCAGCGCCTCCATCAGTTGGACATTGGCCTCACGCAGTTCGGCAGCGCTTTCATAGCGGATGACCCGTTTCTCAGCAAATGAGCTAGACATGCGAGTCCTCCAGTTGTTGCAGGATCAACCTCAATCCCTGGCTTTCTCGGTCGAGATCAGTACAGAAGTCCTTCAAGCTGCTATCGAGCGCCCGGAATACGTTTCCAACCAAGTGGAAATACCGCGCAAAGTTCCCGATAGCGGCGCTTTCGTTTCCTGCCTCCACACTCGCCTTGGTTTGTAACTCCAGCGGCTCAAGCCCAGCGATGCCTGCCTGCAGCAACTCGGGCGAGAAAGGGGGCTGAAGGCGGGCACGCTGGCGTTCAATCTGCTCCCATTCAAACGCCGCGGCGAGCGGCTTGCTCGTTGACGACCGATGAGCTGACCTCATGCCGACGCACACTCGTCGAAGATTGAGATCAAGCCTCTGTAAGAGGCCATGTTCGCGGACCAGCTGGTTAAGGCGCTCCTGTAGCTGCGCGAGGGCCTCGATGCTTTCCAGCATCGGCTTCAACTCCGCGTCTTGAGAAGCTGTGTCGGGGAGGACGCTCTTCACCGTGGCCATGAGCTGCATCAGGCGGTCTAGCCGAAGGCGAGTCGCCGAGAGAGAAATCAAGTGATGCAGTTGATCGGGGAAATACGAGATCAACTCTTCGAGTTCGCCAATCAAGGCGTCCCGAGAGGATGAGGCATTTTCAGCCGTCGCCTCGTCGAAAAGCCGGGAGATGTGGTCCAATCGATCGACCAACTCCTGGAGAAGCGGGTCCGACGGCTGATGCAAGTTTGAAGCTGTACGAATGAAGCGGCTGGGAGCCGTGAAATCGAGCTTCGAGAACGCAAGACGTTCTTGACTGCTATCGACTCGAAGGGTCGTCAGGCATTCGGCTTCTATCGTGTGCAGCGCGTCGTGCAGTTCCTTGTAGGTCCTCAGCTCGCTGATCTCGTGATCAGTAGTTTCGATGATTTCACGTGACCGCCCGACGGCATCAGCAACGACAGCGTTCTTGCGAATGAGGTCCAGGAGTCCTTCTATCCCCTTCTTGGTCGTTGCCAGATCGTGCAACTGCCTTAGCTTTGGCGAAGTCCGGAGCGTGTCAATCAGTTCGTCGACTTCTGTATCCCAGTGCCCTTCGCTCAGGGTTTTGGCCTGAATGCTTGCAAAGCCAAGGGACCGAAGTTCTATGGGCAGGTCGGCAGCGAGCGGGGCCTGAGCTCCCCCGATAAGCACCGGAAGTACTAGAACGTTCTGACTCGAGGCCTCACGTCGATGAAGTACGGCCGCGATCTCACCCCTAACCCAGTCGTTCGGCGCATCAAGCCGCCGACATCCCGGTGCCGCCGGTTGCTCGCACTTGAGCCACTGCGGACCGATGAGCACAATCAGAGCGTCGCAGCTTGCGAGCGCGCCCTGAAGTTCGCTTTCCCACTTTGCACCCCATGGGATGCAATCAGCGCGGATATCCATAAAGATCGCGTCATCTCCGAAGGCGCGTGCGAGATCCGACCGGAGATGGGACCCTGAAGGGCCTGTATCGATGCGCCGATAGCTTATGAAGACTTCATGCATACGCGTCGACGATCAATACACCCCTCTTTATTTCTAGGTCGATGCGGGCGCCGGTAAGCGATTTAGATCAATCAAGCCTCATTAGAGGCTTATCAGTGTGCGTGCCCTACCAAATGCAGGGGAGCTTCGGCGGCGGCGCTGGGTTAGCTCGCCGAAGCGGAAAGTGACGACATCAGCCCCTTGATGAAGGCGGCGGCCCATTCCCTGGACTGGCGATAATCTTGCCCACAGGCGGTTGACGCGGCCATGTGGCGCCTTGCGTCGCCTCGACGTCGAACGGGATTTCGTAACTGGTCGTCGAGTGCCGCCGCGGCCTCAGCCGTTTCTGCCTCGGCGCATCAGCGGCAACGGGCTGTGGCTTGACGCGCTCAGAGTGTTTTCAGGTACTCGAGCAGACTGTCCTTCTCCGCGGCCGGCAGCGTGGTACCGAAAGGTGTGGCCCTGATTGCTGTTGGCGCGTTGCGTGGTGTCGTGTCGCGTGCCGATCCGCTCCGCCTCGGCACCCTGCGCGATGAAACCCACGTTCTTCTGGTCGTAGAGGTCGTAGCCACGCCAGAACAGCTTGGGACGAACCGCGGGAGGCTCGAGCAGGTCGCGCAGTGTCGGCACCGAACCGTTGTGCAGGTAGGGCGCACGCGCCCAGATGCCGTCGAGAAACGGCGGGTTGTAGCCGACGAGTTCTTCCTCGACCAGGCCTTTGCGGATGATTCCCATCTTGGTCACGACCTTGTTGGCCTCGATCGCATTGCTCTTGTTCCAGGTGCCGATACGTTCCTTGTCGGTGTCGATGCCGGCGAGCGGCATGCGGCGGCCGGTCTTGTCGCTCGCGTGGCAACTGGCGCAATGCTGTTCGAACACGGCCTTGCCGACCTCCGCACGCGCAGCGTCGATCGCGAACGGGTACTTCGGCGGCGGCGTGTTCGACAGATACTCCTGCAGCCATTTGATGTGGCCGAGGAACTCGTCGTTGTCCTTTGGCGCCGCCCCGACGACGCCCAGTGCGGAGTCGATGATCACCGAATAGGCGTCGTGGCTGTCGCCGGCATGATTCATCGTCGTGCCCGGCGCGTTGTACTTCTTCAGGTTCCAGATCGCGGGTATGTCGTCCGGACCGAAGCTGTCGTCCATCGGCAACTCGAGCATGAAGTACTTCGTCAGGTTCATCGAGTCGTCACGCCCGCGTCCCCAGTCGGGGAAGTCCTTGCGGTAGATCCATGCAAACTGCTCTTCGCGCTCGATCAGCCTTTTCTTCGTCATCGGAATGATCAGGAAGCGATACGCGAGCCGGTCATCCCACGGCAGATCGGTGACGAGATCGATTTCGCGCATCAGGACGTCGGCGTTGAAACGCGGGTCCTTCGCGCAGTCAACGAGAAAGCGAAAGAACGCAACGAGGTTCAGCGTGTGCCCCGGGCCTGCGTTGATGAACACCGGGTTCTCCTCCGGACTGGCCCGGTAGTTGGTCGTATGACACACGGCGCAGGTGTTGCCCACGCGCGCAAAGCCGACGGTCTTCTTCGTGAAGCCGATCGGTAGCTCGCGGCCTTGCTCCCACGAGACGCCGAGCGAGGCGTAGCCGCCGGGACCCGGCAGCTTCTCGGGGAAGACTCGCGGCAGCACATAGAAGATCCAGTACGGGATGCCGGCATCGCGCTCGCCGCCGATCGAGCCATAGCGGAAGCGCATTTCCGGCGTGGACGTCACCCAGTCTTCCTGTGGCACCTCGCGGAAGAATTTGTACCAGCCATAGAACCCGAGGCCGGCCCCCACGATGAGCAGCACGACCAGCCAGGACAGGATCCTCTCCCGCTTGATGCGCGAGTTCTTGCTCATGTCCATCGTCAGGCTCCTAGAACGTCTTCATGAATTCGACCAGCGCATCCTTGTCGGCGGGCGCGAGCTCGGTGCCGTAACGCTTGCCTTCGTGGCCGGCATTCGAATTGCCCGGCTTCGTCGTGTCATAGGCGAAGAACTTTCGTCCGCCCTGCTCGGCGATGTCGGAGACGAAGCCGAGCTTCGCGGGGTCGTAGACGTCGTTGCCGCGGTGAAACGTCTTCGGCCGCTGGGATGAGGGCTCGAGCAGGTCACGCAACGTCGGCACCGAGCCGTTGTGCAGAAGCGGCGCGCGCAGCCAGATGCCGTCGAGCGGCATGTTGGCGTAGCCGAAGGTCTTGCGATAGTGGCAGTAGCGGTGCGGGTAGCCGGCGTAGACGGTGCCAAGCGTCACCGCGAGGTCGTAGGAGAATGAATCGAGCCTGCGCCGATCGGTGCCGATGTACTCGATGCGCGTGATTCTTCCGACCTGCGGGCCGTACAGATCCTCCTCACGTTCCTTCGGGTTGATGCACTCGCGTGCCTCGGTGCCAGCCGGCGCACTGAAGCTGCGGCCATTGGCACCATGGCAACCTGCGCAGTATTCCGCGTACAGCTTTCCCCCTAGCGCCGCCTTGGTGGCATCGATGGGATACGGATACTTCGGCGGCTCCACGGTCAGCAGCCACTGTTCGAGTCGTCCGATCGCCGCCAGGTCGATCGTCGGTGGCGTAGTTCCGGTGCCGAACGCGGCATTCTTGTTCCGCTCCTCGGCCATCACGTTGTTGCCGTCCCAATGCAGCTGCATGCCCTGGCGAGGCTTCTGCAGCCAGATCGACGGGTAGTCGACCGGGGCGTTGCGTTCGCGCTCCGGCAGTTCTTCGATCGGGAAGCTGAAGAGGATCTTGTTCGGATTAAAGGTGTCGTTCCGTCCCGGACCCCACTCGGTGTCCTGCATCAGCGGCGCGAAGCGGCCGCTTAACATCAGCAGGCGTTCGCGCATCAGCGCGATGGCGACCGGATAGACGACATAGCGATCGAGCAGCCCAAGCTTTTCGCCCTTTTCCTGCATCAGCCGCCCGATTTCCGGAACGATGTACTCGGCCGCGAACTTCGGATCGTGCGCGCAGGCGAAGACGAACTTCGTGAAGCCGAACAGGTTGAAGGTATTCGCCGGCATACCGAGCACAAGTCGCGGATTCGCGTTCGGCGTGTCCCGCACGGTGCTGGTATGGCACACGGCGCAGTTGAAGAACGTGCGATCGATGCCCTGGTGATTGCGCACCGACATGCCGATCGGAATGTCCTTGCCGTCCTCGAAGACGAAGCCGAGCGAAGCCCAGCCTCCGGGCAGATGACGCGAGCAGACGACCGGCATCGCCTTGAAGATCCAGACCGGAAAGCCCGACACCCGCTCGCCGCCCGTCGAGCCGTACTTGAAGTGTTCCTCGATCTGCGCGTACTCCACCGGCCGATCCGCCCCGAAGCGCAGCCAGAGGGCCGCAGCGACGAGCAGCGCGAAGGCGGTCGGCAGCGCCAGTACGAGCATCAGGATCCGCGCCCAGCGGTGGCGGTAGAGCCGGGTGAGGAAGCCCGTTTTGCGCGGAGATTCGAATGGATCGTGCATGGAGTCCCTCTCGGCTCAGGTCCCGGCCGGCAGGCAGGGACGCAGGTTTTCGTAGCCGCGCGCCAGCATCGCCGCGACGTCGGGTGCGCGTCCAGTCTCTGCCTGCAGCCACGCGGTGACCCTCGCCTGCAGCGCGGCCATCGCCGGATCGGGCTGGTCCTGAATCCGCGGAGTGCCCTGATGCGACGCGCCGGGCGGCGGCATCGGCACCTTGGCGCGTTGCGCCTCCGGTGTCTGCCACATCGCGAGCCGTACAAAGATCCGCGGCGCGCATTGCGCGAGGCTTGCGCCAACCTGTTGCCCGTTACCGGCGAGAAAGTTCGGCGGCGTGCGTTCGGGTGTGCGATGACAGCGCGCGCAGGGTGCAACAAACGCCTCGATGTCAGCGACCAAGGGCTGTGCCGGTTCGATGTCACCGCGCGCTGGCGGCAGGCGACCCGTTGTGCAGCATTGAACGTGCGGCTTGAGGCCGAGCGCCGCACGCAGTCGCTCACGACTGAAGGGGGCGTCGGACCATTCGGTCCGCGCAATGGCCGATCGCGCCACGGCAAAGTCCTCGACGACGGTGACCGTGGCCCGGCCTCCGCTGCCATTCCCGCTCAGCGCCACGCGTTCAATCCGATCCCCGGACGCCGTGCGAACCCGCAGTCCACCGCGGGTGACGCTCCCCTGGTTCAGACGAAGCTGTCGCAAGGGCTTCCCTCCGATCGTCAACTCGTCGATCGTCGATGCGTCTCCGCGCAGCAAGAATTCGCCGGCGCAGTCGTAACGGCCGCCGCTGATCGAGCAACGGGCCGAGTAGTTTCGGCGCGGCGCCGATCGGGCGCGCTGTTGCAGCATTGAGTCGAGCTCTCGAATGTCTGCTTCGGCGATCTGGGCCGCAAGGCCGGCGACAAAGCGGCCACCGAGCGTCGGATCACTGGCGTTCCAGATGGCAAGCGGCGCCCGTGGCGTCAGCGGTTCGAGGGGTCCTGCGAATGTCGACCAGCGCCATTCCCGCGGCACTGGGTGAAAAGGCGAAGGGATCGCGGTTGGGGAGGTCCGGGTTCGGAATCGCCAGTCCGCCGGGCCACCGCGAAGCAAAGGCCGCCGCGATCGGTGCGTCCGACTCGAAAACCCGCTCCCCCGAAAGCCGGTACTGCAGCGCCGCGGTCAACGCTTGCCCACGGCAGGCGATATCGCAGGCTTCGCGCCAGAGTCGTTGTGTGACGCTGAATAGATTCGCCCGATCGGTGGCATCGTCGATCGCGTTCGGTGTGTCGACACCGCGCAGTACCGGCGCGCCATGAATGCTGGCGCGGCGCGCACCGTCGGTACGGTGGACCGCCGCCGTGAGCGCCGCAGCGATGCGCGGGTTCGCATTCGTTTCGTCCCAGATTTGGCGCGAAAAGATCGGCGCGTGATTCTGGTGACAAGCAGTGCACACGGCGCGCGTCGCATACACCAGCTCCGGCGTGCCGCCGGCGCGGTAGTTGCGTACCAGCTGGAATTCGAAGCGGCCTGCCGTTTCGTTGTAGCTGATCACCTCGATCAGGTCCGTGCGCTCCTGGTAGCCGAGGTACAGGCGGTCCTTTGCGAACACGGGACCGAGTCCTTCGCCAGTGACCGCGACCACGACGCGCGGTGACGCGAAGAAGTCCGGCGCCGCCGACGCGCGCTGCAGCGAACGCCCGAGGGGAATCAGTACCGAACTCACGCATTGCGCAGGCTTGCACCCTGCCTTCCGTTCAATCTTGCTCAGCAGCGTTTCGAAGGGAAACGGCACGCCATCGGCCGCGATCGAATCAAACAGCGAACGGCCTTCGGCCGGCAGGTCCGGACCCGGGTCGGCGGGATCGAGAGCCCAGCGGGGCGTGGTCGCGTCAGCGGGTGAGATCAGTGAGCAGCAGGTCATGAGGACCGCCGCGACTGCGCGCATTGACATCGGGCATGCTTACTTCGACGCGGTCACTACCGCCCGTTGCTGTGTGCCGGGCCAGCAGTCTTCGGCCACCTGACCTGTCTTCAGGAAGGCGCCGCCGTCGCGCGTGTCGACCTCCTTGTTGTACAGCGTGAAGTTGAGCAGGAAGATCTTGCCGAGATAGGCGCGGCCGAGATAAAAGCCGGGGCGAACCATGCGGATCTCGTCGCGCACCTGCAGGCCGCGCCGTCCCGCCAGGAAGTCCGGCCCTTCGCGATAGCCGGGGATCTCGTCGGTGTAGAAGTAGTCGATGATCACCGACTCGCGTCGTGAGTCGAGCAGACTCTGTCCGCAATACAGTCGCGCCGGGAACAGCAGCCACTGGTCCTTGCCGTTGACGGTGATCTTCTGGATCGTCGACGGATCGCCGTCGATCAGTGGCTTCAGCAGCTTCGTGTCCTCGATCCGGTTCCTGAGCACCCGCTCGTCGCGATAGAACACCTTGCCGCGCCACAGGTGCTCGCCGACCAGTTCGAGCTTGACCGTGCCGAGTCCGACCACGAGCCCGCTGAGACCGCCGACGATTTCCCGAAAGCGCTTCTTGCCGGTGATGCCCTTGGGGAAGAACAGATCGCCTTCGTAGGCCCCGTCCGGGATCGGCCCGGCCGTCAGCCGCGCGTAGATCTGGTCGATCTGTTCCTGGTCGTAGGTCTTCAGTGCGCCAGGGGTCAACTGTGCGAGATCGGCCGGCGCGAGCGGCAGGTCATGTTCGACCTGCGCGAAGTCCGGTTTCGATGCGTAGCCCGCGGCGTAGGGCGCGAACTTGATGCCGGCCGGTGGCTTCTCTTCGCAGCCGACGAGGGCAAGGCAGGTGACGAGTGACAGCAGGGCAGCGGCGGTATGGGGCGTGCGCGTCATGGCGTTCTCCTATACCGTCGCCAGGAAGGCAATCAGCGACTTCTTCTCCTGCTCCGTCAGACCCTGGCCGAAGGGGTGGCCCTGGTTCTCGATGTCTGCGGTGCATGAGCTGTAGATCTCGAGCAGGCGTGGATAGCGCCGGATCGCATCGACCAGTTTCTCCGGATCCTGCGCGATGTCCTGCGTGACCGAGCGCAGATCGGCCGCGACTTTCTTGCCCTCCGCCTCGCCCAGCTGCTTGACGAGCCTGGCGTCGAGGTCGTCCGGCTTGAGCTTCGCAAGGATCAGGTCGTTGACGAAGGCCTTGTGCTGGAAACTCGCCAGACCGCCGACGCTCGTTCCCGCGGGCAGCACCAGCGTGAATCCGAGGATCTGCTTTTCTTCCTTGCCGTCCCAGGTGCGCGGCCCGAGCGCCATGCGAACTTCCTTGTCGAAGCGCGCGAGCTTGGGAATGCGCTTGTCCGGGTTCAGCAATTCGTTCATCGATGCGACGTACAACTTGAAGCGGCCTTCGACGCTCGGGTCGTAGGCCCAGCAGGCCGGAGCCTTGTCGGCCGGCAGCGACTTCTTGTCGGCGTCGACGTAGGGCGAACGGTAGAACTGATTGGCCTTGTTCACCGGCTGGCCGCAGAGTTCCGGTCCCATCGCGTTGTTGTGCATGAACGGCGCATGCGCCCACAGCGACACGAGCGAGATGTTGCGGTAGTAGCCGCGTCCGCCGTCGTGCGGCTCCTTGATGGCCGGATCGGGCTTGCGCGTCCGCAGCGTCTCCGAGCCGTACTCCTGCCAGACATGACCGGCCATGTGATTCGAGTGCAGCGCGCGGCAGCGATTGGTGCCGACCTCGGTCACCAGCGTGGCCTGATCGGAGCCCAGCCAGTCGGATCGCATTCCGTCGGGTCCGGCGGCGCCGAAGTCGCGATTCTTGAAGGGGTTGTCGGGCGTTTCGGTGATCGACGAATGGCAACGGGCACAGTTCGCCGCAAAGACCTCGCGCCCGCGCGCGACGGCGTTCTCTCCGAACTGCTTGTCGAGGTCGCGCCTCAGGTCCGCCGCGGTGTAGCTGGCTTTGGGATTCGTTGCGCGCAACGCATTGGCGCGCGCGACCGCAAGGTCGGTCGCGTCGGTCTCCTTCGACAGCAGGAAGGCGAGGATGTCCGGGCAGGCGATCCTCGATCGCGCGGAAGTTCGAACAGTCGCGCCGGCACTGGCCGATGTCGAACGGCGTCTGGCCAAAGTTGCGGCCGGTCGGATCCAGCTGGCGCAGATCGGTCAGGTGATTGAGCCAGCACTGCTCGGAACAGGACCCGATATTGAAATAGACGCGCTGGATCGCCTCGAGCGCGCCAATCGAATCTTCGCCACCCTTGAGGATGTGATGGACCGTCTCGGTTGCCGTGCTGCGCTGCCAGCACTTGTTGTCGCGCCCTGGCTCGCACCAGCAGTTCGCATCCTGCTTGGCGCAGTTGGCAACCTTGCGCCACTTGTTGACGCTTTCGCCGGTAAACGTAGGCCGCAGCTTCGTGTTGATGATCGCGTTCATCGTGCCCGGGTTGTGCACCTGATCGGTCGGGATGGCCGATGTGTCGGACGTTCCGGGCCGCGCATGCGCGAACATCTGTGCCTCGAGCGTCGCGCCCGACATGCCGGAAGTCAGAATCTCCGAGACGCGCGAGTACTGGTTGCCCAGTGCGCCCTTGAGGTTTTCCCACTTCGGATTGGCCGGGTCCCTGGGCGGATTCAGCGGATCGAACGAGATGTGGCACGAGCCGCATGCGGTACCGATCAGGAACGGCGGCTCGATCGAACCGTCGGCCAGCCTGTTGAGCGCAGCGTCGCTCGACTTCGGGTCCTTCGACAGAACGCCGCGGTAGCCCTCCCAGCTCGCCAGGCTGCCATTGACCTTGAGCCAGCGCGCCTTGTCGAAGCGGGGGTTCGGAAACTTGCGGTATCCCAGTGCGCCGGTCGACGTCCCAAAGGCGAGATCGCACGCCGACTGGCGCTGGTCCTTGGCTTTGTGGTGTGGATCCGCCGGATCGATCGGCGCTTCCTGGTAGTCGCAGGCCGGATCGCGATAGCCCGCCTTGCCGACGTATTGAAGCAGTTCCTCGTCACCTGGGCACCACTCGAAGCCGTAGGTCTGCTCGAGGTTCGTGGCGGGACAGCCCTTCGACCCTGGTACGCAACACCCCGGGTCGTTGATGATTCCCCACGCCGCGAATCGGTCACCGCGCTCGCTGGCATTGAGCACGCGATACCAGTCGATCAGCACGTTGACGCGCTGCTGAAAGACGTAGGTGTGAAAGCGCGAATTGCCCGCCGTGGCCTTGTACCAAATCTCGCGCCCGGCGCGCTCCGACGGCGTCAGGTTCGCCTCGCCGGCATAGAAGCCGGGATCGTCGGGTTGTGTCTTGCCCGCGTCCCTGCCCGCGCCCGGCGCGGTCGGGGCAGGCGCTGTCGCCGGGGCCTGCGCGACGACAACTACGCTCGATGTGTCTCTGGAGACAGCCGCGACCCCGAGTACCGTGCCCAATGCAAGCAGCGCGACCGCAAAGGTGAACCGTTTCATGTCGTTTCCCCCGTCGACGATCGAGCCGCGCTTGAGCCAGCGGGGCGGCTTCGAGCCTCGCAGAATAGACCGCAAGGACGGGAGTGGAAATAGTGGTTTTGCGGCACCGACGACGTGAAGATCGGCTCGACAAATCCGATCCGGCAACGTCAGTCGCAGGCGAACCCGCTCTATGCCTTGCGCAACCGGCCAATGGGCGGTGGTCGCCAAGGCGCGTTCACATAATCGGCGCGCAATTGCCTGCGCGCAGTTCAGCGCGACACGACTGTTCCGAACTCAGTGCGTCGCTGCGGCGGTTCGATCGCTATCGAACCGCCGCCTGGCACGTGGGGTACTAGAAGCGATAGCCGATGCCGATCGACAGCAGCCAGGGATTGATGTCCACCGTCGTCAGCCGGGTGCCGTTGAGCGAAACGTCCGTGTCCATCCATATGTACTTCACGTCGGCGTTCAGGTACCAGCGCGGCGCGATCCTGTAATCGAGCCCGGCCTGCAAGGAAGCACCCCAGCTGGAGTTGGACACGCTGACGCCGGGGATGGTGAAGTCTTCGGAGCTGAACTGCGTGTAGTTGATGCCGATACCCACATAGGGCCGCAGCGGCTCGTTCGGCGTGAAGTGGTACTGCAACGACAGTGTCGGCGGCAGCGCCTTGACCGAGCCGATATCGTTCCCGGCCAGGGTGACGTCCATTTTCTGCGGCCACGTCAGCACCAGTTCGAGAGCAATGTTGTCGGTGAAGAAGTAGGTGATGTCGAACTCTGGGATCCAGGTGTCCTGCACCTCGATCTGGCCGAGGCTCAGCGTGGGATCGTTGCTGTTGTCATTCAGCATGTAGGCGGCGCGCGCACGCACCAGCCACGGCCCTTCGGTGGCAATCGCGTTCTGTGCGCTCGCGACACACGGCGCCAGTGCAGCGGCCAGTGCCAGGCTGATCAGTGTCTTCTTGAACATGGTGACCTCGGGTTGTGTTGGGATAATCGGTGTCGAAGCTGAAATTCGGCACCAACCAAGGTAACCACTACGAATTCATGGACATTGACGGCGCACAAGGCGGCCGACGGGTTCCGGGCCGCGGGGCAGGGTGGCGTTGCTCAAACCCCACAGGTCTTTTGGAGATTGGACCGGCACGGGGTGAACTGACGCGTCGGAACCAGCCGCCCTGCCCGACGTCAACGGACGACAATCGATGATGCGCAAGTCCCTGGTACTGACGCTCGTGGGCGGATTCGTCGTGGCCGCGGGGGCCGTCGGGTGGTTCGCGTGGCCGCGGGCCGTGCGGATCGACGCGTCCGATCCTGCGTTGGTTGCGCGCGGCGAGCCGCTGTACCAGCAACACTGTGCGTCGTGCCATGGCGCGCGGCTGGAGGGTCAGCCGAACTGGCAGTCACGCGATGCGCGGGGCCGCTTGCCGGCGCCGCCGCATGATGACAGCGGGCACACCTGGCATCACGACGACGAGGTCCTGTTCGAAGTCACCAAGTACGGCATCGCCAGGCATGCGCCAGCCGGCTACCAGTCCGACATGCCGGGATTTGAGCAGCAACTGAGCGACACAGAGATCCTGGCCACTCTGGCTTACATCAAGAGCCGCTGGTCGCCGGCCGTGCACACAAAGCGTGCGGCCGCAGGAATGAATTGATCGAAGTCGTCCCCAGTGCCGAATGATCTGGGCACACTGCACGCGGTTGACTACTGGGATGAGGGCAAGAATGAAGTCAGGATGGTTTTCGGTGATTCTGCTGGGGCTTGCACTGGCCACGCCCGCCTTTGCGCAGGCTCCGGCGCCACACGCGCATGGCGCGCCGGCGGCCAAGGCGAGCAGCGAGATGTATGAGGGACAGGTGCGTCGCGTGAACAAGGAAACGCGCCGGGTCACGCTGGCTCATGGGCCGCTCAAGGCGTTCGACATGCCGCCGATGACGATGGCGTTTGCGGTGAAGGACGCAAAGCAGCTGGCGCCGCTCAAGGAAGGCGACAAGGTCCGCTTTGCACTCGAGAAGTCGGGCGAAGACCTGGTGATCACCCGGATCGAGGCAGTGAAATAGCCCGATTGCGGCGCCCGTCCGCGATGCATCGTTGACCCGGGTCAAGCGTAAGCTGCAAGCCTTGCCAATACTGCCGCGACGATGCTGAACCGACCCCTGCGCCGAGCGCGCAACCGCATGTCCGTCCGCCGCAGCGCGCGCGGTGCGGCGGCGCTGTTCGCGATGGTGCTGGTGGCGAGCAACGCATTGGCTGCAATGGGCCAATGCATCGTGAAGGCTCCGCCTCCTGCGGCGGTGACGCAGACTGCCGAGGCACCCTGTCCACACGAGGCCGGCGCCGCCGAGGCAACACCGTCGGGCGAGCCCGCAGCCGCGGCGCACTGCCCGCAGGACGACCCTGCCGCGCAAACCCGCGCCGGCGATGTTCCTTCCGCTTGCGTGGCGGCGGTACCGGTGTTCCTGCGCATGACGGTCCCCGTAGACAGCGGCACCCACGGTGCCGACGTCGCTGCAGGCGAATCTCCTCCGACGCCGCTCTACGCGCGGCTGTCTCGGCTCCTGCTCTAGACCTTCCGGTCGGCGCACGACGACGTGCGCATTGAAGGCTGGCGTGCGTGACTGCGCGCGCCCTGTCATGACCGGAGGTTTCCGTGCAACGACCTACTCTGTACTTCTGTCTGCCGGCGGTGCTCGCCGCCCAGTTCGGCGCACTCGGCTGCGTGCTGGCCCAGCAGCCATCGCCGGCGACTGGCGAGGCCGAGCTGGGAGCCAGCCTCAAGGGTGTGCTGGCTTTTGTCGAGACGCGCAATCCCGAATTGCGCGCCATGTCCCATGAGGCGGAGGCCGCCCAGCTGCGACAGCGTGGCAGCGGCGCGTTGCCGGATCCGATCCTCCAGATGGAGTTGCGCGACATTCCGTTCAGCGAACCCACGCTGTCGCCGGCCAATGCAGGCAACACACGCTATTCGATGCGGCAGATGTTTCCGCTCGGAGACAAGCGTGAACTGCGGCGCGGAATTGCCGCCGCCGATGCTTCGGTCGCCGATGCCCGCCGCGGCGCCACGCTTGCCGAGATTCGCATGCGTGCGAAGGTCGCCTACGGCCAGTACTGGTACGCCGCCCAGGCCCAGCGGGTGACCGAAAATCTGCGTGCGCTGATGGGCGACCTCGAGCAGGTCGCACGTGCCCGTTACGGCAGCGGACTCGCTCCGCAGCAGGATGTCATCAAGGCCCAGACCGAACTGACGACGCTGCGGACCGACCTCGTCATGCTCGGTTCGGAGCGCCGGCAGGCTGCCGCGCGACTGAACGGCGTGATGGCGCGCCCGGCGGATGCGCCGCTGGCTGACCCGCGCGAGCTGAGGCCCATACCGGCGCGCGCACTCGACTTCGCGGCTCTTGTGCGCGATGCCGGTGCGCGCAGTCCGACCCTGGCGATGAATGCGGCGCAGATCACGGCGGCGGAGCGCAACGCCGAACTGATGCGGGCCAGTGGTGTTCCGGATCTCGGTGTTGGCCTCGGCGTGATCCAGAAGGGAACGCGGCTCACCGACTACGAAGTGATGCTGGAAATCAGCATTCCGTGGCAGCGCGACATCATCCAGGCCAACGTCAACGAAGCTCAAGCGATGAGCGGCGCGGCCGCCGCGCGACGTGAAGCGAACGTTGCGCAGCTGCAGTCCGAACTGGGCCAGAACTGGGCATCGCTGGATGCGCTGCGAGAGCAGGGCGAGATCTTCCGGTCCACGCTGCTGCCGCAGGTCGAACTGACGTTCGAATCGGCGCTCGCGAGCTACCAGACCGGCCGCGTCGACTTTGCCACGCTGCTCGATGCGCAGCGGCAGGTCCGGCGCACCCGGCTCGACCTGCTGAGGATCGAGCTTGACCAGCAGATGCGCCTCGCCGAGATCGAACGCATCGTGGGAGAGGATCTATGAAACCCAGCATGCGCATCGTCGTGGCAGGGATTCTGGTGGCAGCGGGACTCGGTGCGGGCTACCTGCTGGGTCGCAGCGGTTCGCGACCGGCCGAACCGGGTGCTACCGCGTCGACGGCAGCCCCTGCCGGAGCGGTGGGGCAGACATCATCCGGCGAGCGCAAATTGCTCTACTACCGCAATCCGATGGGGCTGCCCGATACGTCGCCGGTGCCGAAGAAGGACCCGATGGGGATGGACTACATCCCGGTGTACGAGGGCGAGGAGGCCGGGAGCAGGACGGTCAAGGTCAGCGCCGATCGGATCCAGTCGCTGGGCGTGCGCGTGGAACCGGCGGTCCGTCGCGCGCTGGGGCGCGAAGTGCGTGCCGTCGGCACGATCGAAGTCGACGAACGCGGGCAATACACCGTCGCGCCGAAGTTCGAAGGCTGGATCGAGAAACTCCATGTCAACACGACGGGGCAGGCCGTCGCCCGCGGACAGCCACTCGCAGAGGTTTACAGCCCTGAACTCGTTTCTGCGCAGCGTGAGTACCTGATTGCGTTTCGCGCCACCGGCGCCATGGCGTCGTCCGGTACCGAGGCGCAGCAAGGCGTGCGGCAACTGGCCGATGCGGCGCTCGAGCGACTGCGCAACTGGGACATCAGCGAGCAGCAGATCGCCCGGTTGCGCGAATCCGGGGAACCGCGGCGCACGCTGACGTTGAGCGCGCCGGCGTCCGGCGTCATCGTCAAGGATCCGCCGGTGGCCGGCATGCGTTTCATGCCGGGCGAGGCACTCTTCAGGATCGCCAATCTCGGCACCGTCTGGATGATCGGCGACGTGTTCGAGCAGGACCTTGCCCTCGTGAAGCGAGGAGCGAAGGCCACGCTGCGCGTCGATGCCTACCCGGACCGCACGTTCCCGGGACAGGTGACCTTCATTTACCCGACGCTGAATACCGAGACCCGCACGGCACGCGTCCGCGTCGAACTGGCCAACGCCGACGGAATGCTCAAGCCGGGGATGTACGGCGCGGTGCAGATTAGCGGTGGCTCCGCACGCGACGTGCTGGTCGTGCCTGACTCCGCGGTGATCGACAGCGGTGCCCGCCAGACCGTGCTGATCGCGCTCGGCGAAGGCCGTTTCGAACCGCGTGAAGTGAAGCTGGGGGCGCGCGGCGGCGGCGTGGTCGAAGTGCTGTCCGGCGTGAAGGACGGCGAATCCGTGGTGACGCGGGCGAACTTCCTGATCGACGCCGAAAGCAACCTGAAGGCAGCACTCGGCGGCATGAACGCGAGCGCGAACACCGGCGGCATCGGCCATGCCGCGACCGGGGTTCTCGACGACGTCGACGCGAAGACCGGAGCAATGATGATCACGCACGATCCAGTGCCCACGCTCAAGTGGCCGAAGATGACAATGGAGTTCGTGCCGGCCAACGACGCGATCGCCCGGACGGTCAAGCCCGGCAGCCCGATCCGCTTCGAGTTCGTCGAGCGCAAGCCCGGCGAGTGGGTCGTCACGAAGATCGAACCCGCCTCCGGCGCCACGTCCAAGCCGGCCGCGCAGAAGTCCGACGCGCGCAAGCACTGAGGCGGACATGACTCGCGACGACGCCTCCCTGCCTTTGCGTGCTGTTCTTCTCGCGCCGCCCGCACGGCCGCTCCGAAGGAGCGGTGCGCACTTCCTAGCGCGCGAGGTGCACGTGCGACTCGAAGAGTCGCGTACACCGAGCGCGAGCGCCCAATGATTGAACGACTCATCGAGTGGTCGGCCCGCAATCCGTTCCTCATCGGCATGGCCACGCTTGCTCTGACGGTCGGCGGCATCATCGCCGTCCTGCGCACGCCGCTCGACGCACTGCCCGACCTTTCGGACGTCCAGGTCATCATCTACACCGAGGTGCCGGGCCAGGCCCCGCAGGTGGTCGAGGACCAGGTCACCTATCCGCTGACTACCGCGCTGTTGTCGGTGCCGCATGCGAAGGTCGTGCGCGGCTTCTCCTTCTTCGGCGCGTCGTTCGTCTACATCATCTTCGACGACGGCACGGACCTGTACTGGGCGCGCTCGCGCGTGCTCGAGTACCTGAGCGTCGCAAGCCAGAGGCTGCCGCCAGGCATCACGCCTCAGCTCGGGCCGGACGCCACCGGCGTCGGCTGGGTCTACCAGTACGTCGTGCTGGCCAAGAACCGCACGCTCGCCGAACTGCGCACGCTGCAGGACTGGTACCTGCGCTACCAGATCACCAAGGCGCCGGGCGTGGCCGAGGTCGCCTCGATCGGCGGCTTCGTGCAGCAGTACCAGGTGGTGGTCGATCCGGCGCGGCTGCGCGCCTACGGCATCCCGCTCGAACGGGTCAGCGAAGTCATCAAGGGATCGAACCGCGATGTCGGCGGCCGCGTCGTCGAAATGGCCGAGACCGAGTACATGGTGCGCGGCCGGGGTTACCTGCGCGGCGTCGAGGATATCGAGAACCTGGTGCTGCGTTCGGCCGGTGGCACGCCGGTGCGCATCCGCGACGTCGCGCGCGTCGAGCTCGGCCCCGACGAGCGGCGCGGCGTGGCCGAACTCAACGGCGAGGGCGAGGTTGTCTCTGGCATCGTCGTCGCGCGCCACGGCGAAAACGCCTTGCGCGTGATCGAGGGCGTGAAGCAGCGCATCGAGGAACTGAAACCGGGCCTGCCCGAAGGTGTGGAGATCGTCACGGTCTACGACCGTTCGGAGCTGATTGAGCGGGCGATCGATACGCTGACCGACACGCTGCTGCAGGAGTCGATCATCGTCGCGCTGGTGTGCACGCTGTTCCTGATGCACCTGCGCAGCTCCATCGTCGTCATCGCGCTGCTGCCGCTGGGCGTGCTGTTCTCGTTCATCTGCATGCGCATGCTCGGCATCAACTCGAACATCATGAGCCTCGGTGGCATCGCGATCGCGATCGGCGAGATGATCGATGCCGGCGTCGTGATGGTGGAAAACGCGCACAAGCGGCTGGAGCGGCGCGGCGGAGCTGACGCTGACGACGCGACCCGGCGCGCCATCATCGTTGACGCAGCCAAAGAGGTCGGGCCGCCGCTCTTCTTCTCGCTGCTGATCATCGCGGTGAGCTTCCTGCCGGTTTTCACGCTCGAGGCACAGGAGGGGCGGCTCTTCGCGCCGCTCGCCTACACGAAGACCTTCGCGATGCTGGGCGGCGCGCTGCTGTCGGTCACGCTGCTGCCGATGCTGATGGTCTGGATGATCCGCGGCCACATCCTTCCAGAAGCAAAGAACCCGCTGAACCGGTGGCTGATCGCCGCCTATCGTCCGCTGATCCGCTGGGTGCTCCACTGGCGCTGGGCCACCGTCGCGCTGGCGGGCCTGGCCATGCTCGCGACCTGGTGGCCTGCGTCGCGCCTCGGCGCCGAGTTCATGCCGACGCTCAACGAAGGCACGATCTTCTACATGCCGACCTCGCTGCCCGGCATGTCAGTCACGAAGGCGACCGAGCTGGTGCAACTGCAGAACAAGATCATCAAGAGCTTCCCTGAGGTCGATTCGGTGATCGGCAAGGCCGGCCGCGCTGCGACGGCGACGGATCCTGCGCCCCTGGAGATGTTCGAGACCGTGATCAACCTGAAGCCGGAGTCGCAGTGGCGGCCCGGCATGACGCTCGAGAAGCTGACTGCCGAGATGGACAAGGCGTTGCAGTTCCCGGGGGTAGCCAACTCGTGGACGATGCCGATCCGCGCGCGCATCGACATGCTGTCGACGGGTATCCGTACGCCGGTCGGCATCAAGGTATTCGGCTCCAACCTGGCCGAGATGGAACGCGTTGCGCGCGCGATCGAGAGTGCCGTCAAATCCGTGCCGGGCACTGCGAGCGCGTACGCGGAGCGGCTTGTCGGAGGCTACTACCTCGACATCGAGCCCGATCGCGAGGCGCTGGCGCGGCTCGGCGTGAATGTCGGCGATCTGCAGGACGTCGTTGCAACCGCGCTCGGCGGCGAGGTGCTGACCACCACGGTCGAGGGACGCGCGCGCTTCGGCGTCATCGTGCGCTACCCGCGCGATGCCCGCTCCGATCCGCAGGCGATCGAGCGCGAAGTGCTGGTGCCGATCGAGAGCGAGATGGGCAAGCCGGCACGCATGGTGCCGCTGGGCCAGGTCGCGGCCGTCCGCATCGCGCAGGGTCCGCCGGTGATCCGCACCGAGAATGCGCTGCTGTCGGCCTACATTTATGTCGACATCCGTGACCGCGACATCGGCGGCTACGTGAAGGCGGCGCAGCAGGCCGTGCGCGAGAACGTCGACTTTCCGCCGGGCATGTACATCACCTGGAGCGGGCAATTCGAGTATCTCGATCGCGCCGTCGACAAGCTGAAGCTGGTCGTGCCGCTGACGCTCGTGATCATTTTCGTGCTGCTGTTCCTGAGTTTGAAGCGCGCCAGCGACACGCTGATCGTGATGCTGTCGGTGCCCTTCTCGCTGGTGGGCGGCATCTGGTTCCTGTGGGCGCT
This sequence comes from uncultured beta proteobacterium, assembly GCA_963754065.1. Lineage (GTDB taxonomy): Bacteria > Pseudomonadota > Gammaproteobacteria > Burkholderiales > Burkholderiaceae_F > JALORV01. The sequence continues at coordinate 7,222 of CAVWFH010000005.1, read as the reverse complement.
CGGCTACAACATGAGCGTCGCAGTGGCGGTCGGCTTCATCGCATTGGCCGGTGTCGCCGCCGAAACGGGGGTCGTGATGATCGTCTACCTGAATCACGCCTGGGAAGAAGTCAAGGAGCAGTGCCGCGCCGCGGGACGGCGTCCGAGCCTCGCGGAACTGCACGGGGCGGTCACCGCCGGGGCCGTCGAGCGCGTGCGCCCCAAGGTGATGACGGTGGTGACGACCATCGCCGCACTGGTACCGATCATGTGGATCGACGGCACCGGCAGCGAGGTGATGCGGCGCATCGCCGCGCCGATGGTCGGCGGCATGGTCTCCTCCACCATCCTGACGCTGATCGTCATTCCAGCGATCTACATGCTGGTCAAGTCGCGCGAGATCGACCGGCTCGCGGGGCCGGTACCATCCGTCGCATGAGGACAAAGAAGCAGGCGAGGCCGAGCGCGTCGTGCGCGGGAGTGGCGTTCGGACGGAGGAACTTCCGGTGAGCGCCGAGGCGATCCGTGCGCGACTCGACGCGATCGGCGCACGCTGGATCTATCTGGCGGTGGCGGTCGCGGCGCTGGGGCTGATCGGTGCGGCGCTCTTCATGCAGCACGTCGTCGGCATGAATCCGTGTCCGCTGTGCATCTTCCAGCGCGTCGCGTACTTTCTGCTGGCGATCTGTGCGCTGCTGGCGGCGTGGCGCGCACCGCGATCTTCCGCGCGTGCATTCGGCGCCGCCGGCATCGTGCTGGCGCTGGTCGGTGCCGGCATTGCCGCCTGGCACGTACGGCTGATCCAGGCGCCGGAGTCGCTTGCCTGTGGCCCGGGGCTGAATGCGATGCTGGAGAATTTCCCGCTCACGCAGATCCTGCCGCGAGTCTTTCAAGGCAGCGGCGACTGCGCCGATGCGAGCACCGTGCTGTTGGGAATCTCGCTCGCCGGATGGTCGCTCACCGGCTTCCTGGTGCTGACCCTCGTCCTGTGTGCCGCGCTGGCACGGCGGTAGCGTCCACATTGCCGGCCGTCGGTCGGCCTCCTTACACCTGGTTACACCGGTCGCAGTTGCGAAACTGACATCGGTCGGCCTGCGCCCCTACGCTGCCGTTCACTGATCGCGAGGACGGCCGCATCGTGCGGCACCTCGACCACCGACGAGGGGCGAACGATGAAGAACTCGAAGACACTGCAGACGATCGAGCCATTGCTGGACTTTCGTGTCATGGTGCTCGCGGTCGCGGCAACGCTGGCGCTGGCGGCGAGCGCAAGCGATGCACGTGAGCGGGGCGCGTACCGGCAGTCGGTCGGAGGTCATCACGCCGCCGGGACCACCAGCGTGCAGCGCAGCCGTGGCACCGACGGTGCGACCGATGCAGTGCGCACCGGCCGGCACGGTGGCACGACATCGGTCGATCGCTACCGCGATGGCAGCGGCACGACCGATGCGCGCATTACCGGGCCCAAGGGCGGTGTCAGCACGGTGGATCGCTCTCGGGGAAGCGATGGCCTGGTCGACAAGACAGTCACCGGGCCGCAGGGTCGCACCACGACGACCGACCGGACGCGTGGCGCCGACGGACTGGTCGACAGGACCGTGACCGGTCCCAACGGAGGCGTCAGCACCGTGGACCGCAGCCGAGGTGCCGACGGTCTCGTCGACAAAACGCTCACCGGTCCGAACGGCCAGTCCGCCACGGTCGACCGTGTTCGCGGTGCCGATGGCGTGATCGATTCGACCGTGACCGGTCCGAAGGGCGCCACGACTTTCGACCGCAGTCGGGGCGCGGACGGCGTCATCGACACGGTGCGGATCGGATCGCAAGGCGGCACGACGGCCGTGGATCGCTATCGCGGCCCGGAGGGGCTGATCGACAAGACCGTCACCGGTCCGAAGGGTGGAGTGACGACAGTCGATCGCTCGCGCGGTGCCGACGGCGCCGTCGACTCGCTCACCACCGGACCGCGTGGAGGAACGACGTGGGTCGACCGCAGCCGCAATGCCGACGGCACGACGAACCGCATCGTGACGACCACGCCGCCGGCGCAGTAGCCTCCACAAGAGAACAGAGGGTGCCTTGCGGCGCCCTCTGTCTGACTCGAGCTTTGCCGCATTCAGCGCTGTGCGATGACAGCGCGCTGAGTGCTTGCCAGTTGCGACTCGGCGTTGTAGTGGTCGGCCAGGCTCGTCATCGAGCCGACGACCAGGATGCTGACGAGCAGCGAAGCGACTGCAAAGACTGCGCGCATCAGTTTCGAGGTCGGTTGGGGTTCGCGGTTCATGTGAGGCTCCTCTGGGTCGGTCTATCGGGCGGCGAGCGCGGCTGCGTCGTCGATGGCGTGACTCTGCGCGTCCGATGGCGTTTCAGTCCTTTTGCAACCTGAAACCGAGCCTTAAACGTCCTTAATCCGCCGCGCCCGAGGCGGAGCCGGTGTCCGGTGCTCGGATCGACCCTTCCACGAAGTCGCAGGCCGCTTGCCTGCGCGCTGCCGGTCATGCGCCGCAGCCGCAACTACTTTCTCGAGGAATGGATGTATCTGTTCTGGCGCCGTGGCCAGTCCGATGTGGCGGTGCAGTTGCTGGGTGCGGTTGAATCCTTTGAGCCACTCACCAGTCGCTAGACTGCGGGCCATGCATGTCTGCGTGATCGGCGCCGGGGTCGTGGGTCTGACGACCGCTTACTTCCTGCAGGCGGAAGGACACAGCGTCACCGTGGTCGACCGCGGCGCCCATGCCGCTGCGGGTGCCAGCCGAAGCAACGGCGCGCAGCTGTCCTACTCGTACGTCGCGCCACTGGCCGATGCGTCGGTGCCGCCGAAGTTGCTGTCGCTGCTACTCGCACGCGATTCGCCGCTCAAGTTTCATCCACAGCTCGATCCGGCCCAGTGGTCGTGGGGGCTGGCGTTCCTGCGCCTCGCGAACACCGGCGCGGCGCGCGCGACAACCGCGGCGCTGCTGCGGCTGGCCGAACTCTCGCGCGAGTTCATCGAGCCGCTGATCGAAGGCGAAGGCATCGACTGCGCGTTCACGCGCAGCGGCAAGCTGGTGCTGTATCCGGACGTGCCGTCGTTCGCCGCGGCGCGCGCACAGGTCGATTTCCAGGCGACGCTGGGTTCGGATCAGCGCGCGCTCAACGCCGAGGAATGCGTTCAGCGGGAACCGGCGCTGGCGCCCTATGCGAAGCGCATCGTCGGCGGCATCTGGACGGCGTCGGACGCCGCGGCCGATTGCGGAGCGTTCTGCGACCAGCTCGCACGCCTTCTGACCGGTCGTGGCGTGGAGTTTGCGTTCAATCGCACGGTCGAGCGCTTCGATGTTGAAGGCGGCAGCGTCCGTGCGCTGATCACCGCGGGCGACGGGGCAGCGCCACTGCGCGCGGATGCCTATGTGCTGGCCGCCGGCGCGGACGCGGCAGGGTTGGCCGCGAGCGCGCGGGTGCCCCTGCCGATCTATCCACTGAAGGGCTACTCGATCACGGTCAAGCCGCTCGATGCGCCGCTGCCGCGCGTTTCGATCACCGATACGCTCCGCAAGGTCGTGTTCGCGCCGCTCGGCGAGCGTGTGCGCGTTGCAGGATTCGTCGAGATCGGCGGGGATGCTGCCTCGATACCGCCCGCGCGCATCGGTGCGCTGCTCGAAGCGGCCCGCGAGGTGCTGGGCTACCACGCCGTCGACGGCGACCTGCGTTCGTGGGCTGGGCTGCGGGCCGCCACACCCAGTGGCCGCCCGATCCTCGGCCGCAGCGGCGTGACCAACCTGTATCTGAATGTGGGTCAGGGAGCGCTCGGCTGGACGCTCGCGGCCGGCAGTGCACGATTGGTGTGCGACGCGATCGCCGGACGCCCGCCGACGATCGACGTAGCGCCGTTCGCGCCGCCGCCGATGTAGTTCCCGCGCAATAGCTTCTGCGCTTAGCGGCGTCGATGCAGGTCTGCCGATGTAACTCAGCCAATCCCCTCGCGCCTATCATTCACCCATGCACGCCGATTCGAAAATCCTGCATCGCCAGCTGCGCGGACAGGTTCCGCTGGCCGTCAGTGCACAGGGCTGCTGGATCACCGACGCGAGCGGAAAACGCTACCTCGATGCGTCCGGCGGTGCGGCGGTGTCCTGCCTGGGCCATGGTCATCCGGACGTGCTGGCAGCGATGCACGCGCAGATCGACGCGCTGGCCTATGCGCACACGAGCTTCTTCTCGACGGCCGTCGCGGAGGAGCTGGCTGATGCCCTGATTGCGAGTGCCCCGGCCGGCATCACGCACACGTATCTGGTCAGCGGCGGCTCGGAAGCGATGGAAGCCGCGCTCAAGCTGGCACGCCAGTATTACGTCGAGAAGGGTGAGCCGCAGCGTGCGAAGTTCATCGCGCGGCGCAACAGTTACCACGGCAACACGCTGGGTGCGCTCGCGGTCGGCGGCAACGAGTGGCGCCGCCGGCAATTCGCTCCGCTGCTGATCGATGTCGAGCACGTCGCACCGACGTATTCCTATCGGGATCAGCGTGACGGAGAGACCCCTGAGCAGTACGGCGCGCGGCTGGCTGCAGAGCTCGAAGCGACGATTGCCCGTGTGGGCGGCCGCACGGTCATTGCGTTCGTGGCCGAGACCGTGGGCGGCGCCACCAGCGGTTGCCTGACCCCTCCGCCCGGCTACTTCCGGCGCGTGCGCGAACTGTGCGACGCGCACGGCATCCTGCTGATCCTGGACGAAGTGATGTGCGGCATGGGCCGCACTGGAACGCTGCATGCCTGCGCGCAGGAGGGCGTTGCGCCCGACCTGATGGCGATCGCGAAGGGCCTGGGCGGGGGCTATCAACCGGTCGGAGCCGTGCTGATCGGCGGTCGCGTGATCGACGCGATTGCTGCCGGCAGCGGGTTCTTCCAGCACGGGCACACCTACATTGGCCATCCGGTCGCCTGCGCCGCCGCGCTGGCCGTGCAGCGCGTGCTGGTGCGTGACGATCTGGTTCGGCGCTGCGCACAGCAAGGCGCGCGACTGCGTGACGAGCTCGACGAAGCGTTCCGTTACCACCCGTACGTCGGCGACGTAAGAGGGCGGGGACTGTTCCAGGCGATCGAACTCGTACAGGACCGCACCACGCGCGCGCCTTTCGATCCCGCGCTGAAACTGCATGCGCGCATCAAGCGCACGGCGCTGGACCTGGGCCTGATGTGCTATCCGATGGGCGGCACCATCGACGGGGCGCGGGGAGACCATATCCTGCTGGCGCCGCCGTTCACCATCGACGACGGCGAACTGGACCTGCTGGTCGAGCGCCTGGTCGAGGCGGTCGATACGGCCGTCGCCGCCATTCGATAGCCGCCTGCCTTCCCCGGGGGCTGGGTCGTGCCGCCTTGCGCCGCCGGCCGGCGGGCGCTAAGGTGCGACTCCCCGCGGGGCAACAGGAGACTTTCCCAATGAACTTCAGGATTTCAATGTGCGCGGCCGCGTTCGCATCGGCCTTCGTGGCCATGGCCGCCGCGCCGGGCAGCGTCAGCGCGCAGCAGCCGCAAAAATTCATCACGATCGGCACCGGTGGCGTGACCGGCGTCTACTACCCCGCCGGCGGCGCGATCTGCCGCCTCGTCAACCGCGATCGTGCCAAGCACGGCCTGCGCTGCTCGGTGGAGTCGACCGGTGGTTCGGTGGCCAACGTCAACCTGTTGAAGTCGAGCGAGATCGAATTTGGAGTCGCGCAGTCGGACGTCCAGTTCAACGCAACCAAGGGCATGGCGCAGTTCCAGAAGGACGGCGCGATGGGCGACCTGCGCGCGGTGTTTGCGCTGCATCCCGAGCCCTTCACCGTCGTTGCGCGCAAGGAAGCGAACATCACCAAGTTCGAGGACTTCAAGGGCAAGCGCTTCAACGTCGGCAACCCGGGCTCGGGCACGCTGGCGTCGATGAATGAACTGCTGGCGGCGATGAACTGGAAGATGAGCGACTTCAGCCTCGCTTCCGAACTGCGTCCGGACGAGCATGGCCCGGCACTGTGCGACGGCAAGATCGACGGTTTCTTCTACGCCGTGGGCCATCCATCGGCCAACATCCAGGACCCGACCACGATCTGCGGCGCGAAGCTGATCTCGCTGACCGGCCCGGCCGTGACCGCGCTGGTCAAGGACAAGCCGTACTACGCCATCGCGACGATTCCGGGCGGCATGTATCCGAACAATCCGAATCCGACCACGACCTACGGCGTGCAGGCGACGGTAGTCAGCTCGGCCAAGGTTCCCGCCGATGTGGTCTATGCCGTGACCAAGGCGGTCTTCGACAACCTCGACGAGTTCAAGAAGCTGCATCCCGCGCTGGCCAACCTGAAGCCGGAAGACATGATCAAGAACGGCCTGTCGGCGCCGCTGCACGAAGGCGCCGCGCGTTACTACAAGGAGAAGGGCTGGATCAAGTAAGCACCCGCGCGGGCCGATGCGCCATCGGCTCGGGGGGCGCGTAAAGTTCGACGGGCGGCCTCGGCCGCCCGTTTTCTTTTGAGGGGACGCGCGTGGACAACAAGAAGCTCGAAGACGAACTCATCAAGCTGGAAGAAGAACTCGCCCCGACCGCCGAAATGCAGCTGGGCGACACGGACGTCCAGCAACTCGTCAAGGACGCTGACCTCGGCGGACGTTCGACGGTCGGCGTGGCCGGCACCGTGATGATGGTGGTCGGCCTGGTCTGGGTCGCATTCCAGCTCTGGTACGCCTCCCCCCTGCCGTTCGCGCTTCGCTTCGGAGTCTTCAACGACACCGAGGCGCGCTCGATCCATCTCGCGATCGGGCTGTTCCTCGCCTTCCTTGCGTTCCCGGCCTTCAAGCGGTCCCCGCGAGACTACGTGCCGTGGCAGGACTGGATCATGGCCGTTGCCGGAGCATTGACGGCGCTGTACCTGATCATCTTCTACGGCGAACTGGCGCTACGGCCGGGCAATCCGACCACGCTCGACGTCGTCGTCGGTACCGCCGGCGTGCTGCTGCTGCTGGAGGCGACGCGCCGTGCCGTCGGCCTGCCGATGGCGGTGCTGGCGACGCTCTTCCTCGTGTACGTCATGGCAGGCCCCCATTTGCCCGACGTCATCGCGCACAAGGGTGCGTCGCTGCCGCGCGTCGTGTCGCACATGTGGATGGTGACTGAAGGCGTGTTCGGCATCGCGCTCGGCGTGTCCGTGAGTTTCATCTTCGTGTTCGTGCTGTTCGGCACGCTGCTCGACCGCGCAGGCGGCGGCAATTACATGATGCAGGTGAGCTTT
>CAVWFH010000004.1:0-262227 GCA_963754065.1 uncultured beta proteobacterium | reverse complement strand
GGCTGCGGGGCGTACTGAAGACGCCGCCGCTGGCGACACTGCGTGAAGCGTAGATGCCGTCGGCGCACTCGTTGCTGAAGCAGCTGCGTGTCGTCCGTTCGACCTTCGGCGCCGATGCCGAAAAATCCAAGCACACGCTGCTGACGGCCCTTTCTGCGCGACGCCTGACTTCGCTGCGGCACCTCGTCGACTATCACGAGGACCTGTTGTTCCTTTGCGCGTTTCCCGGTCACATCGATACACGTCGCAGTGCGATCGCCGAACTGGCACGCTACTCCCGTCGCTGGCGCAGCGTTTCCGCAGCCATCAGGGCCGAGGCCGAAAACACCGGCATCGCCGGCACCATCTCGCGGCCGCTGCTGGCATGGCCGCTCGCCTGCACGCTGGTCAAGAGCGAGGATATCGACCTCGACTGGCGGAATGCCGACAATCCCGCTGCTCTCGATGCGCTGATCGCGCGACTGGTGGCCCCGGCGGAGCAGGACTCCTTCGACGGCGGCGAATACACCGGCTCGTGCGTGGGTCGATCTGGCGCGGCCGCCTGACACGACGGCACTGGCGTGGGTCATTCGGGGCGGCCAGGCGATGCGACGATCGACGAGCTTCGCTGCGGCATGGGATGGCGCCGAAGTTCCACTGCGCTGGTCGCTGCGCGATTCGCCACGCTCGATCACGCACGCTCGACTTCCGACGAAGCCGGCGTTGCGCAGCAGCTTCCGTCGCCTGGCCGAGCCGGTGGCCCGGCATGTCGCACGTCCGCTCGATGGCATTCGACTCCTGAATCGTCGCGAAGCGACGCCGATCATCGATCTGGCGCGTTCGGCACTGGCGGCGCGTGCCCGCGAAGTGCACGCGATGAACTATGCGAACGCGAGTGACGTGCATGTCGCCGATCTCGGCGAAGGTGTCGAGCTTGCCGTGATCGGAGTGCCGCCGGCGCAGCGGCTGTCGCTGGAGGCGAACTACGGTTACCTGCTCATCAGCAACGGCGTGCCCATCGGCTACGGTGGCGTATCGCCGCTGTTCCGGCAGGCCAACACCGGCATCAACGTCTTCGACCCGTTCCGCGGCAGCGAGGCGGCATTTCTCTGGGCGCAGATGCTGCGGGCGTTCCGCACGCTGTTCGGCACCCGACGGTTTGTCATCAACGGCTACCAGTTCGGTGCCGGCAACAGCGAGGCGATTGCGAGCGGCGCGTACTGGTTCTACTACCGCCTCGGATTCCGGCCGAGCCTGGCCGACAATGCCTCGCTCGCTGCTGCGGAAGCCGAGCGCTTGCGATCCCGTCCGGGCGTGCGAACCCGGCCCGCGGTGCTGCGACAACTGGCCCGCGGCGACCTGCATCTGGACCTGGAGGACTTCAACGCCAGCGACTTCTTCGAAGAGCGCCTGTTGACGCGACTGGGTGCTGCAGTCGCGCGCCGCATCGCCGTTCTTCCGGTCCGTTCACACCACGAAGGCGAGGGTGTGCTCGTACGCGCAGTCGCGAAGGATCTCGACGCGCGCGCGCTGTCGCGCTGGCCAGCAGAAGAGCGTAGGTCCTTTGCGCGGCTGGCGCCCTATGCGGCGCTGCTCGACCTGCGCGCATGGAGCAACAGTGAGCGCCGAGCGTTGGTCGCATGGATGCGCGCCAAAGGCGCTGTGACGGAACGCGAGTTCGCCACGCAGGCGACAGAGCAGGCGCGGTTCTTCAGGGAGTTGAGGGCGGTCGGACTCGACGAGGAGTCACGTGCTTGAGGAGTTGGATTGCCGATGAGTGAGGATGACGTCGCGAAGAGCGGTGCAACAGTCACGCCGTATCAATGGATCGGCGGGGCAGACGCGGTGCGCGCGCTGGTCGATCGTTTCTACGACCTGATGGACCTCGAATCATCATATGCAGATCTGCGGCGCGTGCATGGCAATGACCTCGCGAATGCGCGCGACAAGCTGACGTGGTTCCTGAGCGGCTGGCTGGGCGGCCCGGATCTGTACATCGAGCGCTTTGGCCACCCGCGGCTGCGGGCGCGGCACCTGCCGTTCTCCATCGGCGTACGCGAGCGCGACCAGTGGATGGAGTGCATGAACCAGGCGATGATCGAGCGGGGCGTCGACGAAGATCTGCGCCTGCGGCTGGTGCAGTCGTTCTTCCAGGCGGCCGACTGGCACGAAACCGCGATTCGTTAGTTGAGAAGCTGTCGCGCAGCTGAGGGTCAGTTTCTCTGAGACGAGTAGTGTTGGACTTTGCCTAACGATTAGGTCAGATGCGACCCCAGACCCTGGCCAATTGAGCCGGTCTTGGGGCTCGCCCCGCACTCAACGTGCTTGGGGCTGCCCCGCCAAACTACTGGCTGCGGCATCGGTGCGTGCGCCGACAGTCGGCCGCAGCACTCGATCTCGCGGCCCGACAATAGGACGATGTGTCGAGAGGTCCGACTGTCTGCAAAGACCGGTTTCAGCAATCGCGGAGGGCGACTCGCGACCCAAAGCAGTCCTGGTGCGTTCCCGCAAGCGGACGCGAATGTCACGCGAGTAGCGGACGCTAAAGAAAGAGTTCTGCCGCGCGGCGCCGTGTGCCGCTTCCGTTGCAACGCGAAGTTGCCCATCTCACCTTATTAGGTCCATCGCGTCGGCGTTTGGTGCACTTCGTGAAGCGTTTGGGGGCGCTGCTTTCGTGCTCGCGTCCGGCGGGGCCTAGGTGCGCTGATTTAGGCAGCTTGAATGATCGCAAGGATGGAGCCCTCGGTGTTCTTGAACCAAGCGTCCTGCGCGTTCGCGAGGGAGTGCGAGGCACTACTTCCATGGCATGATCCCATTCGGCAATTCCCGAAGAGGGAGAAGAATGAGCACTGACAGCGTCAAGCCCGGCGCGCCCTCCGGCGACAGTGCAGAGCAGGGCTACATGGCCCGCCTCGCGCTCGGCTTTACCCGCTGGGCCGAGAAGTGGTTCCCGGATGCCTTCATCTTCGTCGCGGTGGCGCTGGTGATCGTCGCGGCCGGCGCGATGATCAATGGTGCGGGGCCGATGGAGGTCTCCAAGCAGTTCGGCCTCGGCTTCTGGAGCCTCATTCCGTTCACGATGCAGATGGCCTTCGTCGCCATCAGCGGCTACGTCGTCGCCAGCTCTCCGTCCAGCGGCGCGGCTGATCGAGAAACTCGCCACCGTTCCGAAGACGGGTCGTGGCGCCGTCGGGTTCGTCGCTCTCATCTCGATACTCGCCTCGATGCTGAACTGGGGTCTCAGTCTTGTGTTCGGCAGCCTGTTGGTGAAAGCGCTGGCCGGGCGCAAGGAACTGCGGATGGACTATCGCGCCGCCGCCGCGGCCGCCTATCTCGGCCTCGGTGCCACCTGGGCGCTCGGTCTGTCGTCCTCGGCCGCGCAGCTGCATGCGAACCCCGCGTCGCTGCCACCGGCGCTGTTCAAGATGGTGGGCATCATCCCGTTCACCGAGACGATCTTCTTGTGGCAGTCGATCGCCATGTTCGTGGTGCTGTTGATCATCTCCGTGGCGATCGCCTGGTCGTCGGCGCCAATAGGAAGCAAGGCCGTGACCGCGCAGGACATGGGCATCGACGTCGAGATCAAGACCGCGGCACTGCCGCAGCGTGACCGTCCAGGCGAATGGCTCGAGTACAGCCCGCTGCTCACCGTCATCATCGTCGGGCTGACGCTGGGGTGGATGATCGACGAGTTCACTTCGAAGTCGTGGATCACGGCGATTTCCGGGCTCAACACCTACAACCTGGTATTCCTGATGCTCGGCTTCGTGCTGCATTGGCAGCCGAAGTCGTTCCTCAACGCAGTCTCCAGGGCCGTGCCGACGACCACTGGTGTGCTGATCCAGTTCCCGTTCTACGGCTCGATCACCGCCATCATGGTGTCGGCGAAAGGTTTTGACGGGCTCGCGCTGTCGGACCAGATCGCCCACTTCTTCGTGGCGATCTCCAGCCACGACAGCTTCCCGGTGGTGATGGGCATCTATTCGGCCATCCTCGGCCTGTTCATCCCCTCGGGCGGCGGCAAGTGGCTGCTCGAAGCGCCCTACATCATGCAGGCGGCCATCGAGCTGAAGGTGCATCTGGGTTGGACGGTGAACGTCTACAACGCCGCCGAGGCGTTGCCGAACCTCATCAACCCGTTCTGGATGCTGCCGCTCCTCGGCATCCTCGCGCTGAAGGCCCGCGACATCGTCGGCTACACCTTCCTGCAGCTCCTTCTCCACCTGCCGGTCGTGCTGTTCATGCTGTGGTTCTTCGCCCTGACGCTCGAGTATCACCCGCCCGTCTTCCCGTGACGGGTGGCAGATCGCTCAAAGCAAACGCGACAGGGGTGGAAGTGGCGGCACCTCCTCCGGCGGAACTGTCTACTGAGGCGGTTGTGTTCCGCCCTGCCCAGGCGTTCGTTATCTCAGCCTCGATAGAACCTCTTGGGCTCCACTTCGATGCCGTGGCGCAGTTCGGTTCGGATGGGAACAGGCACCGGAGTCTCGATCGCCCCCGCTGAGACGGAAAGCAAGAAAAACCGAGCTGACCGCACCTCTCCACGCCCGCTCCTCGGCAATACAGGGCGTGAAACTTTTCCGAGAGCGGCAGCCGACATTCGGTCGGATTACCCTATTCCAGCTAGCGCGTAGACGGTATAGGCTCCGTCCGCTGTCACGCCCGCGACGCTGATCGCCGGCGATGCGCAGCCTGGGCTGCGCCGACATTGGAGGGTCGAAACAGCGGGGCGCTTTGAGTGACTGGCGGACGACCAGCGAAGTTGTCGCGCAAGTCCTCAGGTCCCGGGATCCAGACTTCTCCTTAGATCTCGCCGGTGGGGGAGGGATCATGCGTCTCGTACGGTCACGGCCGGTCACGGCCGACTTTGTAGGCATCTCGAGTTTGTTGGTGTTGGCCGCGCTATCCGGCTGCGGCGGAGGTATTGACGACGAATCCCAGAAGGCGACGCCGGCCGTCAACGCGGCGCCGACGGCGGGTGCCGGACGAGCTGAGAGCGACGCCGCTCGCGCGGGAACTGTCTTCCGCGGCCAGTTGAAGGCGGCCCTCAGCCCAACCGACTTTTCGCTGGACGCGCACCTAAGAGGCGTGTTCGCCCCGGTCGCCGACTGGCCACTGATCGCCGCGCACGCCGTGCTGATGCCCGACGGTCGTGTACTGAGCTATGGCACCGACGGCACCGGAGACAAGACGGGTTTCTTCATCTACGACATCTGGGATCCGAAACTCGGCTCGGCCCGGACAGCCCACCTCACGCTGCCCAACACCACCAACACCGACGTCTTCTGCAGCTCGCAGCTGGTGCTGCCGCAGGGCGGCGGCGTGTTCGTGGCCGGGGGCGACAACTGGACCGGGACTGGCACCACCAACACCGGCAACCGCAACAGCAACGTCATGAGTTACGAGGGCAACACCATGTCGCGCGGCAACGACATGAATCGCGCTCGGTGGTACTCGTCCTCGACGACGCTGCTCAACGGCGAGATATACATCCAGGGCGGAACCGGTGGCACCGACTCGCCCGAGATCCGCGCCGCGACGGAACATTTCGGCTGCTCTCGACCGCGAGCACCAGCGGTCTCGACTTCATGTATCCACGCAACTTCATCGCGCCCGACGGTCGCGTGTTCGGCTTCGACAGCGCCGGCCGCATGTTCTACGTCGACATATCCGGCACCGGCAGCGTGATGCAGGTCGGTCAGTTCGCCTCGGCGCATCGCGGCAACGACGCCAGCGCCGCGATGTTCTTGCCCGGCCGCATCCTGCAGTTCGGCGGCAACTCGAACCAGGCGATCGTCATCGACATCACGAGCGGCGCACCCGTCATCACGCCGACGCAGTCTCTGTCGACGCAGCGCCGCTTGGTCAATTCCACGATCTTGCCGAATGGCCACGTGATGGCGAGCGGCGGCAGCCAGGTCTGGAACCAACTCACTGGCGTCAACAATACGGTCGAGATCTGGAACCCTCAGACCGGCGCCTGGACCCAAGGCGCAACCGGGGTTCGGGCGCGTCTGTATCACTCCGTCTCGCTGCTGCTTCCCGACGCCACCGTGGTGGTTGGCGGCGGCGGCGCGCCCGGGCCTGAGCGCAACCTGAACGTCGAACTCTATTACCCGCCTTATCTTTTCACGGCCGACGGACAGTTCGCAGCCCGGCCAGCGATCGGAGTGGCACCGACCGTGCTGGATGTGGGGCGCACGTTCGAGGTCGAGCTTACCGCCGGCACCGCGCAGCGTGTCGTGTTGGTGAAGGGCGGATCAGTCACGCACAGCTGGAACATGGAGCAGCGCTTCGTCGAGCTCGCCTTCAGCGCCGAGGGCAGCCAACTCAGCGTGCAGGCGCCGACGCGAGCGGCGGATGCACCGCCGGGCTTTTACATGCTATTCGTGCTGGATACGGCCGGCGTGCCGTCGGTTGCAAAGATGGTTCGCATCAACGTGGCCGCCGTGCCGAATCCGGCAATCGTCCCAGCATCACCACGCCAAACGCGCAAAGCGCCGTGGTCGGCGCTGTTGTCGACCTGCCGATCACCGCGAGTGATCCGAACGGCGACACGCTCCGCTTTGCCGCCACGGGATTGCCAGCAGGGCTGGTCATTGATCGCAACTCTGGACGCATCACGGGTCGGTTGACGGCGCCGGGAAGCTACAACGTCAATGTAAGTGTCAGCGACGGCGTCAATGCAGCCAGCGCGCAGTTCGCCTGGACGGTGACGGACGCGCCGCCGCTCGTCGTCGTGCCGCCGCCGGCAACCCACCGGTCGTGCTCGGCACCGCCATCGTGTTCAGCGCCAGTGCACTCAATGGCTTCAATCCACGCTTTCGCTGGGACTTTGGCGACGGCACGACCACCGGGTGGTCGAGTGCGCACGAGGCAGCGCACCAATTCACCGCGCCGGGCGTCTATCAGGTCACCGTTACCGCAGTCGACGACCGCGGAATCGAGACGCGACAGACCTTCCTGCAGGCGGTCCATCGACCGCTGACGGCGGCCATGCCGACAGCCTCGACCTCGATCGCGATAGAACAGCGCAGCGGCGGCGCACACCGCGCCTGGGTGGTCAATCCGGACACGAACACGGTAAGTGCCTTCGATCTACCCTCACGCAGCAAAGTGGCAGAGATCACCGTCGGCAACGAGCCTCGCACCGTAGCCGTCGCGCCCAACGGGACCGTGTGGGTCGTCAACAAGCGCAGCCAGTCGATCAGCGTGATCAATGCCGGCACATTTGCGGTCCAGCGGACCATCGGCCTGCCGCGCGGATCGCAGCCCTTTGGAATTGCGATCGCTCCGAACGGAGCCGCCGCGTACGTAGCGCTCGAAGCCACTGGACAGGTGATGCGCTACAACACTTCGACTTACGGACGAACCGCCACCCTCGCCGTCGGCCAGAACGTCCGTCATGTTTCCGTCAGCGCCGACGGTACGCGCTTGTTTGTATCTCGCTTCGTCACTCCGCCACTGCCGGGCGAGCACACCGTGAGCGTGCAGCCGCGCGCGGATACCGGCGGCGAGCTGGTCGTCGTCGACGCCGTCAACATGACCGTGCTGCAAACCGTCGTGCTCGCTCACAGTGACAAGGAAGACAACGAAGTGCAAGGGCGCGGCGTACCCAACTATCTGGGCGCCGCGGCACTTTCGCCTGACGGCACGCAGGCGTGGGATTCCTTCAAGCAGGATAACGTGCTGCGCGGCGCACTGCGCGACGGCACCGGCCTCAACTTCCAGAGCACGGTCCGCGCCGTGAGTTCGCGGGTCGATCTCGCGTTGCGGCGCGAGGACCTCGCCGGCCGCATCGATCACGACAACGCGAGTCTGGCCAGCGCTGCGGCTTTCGACCCGCGCGGGGTCTACCTGTTCGTGGCGCTCGAGACGAGCCGCGAAGTCGCATCGTCGACGCACATCGCAAGTTTGAACTGTTCCGATCGACGTCGGCCGGGCTCCGCAGGGCCTCGCCATGTCGCCCGACGGCGAGACTTGGTGGTCGACAACTTCATGGACCGCACGATCGGCGTCTACGACCTGCAGCCACTGCTCGTGGCTGGCACGCTCCAACGATCTGCCGCTCGTATCGACGAGCGGACATTGGCACCGAGCGCCTCACGGCGCAAGTCTGCTTGGCAAACAGCTCTTCTACGATGCCCGCGACCCACGCCTGCGCTGGACCGCTACATGAGCTGCGCCACGTGCCACAACGACGGCGGTCACGACGGCCGGGTCTGGGACCTGACCGGCTTTGGCGAAGGCCTGCGCAACACGGTGAGCCTGCGTGGCCGTTCGGGCACCGGGCAGCCTGGCGTCGCATGGCGGACTGCACTGGACCAACAACTTCGACGAGCTGCAGGACTTCGAAGGCCAGATCCGGGCGCTCGCCGGTGGCACCGGACTGATGACGGACGCGACTTCTTCTCGGGCACCCGCAGCCAGCCACTGGGAGATCGCAAGACCGGGCCGCTCGCCCGACCTCGATGCGCTGGCCGCGTACGTCGGATCGCTAGCACGTTCGACATCTCGCCGTATCGGGCCGGCAGCAAGACGCTGTCCGCCGACGCTACGGCCGGCCGTGACGTGTTCGCGGCCCAAGGATGCGGCACCTGCCACGCAGGCACCAAGTTCAGCGGCAGCGGCGACGCCACGCTGTCGGACATCGGCTCGATCAAGCCCAGCAGCGGTTCGCGCCTGTATGGCTCGCACTCACCGGACTGGACGTCCCGACGCTGCGCGATGTGTGGTCCACGGCGCCCTATTTGCACGACGGCTCCGCACCGACGCTGACGGATGCGGTGCGCGCGCACCAGCGGGGTCGAACTGAACGCCGACCAGTTACGCCAGATCACTGCCTATCTGCGCGAACTGGGCCGCGAAGAAGGGCCGGCATCGGCACCGGTCGGCGAAGGCACGGGTTTGGTCGGCCGTTACTTCAACAACATGACACTCTCGGGCAACCCGGTATTCACACGCGAGGAGAATATCGACTTCAACTGGAAATCAAATAAACCCGCACCCGGCGTAAATGCCAACGGCTTCTCGGTGCGCTGGAATGGCGAGTTGGAGGTTCCGGTCACCGGTACGTACGATTTGCAGACCGTGGGTGACGATGGCATCCGTCTGTACGTGAACCAACAGCTGCTGGTCGACCGCTGGGTCAATCGCAGCAGTGACCACGGACACAACCGTCGGCGTCAACCTGATAGCCGGACAGCGGGTGCCCATCGTGCTCGGAGTACTACGACAACACCGGGCCAGCCGTCGCGCGGCTGCGCTGGCGACTTCCGGGTTCGACGAGCTACGTGGTCATTCCGACACAGCAGATGCATCCCATCGACTAAGGCGCTTACCACCGAACCGGCAGCGAGGCCAGGGCTGCCGCCGCCGGCCCGGTGGTGCCTTGCAAATTCCGTTTCAGGGTGAAATTGGCGACCACGATAGACGGCAGGTCTTGGCCCGAAGCTAGCCCCGCCTTAGTTCCCGTCTCTTTGGCTCAGCTTGCGGCGTTGGGCTGGAATCCCGCGGCGCCAGCACGCCAAAGTGCGAAGGCATAAATGTCGGCCAGCAGACCGTCGCGCTTATTTGGAGTGCTACCAATGCCATGGCCCGCGTCGAACTCAACGCGGAGCAAGATGGGAGCGTCACTCTTAGTGGCCGCCTACAGTCGGGCCGCAAACTTGGTCGCGTTAAACGTCGCAACGCGTGGATCGTTTAGCCCACAGGTGATGTCGTGGCCACCAAAGAGGCGCCGGCCGCGATCGGCCCATATTCCCAAGCGATCAAGTTCGGCAACATGCTCTTTCTCGCGGGGCAGATTTCCATTGATCCGACGACGAATCAGTTGAATACGGGAACCATCGAAGAACAGACCAAGCTCGTGCTCGACAATTTGAAAGCAGTCCTGGCGGCAAGCGGCATGACGATGGACGACGTAGTGTCGACGACGGTCTTTCTCAAAGACTTGAATGATTTCGGCAAGATGAACATGGTTTATGGGAGCTAGTGGAAGGTTCCGTTACTTCGCCGGAACGAACCGGCTCGCGCTAGAAAGATTGCGCTGCAAGATCGTTCCTGGCTGAACAGCAGCGGCACTGTGTCGTTGGTGAGGTACCTGGGCAGCAGATTCACGTAGAAGAGACTGTTCGGCAATGCGCTGGTTCCGCCCGGCCACACAGACTCGGCGTACACACTCGGCATGCCTGCTTCAGCCACGAAGCGGTTCACCGGGCCATTGCCAAACATGAACCCATTCGCGCTCTATGCGCACGCGGGTCGTGGTTCGACGCATCCACCGCACCGAAGCCGCCATCGGTGGGAAAGCCCAGCAGAGTCGCTCGACGCGGCCAGACGGCTTTTGCGGGACAGAGGTCGAAGTGGCCGTCCCCGTATCATCCTCGCATGTCCGAAACAGTCCTCGCCGCTCTGCTGGTCGCTGCGGCCGTCGTCGTGCTGGCGATCGTGATCGCCATGCGCCCGCGCCAGTCGCCGGCGGTGTTGGTCGAACGCCTTGACGCGCTGGCACGCGCGAACGAGCGCCTGGAGCGCGAATTGCGCGGTGCGCTGGAGGCGTCCACATCGGCGCATTGCGCATGGAGACGGGCGCACGCCTGAGCGAGTTGCAGACCGGGCTGGTGCAACAGGTCACCGGACTGGGTGGCGTGCAGGGACAGCAATTGCAGGGGTTCGGCCAGCACGTGGCGCGCATGTCGGAACTCGCGGAAGCGGCCGCGCGCACGAACCGCGAGGAAGGCGCCCAGCAACTGCAGGACTTCGCGGCGCGCATGCAGCAGCAGCTCGCGGATCTGACGCGCGCGATCCAGCTGAACCTGGGCGAGGTCCGCACCACGCTGCAGGGGCAACTGAGCGCGCTCCAGCAGGGCAACGAGACCAAGCTGGATCAGATGCGCGCCACGGTGGAGGAAAAGCTGCAGAGCACGCTCGAGGCCCGGCTCGGCGAGTCGTTCAAGATGGTGTCCGATCGTCTGGAGCAGGTGCATCGCGGCCTCGGGGAGATGCAGACGCTGGCGGCAGGCGTGGGCGATCTCAAGCGCGTGCTGTCGAACGTGAAGACCCGTGGCGGCTACGGCGAAGTGCAGCTGGCGACGCTGCTCGAGCAACTGCTGACGATCGACCAGTTCGCGGTCAACATTGCCACACGCCCGGGCTCGAACGAACGGGTCGAGTTTGCGATCCGTCTGCCGGGCCATGGCGATACGCCGTGCTGGCTGCCGATCGACGCGAAATTTCCCGGTCGAAGACTACGAGCGGCTTCAGCTCGCGCAGGACCGCGCGGATGTCGCGGCCATCGAGGAGGCCGGGCGCGCACTGGAGATTCGTGTCAAAGGTGAAGCACGCCGCATCCGCGAAAAGTACGTGGAGCCGCCGCACACGACCGAATTCGCGCTGCTGTTCCTGGCGACCGAAGGCCTGTACGCGGAAGTGCTGCGCCGACCCGGCCTGGTCGAATCCCTGCAGCGCGAGCACCACATCGTCATCACCGGCCCGACGACGCTCTCGGCCATGCTCAACAGCCTGCAGATGGGCTTCCGGACACTGGCACTCGAGAAGCGCTCGTCCGAGGTCTGGCAGGTGCTGGGCGCGGTCAAGACCGAGTTCGGGAAGTTCGGCGATGTGCTCGGCAAGCTGAAAGTCCAGTTGCAGACCGCGTCGAACACGATCGATGCCGCCGAGACGCGTACCCGGCAGATGAATCGCGCCTTGCGTGCTGTCGAGGCGCTGCCGGTCGAGCAGGCGACACAGCTACTTCCAGGCGACCGCAGCGAAGACGGTTGAGGACTGCGTCAGGCAACCTCCGCGACGGCATTCGTTCGCAATGCCGACGCAGGAAGATCATCAAACCAGAGCCTGGACGTCGGCGTCGACCCCGATCGCCTGCCCCGAAATTCGTGCGCCTGCGCGCGAGGCCAGGAAGACAATGGCGTGCCCGATGTCCTCGGGTTCGATCAGTTGACCGAGCGACGTCTTTGCCAGCGCTTCCTGGCGGACCTGTTCCGCTGAAACTCCACGCGCCTGCGCCTTGTTCGCAAAGACGGCATCGATCCGCGGCCCGGCGACCGAGCCCGGACAAATCGCGTTGACGCGAATGCCGTCGCCGCCGAGTTCGATCGACAACGACCGCGTGAATCCGATGACGGCCCACTTGGACGCTGCATAGGGCGAGCGCATCGGAAAGCCGAATCGACCGGCCGCCGACGAGAGATTTGCGATGCTCGCGTTGCGGCTGGCGCGCAGCAGGGGAATGGCGCGCCGGGCGCACAGGAACTGGCCCGTCAGATTGACGGCCAGCGTGCGTTCCCAGTCCGCCAGGACAACGTCCTCGCAACGCGCGGTCGGCCCGGCGATCCCGGCGTTGTTCACGAGCACGTCGAGGCCGCCGAGACTCGCGGCAACCGTTTCGAACAGACGATCGACAGCCGCGGCGTCGGCGACGTCGCACTGCGAACGGCCGACGTCGGGATTGCTGCTGGCCAGCGCTGCGAGCGATGCCGTATCGACATCGCAGACATGGACCCGCGCGCCTTCCGCCTGGAACGCTCGTGCCGTCGCCAGTCCGATACCCGACGCGCCGGCGGTCACCAGCACGCGCGTTCCTTCAAGTCCCAGATTCATCGATCCTCCTTGTCGGGAAGGCGGTTCAGCGACAGGACGTGAGCCGCCGCGCTTTCAATGTCGCCAACGAGCCCGCGTCGGGCTCCTTTGGAATCGCGGTGCACCAGCGAACTGACCAGCAGCGCGTGGTGCTCGTGGGCCCCCAGTTTGGCGAGCCGCTCCGTGCTCGATCGCAGATCCAGGTTCAGCACCGGTCCGATCTGCAGCCAAAGCCCTTCGATCAGGCTCATGAGCGCAGGCATACGCGCGCTGCGGTAGATCGCAAAGTGGAGTCGCTGATTGCCGCGGATCACGACCGCCGGATCGGGTCGGGCGCGCGCGGCCGAAACCTGCAGCCGGATCAGGTGCTGCTCGATGGTTGCCAGCTCGGCCGAGGAAGCCGACTTCGCCGCACGCGCGGCTGCCATGCCTTCGAGCGCGATGCGGATCGTCGTCAGCTCGATGAACCGGCTGCGGGTCATGAATGGCACCCGCGCGCCGCTCTGCGGGCGCACCACCAGCGCGCCCTCGGCGGCCAGCCGCTGGACCGCCTCGCGCACGGGCATCGGGCTTACCCCGAGCTGCGCTGCCAGTTCGCGCGGCGACACCTTGTCACCGGGCGCGAGTTGTCCCGCGATCAGCAATTCGCGCAACTTTGCGTAGGCGCTGTCCCGGATCGGGACTCGCGTCTTGGTCGTGCGGCGCTGCGGCATGGAAGGGACACCGGCTGGACAGTCACAGTCGGCTCGACTATAACTGCGATCGCAGTTGCACGGCGGCGGAATCGCAGCGTGCGGCGGCGATCGATCCCGCGGTGTGCTGCCTTCGGTTGCACTCCGGCACACAAACAACAAGGAGACAACATGAATGCACCGCTGTCGAAGTCGCGTCGCCGGCTACTGCATGGCGCGGGTGCCGCGGCGGCACTCGGGACGATCGGATTTCCGGCCATCGTCCGCAGCCAGTCCGATGCCGTACGGCTGGGCCATCTGACACCGCTGACCGGTTTTCTCGGACCACTCGGCGAGTACGCCGTGATGGGCGTGAACCTGGCGGTTGAAGAAATCAACGCGGCCGGCGGTATCAACGGCCGCAAGGTCGACCTGATTGCCGAAGACAGCGTCAATCCGCAGACCGCATCGACCAAGGCGGAGCGCCTGATCGAGCGTGACAAGGTGGTCGCGATCGTCGGTGAGATCAGTTCGGCATCGGGCCTGGCAATCGCGCAGGTCGCGCAGCGCAACAAGATCCTGTTCTTCAACACCGGCTGCAATTCGGATGAACTGCGCGGCAAGTCGTGCAACCGCTATATGTTCCACACCGAAGCCGCCAACAGCATGTATGTCGGCGCGGCCGGACAGGCGCTGCTGCGCGACGGCCTGGTCAAGGGCAAGAAGTGGTACAGCGTGACAGCGGACTACGCCTTCGGTCATGACCTGCTGCGCGTGGCCAAGCGGTTCATGCAGGCCAATGGCGGCACGTTCGCCGCCGACGAACTCGTCGCGACCAATGTCACCGACTTCTCGCCCTATCTGCTGAAGATTCGCAATGCCAAGCCGGATCTCGTCGTTTCCAACCTGGCCGGAGCGCAGATCACCAACTTCATGAAGCAGTACATGGAGTTCGGCCTGCCGTTCCCGCTGGCCGGATTCGGATTCGATACGGCCGTTGCATGGGGCGCGGGCAAGGGCAATGTCGCCGGCATCTGGCCCCTGGTGTGGGACTCCCAGGTGAATTCGGCGACCGCGCAGAAGTTCACCGCGGCCTTCACCAAGAAGTACGGCAAGCCACCGGAGAACCAGGCATGGGGCGACTACCTCTCGACCAAGCACCTGGCGCAGGCGATGAACGAACTGAAGTCCACGGATTCGACCAAGGTGGCGGAGCATCTGGAAAAGGGCGCCAAGTTCGATGTGCTCAAGTCGCGCGAGGGCTACTACCGCGCCTGGGACCACCAGCTCATGCAGCAGATGTACACGGTGACCTTCAAGCCGGAGGCGCAGGTCAAGGACAAGTGGAACCTGTTCAACCTGTCCGCACCGGTGCCGGCCGACAACCAGAGCCTGGAAATCATCGCGCCGACGCGCGAGGAGAATCCCTGCACGATGCCGACCTGATGGCCGGATAGACGGGAATTCGCGGCGCATTCCGTCGCCACCGGTCCGCGCCGCGCTTCGAATCCATGCTGACGCAGATCCTCGAGCAGGTTCTCAATGGCCTGCTCGCGGGGGCCTACTACCTGCTGATCGCGCTTGGCCTGTCGCTGATCTTTTCGCTGGGCGGGCTGGTCAACCTGGCGCATGGCGCGTTCTATGCGCTCGGCGCGTACTTCGCCGTCATCGTCGCCGAGCACCTTGGCCTCGGCTTCGCAGGATCGGCAATCGCGTCGCCGATCGTCGTCGCCGTGATCGGCCTGGTGATCGAGCGATTCCTGTTTCGGCGCTTCTATCGCGAGGATCCGGCCCTCGGCCTGCTGCTGACCTTCGGCCTGGCGATGGTCGCCGAGCAGTCGCTGCGCTGGGTGTTCGGCGCGGCGCCGGTGCCGTTTTCGATCCCGACCGCGCTGCGCGGGCAGGTCTTCATCGGTGACTTCATCTACTCGAAGTACCGGCTGTTGATGCTCACCGTCGCTGTCGCGGCCGTGGCAGGGCTCTGGGTCCTGCTGCAGCGAACACCGTTCGGGCGTGTGGTTCGCGCCGGCGTGCAGAACCCCGACATGGTCGCCGCACTCGGCATCTCGCTCAAGCCCTACATGGCCAGCATCGTCGCGCTCAGTGTCGCACTGGCGGCGCTGGCCGGCGTGCTGCTCGCCCCGATTTCCGGGGTGCATCCGGCGATGGGCGCCGAGATCCTGACGGCCGCGTTCGTCGTCGTTGTCATCGGTGGGCTCGGATCGTTCTGGGGTGTGGTCTGGGCAGCGCTGATCGTCGGCGTGGTGCGCGGGTTGACGGTCTACTTTCTGCCGCCGGCCGCCGACGCCTCGATGTACCTGCTGATGCTTCTGGTCCTGCTGCTGCGCCCACGCGGGTTGACCGGCGAACGCATTCAGCGCTTCGAATAGCCGATGCATAGCCTGTGGCGGTCACCGGTCCTCGTTGCGGCGTTATCGATGCTGGTGCTGCCCATTGCGCTGCTGGCGGGCGGCCTGACGATGACGAGCGCGACCGATGTGGTGATCTTCGCGATCGCCTGCATGGCGCTCAACATCCTGGTGGGGCAGACCGGCCTCGTGTCGTTCGGCCACGGTGCGTGGTTCGGCATCGGTGCCTATGCGGCAGCGCTGACGCAGCTTCACTGGTTTCCAGGGTCGATGCTGTGGCCAACGCTGTTTGCATTGGTCTTGCTGCTGATCGCGTCGATCGTGGCCGGTTTCTTCGTGCTGCGCCGACGCGGTGTTTACTTCTCGTTGCTGACGCTGGCGCTGTCGGCGCTCGTCTACTCGGTCGCGTTTCGCTGGACGGCGTTCACCGGAGGTGAAAACGGCCTGGGCGGCCTGACGCGCGCCACCTGGCTAGGCGCAGATCTCGAGAGCCGCTGGTGGTACTACGGCCTCGTTGCGCTGTGCGGGTTGGCCGTGGTCTATGGGCTTTCCCGCTTTCACCGGTCGCCCATCGGCACGGTGCTGAACGCAATCCGCGAGAACGAGCAGCGGGCTCAGTTCATCGGCTACGCCACTCCTCGCTACAAGCTGGTCGCGTTCGTGCTGTCATCGGTACTGACCGGATTCGCCGGCGTGCTGTTCGCCTTTCACCATCGCTTCGCGTCTGCCGATCCGACTGCCGTCAGTTTTTCCGGCGAGTTGCTGGCGATGGTGATCATCGGCGGCATGCGCAGCCTGCTCGGACCGGCACTGGGCGCACTTTTCTACATTCTGTTCCGCGAATACCTGTCGATCTGGACGCCACACTGGCTCTGGTTCTTCGGCCTGTTGTTCGTGGGTTTCATCGTGTTCTCACCGAGTGGCCTGGTCGGTGTCTGGCAGCGGCTGACGGCGCCGCTGCGCCGGAAGTCGGTCGAGGCAGCGGCCATGGCGGGTCGTGCAATCGAGCAGGGCGTGCAACTGCCTGCGTTCCTCAAGCCACGCGCGGCCGACGGCGGAGTGGTGCTCGCGGCGCACGGACTGGCCAAGTCCTTCGGCGGCATCCATGCCTTGCGCGATGCGAACGTCGACGTGTCGGCGCGTTCGCTGCACGCGCTGATCGGTCCCAACGGTGCTGGCAAGACCACACTTTTCAACCTGATTTCGGGCCTGTTTCCGCCCGACAAAGGCCGGGTCATGCTGGCGGGGGTCGATGTGACCGGCATGCCGCCCTACCGCATCGTGGCCGCCGGACTCGCACGCTCATTCCAGATCACCAACCTCTTTCCGGCCCTCGACGTGCAGGAAAATCTGCGCCTCGCGGTCCAGTCGCGGCATCCGGGACGATTCAACGGATGGACGCCGACTCAGGCCGTGGAGCCGGTCATGCGCGAGACCGCGGAGCTGATCCGCTTTCTCGGGCTGTCGGGCATCGAGCGCGCCGAAGCCGGAGCCCTGTCCTACGGCGGCCAGCGGCTGCTCGACATGGGGCTTGCACTGTCCTCCGCGCCGCGCGTGCTGTTGCTCGATGAGCCGCTTGCGGGCCTGGCCGCGGCGGAGCGGGAACGCGTCGGCCAGTTGATCAAGCGCATTTCGGCCGACGTCCCGGTCCTGCTGGTCGAGCACGACATCGACCGCGTGTTTGCGCTCGCCGATCGCGTGACCGTCATGAATGATGGTGCGGTGCTTTTCGACGGCGATGCGGCCGGAGCGCGTGAGAGCAGCGCCGTGCGCGAGATCTACATCGGCTCCGGAACGAAGGCGCTCACATCACGGGTGCGGGGCGGCGCGACCAGCGCGGACGCGCCGGTGCTGCTCGCGCTCGATCGCGTCGATGCGTTCTATGGCAAGAGCCACATCCTCAAGGAGGTCACCCTGGCGGTGCACGAGCGCGAGATCGTCGCGCTGCTTGGCCGCAATGGTGCCGGCAAGTCAACGCTGCTGAAGACGATCATCGGGACCGTGCCCGTGGCATCGGGCGCGATCGCGCTCGCCGGCACTGCGCTCGCCGGGCGCGAGGCCTGGCAGATTGCGCGCGATGGTGTGGGCTATGTGCCGCAGGGCCGGGCGCTCTTTGCCGGCATGAGCGTGCGCGACAACCTGGCGCTGGGACGACTGAAGCGCAGCGAGGGCGAGGGTGTCGCCTGGTCCGACGAGAAGATCCTCGAGTTCTTTCCGAAGCTGGCGGCGCGGATCGACACGCCGGCCGACTATCTCTCGGGCGGCGAGCAGCAGATGGTCGCGGTCGCGCGTGCACTGGCCGGCCATGTGAGGGTGCTGTTGCTCGATGAACCGTTCGAGGGGCTTGCGCCCACGGTCGTCGAGGAACTCTTCGAAGCCTTCGATCGGCTGCGCGGCGAGCTTGCGATCGTGATCGTCGAACACAATCTCGATCTGGTGCTGACGCTTGCCGAACGCGCCTATGTACTCGAGCGCGGCAGCGTCGTCCACGAAGGTCCGGCGTCGGCGCTGCGTGATGATCTGGAACTGCGGAGGAAAGTGCTGTGGATGTGAAGGCAAGGAAGTGCGCCGCGATCGTCGGCGCCGGCTTGATCGGTCGCGCCTGGGCCATGGTGTTTGCGCGCGCCGGATGGAGCGTGCGCATCACCGATTCCGCACCATCGCAGCTCGAGGTGGCTCGCGACCTGATCGCACGGTCACTCGCGGAGCAGGAGCAGGCGGGTCTGGCCGACGATGCCAGGGCGGCGATTGCGCGCATCGAGATCAGCGCCGGCCTGGCCGATGCCGTAGCCGGAGTGGCGTGGGTGCAGGAAAACCTCCCGGAAGAAGTGGAGATCAAGCGCATCGTCTTCGCAGAACTCGATCGCCTGGCGCCTGCCGAGGCGATCCTGGCCAGCAGCACGTCGGCGATCGTCGCCTCGCTTTTCACGGCGGAGCTTGCCGGCCGCGCCCGCTGCCTCGTCGCGCATCCGGTCAATCCGCCGCACCTGGTGCCGGTGGTCGAACTGTGCGGCGCGCCGTGGACCAGCGAAGCGACGCTCGCGAGCGCGACCGACATCATGAGCTCGGTGGGACAGGTGCCCGTGCGCATTCGTCGTGAGATCGACGGCTTCGTCCTGAATCGCCTGCAGGGTGCGCTGTTGTCGGAGGCGATGCGATTGGTGGCGGATGATGTGATCTCGCCCGAGGATCTCGACAAGACCGTGCGCGACGGGCTCGGACTGCGCTGGTCGTTCATGGGGCCGTTCGCGACGATCGAACTCAACGCCCCGGGCGGCGTCGCCGATTACTGCGCCCGCTACAGCGGGTTCTATC
Source organism: uncultured beta proteobacterium (assembly GCA_963754065.1). Lineage (GTDB taxonomy): Bacteria > Pseudomonadota > Gammaproteobacteria > Burkholderiales > Burkholderiaceae_F > JALORV01. The sequence continues at coordinate 243,293 of CAVWFH010000004.1, read as the reverse complement.
GGCGCCTGGCCGCCGACCCGCCGGCGCCGAGCGTGTGGGAAGGCGAGAGCGCCCAGCGAGTGGTTGCGGCGCTCGGCCGGCCCGCGGCGCCCGATGAGCGCGAACGATTGATGCAATGGCGCGACCGGCGCCTGCTGGCCCTGCGCCGACACAAGATCGACAACGACACGACTGACAACCATTGATTGGGAAATCTCATGGCCGCCAAGCGAAAAGTGATCATCACCTGCGCCGTCACCGGGGCGATTCACACGCCCTCGATGTCGCCGTATCTGCCCGTGACGCCGAAGGAGATCGAAGACGCCGCCGTCGCTGCGGCTGAGGCCGGCGCAGCGATCGTCCATCTGCACGCGCGCGATCCGGTCGACGGCCATCCGACGCAGGACCCCAAGCTCTTCCTCGAGTTCGCGCCAGCCATTGCGCGCAGAAGCGACGTGGTGATCAACTTCACCACCGGCGGCGCGCCGACCATGCTGGTCGAGGAACGTCTGCAGCCGGCACTGCAGCTCAAGCCCGAGGTTGCATCACTGAACATGGGTTCGATGAACTTCGGGCTCTATCCGATGCTCGATCGCTTCAAGGAATTCAAGTTCGACTGGGAGCGTCCGTACCTCGAAGGCTCCTATGACCGTGTATTCAAGAACACCTTCAAGGACATTGACCACATCCTGACCTCGTGCGCGGGCAATGCAACGCGTTTCGAAATCGAGTGCTACGACATCGGCCATCTGTATACAGCCAGGCACTTCTTCGACCGTGGCATCGTCAAGGCGCCGCTCTTCATCCAGAGCGTCTTTGGCATTCTCGGAGGTATCGGACCGCACCCGGACGACGTCGCACACATGAAGCGCACTGCGGATCGACTGTTCGGCGACAACTACCTGTGGAGTGTGCTGGGCGCCGGGCGCAACCAGCTGCCGATCGCGGCCATGTCCGCTGCTATGGGCGGCAACATCCGTGTGGGGCTGGAGGACAGCCTGTGGCTCGGACCCGGCAAGTTCGCCGAGTCGAACGCGGCGCAGGTGCGTGCCGCGCGTCAGATCGTCGAGGGACTCGGGCTGGAGGTCGCGACTCCGGATGAGGCACGCAAGATGCTGGAGCTGAAGGGCAAGGCCGCGGTTGGATTCTGATGCGCCTCGAGCGGAATCCAGCTACACGGCAATGCTGATCTGTAGCGTGGCGTGGTGCCAGAAAGTTCAGTCCTCGGCGAAGCTGTAGGGTCCGCCGCGCTGGAGCGCTCTTTTGTACGCCGGCCGCGCGTGGATACGCTTGAGGAATCCCATCAGTTTCGGCCGGCTCGCATCGAGTCCGGCACGCTGCGCGGCGGCTTCCAGCGGGAAGCTCATCTGGATGTCGGCGGCACTGAACTCGCTGCCGGCAAACCACTTGTTGTTGCGAGAGTTCGGACTCCATGAAGTCCAGCTGGCGTTTCAGGTTCGGTTCGACGACCATCGCCTGGACTTTTGCCGAAATCGCGCGCGCGATCGGCCTGGCGAAAAACGGCATCGGCGATCGCGCGACCTTTTCACAGATCAGCTTGATCAGCAGCGGCGGCATGGCGGAGCCTTCCGCGAAGTGCATCCAGTAGCGCCAGCGCAGTCGCTCAGGCGTGCCGACGGCGGGCGCCAGGCGACCATCGTCGTCGTACCGCTCGACGAGGTATTCGAGGATCGCGCCGGATTCGGCCACGGTGATGTCGCCATCACTGATCACGGGCGATTTGCCCAGAGGGTGAATCTCGCGGAGTGAAGCCGGCGCAAGCATCGTTTTGGGATCACGCTCGTACTTCGTGATTTCGTAGGTGACACCGAGTTCCTCGAGCAGCCACAGCACGCGCTGCGAGCGTGAGTTGTTCAGGTGGTGGACGGTGATCATCGGAGGTCCGCGTGAGTGCAAAGGCGGCATTGTCGCGTACGCCGTCGGTCAGCACAATCGGCTTGGTGCGATTCGCTGCCGGCGTCCGGAACGATGCAAACTTTGGCAGGCAGTTTTCAGCCGGGCGTGGTCAAATCACGGCACCCGAGTGCTCCGACCTTCGCAATGTTCGCCAATCTCGTCTTTCGCCAGCTGTTCGACGCCGCCTCGTCGACATATACGTATGTACTGGGCGACCTGCACACGCGCGATGCAGTACTCATTGACGCGGTGTTCGAGCAGCACTTGCGCGACGCCGCGTTGCTCCGCGAGCTGGACCTCAGGCTCGTCGTCGCGGTGGATACGCACTGCCATGCCGACCACGTCACCGGCGCCTGGATGATGCAGCAGGCCACCGGCTGCCGCATTGCGATCTCGCGGCGCTACCAGCCGCCGATCCAGGGCGTCGACCTGCCGCTCGATCACGGCGATCGCATTGCATTCGGCAGTCGCCACCTGGAGGTGCGCGCCACGCCGGGCCACACCGACGGCTGCATGACGCTGGTGCTCGACGATCATCGTCTGGCTTTCACCGGCGACACGCTGCTGATCCGCGGTGCCGGCCGCTGCGACTTCCAGCACGGCAGTGCCCACACCCTGTATCGCTCGATCGTGCAGGAAATCTTCACCCTGCCCGGATGCGTGCCTGCTCTTTCCTGCGCATGACTACAGTGGCCGCACGGTGTCGTCGGTGGCAGAAGAGCGAACTCACAACCCGCGCATTGGCGGCGGCGCCGATGAACGCGACTTCGTCGGGTTCATGGAGAACCTGAACCTGCCTCATCCCAAGCAGATCGATATCGCGGTGCCTGCCAATCTGCGCTCCGGCCAGCCTGCCGATGGCAAGGTGCCGCGCCCGGCCGACTGGGGGCCGGTGCGCCAGACCTACGCCGGCCTGCTCGAAGTCGAGCCCGAGTGGGTCGCCGAGCACCTGCCAGACGTTCACGTGCTCGACGTGCGCCAGCCCCAGGAGATGCAGGACTCGCTCGGGCTGCATCGCCGGTTCACAGCTCGTTCCCCTGAACGAGCTCAAAGCGCGCGTGTCCGAGATCCCGCGCGAGAAGCCGGTGGTGGCGGTCTGCCACGCCGGAGTGCGATCGGGGCAGGCGACCGTGATCCTGCGCAGCGCCGGATTCGATCGCTGTGCCAACCTGCGTGGCGGCATGCTGTTGTGGTCACAGCTTGGGTTGCCCACGACCAAGAAGGTGTAGGTTCCTGAGTCCAGGCTGTCGGCACGTTTCCGCGGGCCGGCAGTCGACTCCCGACTCAGCGACCCGGAGTAGGGGTGGTCGAGATCACGACCAGCCGATCCGTTCCGGACTCCGCGCCCCACGCTTCGCCCGGCCGGCCCAGCATCTGGCGCACCTGCGCATTGCTTCGATCGCTGGGGAAGTTCTCGAACTTTTCCGTTTCGGGATCAAACCGCACGATGGCGTTGGTCGACCACTCGGTCAGCCACACCTTGTCGCGCTCGTCGACATAGACGGAGTACATCTGCGCGCGCTCCGGCGGCTTCCAGGCCTTCCATTGGCCGTTCGCCGGGTTGTACATGCTGACCTGGCCCGACAGCCACTCGCTGATCCACAGGCGTCCCTTGCTATCGCTCCAGACACGACGCGCACCCTGCCGTGGCGTCGGCGGTTCGATGACGGTGGCCACGCCTGTGCGTGTGTCGATTTTCGCAAGATGGCTGCCAGCGAGCGAGACGTAGTAGATGTCTCCTGACGGTGTGGCGGTGATGCCGTACGGTCCGCGCCCTCGCGGGGCTTCCATGACGCGCGCTTCGCCCGTCTTCGGATTCACACTGCCGAAGTATCCCGACTGTCCGGTCCACCACAGCACGCCGTTGCCGTCGAATGCCGCGGTATTCATGTTCGTGTAGGGCGTGCCCTGCGGCAGCGGGAACACTCTGACTGCCTTGGTGGCCGGATCGACACGCACGATGGCGTTCTGCCCGCTGTCGGTGACCCATGCGGCCCCGTCGGGACCGACGATCACTCCGTGCGGGGCCGAGCCGCGGCCGAGCGGGATTTCCTCGACCTTCCCGGTACGGGGATCGAGACGGCCCAGATGTCCCGTGCGCTGCGCGGTGTACCAGACCGTTCCATCGGGCGCCGGCGCAACGTCGTGCGGCGCGCTGCGCGGCGGCAGCTCGAAGTAGCGCACCGTCTGGCCCAGCGCCGGGGCAGCGAGTGCGGCCAGGATCAGTACGGTCAGGCCAACCCTGTTGATCGCGAATCGGCTCATCGTCGACTCCCAGGCCACCGCGCTCACTGAAGCCGGATCTCGCCGTCAAAAGTGACGTTCAGCTTCAGGCCAGCGACTTCGAGTGTCACCTTTGCCGGGAACGATTCCGACCCCGAGATGGCGCGAGCCGCAATCGCCTTCGCCACCGCCTGTTCGATCTCGCGCTGCGAACTGACGCCCACCATCTTCAGGAACTTGCGAATGCTCAGGTTGAATGTTTCCTCGTCCATGGATGTCTCCCGTTGAATGATGAAAAGAAGGCGATGCTTTCGACAGGCATCAAGTATGAGCGACTGTCGCCCGGGTCCGGTGACGCCACTGCTGCACGCGCTCGGAGTCTCCGCCCGACGCCGGCTGTCTCTTGTGGGTGGCAGGACTCAACAGCCGCCGCTCTTTTTCTTCGGCTCCGTGGTCGCCGCCTTTGCTTCGGCTGCCTTCGCGGCCGCCATTTTCATCGGGATTGCATCGAGCGGCTGTTCGAACGCGATGAACAACACGCAGGGCTCGGCGCTGAGGCAGGCCGCCTCGTGCACCAGTTCGGCCGGGCCGTAGGCATACGAGCCGCGTTTCAGCGTGACCGGCTTGTGGCCCTCGTAAGTCACCTGCATCTCGCCCTGCACCAGCACCATGCGCTCGGCGGATGTGTGCTTGTGCGCGGCGATCTTGGACTTGCCCGGCACCTTGAAGAAGATGTCGACGTTGGGCTTGGCCGGGTCACCATGCAGCACGCCGATCTGGCACCCCTTGGGCAGGAAGCCGGGGCAGGGACCCCACTGGATGGCCTTGTCGCTGGCTGTGACGACAAGCGGCGCGGCCGACTGCGCATACGCCGCAGAAACGGAGAAACACGCGACGAACAAGGTCGTTGCGATAGCACGGGCTACGGGGCACATGGCATTCCTCCCGTCAAAGGTGGGTGAACGGCCGAGCCTACTCGCTCGAGTGCAATGCGACGTGACTGTCTTCGCGCTAGAGCGCGGCCGAAATACGCTGCAGGGCGTCGCGCAGGGTCGAGTCGTTCTTTGCGAAGCAGAAGCGGACGACTCGGCGGTCGTGGGGCGCGTCGTAGAACACCGACACCGGGATGACCGCGACGCCGTACTTGACGATCATCGACTGCGCAAACTCAGGCTCGGGCGCCGAACTGAGCGCCGAATAATCGGCCAGCACGAAATACGTGCCTTCGCACGGAAGGACACGGAAGGGCGTACGACGCAGCCCGTCGATCAGCAGGTCACGCTTCGCCTGATAGAACGCCGGCAGATCGAGATAGGGCGAAGGGTCTTGCAGATAGGCGGCGAAGGCGTGCTGCGCCGGCGTGTTGACGGCAAACACCATGAACTGGTGCACCTTGCGGATCTCGGCGCTGAGCGCGGCGGGGGCGCAGGCATAGCCGACCTTCCAACCGGTGGTGTGAAACGTCTTGCCAAAGCTTGAGATCACGACCGTGCGTTCGGCCAATGCCGGGGATCGCATCAGCGACTGGTGTGCGATGCCGTCGAACACGATGTGTTCGTAGACCTCGTCCGACAGCACGATCACGCCGGTCGATTCGACAATGTGCTCGAGGGCGGCGAGATCCTCCGGCCGGAGCACGCGTCCTGTCGGGTTGTGCGGGAAATTGAGCATTAGCAATCGCGTCTTGGGCGTGATGGCTGCCCGGATGCGATCCCAGTCAGGCGCGTAGCCGCGCCCGGCATCGAGCGGCACATACACCGGTCGCCCGCCGGCCAGCTCGATCGACGGGACGTAGCTGTCGTACGTTGGTTCGAGCACGATGACTTCATCACCCGGATGGACGAGGGCGAGCACGCTGGCCATGATGGCCTGCGTCGCGCCGGCGGTGATGGTGATCTCGGTTTCCGCGTCGTAGCGATGACCGTAGAGCGTGAGGTTCTTCGCAGCAATCGCGCCGCGCAACGCGGGTACGCCAGCCATCGGCGCGTACTGGTTGTGTCCCGCGCGCACGGCCTCCTCGAGATGCCGCTGAAGTGCCGGATCGCAGTTGAAGTCCGGAAAACCCTGGCCCAGGTTGACGGCGCCGTGCTTGAGCGCGAGCTGGGACATCACGGTGAAGATCGTGGTGCCAACCCGCGGCAATCGGGACGTCAACCGAAGCGGTGTCATGAAAATCCAAGAAAAACAGAGGCTTAGCGAGCGCCGAATTATACTTTGACGCGCGCATCGGCCAGCACCATGACAATCGACATCAGCAGCACCTTTGACAGCGGCGCAATCGACGTGGTCGCGACCGCCGAAGACTCGGCCGAACTGCGCATCCGCCACGATCTGAGGCGCGACGGCAGTCGGGGAGAGTTCCTGCAGTGGTTCCACTTCCGCGTGAGCGGGGCCGAACGATCCGGTGCGGTTCTGCGCGTGACCAACGCCGGTGAAAGCACCTATCCCGGCGGCTGGCAGGACTATCGCGCTGTGGCCAGTGTCGACCGAAATCGCTGGCTGCGAATGCCGACCCGCTTCGACGGCAAGGTCCTGACCATCGAGTTGCCCCCGGCGCCGGCAACGTATGTCGCCTACTTCGAGCCGTTTTCATGGGACCGGCATCTTGCGCTGCTGGCAGACTGCGTGGCACGCGGCGCACGTCAGCGCCGGCTGGGGAGCAGCCTGCAGGGTCGCGACCTCGACGAACTCATGATCGGCCAGGGCACGAAGCCTGTCTGGATCATCGCGCGCCAGCATCCCGGCGAGACGATGGCCGAGTGGTTTGTCGAAGGTCTGATGCGGCGGCTGCTCGACCCGGCCGATGCCGTTGCGCGCGAGCTTCGCCAGATGGCCACCTTTCACATCGTTCCGAACATGAATCCCGACGGCTCCGTCCTCGGCAACCTGCGCACCAACGCCGCCGGCGCGAACCTCAACCGCGAATGGCTGGAACCGACGCCCGAGCGCAGTCCGGAAGTTCAGGTCGTGCGCGATGCGATTCATGCGAGCGGCTGCGCCGCTTTCTTCGACATTCACGGCGACGAAAACCTGCCGTACGTCTTCGTCGCAGGCTGCGAGATGCTGCCCGGATTCAGTGACCGGCAGGCGGCCGAGCAGGCGGCGTTCAGTGCGGACTTCCGGATGGCAAGCCCGGACTTCCAGAGTGAGCACGGTTATGCGGCGAGCAAGTACAAGGACGACGTGCTGAAGCTTGCGTCCAAGTATGTCGGACATACCTTCGGGTGCCTGTCGCTGACGCTCGAAATGCCGTTCAAGGACAATGCCAACGCGCCCGACGAACACAACGGATGGAGCGCCGCGCGCAGCGCCCGCCTGGGTGCTGACATGCTCGGCCCCATCCGGCAGCACCTGATGCGTCCAGCGGCATGACAACGATCGCCGGTCCCAAGGTCACGCTCAAGCGCGCGCGCTCGAACGATCGGGCGCGCGTCTACGAGTGGCTGATCGGTTCCGACCTGACGCAGAACATGATGGGCGGTGCGATGTTTCCGGACCACCCGATTCCGTCGCTCGACACCTTCACGGCCGAATACGCCGAGCACTGCTTCGACGGCACGCGGCCCTATGCCGGCCGGATGCTGATCATCAGCGCGAACGGCGAGGACATCGGTTGCGTCTCGCACGGACCGATCGACGTGCTGAACGATGTCGTCGAACTCGACATCTGGCTGGCCGAACGCCGCGTCGCCGGGCAGGGCTACGGTTCCGAGGCGCTGGTCGTGCTCTGCGACTGGCTGCAGTCGAACTATGGAGTCAACCGCTTCCTGGTGCGGCCCTCGCGCCGCAACGTCAAGGCGCTGCGCGCGATGCGCCGGGCCGGCTTCCGCGAGACTGACCTGCCGGCGCAGGACGTCGTCTCCAAACTGTCGCTGCCGCCAGGCCATTATGCGGACGAGGTGCTGCTGTTCCGCATCCTGACTGCTCCGTCGAGCGTGTTCCGTCCCGATCCGACCCAGACCTACGTCTTCATCGACAGCGAATTCACCAGCCTGGAGTCACCGCAACTCATCAGTGTCGGCGCGGTGGCAACCGATTCGACCGCTTTCTATGCGGAACTGGATGGCTGGGACCCGCGCGCGGCGAGCGACTTCGTCAACGACACGGTGATTCCGCTGCTCGACGGTGATGCAGTACCGCTTGCCGTCGGGGCCGAGGCGCTCGGCGAGTGGCTCGGCGAGCGGGCCCGGCGGGGGTCGACGACGATCATCAGCGACTCGGGCTTCGATCGCTGGGCGTTGGCCGAGTTGTTCGGAGGCGAGAACCTTCCAGCCAACGTGCGCTGGCAACGCGTGCCGGTGGCCTACGAGGCGCTCGACGAAGCGACGCAGCGTTTGAACCTTCGCCGGCACCACGCGTTGGATGATGCCCGTGCACTGCGACAACTGGTGCTCGAAGGACAGGTCGCCCGGTCTGCCTGAAGTAAGGCGTCAAAGTTGGCGCAACACTGAGTGCAGATTGATGGACGCGCCGTGTTTCGGCGCGTCCCGTCCGACCTCAGTTCTCGTCGCCGCCCCGTCGACAAGGGGCAGAGCACATCGTCGGCGTACGGTACGGCGGAACCGAGCACGGTGCTTCCCGACTAGCTCTCGGTGCAAGCGCATTCCCCGCCGCAGCGGCACTGTGGACCGCATGCGCAAACGCTTTGCTGTGCGGGCTTCTGGCATCCGCAGGAGCAGTCCGATCCTGCGCAAGGGTTGCAGCGACAGAGAACTTCATTGGCTTCATTCATGATGTGTTTCCTTTCAAGTTGAGTTGGGTTGATGCAGGGCTCAGTGTGCAGGCCCACCCGAGTTGTGGCTTGAACGAAACGGCTATTCGTGCCGGAAGACAGGCGATCCACTGTGGGCCGTTGACGGCGATTCTTGGTCAAATTCACTCAAGCGCCGCGTCTTTCCAGCCGCTGCCAAGAATTCTGAGGCCGGTTGTCTGCGAACGGGTCAGGCGCCGCGGCTTATGGGCTGGCCCGCTACTGTCTATCTGGCGGCCACGCACCCGACCGGTGGGTTCAGTAAGCTGCCTTCTTCTTTCGCCAGTTCATCGTGGTGGTCCGAGTGAAAAGAGCGGTTGCCCTGTTCACCCTGCTGGGGGTCTGCCTCGCGCAGTCGGCAATGGCCGGATCCGACATCGCCACAGCCGACGCGGCGGCGCGTTCGTTCATGGAGCAGCAAGGCATCCCGGCGGCGCACATCACGATCTTCCGCGGCGGCGAGGTGATCCTGCAGCGGGGTTACGGCACGGACGGTGCTGGCGAACAAGCGCCCGATGCGGCCTCGATGTTTCCGCTCGGCTCGATCTCGAAGCAGTTCACCGCAACGGCAATCGTGGCACTCGCCGACGCAGGCAAAGTACGGCTCGATGCGCCAGTCGGAAAGTACCTGCCCGAATGGTTCGCCAATGAACCTGGCCTGCAAGTCTCGCACTTGCTTGCGCAGACATCGGGCTTGGCGGACTTCCTCTGGCTGGAAGGCTACCGACCGCTCGCCGACGACGCGGCAACGCCCATCGCCGCCTATGTCGCTCTCGCCGCAGCCGCGCCCCGCCGGTTCGCGCCGGGGACACGTTGGGCCTACAGCAACACCAACTACAAGGCACTCGCGCTGATCGCCGAGCGGGCGACTGGCCAGCCGTTCGACAGCGTTCTCGCCGACCTGGTACTGAAGCCGGCAGGAATCGAGGGCATCGTCTCCTGCCACAGCCTGCGGGTCGACCAGTACGTTCCGGGAATCTCAGGCGAAGGCAAGCCGACGCCCCTCGACGCCAGTTCCGCAGCTTATGTCGGGGACGGCGGTCTGTGCGGAAGTGCTGCGTCGCTGACGAAGTGGATCCGTCTTGTCCTTGCCGCCCCGGACGCCAAGGCCTCGCGACTCGTGCGGCCAAACCAACTCGCCGATGGCACGCTGGTGCCCTACGGCTTTGGCCTATCGACGCGAGCGTTTCTGAGTCAAGCGATGGTGTGGCATGGCGGCAATGTCGACAGCCACAGCGCGATGATCGCCTACCTGCCCGACCAGGACCTCGGACTGGTTATTTTGACCAGCAGGGGCTTCGTATGGCTGACCGAGTTGATGCCGGCGCTGATCGGTGCATCACCACCGGCCCGAGCTGCAGTCTCGGGCATGCCGCTTTCGGGTCGCTTTGAGGATGGTCTGTTTCGTTACGAAGTGACACCCGACGGAGAGACGATGCGAGTGAAGATCGACCTGATCGACACTCTCGACTTTGTCTCCGCCGGGCCTCGCGAATACATCGCCGCAAAATTTCCGGCAACGTTTCGCATCCGGCTGCCGGCGGATGGATCTCGCGATCACTTTGAACTCGATTGGGGAGAGGTCCGATCCTATGCGCGGCGCGTAAAGGAGTAGGACCCAAGGGCTCGCTAGAGCGCGTCTGAAATCGGGCAGGGCGGGCGCCAGGCCTTGATGGCAGGTCTTGGCCATTTGTGCTGGCGGCCAGCTGGCGCTGGAGACGAATCGCGGAACGACCAGAGCGAAGCGTCTTGTCCACCCGCCGAAGTGTTCAAGGCAGAATCGCGTTGGCGCGCCGAGCATCCGAGGAACGAGGTCGCTGAAGCACGCCCACACGACAATGACAGCTACCGTCATCGCGATTTTCGCGATCGTTTACCTGGGCATGATTCTCGGCGGGCTGCCGTTCCTGCAACTCGACCGCACGGGCGTGGCGCTGCTGGGCGCGATCGCTCTGGTGGCCATCGGCGACCTGACGCCAGAGCAAGCCGCGCTGTCAATTCATCTGCCGACCCTGCTGCTCTTGTTCTCCTTCATGGTGATTTCGGCGCAGATGCGGCTGGGCGGCTTCTACGCATGGATCGTTTTGCGTGTCGCTGCTCTGCCCTTGGGTCCGCGAACGCTTCTTGCCGCGGTCATTGCCGTGGTTGCCGTTTTGTCCGCCGTGTTCAGCAATGACGTTGTTTGCCTGGCTGTTGCGCCGATCCTGGTCGATGCGTGCCTGCGCCGTGGGCTCGATCCGGTGCCGTTCCTGCTCGCGCTTGCGTGCGCTGCAAACATCGGCTCGGCGGCTACTCTGATTGGCAACCCGCAAAACATGCTGATCGGCCAAGTACTGAAGCTCTCTTTCGGCGGTTACTTCATCGAGGTGATCGTGCCCGTGCTTCTGGGCCTCGGAGCGCTCTGGGCCTTGCTCGCCTGGCAGACTCGGGGACTTGCGAGGGCGACTGCGCTTGCCGAGCCCGCCACGCACGCGCAGCGTCAGGCGGCTGACATCGCCTTTGACAGCTGGCAAACCGCCAAGGGTATCGCGGTCGCCGTTGCGCTGGTCCTTGTGTTTCTTCTCACTGATCTGCCGCGGGACGTCACCGCACTCACCGGCGCGGGCCTGCTGCTGATGAGCCGCAAGCTGCATTCAACTCACATGCTTGGACAGGTCGACTGGGAGCTGTTGGTACTTTTCATCGGTCTGTTCATCGTCAACCACGCGCTCGAGCATACGGGCGTGACCGCGCAGGCCATGCACCTGCTGGCCGATGCCGGATTCCCGCTTGCGGAGCCCGTGCCGTTGTTCGCGGCGGCGCTTGTGCTGTCAAATGTGGTATCCAATGTGCCAGCGGTGATGCTGCTGCTGCCGGCTGCCACAGAGCCGTTTTCCGGCCCATTGCTAGCGCTGGTCAGCACGTTGGCCGGAAACCTGTTGATCGTCGGCTCGATAGCCAACATCATTGTTGTCGATGCCGCACGCAAACGGGGCATTGTGATCGGCTGGCGACGCCATGCGGTAACCGGAGTGCCGATCACCATCGTTACGCTCGCAATCACGGCAGCTTGGTTTGCCTGGCGCACAGGGGCGTTGGTGCGTCTGACTTGATGTGAGCTCCTGGTTCGGCTTTGATTGAAACCGGAAGGTCCGCAAGTGGCCGGGTCGCGACCATGTGGTGGTGAAGGAAAGTCGCAGTGATCTGGTCTCGGAGTTCACTCACCGTGACGGAGATTCCACGGAACCGGACTGCCGACACCTAGCTGCAATCGAGCACAGCGGCGCCGCTCACGCGACCGTGCCGCACCGCGTCGATTGCCTCGTTCGCTTCGCTCAACCCAAAGACTTCGACCGAGGTCTGCACCGGAATTCGCGCAGCGAGTTCGAGGAACTCCTCGGCGTCGGCGCGCGTGAGGTTCGCCACCGAGCGCACGATGCGTTCACCCCAGAGCAGGCGATAGGGAAATGCCGGAATGTCGCTCATGTGGATGCCGGCACAGACGACCGTGCCCCCCTTGCGTGTCGCCTGCAGCGCAGCCGGTACCAGCGGTCCGACGGGAGCAAAGATGAGCGCGGCATCGAGCGGCGCCGGCGGCCCGTCGGTCGAGTCGCCCGCCCACTGGCAGCCCAGCGAGCGGGCGAAATCCTGTCCGGTGCGGTCGCCGGGTCGGGTGAAGGCAAAGACGCTGCGCCCCTGCCAGACCGCCACCTGTGCGATCAGGTGCGCCGCGGCGCCGAACCCGTAGATTCCCAGCCGCTGCCCATCGCCGGCCATGCGCAACGCCCGATAGCCGATCAGGCCGGCGCAAAGCAATGGCGCTGCGTGCACATCGTCGAGAGCCGCCGGCAAGCGGAAGCAGTAATCGGCGGTGGCCACGACGTGTTCGGCATAGCCGCCATCGCGCGTGTAGCCCGTGAACTCCGGCGCGTCGCACAGGTTTTCCTGATGCAATCGGCAGAACGGACAGATGCCACAGGTGTGACCGAGCCACGGCAGTCCGACGCGGTCACCGATCTCGAATTGAACGACGTCGCTCCCGCGGGCGAGCACACGGCCGACGACTTCGTGGCCGGGCACGATCGGCAGCTGCTGTGCCGGCAGTTCGCCGTCGAAGATGTGCAGGTCGGTGCGGCAGACGCCGCAGGCGCTTACGCGCAGGACTACTTCGCCTGCAGCCGGCGTGGGGACGGGCCGGCCGATACTCTGCAGCGGCCGGCCAACCTCCACCAGTGCCATCGCGGTGGAGACGGTGGTCACAGGGGTCATGCGCGCCGACCGATCAGGTCGAGGGCACAGGCAGGATCAACGATCTGCAGGCCATCGCGTCGCGCACGACGCGCGAGCTTCAGCAGCGCCTTGTCCTTGGTGACCAGCCAATGGGCCCCAGCCGTCAGCGCCAGGTCGAGAAACTTCTGGTCGTGGGGATCGGTGCAGGCGAACGGTGCAGCGTGCACCCGGTCGACCGGCACGGCGAGGCGATCCCAATGCCGCAGGATCGTGCATCGGCGCTCATTCGAGATGCCGAACACCGGTCGGCCGAGCACGTCGCTGAATTCGTCCACCGAGGCTCCGCTGCGCAGTGCTCCGATGGTGCCGCTTTCCACGGCGGCGCGCAGAGGCGCCGCGCGCACGTCGTCGAAGACCCAGAAGTCCAGCAGCACGTTGGTGTCGATAACAGCGCGGACCGATGCCCGTGCGTTCATTGGACGTCGAGCGCGTGACGCGTGAGTTGCTCGAGCGTCACTACGGAGAGCGCCTTCTCGTGCGTCGCGGCAAGGATCACCGGCGGTGCAACTCCCGCCTCCAGAGCCTCGCGCCAGCGGGCCACGCAGAGGCACCAGCGGTCGCCGGCGCGCAGACCCGGAAATTCGAACTCCGGCTGCGGCGTAACCAGGTCGTTACCGCGTCGGAGCGAATACTCCAGGAATTCGTGGCTCATGCGTGCGCACACCGTGTGCGACCCGAAGTCCTGTGGCCCCGTGTGGCAGTAACCGTCGCGGAAGAATCCTGTGGCGGGATCCTCGCAACACGGCGCCAGCGGGCCGCCGAGGACATTGCGTGCCGAGGACGGGCGGTCGGCGTCGCGCATCGATGTCAGCGCACGGTCGCCAGGGCGGCCGGCGCCGCCGACGCTTCGGCCCAGGTGACCAGCTGGTCGAGAATCAGGGTGCTGGCCTGGCCGAGCGCCGCGGAAGCCGAGGCGGCATTGGCCTGCTCCACGGGCGACGTGGCGGTGAATCGTTGCCTTGCGATCAGCTTCCGGGTCGTGCGGTTGACCATCTCGGCTGTCACCACGACGCGCGCGGTGCCGGGGCTCGACGCTGCGTCGTGATAGAAGTCGTTGACGGTCAGGTTGAGCTGCAGGTCCCCTCCGACGCCGCGGCCCAGGAGGGCGACCGAGTTGAACGTCCCGCGCGCCGCCAGACGCTCGACCAGCAGCTGCGCCAGTCGGTTCGACGGCCTGTCGCTCCACGTTGCGAACTGATACGCCGCCCGCTGATTGGGTGCGCGCGAAAACGCCAGCGAGAACGAATCGTCGACGGCGCTGCTCGGTATCGGCGCGATCAGCAATTCGCGGCCAAGCGATTGCACTCGGGCTGTCGGCGCCTGGCCGGAGTCCACGATCCGGAATTGTGACTGCGGTCCGGTGTCGTGACCGACATCGACCGTGACGCACGCGGCGCAAGCGACCGTCGCCAGCAGGACTGCTGCGTGCGTGAAGAACTGGCGCAACGACGACATGGTCATTCTCCCGGTCCGCGTTGCTGCGGCGTCGGCCCAAGCAACGCGGCGCGCGGGTCCTGCAGTCGGTCAAGGAGTCGATTGAGAGTCTCGCCCGTCGACTTGAGCTCGCTGATGGCGATGGCCAGTTGATCACCGCTCGACAGCACCGTCGAGCTGACGGCCTGAGAAAGCTGCGCAGCCTGTTGCTCGAGGGCGATGGTCGCACCCGAAATGTCCTTCATCGTCCGCTCGGCCTGGCGCAGCGCGGGCCGCAGATCCTGGCCCGTGCTGTCGGCGACGTCGGCGATGCGCGTGCTCGAGCGGCCGATGTCGTCAGCGGCACGGTTGACGGCCGCGAGCGTACGGTCGAGTTCTTTCAGTCGCTGGTTCAGCCCGCCGGTGAGGTCGCGCAGGTTGGCCAGGGTCTTGTCGATGGCCGCCCGATTCTCGGGCTTCAGCACCTCGTTCAGGCTCTCGAGCGTCTTGACAGCGGTTTCGCCCACGATGTTGAGGCGGTTGGCAATTTCATCCAGATTGGACGTGCCCTCGGTGATGACGGGGTACGGCTCATCGTCGAGAATCGTCGTCAGCGTGGGACCCGGCGGATCGGGAGTTTGCAGGTCGATCTTGGCAATGCCGGTCACGAAGCTGCGTGTCACCACCGCAACCGTGTTGGTCCTGACCGGCGTACGGCGATCGATGCGGATCAGCACGCGCACGCGGTTGATGTTGGCCGCCGTCAGCGCATAGTCTTCCACGCGTCCGACCTTGATGCCGCGCATCAGCACGTCGGCGCCGATCTGCAGGCCGTCGAGCGGCTGCTTCTCGAAGTAGATCGTGTAGTAGTTGAATTCGTTGCGGCCGCCGGCTGACTTAAGCCAGATGAGCCCGCCGATCAGCGCTGCGATCAGCGCGATGACGGCTAGGCCTACGTAGGTGTACTTGGCGTCCGCTTCCATGGTGCGATCATTCTAAGTGGGAAGGTGCCGAGCCCGACACCATCGTTCGGACCGAGAAGTACGACTTGATCCACGGATCGTCGACCTGCATCACGTCGCGCGCCGGCCCGTCCGCCAGCACCTTGCCACGCGCCAGCACGACGATACGGTCGACGACGGTCAGCAAGGTGTCAAGGTCGTGTGTGACGAGAAACACCGTAATGCCGAGATCGTCGACCAGCGACCGCACCATGCCATCGAACGCGCGTGCGGTGGTCGGATCGAGCCCTGACGTCGGTTCGTCGAGAAAAAGGATCTCGGGTTCCAGCGCGAGGGCGCGCGCAATCGCCGCGCGTTTGCGCATTCCACCCGACAGTTCGCTCGGCATCTTCTCGGCGACGTCGGCGCTCAGTCCGGCCTGCGCCAGACGCAGATGGATCAGGCTGTTGAGCAACCCCGGGGGCACGCTGGCGTGCTCCGTGAGCGGCACCGCGATGTTCTGCGCGACCGTAAGCGACGAGAAGAGCGCCCCATCCTGGAACATCATGCCGAAGCGCCGTCGGACCTCGTTCAATTCATCGTCGGGAGTGGACCAGATGTCGGTACCCAGCAGGCGGATGCGGCCCGACGTCGGGCGCTGCAGGCCGATGATCTCGCGCAGCAATACCGATTTGCCCGTTCCGCTGCCGCCGATGAGCGCAACCAGCGTGCCTTTGTGCACATCGAAGCTCACGCCATCGTGTACCGACTGCTCGCCGAAGCGCGTCACGATCGAGTCGATCTCGATGACCACGGGTCCCGGGGTTGCCATCAGATCCCGAGTTCCTGGAACAGCACCGCAAAGGCCGCATCGAGCAGTATCACGGCGACGATGCTCTGGACTACGGTCGATGTGGTCGCCATCCCGAGCGCACGCGTGTCGCGCTCGACCATCATTCCCATCCGGCAGCCGATCGTCGCAATGACCAGCGCGAAGACCGGCGCCTTGACCAGCCCGACGTAGACATGCTTGATGGCCAGGTTGTCCTGCAGACGTGCGAGGAAGGTGGTGGGCGTGATGTCGAGCATCGGCCCGGCGATCAGCATGGCGCCGACCAAGCTCATCAGGTCGCCGACGAACACGAGCAGCGGCAGTGCGATCATCAGCGCAAACACGCGCGGCATGACCAGCACGTCGAGCGGGGACAGTCCCAGCGTGCGGATTGCATCGGTCTCCTCGTTCAGCCGCATCGATCCGAGCTGGGCAGTGAAGGCGGCGCCTGAGCGGCCGGCGACGATGACCGCCACGATGATCGGGGCAAACTCGCGCGTGGCGCCGATGCCGACGCCATCGACCACGAAGATATTCGCGCCATATTGCTCGGCCTGCAGCCCGAGCAGGTACGCGACCACGACGCCGATCAGCAGCGTGACCAGCGACACCACCGGGATCGCGTTGAGGCACACCTGCTCGAGCTGTACGGTCAGTTCCCGCGTCCTTACCTCGGTCGGGGACAGCGCGCCTCGGAACAATCCGTCGAAGACCATCCCCACGTAGGTCAGGTGCCCGGCGACGAGGTCACGTATGTTGAGCGTGTGCCGCCCGATCTGCGCGAGCAGTCGGTGGCGGTGCCGCGGGACCGGCGCATTGATCTCGGCGAGTCGCCGACGCACTTGCTCGACGATGCGTGCTTCGTTCGGTGCGAAACCTGAGAGCTCCACTGAACTCGCGTCGATTCCGGAACGCTGCAGGTGATCGAGGAGTGCGAGGGCGGCGGCGGTGTCGATCTCCGTCACGGCGCTGCCGTCGATCGAGATCTGCGGCGGCAGGCTCAGCACCTCCAGTGAGTCGACAATATCGGGTAGGGCGCCCAGTCGCCAGGCACCGGTCAGGTGCAGCACGGTGCCCGCGCCAGTGTCGAGGCGCGCACCGGGCGGTGTGGAAGGGTGCGCAGGTTCGGCAGGCATGCTCGGGCCATTGGTCAGGCCGCGGCAGGCTAGCACAGGCCATTGCCGCGAGAACCGGCCGATGCGGCCAAAACTTGTCTCAGCGCGGCACGCAGGAGTGCAGCAGCATCAAGCCGAGCAGGGAGAGCATCAGCAGCGGAATCGCGCTCGGCCAGCGACCCGGAGCGTCGCCGCGGGTCACGATGGCGGGTTCAACGGATGGTTCTGCTTTTTCGGTCATGACGTGTATGCAGGCAGAGCGCAGCTGCATGAGAGCCGCGCCGCGCGGTCGCGCGGCGTTCAATGTGTGCAGACACCTGCCGTGTTCTCAGTCTGCGAGTAGCTGCCTGAGAACCACGTAGCGCGGCCGCGTGGCGTTCAAAGCAAGCAGGCACCTGCCGTGTTCTCAGGCGGCGAGTATCTGCCTGAGAACCGGGCCGCGCGTTCGCAAGGCGTTCAAAGTATGCAGGCACCTGCCGTGTTCTCAGGCAGCGAGCAGCTGCCTGAGAACGAAAGGCAGGATGCCGCCGTGCTTGTAGTACTCGACCTCGATCGGCGTGTCGATGCGCAGCTTGAGCGGAATCTGCTTCTCGCCGTCCTTGCCAAACACCAGCAGTGTGACGGTCATCTGTGGCCGCAGTTCGCCTTCGAACTCGATGTCATACATCTCGTCGCCACGGATGCCGAGCGTGTCCGCACCCTCGCCGGGCATGAACTGCAGGGGCAGCACGCCCATGCCCACCAGGTTGCTGCGATGAATGCGCTCGAAGCTCTTGGCGATGACGGCCTTCACTCCCAGCAGCTGCGTGCCCTTCGCCGCCCAGTCGCGCGATGACCCGGTGCCGTACTCCTCGCCGCCGAAGACCACCGTCGGAACGTCGTCGTTGATATAGCGCATCGCGGCGTCGTAGATCGGCATGCGCTCGCCGGACGGCTGGTGAATCGTGATGCCGCCTTCGAAGCGCGAGCCGTCGGCCGTCGGCGGGACCATCAGGTTCTTGATGCGCACGTTGGCGAAGGTGCCGCGCATCATCACTTCGTGGTTGCCGCGGCGCGCGCCGTAGGAATTGAAGTCGGGCTTGAGCACCTTGTGGTCGATCAGCCATTTGCCGGCCGGCGAGGTGTCCTTGATCGATCCCGCCGGTGAGATGTGATCCGTGGTGATCGAGTCGCCGAAGATGCCCAAGGCCCGTGCGGCAACAACGCCGATTTCGGCGTGCTTGGGCTTCATTGTGAAGCCGTCGAAAAATGGGGGCTTCGCAATGTAGGTCGACGTCGGCCACGTGTAGACCTGACCGGCGACACTGCCGACTTTCTTCCACAGGTCGCCCGGATCCGACTTGACCTTGCTGTAGTTGGCTTCGAAGGCGACGGGGTCGAGCGCCGATTTCATCAGCGCGTGCACTTCCTCCGACGTTGGCCAGATGTCGCCGATCCAGACGTCCTTACCGTCCTTGCCCTTGCCGAGCGGCTCGGTCATCAGGTCCTTGAGCATGGTGCCGGCGATGGCGTAGGCGACTACCAACGGCGGAGACGCGAGGAAGTTGGCCTTGAGATTCGGGTGGATGCGGGCCTCGAAGTTGCGGTTGCCCGACAGCACCGCCGCGCACACGAGGTCGTTCTTCGCGATGGTTTCGTTGAACTCCGGCGCCAGGTCGCCCGCATTGCCGATGCAGGTGGTGCAGCCATACGCCGCCACCGAGAAGCCGAGCTGTTCCAGATAGGGCAGCAGGCCCGTCTTCGTCAGGTACTCGGTCACGATGCGCGAGCCGGGCGCGAGCGAGGTCTTGATGTGCTTCCTGACCGTAAGGCCGCGCTCCACCGCCTTCTTCGCCAGCAGGCCTGCCGCCAGCAGCACGCTGGGGTTGGAGGTGTTGGTGCACGAGGTGATCGCGGCGATCAGAACGTCACCGTCGGCGAGCGTGACTTCATGCACTTCCTGCTCGCGACTCGGCTTGACCAGCGGACGGTTTGCGCTCATCTCTGCCAGGTCACGCGCAGCGCCGGCTGGTGCGTCCGGTGCCTTGCCCTCGGTGCGTCCGTGCCCTTCGGACACGGGGAAACGCTGCTTGAGCCGCGCGGCCGGCTGGTTGAAGCCGTTTTCGCTGACCGGCTTGGAAAAGAGCGACGTGAACTGCTTCTTGACGTGGCCGATCTCGATACGGTCCTGCGGCCGCTTCGGTCCGGCCAGCGACGGTGCGACCGTGGACAGGTCGAGTTTGACGACCTGCGAATAGTCGATCGACCCGGACTTCGGCACGCCGAACAGGCCCTGCGCGCGGAAGTAGGCTTCGAAGGCCGCGATCTCGTCAGGCGTGCGTCCCGTGCCCTCGAAGTAGGCGATCGTCTTCTCGTCGACAGGGAAGAATCCCATCGTGGCGCCATACTCCGGCGCCATGTTGCCGATCGTCGCGCGGTCGGGCAGCGCGAGTGAGGCCGTGCCTTCGCCGAAGAATTCGACGAACTTGCCCACAACCTTAGACTTGCGCAGCAACTCGGTGATCGTCAGCACGAGGTCGGTCGCGGTCACGCCCTCACGCAGGCGCCCGGTCAGTTCGACCCCGACGACATCGGGCGTCAGGAAGTAAACAGGCTGGCCAAGCATGCCGGCTTCGGCCTCGATGCCGCCGACGCCCCAGCCGACCACGCCGATGCCGTTGATCATCGTCGTGTGGCTGTCGGTGCCGACCAGCGTGTCGGGGTAGACCACGCCATCCTTCTTGTGCACGCCACGTGCCAGGTACTCGAGGTTGACCTGGTGGACGATGCCGAAGCCCGGCGGCACGACGCCGAAGGTGTCGAACGCCTGCATGCCCCATTTCATGAACTCGTAGCGCTCGCGGTTGCGCTGGAACTCGAGCTTCATGTTGAGATCGAGCGAGTCCTTTCCGCCGTAGTGGTCGATCATCACCGAGTGATCGACGACGAGGTCAACCGGCACGAGCGGCTCGATCGTCTTCGGGTTCTTGCCCATCGCCTCAGCGACATTGCGCATTGCCGCCAGGTCCGCCAGCAGCGGCACGCCCGTGAAGTCCTGCAGCACCACGCGCGCGACGATGAACGGAATCTCATCGGTGCGTTCGGCATTCGGCTTCCAGTTCGCCAGCTGGCGCACGTGCTCTTCCGTGACCTTGATGCCGTCGCAATTGCGCAGCACAGATTCGAGCACGATGCGGATCGACACTGGCAGGCGCGAGACCTTGCCGACGCCGGCCGTCTCCAGCGCGGACAGGTTGTAGAACCGGCCTTTCTTGGCGCCGATCGTGAAGTCTTGCAGGGAATTGAACAGGTTGTGAGCCATGGGAGGGCCTCGGAGTCGGTGAACTGCTAGATGACCATCAGGTCGACGAATTCATTGACAGGGGTGGCGTCGAGCCGTTTCGCGTCCAGGCACAGGTCGAGGATCGCAGCCGCCTGCTTCGACGGGAAGACCCGTGACAGGTTGGTCTGGAACTTGGCAACCAGCACTGGCATGCCTTCCTTGCGGCGGCGCTTGTGGCCGATCGGGTACTCGACGACGATTTCCTTCAACTTCTTGCCGTCAATGAACTCGACCGTCAGCGCGTTGGCGATCGAGCGCTTGCTCGGGTCGTGGTAGTCCTTCGTGAACGCCTTGTCCTCGACGCACTCGATCCTGTCGCGCAATGCATCGATGCGCGGATCCGAGGCCACGTTGTCCTCGTAGTCCGATGCCGTGAGGCGCCCGAAGATGATCGGCACCGCCACCATGTACTGGATGCAGTGGTCGCGGTCGGCCGGATTGTTGAGCGGCCCCTTCTTGTCGATGATGCGGATGCACGCCTCGTGCGTGCGGATCGTGATCTTCTTGATGTCTTTTTCCGACTTGCCGAGTTTCTTCAGCTCGCCGTGGATTGTCATCGCGGCCTCCACTGCAGTCTGCGAGTGGAACTCGGCCGGGAAGCTGATCTTGAAGAGCACGTTTTCCATGACGTAGCTGCCGTAGGGTCGCTGGAATTTGAACTCGTTGCCCTTGAACAGCACGTCGTAGAAACCCCAGCCCTTGGCGCTCAGCACCGAGGGATAGCCCATCTCGCCGGTCCTGGCGATCAGCGCCAGGCGCACGGCACGGCTGGTGGCATCGCCCGCGGCCCAGCTCTTGCGCGAGCCCGTATTGGGCGCATGGCGGTAGGTGCGCAGCGACTGGCCGTCGACCCAGGCCAGCGACACGGCGTTGATGATCTCGTCGCGCGTGAGCCCCAGCATCTGGGCGACGACTGCCGTACTGGCTACCTTCACCAGAACTACGTGGTCGAGGCCAACCTTGTTAAAGGAATTCTCCAGCGCGATGCAGCCCTGGATCTCGTGTGCCTTGACCATCGCGACCAGCACGTCGGCCACCGTGAGCGGTTTCTTGCCGGCGGCGACCGCATTGCGGCTCAGCCAGTCGGCGGTCGCGAGAATGCCGCCCAGGTTATCCGACGGATGGCCCCATTCGGCCGCGAGCCACGTGTCGTTGAAGTCGAGCCAGCGGATCATCGCGCCGATGTCGAATGCCGACTTCACCGGATCCATCTGGAACGACGTCCCCGGAACCTTCGCGCCGTTCGGCACGACCGTGCCTTGCACGACGGGGCCAAGCATCTTGGTACAGGCCGGATACTCGAGCGCCTCGAAGCCGCAGCCGAGCGTGTCCATCAGGCAGTAGCGCGCGGTGTCGATCGCCTCCTTGCTCTTGATCTTGTACTTCAGGACGTAGTCGGCGATGTCGACGAGAACCTTGTCAGGCTTCGGGCGGACGTTGCTGATGTGGCTGCCCATGTCGGGTCGTTCCTTTCTGAACTTTGATGGATCAGGTGTTGAGATCGGTTCGCGCGAGGGTCGGAGGGCTCACTCGGCGTTTTCCAGTAACAGCTTGTAGCCGATATGCGAGTCGGTGAACCCGAGGCGCTCATAGAAGCGATGGGCCTCGGTGCGCCGCCCGTCGCTGGTCAGTTGAGCGAGTCGACAGCCGCGCTTGCGCGCGTTGTCGAGCGCGCGCGACACCAGCCATCCGCCGATGCCGCGCCGGCGCACGCTGCTGTCAACTCGGACTGCCTCGATGTTGGCGCGCCAGGCGCCGCGTCGGCTCAGGCCGGGTATGAACGTGACCTGCAGCATTCCCACGACTCGGCCATCGAGTTCGGCGAGCAGCAGGCTCTGGTTCGGATCGCGGTCGATCGCATCGAACGCCCGTATGTACGCGGGATCGTCGCTGCCGACGCCTTCGCGATTCTTGCCGAGTTCGTCGTCGGCTAGCAGTTCGAGCAGGCGTGGCAGGTCGGCACGCTGCGCGCGGCGCACCGTCAGGCCGTTGAGCGTTACTTCAGCCATCAGGCCCGCTTCGCCAGCGGAACGAACTTCAGATCTTCCGGGCCTATGTAATTAGCGCTGGGGCGGATGATCTTGTTGTCGAGGCGCTGCTCGATGATGTGCGCGCTCCAGCCGCTGGTGCGCGAGATGACGAAAAGCGGCGTGAACATGGACGTGGGAACGCCCAGCATGTGGTAGCTGACGGCGCTGAACCAGTCGAGATTCGGAAACATCTTCTTGGCGTCCCACATCACGGCTTCGAGTCGCTCGCCGATGCCGAACATCTTCATGTTGCCGGCATCTTTCGACAGTGCGCGCGCGACTTCCTTGATCACCTTGTTGCGCGGATCGGAGACGGTGTACACCGGATGCCCGAACCCGATGACTACTTCCCTGGCTTCGACGCGGCGGCGAATGTCAGCCTCGGCCTCGTCCGGGGTCTCGTAGCGCTTCTGGATCTCGAAGGCGACCTCGTTGGCGCCGCCGTGCTTGGGTCCGCGCAGGGCGCCGATCGCACCTGCGATCGCCGAATAGAAGTCCGAGCCTGTCCCCGCGATCACGCGCGCGGTGAACGTCGAGGCATTGAACTCGTGCTCGGCGTACAGGATCAGCGAGGTGTGCATCGCCTTGACCCACAGTTCGCTCGGGGGCCGCCCGTGCAGCAGATGCAGGAAGTGCCCACCGATCGTGTCGTCGTCGGTTTCGACTTCGATGCGCCGGCCGTTGATGCTGTAGTGGTACCAGTAGAGCAGCATCGATCCCAGCGAAGCCATCAGGCGGTCGGCGATGTCCTTGGCGCCGGGGACGTTGTGGTCGTCCTTCTCGGGCAGCACGCAGCCGAGCGCCGACACGCCCGTGCGCATCACGTCCATCGGATGGCTCGACGCCGGCAGCCACTCGAGTGCCGCCTTGACGTTGGCCGGCAGGCCGCGCAGCGAGATCAGCTTGGTCTTGTAGGCAGCCAGCTCGGCGCGGTTCGGCAGCTTGCCGTGCACCAGCAGGTGCGCTATTTCCTCGAACTCGCAGGTGTCCGCAATGTCGAGGATGTCGTAGCCGCGGTAGTGCAGGTCGTTGCCGGTGCGGCCGACGGTGCAAAGCGCCGTATTTCCGGCCACCACTCCGGACAAGGCCACGGATTTCTTCGCCTTGGGCGCCTCAGGGGCGGGTGTGTCGTTCATCTGTCCTCCTCAGTTCGCGTGTTCTGTATCGGCCATGCGTCGAGGCAAGGCCTACTTCCGCTTTGCAAACAGCTGATCGAGTCGATCCTCGTACGCCTGGTAGCCGATCACGTCATACAGTTCCATGCGTGTCTGCATCGTCTCGACGACGCCCTGCTGCGTGCCGTCGCGGCGCAGCGTCGTGTAGACGTTGAGGGCCGCCTTGTTCATCGCGCGGAACGCCGACAGCGGATACAGCACCATCGCCGCCCCGGCGTCGCCGAGCTCCTTGACCGTGAACAGCGGCGTCGCGCCGAACTCGGTGATGTTCGCGAGCACCGGCACCTTCACTGCGTCCACAAAGCGTCGGTAGGTGGCTAGGTCCTGGGCAGCCTCCGCGAAGATGCCGTCGGCGCCGGCCTCGACGCATGCCATAGCGCGCTCGATCGCACGATCGATGCCCTCGACTGCGATGGCATCGGTGCGCGCGATGAGGAAGAAGGAGGAATCGGTCTTCGCATCGGCAGCCGCCCTGACGCGGTCGACCATCTCGTCGGTCGTGACGATTTCCTTGCCCGGCCGATGACCGCAACGCTTGGCTCCTACCTGGTCCTCGATATGGCAGGCGGCGGCGCCGGCCTTGATCAACGACTTGACCGTGCGGGCGATGTTGAAAGCACTGGGGCCGAAGCCGGTGTCGATGTCGACCAGCAGCGGCAGGTCACACACGTCGGTGATGCGGCGCGTGTCGGTGAGGACGTCGTCGAGCGTATTGATGCCCAGGTCCGGCATGCCGAGCGAACCGGCAGCCACACCGCCACCTGACAGGTAGATGGCGCGGTAGCCGACGTGCCGCGCCATCAGTGCGTGGTTGGCGATGATGGTGCCGACGATCTGCAGCGGACGTTCCTGTTGCAGTGCCTCGCGAAAGCGGGCCCCCGCGGACGA
The DNA here is from genome assembly GCA_963754065.1 of uncultured beta proteobacterium. Lineage (GTDB taxonomy): Bacteria > Pseudomonadota > Gammaproteobacteria > Burkholderiales > Burkholderiaceae_F > JALORV01. Next base: position 218,439 of record CAVWFH010000004.1, on the reverse strand, counting down.
ACTCATCGGCATTTCTCCTTACGGGCTGCGATTGTCGCCATGTCGGGCTCAGCCAAGCAGGTGCTTGACCCCGTCGCGTTCCTCGATCAGTTCCTTGAGGGTGTTGTCCATCTTGCCGCGCGAGAACTCGTCGATGGCCAGGCCCTTGACCACCTCGTACTTGCCGCCGGCGCAGACGCACGGGACGCCGTAGATGATCTCTTCCGGTACTCCATAGCTGCCGTCGGACGGCACACCCATCGTTACCCAGCGGCCGTTCGTTCCGAGCGTCCAGTCGCGGATGTGGTCGATCGCTGCGTTAGCCGCAGAGGCGGCCGAAGACAGGCCGCGCGCCTCGATGATCGCCGCGCCGCGCTTGCCTACGGTAGGCATGTAGGTGTCGCGATACCAGGTCGGGTCGACCATCGGTGTGGCCGGCTGCCCGCCGATCGTTGCAAAGCGGATGTCCGGGTACATCGTCGGCGAGTGGTTGCCCCACACCACGAGCTTCTCGATCGACGCGACCGGCTTGCCGGTCTTGGCCGCGAGCTGCGACAGCGCGCGGTTGTGGTCGAGCCGCATCATGGCGGTGAAATTGCCCTTGGGCAGGGACGGTGCGGACTTCATCGCGATGTAGGCGTTGGTGTTGGCCGGGTTGCCGACGACCAACACCTTGACATTGCGGCTGGCAGACTTGTCCAGCGCCTTTCCTTGCGCCGTAAAGATTTGCGCGTTGGCTGCAAGCAGGTCCTTGCGTTCCATGCCGGGTCCGCGCGGGCGTGCGCCGACCAGCAACGCGATCTCGGTGTCCTTGAACGCGGCCGTCGGGTCGCTCGACGCCTCCATGCCGGCGAGCAGCGGGAATGCGCAGTCGTCGAGTTCCATCATCACGCCCTTGAGGGCCTTCTGTGCCTTCTCGTCCGGGATCTCGAGGAGCTGCAGGACCACCGGCTGATCCTTGCCCAGCATTTCTCCGGAGGCGATGCGGAACAGCAGCGAGTAACCGATTTGTCCGGCAGCGCCGGTGACGGCAACGCGTACGGGAGCTTTGCTCATGGGAGTGTTCTCCTGGAGATGCGGTGGACGATAAGAATGGCGGGCGAGGTCGGCGGCCGTAGGGCCACCGTGAAATCCGTCGTGCTAACCGGAACGAAAGCACCGGCGCGTGAGCCGGAGGAGTGTACTGCCGCTGTTACGCGCTCGCCTTGACCTAGCCGGGTGTTGCGCGCCGTGCCGTGCCGGTTGCGCGTACGGCGCGATCCCGGCGTTGGTGATCCCGGCCGGCGCCGACGGCGCGCAGCGCCGAGTTCCATGCGGCGATCGTGCCCGGGAGGTGGCTGACCCTGGCAAGCCGGGACGGTGATCGGAGTAACGCGGCTCATTAACGATCCAGACGCTTACGCATGCCTTCGAAGGGTGGCTTAACGGCGGCGCTACCGACCCCGGCAGCGAGAGCAATAATACTATCTTATATAAGACAGAAGAATTAATCCACGTCATCTCTCTTTCGGTTATGCTGAAAGCAACTCATGCCCGGTGCTGATTTCCCTGCTGACAACTCCGACCGAGTGGCGCGACCGGCGGTTTTCTCGCCGCTGTACCGTCAGATCAAGGGCTTGCTGCTGCGCAGCCTTGACGAGGGGGAGTGGAAGCCCGGCGAACTCATTCCCAGCGAAATCGAGCTGGCCACCCGTTTCCAGGTCAGCCAGGGAACGGTGCGCAAGGCGGTCGATGAGCTCGCGGCCGAGAACCTGCTGGTACGCCGGCAGGGGAAGGGCACCTTCGTGGCCACGCATCACGAACCGCGTGCGCAGTTCCGTTTTCTGCGCGTGGTACCGGACGGTGGCGAACCCGCAACCCCTCAGAGCCGATTCCTCGAATGTCGGCGCGTTCGCGCGCCAGCCGACATTGCGCGGCTGCTCGACCTGCGCACCGGAGACGCCGCGGTGTACCTGCGTCGCCTTCTGAGCTTTGGCGGCGACCCGATCGTGCTTGACGAGATCTGGCTGCCCGGCGCGCTCTTCAAAGGGCTGACGGCCGAGCGCCTGTCCGAATACAGAGGCCCACTTTATGGACTTTTCGAAACCGAGTTCGGTACACGGATGATTCGCGCCGAGGAGCAGTTGCGGGCGGTCGGCGCTGAGCGCGATGTGGCGCAGCTGCTCGGCGTTGCCGAGAAGTCCCCTTTGCTGCTGATAGAGCGTATCTCGTACTCGTACGGCGATCGACCGGTCGAAGTCCGGCGAGGCCTGTACGTCACCGACCACTATCACTACCGCAACACACTGTCGTGATTTGGTTGACCCCACCAAATCGTTCAAAATAGCGCGCCTATCCAGGGCACGAATAACGGACCATCGTCCATGACCACACCTGCGTTCGCAAGCAAGCCCCGCCCTGAATTCCGCAACATTCACGTTTCGCAGATCCTGCAGTACAGGTTGCCCCCGCCCGGCCTCGTGTCGATCCTGCACCGGATCAGCGGCGCCGCGCTCTTTCTGGCGTTGCCGTTCATCCTTTGGATTTTCGATCTCAGCCTGACGTCGGAGCTGAGCTACGCGCGGCTTAGTGACTTCGCCTCGCACTGGCTGGCCAGGCTGATCCTGCTCGGCCTCGCGTGGGCGTTCATTCATCACCTGATCGCGGGGCTGCGCTACCTGGCGCTCGACTTGCACATCGGCGTGGACAAGCCGACTGCGCGCGGCAGTGCACTGGCCGTGCTCGGTGTCAGCCTGCCGCTGACGGTGCTGGTGGCGCTCAAGCTCTTTGGAGTGTTCTGATGGCCGACGCAACCTCAACGGCGGGAATCGGTTCCAAGCGCCTCGTCGTCGGCGCGCACTACGGCGTCGGTGGTTTTCTGCTGCAGCGCCTGACAGCCGTCGTGCTGACGGTGTTCGTGCTGTTCCTGTTGCTGCGCCTCGTCTTTGGCGGCCCGCTCGGATACGACGGCTGGGCCGGGCTGTTCGTACCGCTGTGGATGAAGATTGTCACGCTGGCAGCGCTGCTGGCGCTGTTTTATCACGCATGGATCGGTGTGCGCGATATCTGGATGGACTATGTCAAGCCGACGGGCATCCGTGTGGCGCTGCAGACGCTGACGGTGCTGTGGCTGGTGTTCTGCGCGGTATGGTCCGTGCAGATTCTCTGGAGAGTCTGAGTCATGTCGGTTCCATCGAAAGTGGCTCGTCGTCGATTCGATGCCGTGATCGTCGGTGCCGGCGGATCCGGCATGCGCTGCTCGCTGCAACTGGCGCAGGCCGGGCTGAACGTCGCAGTGCTGTCCAAGGTTTTCCCGACGCGTTCGCACACGGTCGCGGCGCAGGGCGGCATCGGCGCGTCGCTGGGCAACATGACCGAGGACAACTGGCTGTGGCACATGTTCGACACGGTCAAGGGATCGGACTACCTCGGCGACCAGGACGCGATCGAGTTCATGTGCCGCGAGGCGCCGAAAGTGGTGTACGAACTTGAGCATTTCGGCATGCCGTTTGACCGCAACCCGGATGGCACGATCTACCAGCGGCCGTTCGGCGGACATTCGGCCAACTTCGGCGAGAAGCCGGTGCCACGCGCCTGCGCTGCCGCTGACCGCACCGGTCACGCGCTGCTGCACACGCTGTACCAGCGCAACGTGCGCGAACGCACGCAGTTCTTTGTCGAGTGGATGGCACTGGACCTGATCCGCGACGCCGAGGGGGCCGTGGTCGGCGTCGTGGCGCTGGAAATGGAAACCGGCGACTTGATGATCTTCGAATCGAAGGTCACGGTGCTCGCGACCGGAGGCGCGGGCCGTATTTTCGAGGCGTCTACCAATGCCTACATCAATACGGGCGACGGGCTGGGCATGGTGGCGCGCGCGGGACTACCGCTCGAGGACATGGAGTTCTGGCAATTCCACCCGACCGGCGTGGCCGGCGCCGGAGTGTTGATCACCGAGGGTGTACGCGGCGAGGGTGGCATCCTGCTCAACTCCAACGGCGAACGTTTCATGGAGCGTTACGCGCCGACGCTCAAGGACCTTGCTCCACGCGACTTCGTCTCGCGCAGCATGGACCAGGAGATCAAGGAAGGGCGCGGCTGTGGGCCGAACAAGGACTACGTGCTGCTGAAACTCGACCATCTTGGCGCCGAGACCATCATGAAGCGGTTGCCGGGCATCCGCGAAATCGCGATCAAGTTCGCCAACGTTGACCCGATCAAGGAGCCGATCCCGGTGGTGCCGACGCTGCACTACCAGATGGGTGGCATCCCGACCAACTACCACGGCGAGGTCGTGGCACCGAAGGACGGCAAGCCCAATGCCGTGGTCCCGGGGCTGTATGCAATCGGTGAGTGCGCCTGCGTTTCGGTGCATGGTGCAAATCGCCTGGGCACGAATTCGCTGCTGGATCTCGTTGTTTTCGGCCGCGCGGCGGGCAATCACATCGTCGGCAAGAACTACAAGGCCCAGGAGCACCGCGCGCTGCCGGCCGATGCCGGCGACGCCTCGGTGGCGCGCGTCGCCGCGCTCGACGCGCGCGACAAGGGCGAGCGGGTGCAGGACGTCGCGAACGAGATTCGCAGGGAGATGCAGTCGCATTGCGGTGTTTTTCGCACCGGCACGCTGCTGGACGAAGGCGTCGCAAAGATCGTCGCACTGGCCGAACGCGCGAAGCATGTGGCCATTGCCGACAAGTCGAAGGTCTTCAACACCGCGCGGGTGGAGGCACTCGAGCTCGACAATCTGGTCGAGACCGCGAAGGCCACCATCATGTCGGCCGCGGCGCGCCCGGAAAGCCGTGGCGCACATGCGCGGGACGATTTCCCCGAGCGCGATGACACGAACTGGATGAAGCACTCGCTGTTCTATTCGGACGGCAATCGGCTCGACTACAAGCCGGTCAACGTGAAGCCGCTGACGGTCGAGTCGTTCGCTCCAAAGAAAAGAACGTTTTAGGAATCGCGCAAAAGTGCACACCTACTTTTGCGCGGCTAGATCAGAAAAATTCGCTGGCGAAGCCAGTCGATTCTTTTCATCACAAGGGCTACGCGCGCGACATGTCGATGTTGGCGCGGTTGGCTCTCACTGAGGTCGAAGCATGACGGCGAACAGCAACGTTGAGGCGGGCGCGGTGGCGGGTGCCGCGACGGGAATGCGGACGGTCAGGTTCGAGATCTATCGCTACGACCCCGACAAGGATGCCAAGCCCTACATGCAGAAGCTCGAGGTCCGGCTGCAGCCGACCGACAAGATGCTGCTGGACGCGCTCATCCGCATCAAGAGCGATGTCGACGACAGCCTGTCGCTGCGGCGCTCGTGCCGCGAAGGCGTGTGCGGTTCGGATGCAATGAACATCAACGGCAAGAACGGCCTTGCGTGCATCACGAACCTGCGCGACCTGAAGGAGCCGATCGTGCTGCGGCCGCTGCCAGGGTTGCCGGTGATTCGCGACCTGATCGTCGACATGTCGCAGTTCTTCAAGCAATACCACTCGATCAAGCCGTTCCTGATCAACGACACGCCGCCGCCCGAGAAGGAGCGGCTGCAGTCGCCCGAGGAGCGTGAGGAGCTCAACGGCCTTTACGAGTGCATCCTGTGCGCCTGCTGCTCGACGTCGTGCCCGAGCTTCTGGTGGAATCCTGACAAGTTCGTCGGCCCGGCCGGCCTGCTGCAGGCCTACCGGTTCATCGCCGACAGCCGCGACCAGGCCACCAACGAGAGGCTCGACAACCTGAACGATCCGTACCGGCTGTTCCGCTGCCACACGATCATGAACTGCGTGGATGTCTGCCCGAAGGAGCTGAACCCCACGCGGGCGATCGGCAAGATCCGGGACATGCTCGTCCGACGCGATGTCTGACGATGGACGTCGTCATCGGTGATCTCGAACAGCGGCGACTGCGCTGGCGTGCCCGCCGGGGGTTGCTGGAAAACGACATCATCGTGTCGCGCTACCTGGACCGGCACGGAAGTGAGCTGACGGTTGAAGACGTCCTGGCGCTGGAGGCACTTCTTGACCTTCCGGACAACGAACTTCTCGACCTTTTGCTGGCGCGCAAAGAGCTGGCCGGCGGACTCGATAACAATGCCGTTCGCACCGTCCTGGACGGGCTTCGGTCCGTCTGAACTCACCTCGAACCCGGGAAAAAGACCATGGCGCTGACCCCATCCACCGAGAAGGCCACCCTGACGTTCTCCGACGGCACGCCGACGATGGAGTTGCCGATCTACAAGGGCACTGTGGGGCCCGACGTCATCGACATCCGGGCGCTGTACGGCAAGTCGGGCAAGTTCACTTACGACCCGGGTTTCCTGTCGACCGCCTCCTGCAATTCGACCATCACCTACATCGACGGCGACAAGGGCGAACTGCTGTACCGCGGTTACCCGATCGAGCAGCTCGCCACGAAGTGTGACTTCATGGAAACCTGCCACCTGCTGCTGTACGGCGAGCTGCCGAACGCGCAGCAGAAGGCTGGCTTCGTCAAGCGCGTGACCAACCACACGATGGTCAACGAGCAGATGCAGTTCTTCATGCGCGGCTTCCGGCGCGATGCCCACCCGATGGCCGTTATGACGGGCCTGGTGGGGGCGCTGTCGGCGTTCTACCCGGACTCGATGAACCTGAATGACCCCTGGCAGCGCGAGGTCTCGGCCATCCGCCTGATCGCCAAGATGCCGACGCTGGTCGCAATGGCCTACAAGTACACGGTGGGCCAACCCTACATGTACCCGCGCAACGACCTGTCGTACGCGGCGAACTTCATGCGGATGATGTTCGCCACGCCGTGCGAGGACTACAAGGTCAACGATGTGCTGGTGCGGGCGATGGACCGCATTTTCATCCTGCATGCAGACCACGAACAGAACGCCTCGACCTCGACGGTGCGCCTGTGCGCTTCGTCCGGCACCAACCCGTTCGCGGCGATCGCGGCCGGCGTGGCCTGCCTGTGGGGTCCGGCGCATGGCGGCGCCAACGAGGCCTGCCTGAACATGCTGTACGACATCCAGAGAAACGGCGGCGTCGAGAAGATCGGCGACTTCATTGCCAAGGTCAAGGACAAGAACAGCAACGTCAAGCTGATGGGCTTCGGGCACCGCGTCTACAAGAACTACGATCCGCGCGCCAAGCTGATGCGCGAGACCTGCAACGAAGTGCTGAACGAACTCGGCCTGCACGACGACCCGCTGTTCAAGCTCGCGATGGCACTCGAGAAGATCGCGCTGGAAGACGACTACTTCGTCAGCCGCAAGCTCTATCCGAACGTCGACTACTACTCGGGCATCGTGCAGAAGGCGATCGGCATTCCGGTGCCGCTTTTTACCGCCATCTTCGCGCTGGCCCGCACCGTCGGCTGGATCGCGCAGCTGAACGAGATGATCGCAGACCCCGAGTACAAGATCGGGCGTCCACGGCAGCTCTTTGTCGGCGCGACCGCGCGCGACGTCAAGCCGATCGGACAGCGCTAGCACCGCGCTTGGCCACGGAAAACGGCGCCTGCAGGCGCCGTTTTTCATGGTCGGCATTTGGCGGCAACGCGACCGCCAAAACTGCACCTCTGGTCTAGCGACCGCGCAGGATGGGGGGTTGCCCGAGGGAAGGCGGTTCTGCCGGAGTTCCGGGCTTTGCGATGGGTTGTTCCGGGCGCGGCCGGTTCTTGCCGATGTCGGGCGGCCGCGGGCGCGTGGGCCAATACCCGTAGTCGGTTGCGTAGCTGTCTGAGGCTGGCTGTTCACGCGGAGCGGCCGCGCGTGCCTTCTCAGCGGCACGCGTTTCGTCCGCCTCCCGCTGCTCTCGTTGCTTGCGGCGTTGTTCGTCACGATCGCGCATGCCGGCCATCTCATCCTTCGACACACCGGGCACGACGCTCACGGAACCCTGGCTGACCGGCTGCACGTTCTTCGCTTTCGGTGGTGGCGTGTCGCCGTAATTGATCCCTCCGTCTTCGTCGACCCACTTGTAGAGCTGGGCCTGCGCACCGACCGGCATTGTCAGCAGCACGGCCAGCAGCACGAACAGCAGGGCACGGAGGGACATGGTTTCGTCACGATGCGCGGCGCACCGCCGCCTGTCAATCGATCCGAATGGCAGGTCCGACGAAAGGGTGCAGTGCGCGCGCTTGGAGCGCAGTGCCCGCACGCCCTCAAGTGGCGGGCAATTCTGCCAACGCCACCGGTTCGATGACGAGACCGTGATCCGTTCGGTGCATTGGCATGGCAAAGCCGAAGCGATCCGCGGCCGCACAGAGCTCGAGATCGGCGGCCGGCAGGTGCGGGTACTCCGTGGAGCCGAAGCGCCGGCCGAAGTCGGACTGTCGCACGCGCTGCTCGTACAGCGACAGATCGGGTGACCGGCCGAGCAGATAGGCCTCGATCAGGTCCGCACAGGCGTGATCCTCGTCGCCATCGCGATCCGTCCAGAGGCCAGTGATCACCAGAGTCACGGTCGACGGTGCCAGCGTGCGGATATAGCGCGCCGTCGAGCGGGCGCAGACCAGGCTTCCGGCGAGCACTTCGGTGGCATGGTCGCAATCGACCAAGCCCTTGACGCCACCGGCAGTGAACTGGATCAGCGTGATGCCCGAGAGGTCACGGCCGACGATTTCGGCGGGCGAGTTGCCGAAGTCCAGCCCCGGGACCGGTCGACCTCCGCCATGCGCCCCCATCGTCATCGACGCTTTGTAACGGCTGCGTAACCGATTCACGCCTTCGAGCGAGTCAGCCGCGATCATCGCCCGTGCCCCGGCGGCGAACGCGTAGGCCGCCGTCGTGAAGGCGCGCAGCACATCGATGACGACCACGGCGCCTTCCAGTTCGTGGCCGTGCGCGAGGTCCGAGCGCAGGATCTTCATCGCCGGCCCGATACGGCGCGTGGCTACAGGAACGGCTTCGCCCGCTCCAGCAGTTCTTCGAGCCCGGGCTCCTTCGGGTTCTTCGGCTTGCCCGGATGGATGATCGCCACCTGGCATGCCTCGGCCGCTTCGATGATCTGGCGATAGGTGCCGGCGTTCACGTCCTTGATGTAGGCCTGCTTGTTTTCGTTGTACGCAAACAGCTTGTCGTTGATGTTCTGGCACTCGTTGCAACTCGAGCAGCGGATGGTCTCGATCCACGGCTCGTCGGACGGCGGTGCAGCGGCAGCCTCGACCGTTGCTTCCGTCGCGCTAGCCGCGGTCGGTGTGGCGGCCGCGGACTCCGCAGTCGCGGCAGGCGCAGCCGTTGTAGCGGCCGTTGCCGCGGTGGCTGACGTGGCCTGCTTCAACGCCTCGATTTCCTGCTGCTTCTGCGCCTCCCACGTCGCCTTCTCGCGTGCCAGCGCCTGGTCTGCGTGCGAGTTGTGGATGCCGCCATGCTCCTGCAGGCGGTGCCACAGCAGGAGGCACCGGCGCGTCGACTGCAGCAGCCGCGAGTCGACGATCACGCGATGCAGCTGGTCGGAGCCGTCGACGGCAATGACATACGGGACCCGCTCAGCCGCTTCGCGTTCGGAGAGCTTCAGCCAATCGGCCGCCGGCAGCATGGACGTCGTCCAGCGTTCGCGTCGGACGACCGCAAAGTGATGCGCATGACGGCGATCGCACAGTACGTAGTCTGCGTACGTGAACTGGACGGGTTCCTGTACACGCTGCAGGTCCTCGTCGGCGTACTCGAAGTCCTCGGCCGGCCAGTCCTCCTCGGGATTGCGGTTGTTCTCGAAGGAAAACCGGGTCGCCCAGTTGCTGCCGGCATTGGCGTCATACGTGAAGGCCGGGAAGGCGCGCGATTTCATTGCCGCGGCGGACGTGAGGTACGCGGGCAGTTCGCTGGCGTCGTCGGGCGAACCCGTGAACACGCTGAACAGCGCCGGCCCGCGGCATTCCATGCCGCGCCGCACGCGCTCTCGCAGCGCATACAGGTTCGAGCTTGTCGACTGCAGCACGAACATGCCGCCGAGGCCCATGGCGGTCGTGGCCAGCCGGGCGCTGCGCACGCCGAAGGCAAAGTGGCCCTGGCCGATGGCGGCGTCCTCCAGCAGGTCGGTGTGCTGTACCAGCACCTTCACCGGCATGCCGGCGGAAAGCATTTCCATCAGCGCGGCATTCTCGGGCGCTGAGTTGCGGTCCGGCGGAATGCAGACCAGGTAGTCCGGGAACTGCGCCAGGTCCTCGGCAGTCAACGAGTGCTCGTCATAGCTCTCGAAGAACGCGTCGTGGTTGGCCTCGACATAGCCGCCACGGGCTTCGAGTTCGGCCACGGCGATGGCCTTCACTACCTCGACCAGCTTGGGAAGCCGCGTGCGATGCGCTTCGATCGCCGTTGCGCAGTCGCTGAAAGCGAATTCATAAACCGCTTCTGCCTCTGAGCCTCGGGGGTCGGGATAGAAGGGCTGGCTGCGCAGTATGGAAAGCGCCCACTCGATACGTTGGCGCCTCGACGCAGGCAGCTCGTCCTGCGGCACGTTGCGCGAAACGAGGCGCGACATGGCGGAGAAATCAAAGATGTCCGAATGCAATGTGCCGAATCCCGACTGCAGCGCCGCGGGTTGCTGGCCCGCTTGCGAGTGGACATGGGCGGCGCGCAGGATGTCCGACAGCTTGCGAACCAGATGATCGACCAGTGTGCGGAACTGCCGTGCCCGCTCGGATTGCACGTTCTGCCACGCGCGACGAAGGAATCGCGCTGCGAGGACACCTTCGCAGTTCAGCACATCGCCGTCGACGTCCAGCGACTCCGCCGCCCGCGTGAGGATGTCGCGCACGTTGTCATCACGTCCCGCGGCCTGCTCAGCCGCGAGCGGCCACACGTCGGTCAGCGTGCCGACCGTGCCGGCGGCCAGCAGCACGCGGATCTCGCGTTCGAGGCGCAGCAGGTGCTTGCGCAGGCGTTCACCCTCGATGCCGCGCGGTGCGATCTCGGCGATCAGCTGACCGATGATCGACGAAAGCGATCTCACGTAGTCGGTGCCCGCATCGCGCTCGAGCAGCACGACCGGATAGTCGTAGCGCAGGCGTGTCAGGTCGCGATACGCGGCGAGCAGGGCCGGGCGGAATCCAGCCTGCAGCGCGGCGAGCCCGTCGCCCGAGCGCTTGCCGGTCATGTGAAAAACGGTCTGGTCCTGGAACTTGGCGGCCATGTCCATGGCGACGAACCCCTAGTGTTGGTCGATCGTCAGGCGGCGCGCTGTTCGCGCTCCTCGTCCGGCCAGATCGTGAACTTGTCGAACTCCTTGCTGAGCCCGGCACGGATCGCCTCGGCGGTGCGCGGCTGTCCGGCCCCGCGCAGATCGTCGTAGCAGGGCACGTTCGGGTCGTGGTACAGGATGCCGACCGGAATCGGATCGGTGCCGGAGGCGATCTCGCGGGCCTGATGGATGTTCAGCGGGTCGTGTTCGCGCTGGTTCTTGTAGATCCGGCTGGTGTCCGCACTCGGCTGCAGGCCGTTTTCGTGGGTCAGCAACAGTGTCTTGCCCGGATCGTGCAGCCACGGCTCGAAGGTCTTCGGCAACCATTCGGGGCAGCGCTGGATGATGCGCACGAACGAGAAACCGCGGTGCTTGTAGGCCTTGGCGATAATGTCGTAGAGCAACTCGGGGATCCAGTCGACCCCCTGCGCCACAAAAGACGCGTTCTGCACGCCCAGCGTGACCGACAGCGGGTTCAGCGGTTCGAGCACCGAACCGCGCGGTGTCGTGTTCGACTTGAACCCGACCGGCGAGGTGGGCGAGGCCTGTTTCTTGGTGAGTCCGTAGACCTGGTTGTCGTGCAGGATCACCGTCAGGTTCATGTTGTAGCGGATCGCGTGGATCCAGTGCGCTGCGCCGATCGAGCAGCAGTCACCATCGCCGGTATTGACGAAGACGTTCAGGTCGGGGCGCGCCATTTTCACGCCCTCGGCGAGCGGGAAGGCACGGCCGTGGATGCCATGGAAGCCGTAGGTCTTCATGTAGTGAGGGAAACGGCTCGAACAGCCGATGCCGGACACGAACACGGTGCGCTCAGGAGCGAGGTCCTCGTCGCGGCACAGCCGTTGCACGGCGGCAAGGATCGCGTTGTCGCCGCAACCGCTGCACCAGCGCGGCACGCCGCCCTGGTAGTCCTCGAGGACGTGGCGTTCCTCGTGCAGCTTGATGATGCATTGACTGAGTGCGGAGCCCATCGTCTACTTTCCTTCGCTCAGTTTGGCGCGGATGGCGTTGACCACCAGGCCGGGTTTGATCGGTTGGCCACGGGCCTCGGTCCAGCAATCGACGTCGACCAGCGTGCGTGCCCGCAGCATCATTGCGAGCGGGGCGTAGCGCCGATTCTCTTCGTCGATCAGTTCATCTTCCTCCGGGCGGTCGGCCCACGTGCCTTCGACCGTCATCACCTTCTTGAAGCGTTTCAGGATGTCCTTGATGCCGGACGGCATCGGCTGGACGAAGCGAATCTGCAGCGCGGAGACCTTCAGCCCCTCGTCGCGGACGCGCTGCACCGCTTCTTCGATGATGCCCTGCGTGCTGCCCCAGCCGACGACCAGCAGGTCACCCTCGGGATCGCCGTACACCACCGGCGCTTTCAGTGTCTTCTGCAGCGCGGCCAGTTTCAGGCTGCGAGCACGCAGGCCTTCCTCGTTGATCGCCGGGTCATAGGCGACCTTGCTGGCGCGATCGTGTGCCAGGCCGGTGACCGTGTGCATGCCGTTCGGCTGACCGGGGGAGAAGCGACGGGCGATGCCGGTGATCTTGTCCCAGTCGTAGGGCTTCGCGCCTACGGGCAGTGGTGACTGATCGATCGGTGGAGCGAGCCAGTCTTCCGAGAAGTTGGGCCGCGCAAATGGTTGTTGGGCCGTGGCCAGGCTGGCGTCGGTCAGCACCACCACGACCATGTTGAAGGTCTCGGCGATCTTGCGTGCCGTGATCATCGAGTAGAAACAGTCCTCGATGCCGGTTGCGGCGATCACGACCTTCGGCGCATCGCCGTGGCTCCCGTAGATCGCCGTCAGCAAGTCGGCCTGCTCGACCTTGGTCGGCTGCCCGGTGCTCGGGCCGCCGCGCTGCACATTGACGACGACCAGCGGGATCTCGGCCATGACGGCGAGTCCGATACCTTCCTGCTTCAGCGAGTAACCCGGCCCCGAAGTGATTGTCACCGCGCAACGACCGGCATAAGACGCGCCGATTGCGAACGCGCAGGCGGCGATCTCGTCCTCGGCCTGGTGCACGATCCCACCGACCCGCTCGAAACACTCCGACAGGTAGTGCGACGCCGAGGTGGCTGGCGTGATGGGGTACATCGCGCAAATATCCATGCCGGAAGCGAGCACGCCGAGCGCGATGGCCGTGTTGCCATTGACGACGATCTGCGGCACCTTGGCCTTCTCGGCGGGAATCTCGTACTTGAAGTCGAGGTTCGTTTCGCCCCAGGCGAAGCCCGCTTCCATCAGCCGCACGTTGGAGTCGATGACCTTCTGGTCCTTCTTGCCGAAGGTGAGCGCGATCTGGTCGCGCGCGAGCTGCAGGTCGAAGCTGTAGATGCTGGCGAGCACGCCGAGCACGAACATGTTCTTGCCGCGGCGCGGATCGCTCATCAGCGCGCGACACTCCTTCTCCAACGGCAGGTTGATAACGCGAAAGCCTGCATCCTTGAGCGCCTGCAGCGTTTCAGTGAAGGACTTGACGATGTCCGGGTCTCGGTGCTCGGCCCACATGTTCTCGAGCAGTATCGTGGCGCCGTGCTTGAGTTCGCCGGCGCGCACCCGACCGAGCAGCACCTGCTCGTTGAAGGCGATCACGAGGTCGGTTTCGTCGCCGCCGTTGGTGACCTGCTCGCTGCCGACACGTATGCGTATGCCGCTCGCGCCGGCGACGCTGCGCGCCGGCGGCTGGATCTCGGCCGGAATGATCTCCACCGTCCAGATGCCGTTGCCGCTGCGCGCGGCGATCGAGGCAAACGCCTGGCCGCAGCGCTGCGCGCCTTCGCCCGAGTCGCTGATCACCTCGACGATGTGCTCGGGCAGCTTCACGGCCGGCTTGGTTCCGGCCTTTCCCTTGGCTGCCGGGCGTTCCAGGACTGCACTCATGCTCGTTCCTTGCGTTTCGTAGTCTGTGCCGTGCTCAGCGGCGGCTAGCGGGCGACGCGAACCTGCGCGAAGCCGTGCTCTTCGCGCGGAATGCCGAAGAGCGACCCGCTGACGCCGGTGTCGTAGACGGCGTCGCTGTCACGCAGGCCGAGGTAGGCCTTCATGCTGCGCGCCGCCTTGCGCCCAGCGCCCATGGCCTGGATGACGGTCGCCGCGCCGGTGACGATGTCGCCGCCGGCGTACACGCCGGCAATCGAGGTCGCGAGCTTGTCGTCGGCTCGCGATGTAGCCCCACTTGTTGAGCTTCAGCTTGGCGGTCTGCCCGAGGATCGGATTGGCGTTGGTGCCGATGGCGAACACCACCATGTCGGTCTCGAACTCGAACTCGCTGCCCGGCACGACGACAGGGCGGCGACGGCCCGATTCGTCGGGCTCGCCGAGTTCCATTTTCACGCAGCGCAGCGCGCGCACGTTATTGCTGGCGTCGCCGAGAATCTCGACCGGGCTGGTCAGCCAGTTGAAGTCGACCCCTTCCTGCTCGGCGTGGTGAACTTCTTCCACGCGCGCCGGCGCTTCCTTCTTCGAACGACGGTAGATGCAGTGCACGCTTTCGGCGCCGAGCCTCAGTGAAACGCGCAATGCGTCCATGGCCGTGTTGCCGGCGCCGATGACGGCGACGTGCTTGCCCGGCTGCAGCGGCGTGTCGAAACTGGGGAAGTCGCGCGCCCGCATCAGGTTGCAGCGCGTGAGCAGTTCGTTGGCGGATAGCACGCCGTTCAGTGATTCGCCCGGAATGCCCATGAAGCTCGGATAGCCGGCACCGGTGCCGATGAACACCGCGTGGAAACCCATCTCGGTCACCATCTGCTCGATGGTGAAAAGGCGCCCGACCAGCGTGTTGCACTCGAAGCGCACGCCGAGGTTGCGGACCTTGTCGATCTCGGCGTCGATGACGCTGTTCGGCAGGCGGAAGTCCGGAATGCCGTACTTGAGCACGCCGCCCGGCGTATGGAACGCCTCGTAGACGACAACTTCACAGCCGGCCTTCGCCATGTCCGCCGCACAGGCCAAACCGGCAGGACCCGCGCCGACGATGCCGACCTTGAAGCCCGATGGCTCGATGTAAGGCACGTTCTCCCAGCCTTCGGCAATGGCCATGTCGCCGACGAAGCGCTCCAGGCGCCCGATCGCCACGGGCTCGAGGGTCTCGCCGACGGTGCACACGCCCTCGCACTGGTTCTCCTGCGGACAGACTCGGCCACACACCGACGGCAGCAAATTGGTGTCGGTGATGATGTCGTAGGCACCGTTGTAGTGTTTTTCGGTGATCTTCTTGATGAAAGCGGGAATGTCGATGCCGACCGGGCAGCCGCGCACGCAGGGCTCGTCCGGACACTGCAGGCAACGCTCTGCCTCGACCAGTGCATCTTCGAGTCGGTAGCCGCTGGCGACCTCGCTGAAATTGCGGGCCCGCACCAGCGGATCCTGCTCCGGCATCGGCGTCCGCTCCTGCGGAATCGTGCGGATGGTCTTCTTCTTTGCCGTGGCCATGGGATCGTCTCCTCGACTCAGCCGTCGGTGCTGGGCTGAATGTCGATAGGGATCTCGGCCTCGGCGCCGAGCACCGCCGACTTCAGGTCGATCACCTTGTCGGCGCGGATGCGGCAGGTCTCCTGCCAGTGCTCGAGGGCGTCCTTCTCGGCGCGCCGGTAGCGCACCAGCCGCGCCATCAGGTCATCGAAGTCGACCTGGTGGCCGTCGAAGTCCGGTCCGTCGACACAGGCGAACTTGACCTGCTCGCCGACCTTGACGCGGCACCCGCCGCACATGCCGGTTCCGTCGACCATTACGGGGTTCAGGCTCACCATCGTCTTGATGCCGTGGGCGCGCGTGGCTTCGGAACAGCCCTTCATCATGATCGGCGGCCCGATCGCGACGACCTCGTCGATGTCGGAATGCTTTGCGACGGCCTGCTTGATGCCTTCGGTGACCAGGCCCTTGAGTCCGGCTGAGCCGTCGTCGGTGCAGACGATCAGTTCGTCG
Source organism: uncultured beta proteobacterium (assembly GCA_963754065.1). GTDB lineage: Bacteria > Pseudomonadota > Gammaproteobacteria > Burkholderiales > Burkholderiaceae_F > JALORV01. The sequence goes on along the minus strand of CAVWFH010000004.1, from coordinate 202,400 downwards.
CACACCTTGGCGAACTTGTCCTGCCAGAACATCAGGTCCTTGTTGCGGAAGCCGACCACACCGATGACGTAGGCGCCGCTTTCCTTGTAGGCGCGGGCCTGCGGGTAGACGGGCGCAACACCGAGGCCGCCGCCGACGCAGATGACTTTCTTCGCGCTTCCGATATGGCTCGGAATGCCCATCGGGCCGACCATCGCAAAGAGCGTTGTGCCGACCGTGCAGTTAGCCTGCATTTCCTTCGTGGTCTTGCCGACCGCCTGGATCACCAGCGTGATCGTCCCGCGCTCGCGGTCGAAGTCGGCAATCGTCAGCGGAATGCGCTCGCCATGCTCATGCTCCATCACGATGACGAACTGGCCGGGCTTGGCAGCCTTGGCCATCATCGGATGCGCCACCTCCAGCATGTAGGTGACGTCCGAGTAATCCTCTCGAGCAACGATCCGGAACCCGGACCCCTGCTGGGCCTGCGCCATGGTGGTCTCCGCGCGCTGCCAGTAATCCCGTGCACTCGTCTGCGCGGAGCGTCGGCGGGAAGCGAGGCAATCGGCCTCACGTAGGACGGAGCATTCGCCTCGAACGTCGGACGGGGATTGATCTGGGGCAACGGACGTCAACTCCGCGGCCTACATCGCTGCTTGCAGGACACGGATTCCGCACCAGAGCGCGTCGCTCGGGTTCCAGAATGCCGAACGGAAACGACGGCGCTCTCGGCTACTGCTCTCTAGCGGCAAACGGCTTTGCTGCGCCTGGCAACCGATCGAACTGAAGTAGTGCGGAGCCGACCGAAAAACTCGCGCCGAATCCCACCAGCAGCACGGTTTGCCCGGACTGCGCCTGCCCTTCACGGACCAGCTGGTCCAGCAACAGGGGAATGCTCGCACTCGACGTGTTACCGGTTTCGGCGAACGACGCGCACAGTCGTTCAGGTTCGATGCCGGTCTTTACGCAGGCCGGGATCAGGATGCGCGTCAGGTTGGCCTGGTGCGGAATCAGCCAGTCGATTTTCACGCCGTCGCGCTGCACCCGCTGGATCTCGTCGACCAGAATGCGGGTTGCACCCAGCGCGACCGGAGGCCCGGACATGAACCAGCGCGCCGATTTCGGCACGTCGACCGACAGGTGCGCGGCTTGCATCCCGGAGCCCTTGACCATGCCGATCGTTTCGGCGTCGATCATTGAACTGGCGCGCACCGAACACAGCCGGGCGATTCCCTGCACACCCTGTCCGAGCAACACGCCGGCGGCCGCGTCGCCGAACAGCGTGCTGGTGCCGAACGCGAGCGGATCGTAGGCGATGCAACGCGATGAGAACTCGATCGCCAGACAGGCGACCCGACGAAAGCCGAGCGCCTTCATCGTGCTGCTGCCGACGGCGAGCGCGTACATGAAGCCGGTGCAGGCGTTGCTGCCGATGTCGAGCACGAACGGTGCGCCGAGATCGGCATGTCGCGTCCGTGCGGCCGCGACAAGCTGCTGCGACAGCCCCGGGAAGCCATGCGTGCTCGATGACGAGACGATGATCGCGTCGAGCTCGGACCAGGCCTCGCCCTGCATCAGTCGCTCCAGCAGGTCGAGCCCGACCGCAACGGGCGAATCCTCCGGCGCGAAGAAGCGGCGCGCCCGCAGGCCGGTCTTCTTCTCGATCAGCTCGGCGCGCTCCTGGATGCGCGCCACGATTTCCGCCGTGGCTTCATCGTCGATCTCGATGCCGTCGAGCAGCAACTGTCCAATGCTGCGGTTCGATACAACCGACTCCGGAAGCGTGCTGCTCGTCGCAAGTACTGATACAAGGCTCTGCAATGGCTGCTCCGCCGGGTCGTCGTCAGCGGTGATCGCAGACGACGACCCGAGCTTACCCCTCGCGCAGTGCCGTCCCTGCGGCGCGGTTTGCGGAGCTAGGGCCCTAGCTGAGCTCGGTGTTCAGCGCCGCAAGCGCTGCGGCTCCGGGGCAGAGATCCGCTTCGACCAGACGGTTGAGCGGTGTCGTCACGGTGTTCAGGTGTTCGTGCAGGTCATCGGCGGCGGGATCGACGAACAGCAACCCCGTGACGATTTCGCCGCGGTCCTGGTGGGCATGGATGTGACTGATAGCGGCCAGCCGGTCGCCGGGGTCGTAGCCGTCGTGCAGCTTGCGCAGCCGTAGCTGGCTGCCGTCATGCTGCGTGATTTCGATCACCTCCCCGGGTTCATACGCGGCACCGATGGCCTCGCGGCGGGGCATGAAGTCGAGGCGATTGACCGCATCGTTGTGTGCGCGCACGTAGTCATAACTCTTCGTGCTGCCCGCATGATTGTTGAATGCGACGCAGGGGCTCAGGACATCGATCAGTGCTGTGCCGCTGTGATGCAGTGCGCCCTTGATCAGGGGCACGAGCTGATCCTTGTCGCCCGAGAAGCTGCGCGCGACGTAGGTGATGCCGAGCTGGATCGCGAGCGAGACCAGGTCGATCGCGGCGTCGCGGTTGACGGCGCCACGCTTGGACTTCGAGCCGCGGTCGGCCGTGGCTGAAAACTGTCCTTTGGTCAAACCGTACACACCGTTGTTCTCGACGATGTAGGTCATGTTGACGCCGCGCCGGACCATGTGGGCGAACTGGCCGAGCCCGATGGAAGCCGAGTCGCCGTCGCCGGATACGCCGAGGTAAATCAGATCGCGGTTCGCCAGGTTGGCGCCGGTCAGTACGGACGGCATGCGGCCGTGGACCGAGTTGAAACCGTGCGAGTTACCGAGGAAGTAGTCCGGAGTCTTGGACGAACAGCCGATGCCCGAGAGCTTGGCGACCCGGTGCGGTTCGATCTCAAGTTCCCAGCACGCCTGGATGATCGCCGCGGAGATCGAATCGTGACCGCAGCCGGCGCACAGCGTCGAGATCTTGCCTTCGTAGTCGCGACGCGTATAGCCGAGGCGATTGATCGGCAGGGTGGGGTGACGCAGCTTGGGCTTGGCGAGATAGGTCATGTCTGGCTCATGCTGCCTTGCCGCTCTTCAAGGGGCGGACGTTGTGTGCCTTGATGCGATCGCCGATCTCCTGGGCGATGAACCGCGCGGTGATGGGTGTGCCATCGAAGTGGAGGATGGGCACGATCCGGGCCGGGTCGATCTCGAGTTCGTTGACCAGCAGGGAGCGCATCTGCGCGTCCCGGTTCTGCTCGACGATGAACACGGACTCGTGATCGTCGATGAAGCGTTCGACGGCGTCCGGAAAGGGGAACGCGCGCAATCGCATCCGCGCAACGTGCACGCCCTGCTGCTCGAGGAGTGCGAGCGCCTCGTCCATCGCTGGCGCCGTTGAACCGTAGTAGATGACGGCGGCGGCGGCCTTCTGTGTTGGCTTGCGCACGATCGGCTGCGGGACCAGCACCTTTGCACTGTCGAATTTCCGCAGCAGGCGCTCCATGTTGTAAACGTAATCGGACCCTGCTTCCGAGTAGCGGGCATAGGCGTCGCGCGTGCTGCCGCGGGTGAAGTAGGCGCCCCGCGTCGGATGGACGCCGGGAAGCGTGCGGTACGGGATGCCGTCGCCGTCCACGTCGAGGTAACGGCCGAAATCCCGGCCGGAGTCGAGTTCCTCGGGTGTCATGACCTTGCCGCGGTCGTAACGTCGGGTGTCGTCCCACTTGAACGGCGCGCACAGCCGATGGTTCATACCGATGTCGAGATCGGTCATCAGGAATATCGGCGTCTGAAGGCGCTCGGCCAGGTCCAGCGACGCGGCGGCGAACTCGAAACACTCGTGTGGATCCTCCGGAAACAGCAACACGTGCTTGGTGTCGCCATGCGAGGCATAGGCACAAAGGAGCAGGTCGGACTGCTGCGTGCGCGTCGGCATGCCGGTCGAGGGGCCGCCGCGCTGCACATCGATGATGACTGCCGGAACTTCCGCGAAGTACGCGAGCCCGATGAACTCGGTCATCAGCGAGATGCCGGGGCCTGACGTCGCCGTGAATGCGCGGGCCCCGTTCCACGAGGCGCCGATCACCATGCCGATCGAGGCGAGTTCATCCTCGGCCTGCACGATGGCGAACTTGTTATGGCCGGTCTGCCGGTCGACCCGATACCGGCTGCAGTACTTCTGGAAGGCTTCGGCCAGCGACGACGACGGCGTGATCGGATACCACGCGCAGACCGTCGCGCCGCCGTACACGCAACCGAGGGCCGCAGCCGCATTGCCTTCTACGAATATGCGGTCGCCCACCTTGTCGCTGGCCTCGATGCGCAGTCCGACCACGTCTTCCAGATGCTCGCGGCCGTAGTGCAGGCCGGTCATGAACGCGTCGAGGTTGGGCTTGATCAGCTTGTCCTTGCCCTTGTATTGCTCGCCGAGCAATTGCGCGATGACCTCCGGATCGATGCCGAGCATGGCGGCCAGCGCGCCGACGTACATGATGTTCTTCAGCAGCTGCCGTTCCTTGGGATCGGAAAACTTCGAGGCAGCAATCTGCGTCAGCGGAATGCCGATGACATGGATGTCGTCGCGGAACCGGTCGTCCGGCATCGGGCGCGTCGAGTCGTACAGCAGGTAGCCGCCGGGCTCGATCTCCTGCACATCCTTGTCCCAGGTCTGCGGGTTCATCGCGATCATGAGATCGACGCCGCCGCGCCGCCCGAGATGTCCGTGCTCGGTGACGCGCACCTCGTACCAGGTTGGGAGTCCCTGGATGTTCGACGGGAAGATGTTGCGCGGGGACACCGGTACGCCCATGCGCAGGATGCTGCGCGCGAACATCTCGTTGGCCGAAGCCGAGCCGGAGCCATTGACGTTGGCGAACTTGACGACAAAGTCGTTGACCGCCGTGATGCGTGGCGGCCGGGACGTCGCCGCACCGGTCGCCTTGCGGGGCTTGGTCGGTGCGTCCATCAGGCGGCTTCCTTCTGCGGCGTGCGACAGCCGCGACCCGCCGGCGTCAGCTCGAGCAGGAACTTCTGCATATCCCAGGCGCCGGTCGGACAACGCTCGGCGCACAGACCGCAATGCAGGCAGACGTCTTCATCCTTCACCATCACGCGGCCGGTCTTGAGCTCGGTCGAGACATAGAGCGGCTGTTCCGGGTTCAGTGCCGGCCGGCGCAGACGCGTTCGCAGCTCGCTTTCATCGCCGTTGGCCGTGAACGTGATGCAATCGGTCGGGCAGATGTCGACACAGGCATCGCATTCGATGCACTGCGCTGCGACGAACACGGTCTGGACATCGCAGTTGAGGCAGCGCTGCGCCTCCTTCCACGCGGTCTTGAGATCGAAACCGAGCTCGACCTCCACCTTGATGCTGCGCAGTGCCTGATTGACGTCGCGCCAGGGAACCTTGAAGCGCGTATCAGGCGCGACCTCGTTGTCGTAGCTCCACTCGTGGATGCCCATTTTCTGCGACAGGAGCGTCACGCCGGGCGCCGGGCGCTCGCGCACATCCTCGCCGTGCAGGTACTTGTCGATCGAGATCGCCGCGTCGTGCCCCTGTGCGACGGCCCAGATGATGTTCTTTGGGCCGAGCGCCGCGTCGCCGCCGAAGAACACGTCGCGGCGTGACGACTGCAGTGTCACGCGGTCGAGTGCCGGCATGCCGGACTTGTCAAAGTCGATGCCGGCGTCGCGCTCGATCCACGGGAAGGCATTTTCCTGGCCGACCGCCACCAGCACTTCGTCACAGTCGAACTGCGTGTCGGGCTCGCCGGTCGGCACGAGCGTGCGCCGGCCGTTGCCGTCGTAGACCGCCTTGACCTTCTCGAAGGTCATACCGGTCAAACGGCCGTTGTCGTGCAGGAAGGCCTTGGGGACCAGGTAGTTGAGAATCGGGATGCCTTCGTGCTGCGCGTCCTCCTTCTCCCACGGCGAGGCTTTCATCTCGTCGAAGCCGGAGCGGACGATCACCTTGACGTCCTCGCCGCCCAGCCGCTTCGCGGTCCGGCAACAATCCATCGCCGTGTTGCCGCCGCCCAGCACGATGACGCGCTTGCCGACCGTAGTGACATGGCCGAAGGACACGGACGAGAGCCAGTCGATGCCGATATGGATCTTCTGCGCCGCTTCAGTGCGTCCGGGAACGTCGAGGTCGCGGCCGCGCGGTGCGCCCGAGCCGACGAACACGGCGTCGTACTTCTCGGCGAGCAGGCGCTTCATCGAATCGATGCGCACCCCGCCGCGGAACTCGACGCCAAGGCCGAGGACGTAGCCGGTTTCCTCGTCGATGACTTCCTCCGGAAGGCGGAAGCGGGGAATCTGCGTGCGGATCATCCCGCCGGCCTTGGGGTCCTGGTCGAACACAATGACCTCGTAACCAAGAGGGGCAAGGTCGCGTGCCACGGTCAGCGAAGCGGGTCCGGCGCCGATGCAAGCCACGCGCTTGCCGTTCATGGGCACGCGCCGCCGTGGCATGCGGGGCCGGATGTCTTCCTTGAAATCGGCTGCGACGCGCTTGAGGCGGCAGATCGCGACCGGCTCGGGTCGGGCAACCTGGTTTTCCTCGACGCGCCCGCGCCGGCAGGCCGGTTCACACGGTCGGTCGCAGGTCCGCCCCAGAATGCCCGGGAAGACGTTTGACTTCCAGTTGACCATGTAGGCGTCGGCAAAACGCCCGCCGGCGATCAGGCGGATGTACTCGGGAACAGGGGTATGCGCGGGGCAGGCCCACTGGCAGTCCACGACCCGATGAAAGTGGTCGGGACGACGGATATCCGTCGCTTGCACGTGTCTCCTCCTCGACCGTCTTGGCGGCGAGTTTCGGTGTGACGGCAGTGTATTCCGCTGCTGGCGTGCTGGGCGCTTCGAGAAGACGATGCGGCGCAATGGACACAAACGCTCGAAACTCGGCCCCCCGGTGGTAGCATCCCGCGCTTGTCGCCAGGCACCTTGCCTCCGGCCGACAGACTCGATGGTGCTGCCGGAATCCGGTGGGGCTGTCGCCGGGACCACCGCACCGCAGGGCGGAGCGACCGGGCATCTTCAACGAGAAACTCGTTCTGAAAGGTGATGGACCAATGATGCGACAGTTCCAGGTCAACTCGTACCTGTTCGGCGGCAATGCGCCGTACGTCGAGGAACTTTACGAGCGCTACCTCGACAACCCCGGCTCGGTGCCGGAAAAATGGCGCGCCTACTTCGATCAGATGCAACTCGTGCCGGCGGCCGATGGCTCGCCGAGTTCCCGCGATGTCGCGCACGCGCCGATCGTCGAGTCCTTCGCCCAGCGCGCCAAGGCCGGCGCGTTCCAGCCGAAGGTCGCACCCACCGATCTGTCGGTGGCGCGCAAGCAGGTCCATGTCCAGTCGATCATCGCGGCGTATCGCTTCCTCGGCAACCGCTGGGCCAATCTCGATCCCCTGCAAAGGCAGGAACGGCCGTCGATCCCGGAACTCGAGCCTGCGTTCTATGACCTGACCGAAGCCGACATGGACACCGCTTTTTCGGCGTCCAACACGTACTTCGGGCAGGAACAGATGACGCTGCGCGAGATCGTCACCGCGCTGCGCCAGACCTACTGCGGCAGCATCGGCGCTGAGTACATGTACATCTCGGACCCCGCGCAGAAGCGCTGGATACAGCAGCGGCTCGAATCCGTGCGCTCGACGCCGACGTTCAGCGCGGAAGAGAAGCTGCATATCCTCGATCGGCTGACCGCCGCCGAAGGCCTCGAGCGATTCCTGCACACGAAGTACGTCGGGCAGAAGCGCTTTTCGCTGGAAGGCGGGGAGACCTTCATCGCCTCGATGGACGAACTGATCCAGCGCGCCGGATCGAAGGGCGTCGAGGAGATCGTCATCGGCATGGCGCACCGTGGCCGCCTGAACGTTCTGGTCAATACGCTCGGCAAGATGCCCAAGGAGCTGTTCGCGGAGTTCGAGGGCAAGCCCGGCTCCGATCTGCCGGCAGGCGACGTCAAGTACCACATGGGATTTTCGAGCGACATCCCGACCCCGGGCGGTCCGGTGCACCTGTCGCTGGCTTTCAATCCGTCCCACCTCGAGATCGTCAATCCGGTGGTCGAGGGTTCGGTGCGGGCGCGGCAGGAGCGCAGGGGAGACGAGTCGGGCGACGAGGTGCTGCCGGTGCTGGTGCACGGCGATGCCGCCTTTGCCGGCCAGGGCGTCGTGATGGAAACGCTGAACCTGGCGCAGACGCGCGGGTACGGTACCGGCGGCACGATTCACATCGTCATCAACAACCAGATCGGCTTCACGACGTCCGACCCGCGCGACTCGCGGTCGACGATCTATTGCTCGGACGTGGTCAAGATGATCGAGGCGCCGGTCTTTCACGTGAACGGCGACGACCCCGAAGCGGTCGTGTTCCTCACCCAGCTCGCCATGGACTACCGGCAGCAATTCAACCTCGACGTCGTGCTCGACATCGTCTGCTTCCGTCGTCTGGGCCACAACGAGCAGGACACGCCGGCCGTCACGCAACCGCTGATGTACAAGAAGATCGGCGGCCACACGGGCACGCGCAAGGTATACGCCGACAAGCTGGTGACGCAGGGCACGATCACCGCCGAGGTGCCGGACCAGATGGTCAAGGCCTATCGCGCGGCGATGGAGGAGGGCCGCACCACGTCGGACCCGGTACTGACCAACTACAAGAGCAAGTACGCAGTCGACTGGTCGCCGTTCCTGAATCGCAAGTGGACCGATCACGCGGACACCGCCGTGCCGCTGGCCGAGTTGAAGCGCCTGGGCGAACGCATCACGACGATTCCCTCGACCTTCAAGGTGCATCCACTGGTCGAGAAGGTGATTGCAGACCGCCGCGCGATGGCCGAAGGCAAGGTGCCGCTCGACTGGGGCATGGGCGAACACCTCGCCTTCGCCTCGCTGGTCGCCAGTGGCTATGCCGTGCGCCTCACCGGCCAGGACTCGGGCCGCGGCACCTTTACGCACCGCCATGCGGTGCTCCATGACCAGGCGCGCGAGAAGTGGGACGAGGGCACCTTCATACCGTTGCAGCACGTGTCGGACACGCAGGCGCCGTTCACCATCATCGATTCCGTGCTGTCGGAAGAAGCCGTGCTGGCCTTCGAATACGGCTATGCCAGCGCAGAGCCGAATGCGCTCGTGATCTGGGAGGCGCAGTTCGGTGACTTCGTCAACGGCGCGCAGGTCGTGATCGACCAGTTCCTGTCCTCCGGCGAAGTGAAGTGGGGCCGGCAGTCTGGGCTCACGCTGATGTTGCCGCATGGCTATGAGGGCCAAGGCCCCGAGCATTCGTCGGCCCGGCTGGAGCGCTTCCTGCAGCTGGCGGCCGATAACAACATGCAGATCGCACAGCCGACGACGGCAGCGCAGATCTTCCACCTGCTGCGCCGGCAGATGATCCGCCTGTTCCGCAAGCCGCTGGTGATCATGACGCCGAAGTCCCTGCTGCGGAACAAGGATGCTGCGTCCGACCTGTCGGAACTCGCGCGCGGCGAATTCCAGACCATCATCAGCGAGCTTGACGCCTCGATCGATGCGAAGAAGGTCAAGCGCATCGTCCTGTGCTCGGGCAAGGTCTATTACGACCTGGCGCACGCGCGGCGCGAGCGCAACGAGGACGACGTCGCCCTCCTGCGCATCGAGCAGCTGTACCCGTTTCCGCACAAGGCGCTGGCCTCGGAGTTTCGCAAGTTCCCGGCGGCCACGGAGATCGTCTGGTGCCAGGACGAACCGGCCAACCAGGGCCCGTGGTTCTACACGCAGCACCACCTGCTGGAGAACATGACAGAGGGCCAGAAGCTCGGCTATGCCGGGCGGCCTGCGTCCGCGTCGCCTGCGGTCGGGTACTACGCCAAGCATGTCGAACAGCAGAAAGCCTTGATCGACACCGCGTTCGGAAAACTCAAGGGACTCGTGCTGAACAAGTGACGTTCCGGACGCGCGCAGCGCGCCGGAACGTCGGACGCACGAGCAGGCGGCTCAGTCTCGCCTGACTCGCGCGGCGCAATCCGGAACCGGTCGCGTCCATCATTGGAGCCAGGAAGAAAATGGCAATAGTTGAAGTCAAGGTACCGCAGCTGTCCGAATCGGTCGCTGAGGCAACGCTGCTGCAGTGGAAGAAGAAGCCCGGCGACGCGATCATCGCCGACGAGATCCTGATCGAGATCGAGACCGACAAGGTAGTGCTGGAAGTGCCGGCACCGTCGGGCGGCGCGCTCGGCCAGATCATCAAGGGCGATGGCGCCACGGTGGTGTCGGGCGAGGTCATCGCGACGATCGACTCGGAAGGCAAGGGGGCCGCAGTTTCGGCCGCCAGCCCGGCCCCGGCACCAAAAGTGGCCGCGGCAGCGCCCGGTGCCGCAGGGGTCGCGATGCCTGCGGCGGCGAAATTGATGGCCGACGCCGGACTCGCGCCTGGACAGGTCGCGGGGACCGGCAAGGATGGCCGCGTAACCAAGGGCGATGTGCTGGGCGCGCTCGCCGCCGGCACGCAGGCTCGCGCGGCGGTCCCCGCGCCGGCTGCGGCAGGGGCCGCGCCGGCAGCTCGGCCAGCGCTGCCGGAAGTCAAGGCGCCGATTGATTTTTCCGCGCTCGCGGACCGGCCGGAACAGCGCGTGCCGATGTCTCGGCTACGCCAGCGGGTGGCGGAGCGCCTCGTCCAGTCGCAGTCGACCGCGGCCATTTTGACCACGTTCAACGAGGTCAACATGGCGCCGCTCATGGAACTGCGGAACCGCTACAAGGATCGCTTCGAGAAGGAGCACGGCGTGAAGCTCGGCTTCATGTCGTTTTTCGTCAAGGCCGCCGTCGCCGCGCTGAAGAAGTACCCGGTGCTGAATGCCTCGGTCGATGGCAACGACATCGTCTACCACGGCTACTTCGATATCGGCATCGCGGTCGGTTCGCCGCGCGGCCTGGTGGTGCCCATCCTGCGCGATGCCGATCAGATGACGTTTGCAGATATCGAAAAGAAGATTGCCGACTTCGGCAAGCGCGCGGGTGAAGGCAAGCTGGCGCTCGAGGAACTCACCGGCGGCACCTTCTCGATCTCGAATGGCGGTGTCTTCGGATCGATGCTGTCGACGCCGATCATCAATCCGCCGCAGTCGGCCATCCTGGGCGTGCACGCGACCAAGGATCGCGCCGTGGTCGAGAACGGACAGGTCGTGGTGCGGCCGATGAACTACCTGGCGATGTCGTACGACCATCGCATCATCGATGGTCGCGAAGCCGTGCTGTCACTGGTCACGATGAAGGAAGCGCTGGAGGATCCGGCGCGTCTGCTGCTGGAGGTCTAGACATGGGCACGGCTGATGAAATCGGAAAACTGCATGCGCTGTACAAGGAAGGCGCGCTGACCCAGGCGGAGTTCGAAGCAGCCAAGACCGAGTTGTTTCGCCGGCAGTCCGCGGGGGGTGTGGGAGACCCGCTCAAGGCGGCCGCGGAGGGCGCCAACCGCATGCGGTTGTCCGACTCCGACAAGTGGATTGCCGGCGTCTGCGGTGGACTGGGCAAGACGACGGGGGTCGACTCCTGGATCTGGCGCCTGCTGTTCGCGCTGGGCCTGTTCCTCGGTGGCGTCACGCTGATCCTGTATCTGCTCCTGTGGATATTCGTACCGCGCGAGTACTGACCTCGGCGGCAAGACCTGAAAGGCAAGCATGTCGAAGAGTTTCGACGTCGTCGTGATCGGCGGCGGACCCGGTGGCTACATCGCGGCGATCCGGGCGGCGCAGCTCGGCTTCTCGGTCGCCTGCATCGACGAGTGGAAGGGAAAGGACGGCGGCCCGGCGCCCGGCGGTACCTGCACCAATATCGGCTGCATTCCGTCCAAGGCGCTGCTGCAATCCTCGGAGCACTATGAGCACGCGGGCCATCACTTCGCCGCGCATGGCATCGAGGTCAAGGGGCTCGGTCTCGACCTGGGCAAGATGCTTGGTCGCAAGGACACGGTCGTCCGGCAGAACAACGACGGCATCCTGTTCCTGTTCAAGAAGAACAAGATCGCGTTCTTCCACGGGCGTGGATCGTTCGCCGGACGAGGCGAAGCGGGCATTGAAGTGAAGGTCGACGGCGCGACCGACGAGAGCCTCGTCGCGCGCCATGTGATCGTTGCGACCGGCTCGAATGCGCGCCCGCTGCCCGGCGCAGACTTCGACGAACGCCGCATCCTGTCGAACGATGGCGCGCTTTCGATCCCGGAGGTGCCGAAGCGCCTCGGTGTCATCGGCGCGGGTGTCATCGGCCTCGAGATGGGCTCCGTGTGGCGCCGCCTCGGCGCCGACGTCACGGTCCTTGAGGCCCTGCCGGCGTTTCTGGGCACGGTCGACGATCAGATCGCCAGGGAAGCGGCCAAGCTTTTCGCGCGCCAGGGACTGAAGATCCACCTGGGCGTGAAGATCGATGCGGTCGTCGTCGAGAAGAAAGGCAAGTCCGAGGAAGTCCGCGTGACCTATGCGGATGCCAAGGGAGAGGTGCAGTCGCTGGCAGTGGATCGGCTGATCGTTTCGATCGGTCGGGTCCCGAACACGACCGGGTTGAATGTCGAGGCGGTCGGGCTGGCGCTCGATGCGCGCGGCTTCGTCGCCGTCGATGACCATTGCCGCACCAATGTGCCGAACGTCTGGGCAATCGGCGACGTCGTGCGTGGACCGATGCTGGCTCACAAGGCGGAAGAGGAGGGTGTCGCCGTCGCGGAGCGCATTGCCGGGCAGCACGGTCATGTCAATTTCAACACCATTCCCTGGGTGATCTACACCTCGCCGGAAATTGCGTGGGTCGGCCAGACCGAGCAGCAGCTGAAGGCAGCGGGCCGCGCCTACAAGGCCGGTACGTTTCCATTTGCGGCGAACGGCCGCGCGCGCGCGCTGGGCGACACCAGCGGCATGGTCAAGTTCCTTGCAGACGCCGCGACCGATGAGATCCTCGGTGTCCACATCATCGGACCGTTCGCATCGGAGCTGATCGCCGAGGCGGTCGTGGCCATGGAGTTCCGAGCCTCGGCCGAGGACATAGCGCGCATCTGCCACGCCCATCCGTCGCTCGCCGAAGTGACCAAGGAGGCGGCGCTTGCGGTCGACAAGCGCACACTCAATCTCTGACCGTTTCGCAATTCCGCCGCAAGACGTACTTCCTGAAGCCGCGCCCGCGTGTCGTTTCGTCCCCAGCTCGATGCTGCGCTCGCCCAACGCGGATACGCGCTGGATGAATCACAAGAGCGGGCCGCCGAACGATTGCAGATCCTCTACCGGGACTGGGTCGACTACAAGGCGCACCGTTCGAATGCACTGAGGAAGCTGCTGGTTCGCCCGCCGGTGCCGCGCGGCGTCTATCTGTGGGGCGATGTCGGGCGGGGCAAGAGCTTCCTGATGGACGCGTTCTTTGCCACCGTGCCCCTGATCCGCAAGACGCGAGTCCACTTTCACGAGTTCATGCGTGGCGTGCACGCGGAACTGCATGAACTGAAGGGCACCGCAGAGCCGCTCGACGAGGTCGCGCAGCGCATCGCGCGGAGGCATCGCCTAATCTGCTTCGACGAGTTCCACGTGTCGGATATCGCTGACGCAATGATCCTTTATCGGCTGTTCGAGCGGCTTTTCGCGCTGAACGTCGGCTTCGTGTTCACGTCGAACTACGCACCGGATGACCTGTACCCGGATGGTCTGCATCGCGACCGGATGCTGCCGGCGATCGAACTGCTGAAAACACGGCTCGATGTTGTGCAGGTCGACGGTGGCGTGGATTACCGGCGTCGCGCGATGGAACGCATCGAGGCCTACATCTTTCCGTGGGGCGCCCAGGCCGAGCAAGCGCTGGCGGCCGCGTTCGATCGCGTCGCCGAAGCCGAGGACGATGATCCGGCGCTGATCATCGAATCGCGGACGATACGCGCGCGGCGGCGGGCCGGTGGTGTGGTCTGGTTCGACTTCGCCGTGCTTTGCGGCGGCCCGCGCTCGCAGAATGACTATCTCGAACTGGCGGCGCAGTTTCACACGGTGGTGTTGTCCAACGTCCCGAAAATGTCCGCAGGCCAGGCGTCGGAAGCGCGCCGCTTCACCTGGCTGGTGGATGTCCTCTATGACCATCGGGTCAAGCTGCTGCTGTCCGCCGAAGTGCCCGCGGCCGAGCTGTACGCGGCCGGCGCTCTGTCGAACGAGTTCACGCGCACCGTGTCGCGGCTGGAAGAAATGCAGTCGCGCGCCTACCTTGAATCATCGCGGCGGGCAGTCGGTCGTGTGTAATCCGATCGCGTTCTCCAGACGTTGACCCTTTGTGCGTACTCTGACTCTGCTCTTTGCCCTGCTTGCCGCGTCCAGTGTCGCAGCGCAGGAGTTCTCCGCCCGCTTCCCGGCAGGCAGCATCGCGACGCGCGAGCAGGCCGACCGGGCCATCGACGCCGCACAGAAGGAAGAGGCCCGGCTCGACGCGGAGTTTTCCGCACGCGAGGCCGAGTGCTATCGAAAGTTCCTTGTCAACGATTGCCGGGAGCAGGTACGGCGGGACCACGAGCTGGCTAAACGTGATGTCCGGCGCGTTGAGCTGGATGCCAAGGACACGCGTCGCCGGCTGGACCAGGAGGACCTGGCGCGCCGGCGCGCCGAACAAGAGAAGCAGCAGGCACTCGAGGCGGACGAAAAGGGCGCCCGTGAAGCGGCCGCGCGGACCGAGTCCGAGAAACGTGCTGCAAAGGCGGCCGACAGCGCGAAGGGATCGCTGTCTGATGACGAAGTTGCTCGCAATCGCGCAGAATTCGAGCGCAAACAGAAAGAGCACGCCGCGCGACTTGAACGCGAACAGCAGGACGCTGCCAAGCGAGCGCAGGACGCGGCGGCGTACCAGCAGAAGCAAGCCGATGCGGCCAAGCGCGCCGAGGCCAGTGCTGCCGAACGCAAGCGCCGTGACGAGCGGCGCGCGGAGCGCAAGAAGGCGTTGGAGCAGAAAGAGGCGGAACGCGAGGCGATCCGCAAGCGCGCAGAAAAGGCCGCCGAGGCATTGCCGCGCTAAGTAAGTTAGCTGCGGCCGCGCTGTGCTTCCCTGGGTTGCGGCTCGAGCTTGATGATGGCGACCGAGAGATTGTCGCCGCGACCCTCGGCGCGCTCGCGTGCCAGCGAAACGAGGCGTTCGGACGCGTCCCGCGGCGAAAACTGCTGGAGGATCTCCGCGAGTTCGTCGTCCTCGAAATACGCCCACATACCGTCACTCGCCAGAAGGAATATGTCGCCCTCGCGCAGGCCGGCGTCCTCGCCGATGACGATCTTCGGTTTCTTGTTGATGCCGAGCGCGCTGACCAGGATGTTTTTGTAGCGACCTGCGGCGAGCTCTGCGTCCTCGTAGCGGCCTTCGAGCCGCAGCTGCTCGGCGTAAGTGTGGTCCTCAGTCCGGTGAACCAGCTTGCCGCCACGGAAGAAGTACAGCCGACTGTCACCCGCGTGCGCCCAGATCGCGTAATTCTTCTTGATGATCAGTGCACACAAGGTGCTGTGCGGTTCCTTTTCGGAAGCGATCGCGGTCAGGCGGATGACGGTGTGGGCCTCGGCGGCCAGGTGAAGCAACATGTCGCGGAACGTCGAATCGCGTTCCGTCATGTCCTTGAAGAGGTTTTCGGCAGTGCTGACGACCTGGTCGGCGGCCATCCGACCGCCTGTCCGCCCGCCCATGCCGTCTGCGACTATTGCGAGCATGGCGCCAGGATTACGCGGGCTGGTAATGATGGCCACGCGGTCCTGTTGCTCCTGCCGGTCGCCGATGTGCTGCGCGACGCAGACGTTGACTTTGAAGCTCGTCACGCGAACCTGAGGGACTTTCGAAGAAGTCTATCATCGGCGTTCTCGCAGCTGCCGAAGCGCCGGGTACTGCAGCCTTTTCGGGTTCACTTCGACGATTCGCACGCGCCATGGAACAGGATGAGATCAAGCGGCGCATCATCGAACTGCAGGTCGAGCATCGCGATCTAGACGAGGCGATCGAACGCCTCGCGGTTCAGCCCGGAGTCGATGAACTCGCTTTGCGGCGCATGAAGAAGCGCAAGCTGCAGATCAAGGATTCGGTCCGCCTGCTCGAAATGCAGCTCGTGCCCGACATTCCTGCGTGATCCGGCCGGCCGCGGCCACCGAGCCAGACCTCGTTGCCGAAGAAATTGCGCGGGCCTTCGCGGCCGGCGGCGCATTGGCCTCCGCCGTGCCGGGTTTCGTCCCGCGCCCGTCGCAGGCCGACATGGCGGCCACGGTTCACCGTGCCATCCTCGACGGCGCCACGCTCGTCGCCGAAGCCGGCACCGGCACTGGAAAGACCTTCGCGTATCTCGTGCCGGCGCTGCTGGCAGGCGGCAAGCTGCTGATCTCCACCGGCACCAAGCCGCTGCAGGACCAGCTCTTTCGCAAGGACCTGCCCGCCGTGCTCAAGGCACTGAAGATCAATGCGGCGACGGCATTGCTCAAGGGCCGGGCAAACTATCTGTGCCTGCATCGCATGGCACGCGCCGAGGGCGAGGCGCTGCTGTCGTCGCGCGACGATGCGCGCCATCTTCGTGCCATCGTTCGCTTCGCTGCGGTGACGGTCTCGGGCGATCGCGCCGAGCTATCTGAAGTACCGGAAACGGCGGCGGTGTGGCCCCTGGTGACCTCGACGCGGGACAACTGCCTGGGCGCCGAATGCCCCCGGTTTTCCGGTTGTTTCGTGTTCAAGGCGCGCCGGGACGCGCAGGCGGCCGACGTGGTGGTCGTCAATCATCACCTTTTCCTTGCCGATCTCGCGCTTCGCGACGATGCGATTCGCGAATTTCTGCCGACGGTCGACACGGTGATCCTCGACGAGGCACATCAGGTGCCCGACGTAGCGGCCGACTTCTTCGGCACGACGCTGTCGCTCGCGCAATGGATCGAACTGGCGCGTGACAGTCGCGCGCTCGGACTGTCGCGCGCGGCCGACGGCGCGTCGTGGGCGCCGCTCGCTGCCCGGATCGAGAAGGCGGTGCGGGACGTGCGTCTCACGCTGGGAGACATCGGACTCGCCCCGGGATCGCGTACACCGCTGGCACGACTGCCGAGCGATGCGCGCCTGATCGAAACACTCGATCAGCTGGACGAGGACGCGACTGAACTCGCGCGTGCGGTGGAGATCAATCGCGGGCGTGATCCGGAACTCGATCTGCTCGGACCGCGCGTTGCCGAACTCAAGCGCGGACTCGCCGAATGGAGCCGTGCCGTCGGAACGCGAAGTGACGAGGACAACGAAAGCGGCGCCGACCCCGAGGAGGACCCCGCGGTGCGCTGGATATCGATTTCGGCGCACGGCGCGCAGTTCCACAAGACGCCGCTCGCGGCCGGTCGTCTGCTCGCGCGGGCGCGCGAAGCGCAGCCGCAGGCGTGGATCCTGACTTCGGCCACATTGACGACCGGCGGCCGCTTCGATCACTTCGTTGCCGAACTCGGCATCGAGGCAAGGACCGCGCGCTGGGACAGCCCGTTCGATTTTGCCCGCCAGGCAGTGCTGTACCTGCCACAGACGATGCCGTCGCCTTACGACGCCCGCTTTGCCGAGCATGTGGCGGAGGCCGCCTGGCCGTTGGTGCAGGCCAACGGTGGCCGCGCCTTCCTGCTGTGCACGACCCTGCGCGCGGTCGATCGGGTCGCGGCGCGGCTGCAGCAGCTGATGGAACGCGACGCGACGCCGTTGCCGTTGCTGGTGCAGGGGTCCAGCAGCCGACGAGCCCTGCTCGACGGGTTTCGCAGCGCGGGCAATGCGGTGTTGGTTGGCAGTGTCAGCTTCTGGGAAGGCATCGACATCCGCGGCGAGGCCTTGTCGCTGGTGGTGATCGACAAGCTGCCGTTTGCTCCTCCCGACGATCCGATTGTCGAGGCGAAGATCCGCTATCTGCGTCGCTGCGGACGCAACCCGTTCAACGAGTACCAGTTGCCCGAAGCGGTGATGCTGCTCAAGCAGGGCGCGGGTCGGCTGATCCGCGACGAGCACGATCGCGGCGTGCTGATGATTCTCGATGAACGCGTGCTGACGAAGTCGTATGGCCGGACAGTGCTGGCAAGCCTGCCGCCGTTTGCGCGCACGCGCAGCGAAGCCGAGGCGATCGAATTCCTGACGCGGCGGCGCGAGGCCGACTGACTAACGCCGCCCGCGCAGGTAGCGGCTGTCGGGGAAATTCAGCGCGAGGACGCGCTCGGCGTCGGCCTGCAGATCGGGCAATTCCAGCGCCTGGTAGGAGCGCGCCATCACGATCAGCGCCTCCTCGGCCACCGGCGAGGTCTGGAAATCGCGGATCACGATCTGCGACCGCTGGATGGCTGCGATATAAGCCTTGCGCTCGAAGTAGAAGCTGGCAACGTTCAGTTCGGCCTGCGCCAGCGCGTTGATCAGGTGGCGCATGCGAGCTCGCGCGTCCTCCGCATAACGGCTTTCCGGAAAGCGTGTGACCAGATCGCGAAATGCGTCGTACGACTCGCGCGCGCCTTTGGCGTCCCGCGACGAGATGTCCTGCGTCATGAGCTTGCTCAGGAAGCCGACGTCTTCGTTGAACGAGGCCAGCCCCTTCAGGTAGTACATGTAGTCGACCTGCGGGTTGTTCGGGTACTGGCGGATGAAGCGGTCGGCAGTCTGGATGGCCTGGGCGGTCTCGCCTTCCTTGTAGTAGGTGTACGCGATCTCCATCAGCGCCTGCTGTGCGTGGCGGCCGAACGGATACCTCGATTCGAGCTTCTGGTAGTACTCGCGTGCCTTTACCCAGTTGCCGGCCGACAGTTCCGCACGGGCCTCCGCGTACAATTTGTCGGCATCCCATCGCGCAGTCGCGTCCTTCTCGAACAGCGAGTCGATCCCGAGCCAGCTGCACCCGCCGAGCATCAGCGCGGCAAGTACGATGGCCATCCGCCGCGTCAGGGCGACGGTCCAGAAATGAACTCCATCCATCATCGGGGCACGTCCGTTGTCTAGCCGCGAAGTATACGTTTCAGCTGCGCAGATCGGCCCCGGCGACGGTGTGGCGTTCGATGCCGATTTCGACGCCACCGAGGCTGACGAGCCGCTGCGACAGTTCAGCGTCGATGGCGAGCACGCGGGCGAGCGGCTGGACAAGGTCCTCGCCCAATGGATGCCCGAAGTCTCACGCTCGCGGCTCAAGCAATGGATCGAGGTCGGGGCCGTGCGGGTCAACGGTGCGCAAGTTCGGCCGCGCCATGCCGTGGACGCCGGCGACCTCGTCGAGCTTGAGCCGCAGCCGGCTCCTGACGCGGCGGCCTACGCACCGGAGCGCATGGCGCTGGCGATCGTGCATGAGGACGACGCGATCCTGGTCGTCGACAAGCCGGCCGGGCTGGTCGTGCATCCGGCCGCAGGCCACTGGTCGGGCACGTTGCTCAACGGCCTGCTGGCCTACGCGCCCGAACTCGCCGCCGTGCCGCGCGCGGGCATTGTCCATCGCCTCGACGCCGATACGACCGGACTGATGGTGGTGGCGCGGACGATGGCAGCCCAGACGGATCTTGTCCGCCAGTTGCAGGCGCGCACGGTGCAACGCGAGTATTGGGCGCTCGTGCTGGGCGAGCCCCGGCGCAGCGGAGTCATCGATGCGCCGATCGGCCGCGATGCTCGTAATCCGCTGCGATTTCGCGTCAGTCATGCAGCGAACGCGCGTGCGGCGCGCACGCACTACACGCGCCTGGCCAGCGTGCAGGCGGACGGTGTGACTCTGTCGTGGCTCGCGTGTCGCCTCGAGACCGGGCGCACGCACCAGATCCGCGTGCATCTCGAGTACCTTGGCCATCCGCTGCTGGGTGATCCGGTCTACCGGCGCCGCCTGCCGTCACCGGCGCCCGGGGTCGCCTGGCGATCGTTTGCACGACAGGCGCTGCATGCCTGCCACCTGGGACTCGAACATCCGACCACGCGCGTGCCGATGCATTGGTTCCGAGCGCCGCCAGCCGACCTGGCCGGACTGATGCTGTCGCTCGGCCTGGGTCCGATCGACCGGCCAGCGGCGACGGAGCCCGCATGACGGCGATGCCTGCCGACTGGATCGTCCCCGAGTGGCCCGTGCCCCATGCCGTTCGCGCCGTGATCACGACGCGCATGGGTGGGGTCTCGGCACCGCCTTTCGCGGGTCGGGGTGACGCCGGCGGAATGAACCTCGGCTACGGCTCCGGGGATATGGCCGCGACCGTGACGGTGAATCGGACACGATTGCGCGGACTGCTGCCTGCCGAACCGAGCTGGCTGAAACAGGTCCATGGGGCGCGGGTGGCTGACGCGGCCGATGTGACTGGCTCGGTCGAGGCAGACGCCGCAATCGTCAATAGGCCGGGTGCCGTGGCGGTCGTGCTGATGGCCGACTGCATGCCGGTGCTGCTGGCCGATGAGCAGGGTCGCTGCGTCGGCGTGGCGCATGCCGGGTGGCGCGGACTGGCGGCCGGGGTGATCCAGGCGACGGTGCGGGCGATGCGCGAAAGGATGGGCGACTCTGCGGCTCGCCTCCTTGCCTATCTCGGTCCTGCCATCGGGCCGGATCACTTCGAAGTCGGGCGCGAGGTGCTCGATGCGATGACCGCCCGGCTCGATGGTGCGGCGACCGCCTTCGTCGATCAGGGGGAGGGAAAGTACCGTGCCGACCTCTTCGCGCTTGGCCGCCTCGCGCTGGCTCAGGAGCGTGTCGACGCCGTCTACGGTGGCGGGATCTGCACCTCCTGTGATGTCGGCCGCTTCTACAGCCATCGCCGGGATCACGTCACGGGGCGGCATGCCGCGCTGATCTGGCTCGAGGCCGATGTCGCTGCTCGGCACCCTTGACCGTACGCTGATGCAGGTCAAGGAGGCCGTGACGCCGTTTGACCGTGCTCGGTGCGATGTGGAGAATCGATAGACGATCACAGAGCCGCGAGGATCGATCGATCCATCGGCCACGCAATCGGAGGAGACATGCCCAGGACGAAGGCTTCCGGTACGGTGCGTGCAGCCGGACGGGCGCCGCAACGCAGTGCAGGCGGGCGCAAGACAGCCGTCAAGAGCCGCACGAAAGCAGCACCGGCGCGGGCTCGTGGCGCGGAATCGGTAACGTCGCGCCCGGGCGCAACGAAGGCACTGGGCGCGATCGAGCCGTTCAACTTCGCGCTGCCCTGGCTGCAGCCTCCGGCTGCGCCCACGGAGATGCCGCTGGTGCCGGAACGCCTGATGGAGATGCAGCAGGATTACGTGCAGCGTCTCGTCGGACTGTGGAACGACTTCTTCGCGCATCCGGAAAAGACGACGGCGCCGATTGCCGATCCGCGCTTCTCGGACCCGACGTGGCAGAAGAACTCGCTGGCCTCGTTCTACGCGCGCACCTACCTGCTCAACTCGGAATTCATGAACCGTCTCGCCGACAGCGTGCAGGGCGACAAGAAGACGCGCAAGCGCGTCAAGTTCGCGGTGTCGCAGTGGGTCGATGCGGCATCACCCGCAAACTTCCTCGCGTTGAACCCGAAGGCGCAGCAGACGCTGCTCGATACCAGCGGCGAGAGCCTCAAGGCCGGGCTCGACAACCTGCTGAAGGACATCGGCAAGGGCAAGATCACCCAGACCGACGAAGCCGCGTTTGAAGTCGGCAAGAACGTCGCCACCAGCGAGGGCGCCGTCGTCTACCAGGGTCAGCTCTTCCAGCTGATCCAGTACAAGCCGCTGACGGAAAAGGTGTACGAACGCCCGTTCCTGCTGGTGCCGCCGTGCATCAACAAGTTCTACATCCTCGACCTGCAGCCGGAGAACTCGTTCATACGCTACGCGGTCGAGCAGGGTCATACGGTCTTTGTGGTGTCGTGGAAGAACCCGCACAAGCCGGAAGCCCATGTCACGTGGGAGGACTATCTCGAGAAGGGCGTGATCGAGGCGATCCATGTCACGCAGGAGATCTCCGGCGCCAGGCAGATCAACGCGCTTGGCTACTGTGTGGGCGGCACGCTGATCGCGAACGCGCTGGCGGTGCTGTACGCGCGCGGCGAAAAGCCGATCACCAGCCTGACGATGCTGACCGCGCTGCTCGACTTCGAGGACGCCGGGGTTCTCGATGTCTTTATCGACGAAAACCAGGTGCGGCTGCGCGAGCAGCAGTTCGCGCGCGGCGGCATCATGCCGGGCCTCGAGCTGGCGAACACGTTCTCGAGCCTTCGTGCCAACGATCTCGTCTGGAGCTACGTCGTCAGCAACTACCTCGAGGGCAAGTCGCCGCCGGCGTTCGACCTGCTGTACTGGAACGGCGACGGCACCAACTTGCCAGGGCCGATGTACGCCTGGTACCTGCGCAACATGTACCTCGAGAACAACCTGCGCGTGCCCAACAAGCTACACACCTGCGGTCAGGCGGTCGACCTCGGTCGCATTCGCGTGCCGACCTACGTTTTCGCCGCACGCGAAGACCACATCGTGCCGTGGAAGGCGGCGTATGCCTCGGCGCGCGCGCTCCCCGGTGATGGCAAGGCAGGCGGCGTGCGCTATGTGCTCGGTGCCAGCGGACACATTGCCGGAGCGATCAATCCGCCGTCGAAGAACAAGCGCAACTACTGGGTCGGCGGCGATGACACGCTGCCGGCGAACTCGGAGGCCTGGTTCAACGACGCGATCGAACACCCGGGCAGCTGGTGGCCGGACTGGAGCCGCTGGCTGTCTCGTCATGCCGGGGCTCAGAAACCAGCGCCCAGGCACTATGGCAATGCGAAGTTCAAGCCCATCGAGCCGGCGCCCGGCAGCTACGTCAAGGAAAAGGCATAGTCTTGTAGCTCGAACCGCACGCGCTGGGTCAGGTTCCGCACGTTTCACAACTCCATCGGAGTCATGTCATGACTGAAGCAGTAATTGTCGCGGCCGCAAGGACTGCGATCGGCCGGTTTGGCGGAGCGCTTGCCAAGGTCTCCGCCCCGGAACTGGGGGCCATCGTCATCAAGGAGGTCCTGCGTCGCGCGAATGTGGCACCGGACCAGGTCGACGAGGTCATCCTGGGCCAGGTGCTGACCGCAGGTAGTGGCCAGAATCCGGCGCGCCAGGCCGCGCTGAAGGCGGGACTACCGGTGACCGTTCCGGCGATGACGATCAACAAGGTATGCGGTTCTGGGCTGAAGGCCGTGATGCTGGCGGCGCAGGCGATTCGCAACGGTGACGCTCAGATCGTCATTGCGGGGGGGCAGGAGAACATGAGTGCCTCGCCGCACGTGATGCTCGGCTCGCGCGACGGCTTCCGCATGGGCGACGCCAAGATCATCGACAGCATGATCGTCGACGGTCTGTGGGACGTGTACAACCAGTACCACATGGGTGTCACCGCGGAAAACGTCGCCAAGGCGCATGGCGTGGACCGCACTGCGCAGGACGCGCTTGCGCTCGCGTCCCAGACGAAGGCCGCTTCCGCGCAGGACGCCGGTCGCTTCAAGGACGAGATCGTTGCGGTATCGATCCCGCAACGCAAGGGCGATCCGGTGATCTTCGATGCGGACGAGTTCATCAACCGCAAGTCGAACGCCGAGGCGCTCGCGGGCCTGAAGCCCGCATTCGACAAGCAGGGGTCTGTCACCGCTGGCAACGCTTCCGGCATCAACGATGGCGCAGCCGCGCTGCTCGTGATGTCGGCCGACAGAGCCAAGGCCCTCGGTCTCACGCCGCTGGCCCGCATCGTCAGCTTCGCATCGACCGGCGTCGATCCGGCGCTGATGGGCATGGGCCCGGCGTCCGCATCGCGCAAAGCGCTTGAGAAATCCGGCTGGAAGGCAGAGCAACTCGACCTGATGGAACTCAATGAGGCGTTCGCGGCGCAAGCCTGCGCCGTCAACAAGGATCTCGGCTGGGACAAGGCACCGTACAAGGACAAGATCAACGTCAACGGCGGCGCTATTGCGCTGGGCCACCCGATCGGAGCGTCCGGCGCGCGCGTGCTGGTCACCTTGCTGCATGAGATGAAGCGCCGCGATGCGAAGAAGGGCCTCGCCGCACTCTGTATCGGTGGTGGAATGGGTGTCGCGCTCACGGTCGAGCGATAGCCAGTCGGCTGCGCACGTGTGATGCGTTGCATCGCCTGTGCGCTCGGCCGAATCAATTTTTGGCGGGACAGGCCCGGGCCGACCCGGCGTCCGGCCCGACTACAACAGCAGTTAACAACATGCGGAGACAACAATGGCAAAGGTGGCGTACGTAACGGGCGGCATGGGCGGTATCGGCACGGCGATCTGCCAGCGCTTGCATAAGGAAGGCTTCAAGGTCATCGCCGGCTGCGGTCCGACCCGCGACTTCAACAAGTGGTTGGGTGAGCAGAAGGCGCTCGGCTACACGTTCTATGCCTCGGTCGGCAACGTCGGGGACTGGAACAGCACGACCGAGGCATTCCAGAAGGCGATTGCCGAACACGGCCAGGTCGACGTGCTGGTCAACAACGCCGGCATCACGCGTGACCGCATGTTCCTGAAGATGACGCGCGAGGACTGGGACGCGGTCATCGATACCAACCTGAACAGCATGTTCAACGTCACCAAGCAGGTGGTGCCGGGCATGGTCGAGAAGGGCTGGGGCCGGATCATCCAGATCAGCTCCGTTAACGGCGAGAAGGGCCAGGCCGGACAGACCAACTACTCGGCGGCCAAGGCCGGCATGCATGGCTTCACGATGGCGCTTGCGCAGGAACTGGCGAACAAGGGCGTGACCGTCAACACCGTGAGCCCGGGCTACATCGGTACCGAGATGGTCATGGCGATCAAGCCCGCCATTCTCGAGAAGATCGTCGAGACGATCCCGGTCAAGCGGCTTGGCACACCCGACGAGATCGGCTCGATCGTCGCGTGGCTGGCCGGTCCGGATTCCGGATTCACCACCGGCGCCGACTTCTCCTGCAACGGCGGCCTGCACATGGGGTAGGGATGCCGCGGCCCCGGCGAACGCAGCTGCGTGCGATCGTCGCAGCGGTGCCGGGGCCTGCACCGCTGGACGTAGCCGTCTGCAGCGTCCCTGCCCGGGTCGACACCTGCCGAGACCATCGTGCTACTGCGGAATTGACTTCACTTCAATCTGTATCGCGGCGTAGTACGCCGCCAGATCGCGGATATCTTCGTCGGACAGCGACTTGGCAGCGATAGTCATGACTTCGTTGCTGCGCTCGCCGGAGCGAAAGGCGCGCAGCGATCGGACCAGGAACGGAGCAGGCTGGCCGGCAAGGTGTGGCGCATCCGGCAACCTGGCGATACCGTCCATGCCGTGGCAGTTCTGGCATGCGACGGCCTTGCGCCGCCCGGCTGCGATGTCCTGCGCGGCGGTATCGCTCACAACGCCGAGCGTTGCAGATACCGCCGTCGCAAGCAGTGCGACGGCGGTTCGAGTAAGACAACGCACGACCTAGGGCTGGTAGGAGATGCGATAGATCGCGCCCGCGAAGTCGTCCGACACCAGCAACGAACCATCCTTCATCACCGCGACGTCGACCGGCCGCCCGCGATAGGTTCCCGTGGCGCTGTCCAGCCAGCCGTCGGCAAACACCTCCGTCTTGTCGGCCGTGCCGTCGGCCTTGAGCGACGTGAACATGATGCGTGCGCCGATCGGCGTGGTGCGGTTCCAGGATCCGTGCTGCGCCGAGAAGATGCCACCCTGGTATTTCGCCGGGAACTGCTTGCCGGTGTAGTGCGTCAGTCCGAGATCGGCGGCGTGCGCGTCAAAGTAGACCTGCGGGTCGGTGATGTTGGCCGGCAGCGGATCCTTGTCGTAGCCATGTTCGGTAATGCGCGTCTTGCCCTGTTTCCACGGATACCCGAAGAACTGGCCGGGCTTGGTGGCGCGGTTCAACTCGCCGGCCGGGATGTCGTCGCCCATGCCGTCGGTCTGATTGTCGGTAAACCAGACCGAGCCGTCCTTCGGGCTGATGTCGATGCCGACCGAGTTGCGGATTCCGGTGGCGTAGACCTCGCGCTTGCTACCGTCGAACGGATTCATGCGAACGATTCCGCCGATTCCGACCTTGTTGAACAGCGCGATCTTGTCGCGGGGCTGCACATTGAACGGCTGGCCGAGCGTGATGTACAGCATGCCATCGGGCCCGACGCGACAGGTGCGCGCGTGGTGGTTGTACGACTCCTCCTCTTCCGGAATGAGCTTGCCCTGCGGCACTACCTCGATCACAGCGACATCCGGACCTTCGTAGAAGAACTCGGCCGCAGGGAAGTTGAGCACGCGGTTGTGCTCGACCACGATCAGGAAGCCGTCCTTGGTCCAGCACACGCCATTGGGCACCTGAAACTTGAGCGACGGAGCGAACTGCTTGACCTCGTCGGCCACGTAGTCGCTGTTGCGATCGGTCACTGCCCACACCGCGGTCTTGCGCGTGCCAACGAACAACATGTTGGTGCTGGGCGCGATCGCCATGTGCCGCGCATCCGGGACGATCGCGAACAGTTCAATCTTGAAGCCGGGCGGCAGCTTCACGCGCTTCAGGTTCTCGCGCAGGGCATCGGCGTTCTTGCCCGTTTGCGGGACGGACGGAATGTTCGCGTCCGTGCCCGAGGCTCTCATCTGCTTGAGCTTCTCGATGTTCTGCTGAGCGTGCACGTTTGCCACGCCGCTGACCGCCAATGCAACCGCAATGGCAGTGGCCTTCCAGACCGGATTCATGTGCGTCTCCCGTTTAGTCCCCGTTGTTTTCTGAGGTCACACGCCATGCGTGCAACGATCGCAGTCTAGGTAGCTGAAGGGGTCACGGCAATCGGGTGCGCAGCGAGCGCACGGGCGCATCCCGCGAAGGCGCGAGCAGAGCCCGGATGCAGGCTATGCCGTTCCAGAGATTGTCAGCCGCCCACGCTGCGGTTACCGTCGGCAACTGCGATGAATCGAGCGATGGCGCTCACCGATCACCTCCGAGGAAAACCCTTGATACTCGTCGGAATGCTTGACTCACCCTACGTACGCCGCGTGGCGATTTCCCTGCAGCTGCTCGGTCTGCAGTTCGAGCACCGGTCGGTCTCGGTTTTCCGAAACTTCGATGAGTTCCGCAAGATCAACCCCGTCGTGAAGGCGCCATCGCTCGTCTGCGATGACGGCGAAGTGCTGATGGATTCGACCCTGATCCTCGAGTACGCAGAAACCCTCGCGGCTCCCCGGCGCAGCCTCATGGCGACGAACATCGCCGCTCGCCAGCATGCGCTTCGCCTAATCGGTCTGGCGTTGGCAGCCTGCGAAAAGAGCGTGCAGATCATCTACGAACGCAGTCTGCGGCCGGAAGACAAGCGGCACGAGCCGTGGATCACGCGGGTCACGGGGCAGTTGCGGGCCGCCTATGAGGCGCTCGAAGGTGAGCTGAGGGTGCGCCCGGTCCCGATGTCGACCAGCACGATCGATCAGGCGGGTATCTCGACAGCAGTCGCTTGGCACTTCACGCAGCAGACGCTGCCCGAGCTGGTGCTGGCGGCAAACCACCCGAATCTGCAACTACTTTCAGAGCGCGCCGAGGAACTGCCGGCCTTCATGGCGGCACCGCACGGGTCCGGCACCTTTCGCTGACGCCTTGTCCAGCCGAGCATCGCATCCGGAGGCCCGATGACAAGACCACTCTTCACTGTGGCGATGGCTGCGACAGCGGTCGCGTGTCTTTCGATGCCTGCCGCCGCGGAAGCGGCGGACCCACTGCCGATCTTCGATGCCCACGTGCACTACAGCCATGACGCCTGGGAGATGCTGCCGCCCGAGGTCGCCCTCGAACTCGTGCGAAAGGCCGGCGTCAAGCGTGCCCTCGTTTCAAGCTCCGATGACGACGGTCAGCAACGACTGGTCGCGTTGGCGCCTGAGGTCTTCCTGCCGTCGCTGCGTCCCTACCGTCGTCGTGGCGAGATAGCCACCTGGGTGCGCGATCCGACCGTGATCAATTATCTCGAGGAGCGGCTGGCGAAGTATCGCTATGTGGCCATCGGCGAGTTCCATATCTACGGCGCCGACGTCGACCTGGCAGTACCGCGGCGCATGATCGAACTCGCCCGCAAGCACGGTCTGGTGCTGCATTCGCACTCGGATGCCGACGCGATCGAACGGCAGTTCTGCCCAGTGGCCCCAGGCGCGCATCCTCTGGGCGCATGCCGGCTTCGTTGCGCCCGCAGATATCCGCGCGATGCTGAAGAAGCATCGCAACCTGTGGTGTGACCTGGCGTTTCGCAGCGAACACGGCGCGAACGGGAAGCTCGATCCCGACTGGCGGGAGCTGATGCTCGAGTTTCCCGACCGATTCATGGTGGGCACCGACACGTTCACGCCCGAGCGTTGGCCGTTCATCGTCGAGCATGCGCGCTGGTCGCGTGCCTGGCTGTCAGACCTGCCGCCCGATGTTGCAGAGCGGATCGCGTTCCGGAACGGCGAGGCGCTGTTTGCAGACTCCCTGGGCAAATGACGACGCGCGGGAGTCGGGCTGCTTTACTCATCACCGCATTGTCCAGCGCGAACGGGCTCGCGATCGCCTGCGAGCCGACTCCAATAGGCGCGGACGCCGTACGAATTGCGGGCCGCCGCTTTGTTGTCGACTGGCGGGTAGAACCAGCTCCGGTGCGGCTGGGTGAGTTCTTCACGGTCGTTTTCAGTGCGTGCGAACGACGAGGTCAGCGGGTGTCCGGGGTCAAGGTGGACGCCACCATGCCGGCGCATCAACACGGCATGAACTATGCGCCGACCGTGACGTCCGAATCAGAGGGACTATTTCGGGCGAACGGGTTGCTGCTGCATATGCCGGGGCACTGGGAATTCACGTTTGAACTTGCAGGCGACGGCACACGCGAAATGCTCCGTTCGGCCGTCGAACTGAAGTAGCTCGGGCAGAGCTGGACATGCGGCCTCGATACCTTGCATTGCCGCTACTCCTCGGCGCCTTGATGTTCTCAGCGGCCCCGACGACGATCGCGCAGTCGAACCTTTCGCCTCAGGAGACCGAGCGCGTGCTGTCGTTCGGGCCGTGGCCGCCCGAGGCAGCGAAGGATCCGGGCAATCGCGTGTCGGGCACTACGGCGGCCGTGGCACTCGGGAGCCGGCTCTTCTTTGACGCGCGCCTGTCCCGCGTCGGCTACATCACCTGCGTGACATGCCATCAGCCCGATCGCGCCTGGGGCGACGGCAAGGCGCGGGCGCACGGGCTGGCTGACGTCGATCGCAACACGCCCATGCTGGCGAACCTCCGGCTGGCGCGCTGGTACGGATGGAGCGGCGCCAGCGACAGTCTGTGGATGGCCAGTTTGCGGCCGATTCTCGACGAGCGCGAGATCGATTCCACGCCTGCGCACATTCGACACCTCTATGTGCGCGACCCGGAGCTTGCCTGCTGGTACCGGCGCGCATTCGGTCATTCCGCGGACGACGCGCGTGACGATGACGTGACCGTTCTGGTCAACACCAGCAAGGCCCTGGCCGCCTTTCAGGAGACACTGATCACCGGACGCACGCCGTTCGACGACTATCGAGACGCGCTTGCCCGGGGCGACCTGGCGGCGGCGGCCAGCTACCCGCGCTCTGCGGAGCGCGGCCTTCAACTGTTCATCGGCCGCGGCAACTGCGTGCTGTGCCATAACGGACCGAACTTCAGCAATGGCGAGTTCCATGCAACCGGCATCGGACACTTCATCGGTCGCGGCCGGGCCGATGGTGGGCGCTTCGAAGGTATCGAAGCCGTGAAGGTCAGCGCGTACAACCTGTTGTCGACGTTCAACGATGACACGACGCGCACCAACGCTATGCCGATCAGGAACGTCGTGCTTGCTCCGCGCAACTGGGGCGAGTTCCGCACGCCATCGCTGCGGAACGTGGCAGTGACGGCGCCGTACATGCACAACGGCAGTCTGGACAGTCTGCGGGATGTGCTCAGGCACTACTCCGACCTCGACGAGGAACGTCTGCACGCCGATGGCGAAAACCTGCTGCGTCCGTTGAAGCTGACCGATGCCGAGTTCGACGACCTGCTTGCATTTCTCGATTCCTTGACGGACCAGCATGGCGCCGACCGGCCGAGACCTGGCTTCGCGCCGGCCTGCGATCACGAGGAGACGCCGCCCAGAGCCGCCGAACCCGCAGCGGAACGCATCGGTGAAGTCGACGCTTCGGCAGTGAAACCCGATATGAGGGTCCAACCGACGTCGCGCGAGCAACCGTCGGTCGGTTGGGTCAGCTGCGCGCACCCCGCGTTCGCGTCGGTAACGATCCGTAGGCCGATTTCAAGGGATCGAGCGATTGGCCGGACCGCATACTGGCCGATGCTCGAAATCCGCACGCAAATCGATATCGGCGCCTCGGCGTCGCTGGTCTGGGGCATCCTCACCGACTTTGGTTCCTACCGCCGCTGGAATCCTTTCGTACGGGCCATTCAAGGTCAGGCGCAGGTTGGAAACTCGATCGAGATCACCCAGGATGTCGTCGCCTTCGGCAGCTCGACCTTTCGCGCGACGCTGACCCATGTGCGCGAGCCCCGTGAATTGCGCTGGTTCAAGAGCTGGACCGTTCCCGGCCTGTACTCCGCGGAGCACCGCTTCGCGATCGAATCGCTGCCCGCCGGCGGCATTCGACTCCACAATGGCGGGCAGTACCGCGGCGCCGTCGTCCCGATGGTGCAGCGGCGCCTGCAGCAGATCATCGAGCCCGCATTCAATGCAATGAACGTCGCTTTGAAGCGGCGCGCTGAACGCGCCGAGGAGCCGAGCGCCCCCGCCACGCTGGATACGCGTCAGTACGCGGATCAGGACCGGCGGAGCTAGTCAACCAGGCTGCAGAACCTGACGCGACCGGTGCGTGCCGCGCCCAGGGGCCGTCCGTTCAGTCGAGCAACCGGACTTCGTCCGGGTCGATTCCGATCTGGACGTGCATGCCGGGCGAGTAAATTGGTGTGGCCGACAGGTGCGGAGCGTCGGCGGTCAGCAGGGTTGGCCCGACACGCACGCCATAGCGCGTGAACTCGCCGAGGAACTCGCTTTCCTCCACGGCCCCGTCAAACCAGATGTGGTTGCTGTCGCGCGCCTGCGCAATTTCGATGGCATGCGGCCGCACGGAGATCGCCGTACCGGCCACACGGCCGGTCAAAGGAAACTCGCCCAGTCCATCGGCAATGAACACACCGCGCGCGGTATCGCTGCGTCCAGCCAGCAGGTTGGTGCTGCCAACGAACTCGGCAACGAACCGGTTCGCGGGAGTATCGAAAAGTTCGCGCGGCGTGCCGACCTGCTGCAGCACGCCGGCCTCGAGCACGGCCATGCGGTCCGCCGTGGTCATCGCCTCTTCCTGGTCGTGCGTGACGAAGATCGTCGTGATGCCGAGTGCGCGTTGCAGGCGCTTGAGTTCGAGGCGCATCTGCTCGCGCAGCTTCTTGTCGAGGTTCGACAGCGGCTCGTCCAGCAACAGAACCTGCGGCTCGATGACGATGGTGCGCGCCAGCGCGACACGTTGCTGCTGACCGCCCGAGAGCTGGTTCGGCCGGCGCCTGGCATAGTCGGCCAGCCCGACCAGCGCGAGCGTCTCGCCGACGCGGCGGCGGATTTCTTCCCGCGCGACGCGCCGTTCGACGAGTCCAAAGGCGACGTTGTCGTATACGGTCAAGTGGGGCCACAGCGCGTAGCTTTGAAAGACCATGCCGATATTGCGCGCATGCGGCGGAACGCCGGTGATGTCGCGGCCATCGACCAGAAGCCGGCCGCGGTTGTGTTGGTTGAACCCGGCAACCAGTCGCAGCAGCGTCGACTTTCCCGAGCCCGACGGTCCAAGCAGTGCAAAGAACTCGCCGGGCTCGATGTTGAGCGTGATGTCCTGCAGCACCTGATTGGTACCGTAGGCCAGCCCGATGCCGATGCACTCGACCGCGACAGCTCTCATCGTCTCGACTCCAGGGTTCGCTGCGACCGTTCCACCAGCAGGTGCGAAAGGTACGTGCCGATGGCCACGGTCAGGACGAGCAACACGCCGAGCGCGGCGCCGGGCCCGCGTCCCGATACGGATTGCATGTAGAGGTAAATGCCGTAGCTCATCGGTGCCTGCGATTCCTTCACCACCAGCAGGATCGTCGCCGACAACTCGACGGCGGCCGTGATGAAGCTCGACACGAACCCCGCGAGTATGCCGCCGGCCATCAGCGGGATGACGATGCGCCGTACGGTGCGCCACTGGCTGGCGCCGAGCATCTCGGCTGCTTCTTCGAGGCTGACGTTGATCTGCTGCAGGGCCGCCATGCATGAACGCAGCGCGTACGGCAGTCGCCTCACCGCGTAGGCGAGCATGATCAGCACCCAGACCTGCGTCACCTGCACGCCGCCGAACTCCACGCCCTGGAAGGTCCGAAGGTAGCCGATCGCCAGCACGATGCCGGGCACAGCGATGGCCGCACTCGCCGCGAAGTCGAGCCACTGGCGTCCGGGGATGCGCGTACGCAGGATCAGATAGGCAATGGCGGTGCCGATGACGACGTCGATCAGCGCCGCCAGGCCGCAGTACAGCAGCGTGTTGCGGATCATCCCGCTCGAGTCCTCAAACACGGTGGAGTAGTTGGCCAGGGTCCATGCATCGGGCAGCGCGGAGTAGCTCCACACCTTGGCGAACGACAGCACCAGCAGTCCGAGGTGCGGACTCAGCACGACCAGCAGCACCAGCAGGATCGCGCCGTAGGCAAGCGCCGATTCCCACGGGTTCAGTCGCCGCCGGGCGATGCCGGCGCCACCTTTCTGCAGCGTCGAGTAGTCCTTGCCTTTCATCACCCGGACAGACAGCCACAGCGCCAGGATCGAAAACGCAATCATGATCACGCTGATCACGTAACCCAGCGGGTCTTCGAGCCCGACCTGCGTGATGCGCAGGTAGGCCTGCGGTGCGAGCAGGTTGGTCTGCCCGAGGACCAGCGGCGTGCCGAGGTCATCGAAGACCTTGACGAACACCAGTGCCGCGCCGGCGAGATATCCGGGCATCGCCAGGGGAAAGACGACGCGCCGGAACAGTCGCCAGCCGCGCGCCCCTAGGTTGAGCGCGGCTTCCTCCATCGCGCCGTCGATCGCGCGCAGCGCCACGATCAGGTTCATCAGGATGAATGGAAAGTAGTGCAGGCTTTCAACGAAGATCACGCCGGTGAGCCCCTGCATGATCGGGATCGAGAAGCCGAAGTGGTCTTCAAGCAGGAGATTCACCGACCCCGACCGACCAAACACCAGCTGCATGGCCACGGCGCCGACGAAGGGAGGCATGATCAGCGGCAGTATTCCGAGCGTCTGGATCAGGACCGCGCCGCGAAACTCGAAGCGTACGGTCAGGTACGCCAGCGGCACCGCGATCAACGAGGCCACCACCACGCTGACCGACGCGACGAAGAGCGAGTTGAAGAACGACTCGCGCATCAGCCCGGTCGAGAAAAACGTCGCGAAGTGGCCGAACGTGAAGCTGCCGTCGCCATCGCGGAACGCGGTGACGAAGACGGTACCGACCGGAACGATCAGCAGTCCGAGCAGAAAGACGGCGATCGCCGCCATGACCAGCAGCGACCGCCACGAAGCGCCATAGTGGCGCTGCAGCCGATCGGCCAGACTGGGGCGCGGCACGGCGAGCGTGCCGGGCGTGGCCGCCATGATGCGCGGAGCGCGGTTACTTGATCAGCGCGGCTGCTTGCTGTGCGAGCTCGGCCGCCCTGGTGTAGTTCTCGCGTGCCTTGCGGTTCCAGCTTTCCTCCAGGCCCGTGATCTGTTTTGAAACCGCGACTTCCTTCTTGTTCGACGCAAAGACCTTCAGGAACTCGGGTTGCGCAGCGAGCGAGGCGGAGACGATCGGCGAGAACGCCAGTTCACGCGCCTGCCGGATCAGGTCGGTCGCCTGCGCGTTCGGCTTGCCGCTGGCCGCTAGCTTCGCTTCGGCCCCCTGGATCGCCTTGGTCGCCGCCTGCAGTTCCTTCAGGCGGAACGTGATCGTCTGGTCGAAGAGCGAGTGCACCAGCGAATACCGGTCTTCGGAAAGATCGGCATTGAAGTTGACCTTGGCACGCTTGACGATGGCCTGCGGATCCGGGTAGCCGGCAGGGACCTTCGCGCCCAGCGTGGCGTAGGGCAGCACCGGCAGGCGGGAGATCGCCGGCATCAGCAGCAGCTCCTGTCCCGGCTGGCTCAGCGCGAACTGCACGAACTTCTTCGCCTCTGCGGTGTTCTTGCCGCCGCTGATCAGCGCGATATTGGCGGGAACGATCGAGGTGACCGACGGATACACGAAGTCGACCGGGAAGCCCGAGTTCTTGCCGGCGAGGCCGAAGAAGTCGATGACCGGGCCGGCTCCGAACTGTCCGTTGTTGATGCCGTCGGGCACGCCGAAACTGCGCTCGGTGACCTGCGCGCTGTTGCCGGCCATCTGCAGGATCTGGCTCCAGCCCTTGTCCCAGCCTTCGCCCTGCAGGATGGTCTCGACCGTCAGGTGCATCGTGCCCGAGCGCGACGGCGCGGTCATCGCGACGTGCCCGTGCCACTGCGGAGCGAGCAGGTCGGTCCATTCCTTCGGCGCGACCAGCTTGTTCGCCTTGAGGTAGCGCGTGTTGTACATGATCCCGTAGCCGGCCAGCGCCTGGCCCTTGTAGTAGCCCTGCGGGTCATTGATCGGATAGTTTCCGATCTTGGCGGGAATCGCCTTGTTGTCGATGTCGGTCGCGGCGACGAGCAGCTTGTCGCGCTTGAGTACCTCAAATGCGTCCGGGGCCGAGGCCCAGAATACGTCGGGGCGCTGGCCGGCGGCCGTCTCGCGCACGAACGCAATGCCAGCGACGGTGCTCTTGTTCAGGATTTCGAGCTTGATGTCCGGATTGGCCTTCTCGAAGGCGGCCTTGTACGCCGCGGTCAGTTCCTTGGGGAACGATGTAATGACCGTCACGGTGCCGGCAAGGACGGCGCTCGATGCCAGCGCCAACGCGAGTCCGGCGATTGATCGGGTGAAGAACCGGGTGGGGAACGTGCGGCGAACCATCATGTCTCCTTGAATGCGGCCGAAAACCAGTGTTAGTGCAACCGCTCGATTCTGGCAGAGACGACTGTGCCCGGACTACCCATTTCGATCCGGAGCCGTCGTCCGCTGCGCTGCGTCAAATTCGCTAGAATCGCGCGACACGCAAGGGAGACGCCCGCAACGACGGGCCGACGCGCACGCACTGCGCGAAGACAATTGAGGACCATCAATGGCAACACCTGTTCGACTGATAAAGAAGTATCCGAACCGACGTCTGTACGACACCCAGACCAGCACCTACATCACGCTGGCGGATGTGAAGCAGCTGGTGCTGGACAACGAGAACTTCCAGGTCGTGGACGCGAAGAGCGCGGAGGACCTGACCCGACCGATCCTTTTGCAGATCATCCTGGAGGAAGAGGCCGGCGGCATGCCGATGTTCAGCGCGACGATGCTGTCGCAGATCATCCGCTTCTACGGCAATGCGATGCAGGGCATGATGGGCTCGTACCTGGAGAAGAACATCCAGGCGTTCATCGACATTCAGGGCAAGCTGTCGGAACAAAGTAAGGCCTTCTACGAGACGAACAAGATTGGGCCTGAGATGTGGACACAGTTCGTCAACATGCAGTCGCCGATGATCCAGTCGATGATGTCGAACTACATCGAGCAATCGAAGAACCTGTTCGTGCAAATGCAGGAAAACATGCAGAACCAGGCGCGTTCGATGTTCACGGGCTTCCCGGGTTTCCCGGGCGAGAAGAAGTAAACAGCCGCAAGCAGCGATGACCGCCACGAGGTCCGCGGGGCGGCCACGCCCGGCCGCTGCCCGACGCACTGCCGAGCCCACCGCGCCGTCGGTGGGCTTCGTGTCTCTGGGCTGCCCGAAGGCGCTGGTCGACTCGGAACTGATCCTGACGCAGCTGCGCGCCGAGGGCTACGCCACCAGCCCGACCTACGAGGGCGCCGACCTCGTCATCGTCAACACATGCGGCTTCATCGACTCGGCCGTGGAAGAGTCGCTCGACGCCATCGGCGAAGCGCTCGCCGAAAACGGCAAGGTGATCGTCACTGGCTGTCTCGGTGCGCGCAATGACGGCGGCGAGAACCTGGTTGCGAAAGTGCACCCGAAGGTGCTCGCGGTCACCGGACCCCATGCGGCGGGCGAGGTGCTCGACCACGTGCACCGGCACCTCCCAAAGCCGCACGACCCCTATACCGATCTCGTGCCGCCGGCCGGCATCAAGTTGACGCCGCGGCACTACGCTTACCTCAAGATTTCCGAAGGCTGCAACCATCGCTGCAGCTTCTGCATCATTCCGTCGATGCGCGGTGACCTGGTGTCGCGGCCGATCGGCCAGGTCGTGCGCGAAGCCGAAAACCTCGTGAAGCAGGGTGTGCGCGAGATCCTCGTCATCTCGCAGGACACCAGTGCCTACGGCGTCGATGTCCGCTACAAGCTCGACTTCGTCGGCGGACGCGCAGTGAAGACCAGGATGACCGAGCTGGTGACGGCATTGGCAGAGCTCGGCGTTTGGGTGCGGCTGCACTATGTCTATCCGTATCCGCATGTCGACGAGATCATTCCATTGATGAGCGAGGGCAAGGTGCTGCCTTACCTCGATGTGCCTTTTCAGCACTCGCATCCGCGTGTTTTGAAGGCGATGAAGCGGCCGGCGTCCGGCGAGAAGAACATCGAGCGCATCCGCGCCTGGCGCGCGATCTGCCCGGACCTCACGATCCGCTCCACCTTCATCGCCGGTTTCCCGGGCGAGACAGAAGCGGAGTTCGATCACCTGCTCGAGTTCTTGCGCGAAGCCGAACTCGATCGGGTCGGCTGCTTTGCCTACTCGCCGGTGGAAGGCGCCGCTGCCAATGCGCTCGACGGCCAGCTTCCGGACGAGGTGCGCGAGGAACGCCGTGCCCGCTTCATGCAGGTGCAGGAAGAAATTTCGGCCCGACGGCTTCAGCGCAGGGTCGGCACGCGCCAGCGCGTGCTGCTCGACGAGGTCGGCCCGACCGTCGCACTGGGACGGTCCGCGGCCGATGCGCCGGAGATCGACGGCGTCGTCTTCGTCAAGGCAGGGCGCCGCAAGCTGGCCGTTGGAGATTTTGTCGACGTGAGGATCACGTCGGCGGATGCGCACGATCTGCATGGAGTTGCGATATGAGCACGCGCTACGTCCTGTACACCGCCAGGCGCTCCGGCTCCGCCAGCGTCGAAGTGATGCTCGGGGCGCTCGGGCTCGACCACGAGTTGAAGGACGCCACGCCGTGGAGCGATCCGCCCGGCCCGTGCTTCGAGGAACTGAAGACGGTCAATCCGCTCGGCCAGCTGCCGACCCTGATCACGCCGGGTGGCGAGATCCTGACCGAGAGCGTGGCAGTCCTGTGGACGCTGCTTGAACGGCATCCGAGCGAGTGGGTGCCGGCGCCGTCGACGCGCGACCGCGCCAGCTGCCTGCGCTGGATGCAGTTCGCAGCGTCGACCGTCTACACCGCGGTGGGAGTGGCCGACTATCCGGCGCGCTGGACTACGTCGCGCTCGCCGGCCGCGCGCTCGGCCGTCGAGCGCGCTGCGGTGGCGCGCATGAAGCTCGGCTGGGACATCGTCGCGCGGGCGTTTCCGCAGAAGAGAGGCTTCCTGCTGGGCGAGCGACCGCAGGTCTGCGACGTCTACCTCGCCAATCTGTCGCGCTGGTGGAAGATGCGCGACTACCTGAAGGCCTCGCACCCGGCCTTCGCGGCGATGATGCAGCGGGTCGACAAACTGCCCGAGGTCGCTCCGGTCTGGAAACGGCACTGGCTATGACCCGCGGGCGTACGATCGTCGCGGGAGCGGTGGCCGCGATGCTGATGACATTGTCCGCACCGGTGGCGGCGCAGGTGATGGTCACGCTGTATGCGGGCTACGCCGGCAGCGACGGCGTCGAGAATACGTCGACTGATGCGCAGGCCGAGATCCGGAGTACCGCCGTCTATGGCATCGCGGTCGGTTCCGTGCTCGACGGGTCGCGCGAAGTGCAGCTGCTCTACCAGCAGCAGTCGACCACGCTGACCCCGGGAGGCGGCGCGGCGCCGTTTGACCTGACCATTCGCTACTTGCATCTGGGCGGTACCGTGTATTTCGACGGAGTGGTCGGGCAGGGGCCATACGTCGTCGGCGGACTCGGTGCCACACAATTTAGCCCCAGCACGGATGGCTACGGCAACGAGTTCAAGCCGTCGCTCAACCTCGGACTGGGCTACGCATGGCCGCTGGGTGAAAACATTGCGCTACGGGCCGAGGCACGCGGCTACTTCACCTTCGTCAACAGCTCGGGCGGTTTTCTGTGCTCCGGCGGCTGCGTGGTCGTGCTTCGCAGCGATGTCTTCCTGCAGTACGACGTCATGCTCGGGGTTTCCGCTCGCTTCTAGGCGACGCGTCGGGCGAGACTTCGCGTCGCGCCGGCGCTTGGAGACGCATCGCGACGTGGACGGACCCTTTGCACGATCGAGTCTTGCAGGTAGCCGAAATCGCTCGTACAGGCCTCTCCACAGGCACCGTCGTGCCGTGGGCTGGGGCAGGCGTCGGAGCAATTGCAGTCCAGGCTGTACCCGATACCTGATACAGCAGGCTTGCATCGGCTTCAAAGGGCTGGGAACGGTCAAGTGCAGCACTCCCGGTGCCATTCAAAAATCGGCTGAAGCCGATGTTCCCGAGACATGAAGCTTTGTCGCTGGCCGGCCGACAACTGGATCTGGCGGCCGTCCCAGCTCGAGCTGCCGACCTCATACCGCGCGCGCTTTGTTTGCTAGACGACCAGTCGGGGATCCTCGTTCAGCAGTCCAACCCGTCGGGCCCTAACGACGGTTGTTCTGCTTGTTGGCAATTAGCGCAGAGGCAATACCCGTGATGAAACTGGCAGCCGCGGCTTGTTCGGCCGCAATCCGTTCTTTCTCGGCTCTTTCCTGAGCGAGGCGCTTGTTTTCCTCGTCTCGCTTGCGCTGGTCTTCAGCGTGGCGTTTGTTCTCTTCGTCTCGCCTGCGCTGCTCGTCGAACTTGCGCTGTTCCTCCGCCAGCTGCGCCAACCGCGCGGTCTCATCGCGTCGGCGTCTGTCTTCCGCGAGTTTTCGTGCCGCGGCCGCCTTTGCAGCGGCCTGGGCGGCGTCTGCCGTGGCCTTGTCGGCGGTCGGCTTTGCCGTTGCCGCCTGAGCTGCGGCCGGTTCGGGCTTGGCGGGTTCGTCTGCGGCAGGCGCTACAGCCTTGACGGCGGCCGATGGCGTTGCCGACGTGATGTCAGGTTTGCGCGCTGCCGCCGTGTCCGATGGCGCCGTAGGTGAACTGGGCACGACCGTAGCAATACGTTCTGGTGCAGCGGGACGATCCCGCATGAGGTGATAACTGGACAGCGCAACGCCGACGAGGACCGTTACGGCGCCTGCGGTCACCCACATCGAAAGGCGGCCCGGGTTACGAGCAGCGGACTGCAAGCGGCTTTCCGCAACGTCGGACGACGGGTTGCGCGTCGCCTGCGTGCGAGCAACCGGCGTCTCGCGGGTCTCAAGATACGGCCTGACATCTTCGATCAGCAACTTCACGTCCGAATCCCAGCGCGCGTGCGTCAGCTCGGTGCCGTTGCGAAACGCGAGTTCCTTCAGGATGGCGGGCAGCTCCTGTTCCGTCGGCATGACGGCATCCTGCACGAGAACCGGCACCACCGGGATGTCACGCGCGAGCGCCGCCGCGGTCTCGAGCAGTACGAAGTCGTTGGCATCGTCCAGACGCCGCCGGCCTTTGCCATCGGTCGCGCTCAGCCATCGTTTGCCGATGATGACCAGCAGTACACCGCACGAGGTGACGTGCTCGTCGATGATGCGCCGAAAGTCCATGCCTTTCTTGATTCCCGCGACATCCATGAAGACGGCGTCACGGCCAAAGTGCGCACTCAGGTCGTCGAACAAGCGGCCCGCCTGTCCTTCGGCATCGTCCCGGCGATAGCTAATGAAGATCCCGCGCATGACGGCTCTCCCAATCGGAGGTCATGCGGCTATCAGACTCTGCCCGTGCGCCTGATGCAACGGGCAAATGTTCTAGCCTGGCTGTGGAATATTCGCGCGCCGCATTCGTGGCTCGGCTGCGTACGACAGGCTCCGTGTGCCTCGAAGCGATCGCTTGGGGAAACTGCAAGACGATGGTTTATGCCCCAGATCAGATGTCTCGCGGCCAAATACCGTCGATGCTCGACTATCAAGTACGTCACCTGGGGCACAACTCGGCGCTTCGATCTTCGCGGCGCATGTGGTCAATGAGCATTCTCCGATCATTCGCGTCCTCGACGCGACCCCAGGTGTCCATCGAAGTGCCTGGGACGAACTTGCTTGGATCGCGCAGGTATGCGTCCAGGGTCTCATCGGTCCAAACAATTCCCGAGGCTTTGAGTTCTGCCGTGTACTGCCTGAAGTCAGCAACACTGCCGGCACGTCGACCGAACAGGCCTTCAAGCTTCGGTCCCTGCCGATTGCAGGTGACCGAATGACATGCGCCGCACTTCACACGGAATAAGGCGTTACCGCGCTCGATGGCATCGCTGCTCTGCGCATTGCCGATGTTCGACAAAAGTAGAGACACGGCAAGAATTGGTAGATGAGCTAGCCGCATGGCCTTCCCTCGACGGTAACCTTTTTGTTCATTCTCGTGACTGAGCCGAGAGCCGGTCAAGCCGACGCAAATAGCCGCTGATTTCCGAGGCTGCCGAAGCCTCTCCGCACTCGTTGCCGTTGACATCCATTCCGCCACCCGCGCCGCCCGAGCAGAATGCTTCTGACCCGGCCGCAGTCATTGCGGTCATTGCGGTCTTCGCAGTGACGCTCGGCAGTGCCGCAACTTGAAGCTTGACACTCGTCCGCACTGCCATGACGGCTGGCACCGAATTTTGACTCGCTGTCTTCGCCAATGAACGAATCGCAGGTTGCGCTGCCGAGGTAACGGCCCGCACGTTGCCCACTTTGGTGACTTGCGTCAGCGGGGCGATCACTGAACCGGTTGCGAAGACCGCGACCTCATTCGGTGTGTTGCACTGGTTACCTGTAGCGTCCATCCCGCCATCGTTGCCGCCGCCCGAACACACTTGGGCGTACACAGGTCCGGCCAGAACTGCGGCCAGTGACAACGAGAACATCTGAACTCTGCTCATTTGAATCTCCCGGTTCCGGTTGAATTGAACGAACCAGAGCAACGCACCGATCCAGGTTTTTCGAAACGTGTCGACCTGTGGCTCTGTCCACGATCGGGGTGCCACGCCATCTCTTCGATTAGAGGCCATTGGTATCGCATTGCTCAGGGAGAAACCGTACGCGGGGGTGCGTTCCGCGAGCGTTCCACGCGTTCCGCTCGTTGGCGGTCACGAGGTCTTCCCGCTTAGGCTGTTCCGGCGCTCAGAAGCGAGCCGTGCTTGGCGCAATTAGGAACTGGCCACTTCGACCGCCGGACCTGGCCAGTAGCGGCCGGTTGGGCCGAGGGGCCAATCGCGCCGAGACCTGCCGTCGCAACGCGGGGGCAGGTGTGAAGTTATCCTCAACAAATAGGTAGTCGGAGGTCCCGTGGGAACTCGTGAACTCATTGAGCAGGCACTGAAGCTGGACCCAACGGACCGATTGAAGTTGGTCGATCAGGTTCTGCACAGCCTCGACGAGCCTGACCCAAAAGTCGAGCAAATCTGGATCGAAGAGGCCGAAAGACGCCTGACTGAATATCGCGCCGGCAAGGTGCGCGGCATCACTGTCGAGGATGTGACCGGCCCGCTCTGATGCGGGTTTTGTTCGCCCCCGAGGCTCGGGAAGAGTTCACTGAGGCGGAGCGCTACTACGATGAACAGCTGCCTTGACTAGGAGCCCGCTTTCGCGACGAAGTGCGGTCGGCACTGCGACGAGCGCGCGCTTGGTCGCTATCCTGTCCAATTGAGCGGGGCGACATTCGGCGGTTGATTCTGACCCGGTTTCCCTACAAGCTGCTTTACACGATCGAGCCAGATCACCTGTACGTTCTCGCGGTGGCGCATCAGCATCGTAGGCTGAGCTATTGGGTGGGCCGATCGAAGCTGGGTGGCTAGACGTGAGCGCAGCAGCCGGCCACAAGCGGCGATTCCGAGATTGGCCCAGATCGCCTTCAGGCGGACGAGTTCAGCGCGTCTCGGCAGCCATCCGGCGCAATTGTTCACACAACTATTGCGTGTAGCACGATCGTGCTACAGTATGTCCAGATTGATTTTGGAGACTGGCGATGTCCACAACGACGATTCGCTTGCCCAGCGAGCTCAGGGCCCGCGTGGCGGCCGCAGCAAAGAAAGCCGGCAAGTCTGCTCATAGCTTCATTCTGGAAGCGATTGCCGAGAAGGCCCATGATGCCGAGCGAGCCAGCGAGTTTCATGCCCTGGCCGACCAACGCTTCGCTGCGATCGCCACGTCGGGCAAGACTATCCCCTGGCCCGAGATGCGCTCGTACCTGCAGGCTCGCGCGGCGGGAAAGAAGCCCCGCCGGCCAACGGCGCGCAAGCTGGCGCGGTAGCGGTGGCCCGCGTTGAGCTTGCTCCCGAGGTGGGCGATGACTTTGATCGAATCTTCGACCACCTCGCCGACCACGACATTGAACACGCGGTAGCGCGAGTGGGCGAGATCATCGAAGCGCTAAACGTCTTGGAAACAAATCCTGAGATCGGGCGTCTGGCGGCCGGAGACAAGCGCGAGCTTGTGATCGGCCGAGGATCGCGCGGCTACCTTGCCCTGTACCGCTACGTGCCAGAGTTGGACACTGCCTTTGTGCTAGCGATCAGAAGTCAGCGCGAGGCCGGCTATCGAAGGGACTGAAGGCTTGGTGCGGCCATGAACAGACGTTAGTGCGAGCTCGACAAATGAAGGGAAAGCAGACGTTCTTGTGGGTGGGGCAGGAGTGTCTGGTGCTGCAGCCCTTTACGCTGGGACGAGTTTCTTCTTTTACGCTTGACTGAGCGCGTCGGCTCCAGATCGGTTGCACGGCACGGGTAGCATTCGATTTCTTTTCGCCCATCACCGATCACAAGGAC
Source organism: uncultured beta proteobacterium (assembly GCA_963754065.1). Taxonomy (GTDB): domain Bacteria; phylum Pseudomonadota; class Gammaproteobacteria; order Burkholderiales; family Burkholderiaceae_F; genus JALORV01. The sequence continues at coordinate 159,534 of CAVWFH010000004.1, read as the reverse complement.
TCGTCATGCGGTTTGTTCGCTGCATAGCGCTCTTCTTTGTTCTTTCCGTGGCTATTACTGCGCACGCCTTCGATGCAGCCAAATGGCACGAAGACTTCGCCCAGGCCCGCCGGGAATTAGCGCGGATTTACGCCAACCTTGACTGGGTCGTGGCGGAACGCAAGATTGACTTGCAGGCGCTGGCGGAGCGCACGGAACAGGGCCTCGCCACTGCAAGAAACGACGAAGAAGCAGTGAGGGTGCTGGAACAGTTTCTGGACACCTTTGGTGACGGGCATGTGTACCTGTTGCCGCCCAAGCGCGCTGAGGCGGCTGCCGCTCCCGCCACCTCCCCCACCGCGACGGCCACCGACATGAAGACCTGCCGCGACATGGGTTATCAACCGATGCGCAGAGACAGGGAGGGGATCGACTTCGGCAGGACTGGTCGGTACGAAGCGCTGGCCAACGAGGATGCAGCAATCCTGCCTGCGGGCGTATTGAAGGCCGGCGGCAAGATGCTTGGCGTGATCCGCATCGGCCTTTTTGCCGAACAGGCGTTCCCAATACTTTGCGAGCGCGAGCACCCTGCGCCGGCCCCTTGCGACTCGGCTTGCGAGCAGAGAATCTTCACCCGCGTCGGGAAGACGCTCACTCGTACCCTCGTGCGCCAGGTGCAGGCACTCGCGGCGAAAAATGTCGACGCGATCGTGATTGATATCACCGGTAACCGGGGCGGCACCGATTGGGCGGAAGCCGCGGCGCGCGTGGTATCCGGGCCGGGCGTTGCCGCGCCGCGGATCGCATTCATCAAACACCCGCATTGGGTGAAAGGCTTCGATAGCCGTCTGAACGACATCGATCTGGACCTGAAGCGAACCACCATTGGTGCGGCGCAACGCGCATGGCTGCTGGCGGCGCGCGCCGAGCTCATCAAGAGCCGCGCGTTGGCAGCCGAGCCCTGCGAGCGCGACGCTATCTGGAAGAATCAGCGCGTTTGCGCACTGCTGGTGCCTGGGCGTCTCCACTCCACCGGCCTTGAGGCAATGCCACAAGCGCTCGATTTTGCCGGCTACGAAGCGGAATGGGTGCATTACAACCCGGCACGCTACGAATCAAGTATTGCCTGGCAAGGCAAGCTGGCCATTCTGGTCGACAACAACACGGTCTCTGCCGCAGAGCTGTTCGCCGCGACCCTGAAGGACAACGACCGGGCCACGCTGATTGGCGCACCGACACGTGGCGCCGGGTGCGGTTATACAGACGGAGGCATACCCATAACCCTCCAACATTCGGGCGTGCAGATCAAGGTGCCGGATTGCGCACGACTGCGCGCAAATGGTGAGAATGAAGTCGCCGGGCTTGTGCCTGATGTACTGGTTCCATGGCGAGGCAACGATTCACCTTATCAGCGCGCGGCACGCGCCCTCGCGGCGCTGGAAAGCTGGACGGAAAAACTCAAATAGGAGAGTTGCCGCGGCAGCGGGTCATTTCGCTACTGCCTTCTGGACGAACGTCCGCTAACGAGCACGTGCGCATGACCGCTTTCGGCGATCTCTAACTTACGCAAAGGGTCGCGATCTGCCGAATTTTGTCGTTGACGTGTGTGGAAACCGGTGCCGCTGTTGAGAGACAGTCCATGTCAGCCTCGGCACGAATTGGCATCGCTCGCGGGCATCTCCAGGACTTCATCGCGCGTGCGTTCGAGTGTGGGCCGCAACGGGTGAGTGGCTGTGGCGACCGCAAGCGCGTGGTCGATCGTCGCCGATGCTTGTGTCCGGCATCCTGACCGCCGCAGCGCATCGGCCAGATTATTGAGCGCCGCGAGGTCGTCCGGGTTTCGTTGCAGCAAAATGCGGTACTCGTGCTCGGCGGCTGCGAGTTGTCCGTCGGCGTCGAGCGCGTTCGCCAAGCCGAAGCGAGCGACCCGTTCATCGGGCCACTTCACCAGTGCAGCGCGATAGGCAGAAGCCAGCCCAGCCGCACCGTTTACCGCTTCGACGTCGGCTACGCTAGCCAGGTAACGCGACGCGTCCTCGCCGGCTGGCAGCTCGCCGGGCTTCAGCACCACCAGTGCCCATTGCCGCCCGAGCGCCCAACGCCGTCCGAAGTCGGTCGATGGCTCCAGCTTGCGTCGCTCTGTCCCGGATCTCAGCACGAAGGTTTCGTCGGAGGCCGAGTAACCGACGACAACCGCGAAATGCCAGACCGGGACCGATGCCAGGCCGAGGTTCTGCAGTACGACCACCGGTCGTCCCGCCTGCAATTCGCCAAGCAACGCATCCATCGTTGGCGCCAGGACATAGGGGATGCGCTGATGCGAGCGCGCCGTCGCGACAAGTTCGACCTGCAGGCTGCCCTTGCGCTCCGGCAGGTACAGGCGCGGTGTGAGCGACTCGGGCTTCGTGTCTCGGCCCGAGTAGACAAGCACGGTGGCGAGTGCCGCTGGCCCGCACTGGTAGTCGTCCTGCGGGAAGTACGGAACGTCCGCGAGTTCGATCCGCGGCGGAATCGTTCCGGTCGCGGCGCGTTGCGCGAGGACCGGCTCGCGCGTTGCACAGCCCGCGGCCAGCATCAGTGCAGCGGCGATCGCGAGCGCCGCCGACGGACGACGCATTCGGTGCGTCAGTTGAGCTTCAGCTTTCCTGTCGCGAACAACCAGACCAGGATGCCGAGCACGACCACCAGAAGGATCCAACCGCCGTCTCCACCGGCCGGAAGCTGGGCCAATTCGCGATCGAGCAGCGCCACCTCGGCGTCGGTGAGTGCCGCGACCCGGCTCGTCGCCTGCGCAGGATTCACGCCCAGGCCGATCATCGCGTCGCGGACATCAGCGCGGCTGAGCTGCGCATGGATCCGCGCAAGAGCGTCCGTGCGCTCCTCGCTTCGGGCAGCCGTTGCGGTGTCGATCCCGGCAGCGGTTGCAGACTGGACAAAGCCCAGGTTGAGCAGGGCAACGATGACAATCGAGGAAATCAGGCGAGCGAACAGCAAGTGGCGCATGGGTGCGATTCTCCGGATTGGTGACTGCGATCGCGCCGGCTACGGGAGTTTGGCGGCGACCTGGGGCGACGCGTCACTCACTGGCGACTCGCACCGCCCCGGTGAGGAAAAATACCGAAAACGCGCATACCGCGCATCGTGCGTGTACTCATCCGCGGTCCCGCAAATACGGACCTAAAGTTCATACGCCGGCGAACCGGTCGACTCTGCGCGACGCCGTCGCGAATCGCTTTCAGTGCTCGGTCCAAGGCTTGATCGACGTTCCAAGCCTTCGGCAGCGGCGGGCTCGATCCATGTCAAGCGGGCCTGCGTCCCGCGTGCAAGAATTCCACCTTTCGGCCACCCGGCCGGCGCGCCAATTCCAAAGAGATCACCGAGGGAGAACCCAATGCGCGAAGTCGTCGTTGTCAGCGGAGCCCGAACCGCTATCGGGACGTTTGGTGGCAGCCTCAAGGATGTGCCCCCGACCCAACTGGGCGCCACGGTCGTGGCCGAAGTGTTGAAGCGGGCCGGCGTCAAGGGCGACGAAGTCGGCCATGTCGTCTTTGGCCATGTGCTCAACACCGAGCCGAAGGACATGTACCTCGGACGCGTCGCAGCGCTCGATGGTGGAGTGGCGAAGGAAGCGCCGTGCCTGACGCTCAATCGCCTCTGCGGCAGTGGCCTGCAGGCAATCGTCTCCGCCGCGCAGACCATCATGCTGGGGGATGCCGACATCGCCATCGGTGGTGGCGCCGAATGCATGTCGCGCGGTCCGTACATTGTTCCCGCGGGGCGCTGGGGCCAGCGCATGGGCGACATGAAGGCGATCGACATGATGGTCGGTGCGCTGCACGATCCGTTCGACGTGATCCACATGGGCGTGACCGCCGAGAACGTCGCCACGAAGTGGGGCATCACGCGGCAGGAGCAGGATGCGCTGGCGGTCGAGAGCCATCGCCGCGCTGCGGCCGCAACCAAGGCTGGTCACTTCAAGAGCCAGATCGTGCCGATCGAGATCAAGGGCAAGAAAGGCCCGATGGTGTTCGACACGGATGAGCACTTCCGCGAGGGCACATCGATGGACGACATGGCCAAGCTGAAGCCCGTCTTTGCGAAGGAAAACGGTACTGTCACGGCAGGCAATGCGTCGGGCATCAACGACGGCGCGGGCGCCGTCGTGCTGATGGAGCGCAGCGTGGCCGAAAAGCGTGGCTTGAAGCCGCTGGCGCGCCTGGTCAGCTACGGACACGCCGGTGTCGATCCGAAGTTCATGGGCATCGGCCCGGTGCCCGCGACGCGCAAGGCGCTCGAGCGGGCGGGGCTGAAGGTGACCGATCTCGATGTCATCGAGGCCAACGAGGCATTTGCCGCACAGGCCTGTGCCGTGGCCAAGGACCTCGGTTTCCCGTCTGAAAAGGTCAATCCGAACGGCAGCGGAATTTCATTGGGTCACCCGATCGGTGCGACTGGCGCGATCATCACCGTCAAGGCACTGTATGAACTGCAACGGGTCGGCGGCCGCTACGCGCTCGTGACGATGTGCATCGGCGGCGGACAGGGGATCGCGGCGATTTTCGAACGAGTCTGATACTGGATTCGGTCTGGATGGGTGTCGACGCAACTCCCTGCGAGCACGGACCCGGCGCGCGGCGACGCCTGCTGATCGCTGCGGGCTGTTCGCTGTGTGGCACCGTTTCACTGGTGCGCGCGGCACCGGCACCTCCGCAACCGATGGACCCGCGGCTGGCGGAGCTGCTCAAGGAGCGAAGGTCGCTCTGGGTACGTCGCGGCAAGGAGGAACTGCGCGCGACCTACTGGACAGCAGCGCAGGGGCGCAATCAGGACGAGTATCTGCAGCTGTGCTGGATCATGCGTGACGTCCAGGCCGACCGCGTGTTTGCGATGGACCGGTCATTGCTCGATACCCTGGCGGGCATGCAGGCGTGGCTGCAGCGTTCCGGCGTCAATCAGCCGTTCGAACTGCATTCGGGCTATCGCACGGGACGGACGAACAGCGCCACCGAAGGGGCTGCGCTGAACTCGCGGCACGTCGTCGGGCAGGCCGCCGATATCTCGGTGGCGGGCGTGTCGAGCGTCAAGCTCGCCGGGCTGTCGAGTGTGCTGGGTCGCGGGGGCACCGGCTTCTATGTCGGCCGCGGCTTCGTACATGTCGACACGGGCAACGAGCGCGTCTGGATCGACCAGAAGCGCAAGCCCGCCGCGCCGACCGGCTGAGTCACCGCGGTTCGGCTTTCTTGCTGCAGTCTGTTCAGCGCGGACCGGGTGCGGTGGACTCGGCCGACCCATGCGTGCGGTCGAGTTCGATGTCCTGATAGGAGGACGGATCCTCGCGCGGCTCGATGTGGGTGATCACCGATGCGCCGGGTAATGCGGCGGCGATCTCGCGCTCAACCTGTTCGGCCACGTCGTGTGCCTGCTGCACCGTCCAGGCGCCCGGGACCAGCATGTGCATCGACACGAACGAACGCCCGGCCGCGGCGCGCGTGCGCAACGCATGAAACTCGATCTGATGCGCGCGATGCGGCTGCAGCACCGCCTCGATGGCGGCACGCTGTTCGCCGGGCAGCGCGCGGTCAAGCAGCCCTAACGCCGAGCGTCGCACCAGCGAGAAGCCGGTGAAGACAATGTTGCCGGCGACCACCAGAGCGATCACGGGATCGAGCCAGTTCCACTGCGTGACGGCTACCGCACCGACAGCAATAACGACGCCAACCGAGGTCCAGACATCAGTCATCAGGTGATGGGCATCGGCCTCGAGCGCAATTGAGCGATAGCGTCGCGCGGCGCCGAGCAGCACACGAGCCACGGCGAAGTTGATGGCCGATGCCGCCAGCGAGAGTCCGAGTCCGAGCCCAACGCGCTCGATTGGCTGCGGGTGCATCAGTCGGTCGATGGCGGCCCACGCGATGGCCAGTGCGGCGGCAAAGATCAGCGCCCCTTCGAGGCCGCTGGCGAAGTACTCGGCCTTCGAGTATCCGTAGGCGTGCTCTTCGGTCGGCGGGCGTGCCGACAGCGCGAGCATCCACAAGGTCATGCCGGCCGCCACCAGATTCACGATCGACTCGAGCGCATCCGACAGCAGGCCGACGGAACCGGTCAGCCACCAGGCCCCGGTCTTGATCGCAATCGTTGCGAGTGCGGCGGCGATCGACAGCCACGCAAACCGGGTCAGATGTTCCCGGCTCATCGACTCGGCTCTGCCGCGCTTGGAGCGTCCGCTGTGCGCATCGCTAGGGTAAGGCCGCGTTGCCGAACCAAGCCAGCACGCCATCGAGCGGCGCGTGACTCAGTGCAAATGTGGCTTTCTCGCGCACGACGGGCTTGGCGCGCCAAGCGACCGAGATTCCGGCCAGCGCCATCATCTTCAGATCATTGGCACCGTCCCCGATCACGATCGCGCGATCAGTCGCACAGGCGAGTTCGGTGCACTGGTCACGCACGGCCTGTGCCTTGCCCTCCGCATCGACGATGTCGCCGCCCGCTGGTCCGCTCACCTTGCCGGTCAAGCGGCCATCGATGATTTCGAGTTCGTTCGAGCGCGTGGCATCGAAGCCGAGCCGGCGCTGCATGCGTTCGGTGAAGAAAGTGAACCCGCCGGTGACCAGCAGCGTGTGCAGGCCAGCGGCGCGACACGTCGCAACGAGGCGCTCGGCGCCGTCGTTAAGCCGCAACTTTTCGTCGTAAACACGCTGCAGCAGCGCGGCATCGACTCCGGCCAGCATCGCGACGCGCCGGCGCAGGCTCTCCTTGTAGTCGGCGATTTCGCCGCGCATGGCCGCTTCGGTGATCGCAGCGACTTCCTCGCCCTTGCCGGCAAAAGCTGCCACTTCGTCGAGACTCTCGATCGTGATCAGCGTCGAGTCCATGTCCAGCGCCAGCAGGCGGAAGTCGGCGAGGTGCCACGCGGGATCGACGAACGCGACGTCGAGTTTCCAGTAGTCGCCCAGCCCGCGCACTGCCTTGCGGGACTCGAGATCGTCACGCACGGATACGCAGCGCGCGGTACGGCCCGTCACCGTGATGCGCTCGGGCATGCACACGACCTTGAAGGTGTCGAGCGCTTCGGGAGACAAGGACGGTCCCTGGATGACGAGGTCTTTCATGCGGCAGAAGTGTACGAGGCAGCGTCCGAGTCAGGCGAGCGCCTTGAAGACTTCGCGCAGCCGCTGCAGTCGTGCCTCGAAGTTGGGAGTCTTCTCTTCGATGCGCAGTCGTTCGGGCCCGGCGAGCCGCATGGTCCTTGAGCGCTGCATCAGCGCGATCAGCCGCGCGGTGTCGAACGGCGGATTGGGAATGAACTGCAGCACAAGGGCATCGCCCGATGCGTCGATCTTCTTCACTCCAAGCCGCTCGGCGACAAGTCGCAGGCGATGGGTTTCGATCAGGGCGCGGGCCTGCTCCGGCAGCTTGCCGTACCGATCGACGAGCTCCTCCTGCAAGTGGATCAGGCCGTCCTCGTCGTCGCAGCTTGCCAGCTTCTTGTACATCGACAGACGCTGGTGCACATCGTTGACGTAGTCCGGTGGCAGCAGAGCTGGCACGTGCAAATTGATCTCGGTCACGGCGGCGAGCGGCGCCAGCAGGTCGGGCTCGCGTCCCGAGCGCAGTGCCCGCACGGCGGCATTGAGCATCTGTGTGTACAGGTCGAAGCCGACCTCCTGCATGTTGCCGCTTTGGTTCTCGCCGAGCACTTCGCCGGCGCCGCGGATCTCCAGGTCGTGCATGGCGAGGTAGAAACCGCTGCCGAGTTCCTCGAGGTTCTGGATTGCCTCGAGCCGTTTTTCTGCATTCTTCGTGAGGCCGCCTTCGTCGGGCACCATCAGGTAGGCATAGGCCTGGTGGTGCGATCGGCCGACGCGTCCGCGCAACTGGTGCAGCTGCGCCAGACCGAACTTGTCGGCGCGGTGGATGACGATGGTGTTGGCCGTCGGCACGTCGATGCCGGTCTCGATGATGGTCGAGCACAGCAGCACGTTGAAGCGCTGCTGGTAAAAATCGCGCATGACGCGCTCCAGATCGCGCTCCGGCATCTGGCCGTGTGCAATCTCGATGCGTGCCTCAGGCAGGAGTTCTGCCAATCGGGCGCGCCTGTTCTCGATCGTCTCGACCTCGTTGTGCAGGAAGTAAACCTGGCCGCCGCGCTTGAGCTCACGCAGCACGGCCTCGCGCATCAGGCTGGCCGACTCCTTGCGCACGAAGGTCTTGATCGCCAGTCGCCGCTGCGGCGCGGTGGCAATCACCGAGAAATCGCGGATGCCTTCGAGCGACATGGCCAGCGTGCGCGGGATCGGTGTCGCCGTGAGAGTCAGAACGTCGACTTCGGCGCGCAGTGCCTTCAGCCGCTCCTTCTGTCGCACACCGAAGCGGTGCTCCTCGTCGATGATCACCAGCCCGAGCCGCTCGAACCGGACGTCCTCGGACAGCAGCTTGTGCGTGCCGATGACGATGTCGATCGTGCCGGCGTTCATGCCGGCTATCGCCTCGGCGACTTCCTTGGTCGACCGGAAGCGTGACAGCTCCGCGATGTTCACGGGCCACTGCGAAAAGCGGTCGCTGAAGGTCTGGACGTGCTGCTCGGCGAGCAGCGTGGTCGGGCACAGCACGGCCACCTGCTTGCCGCCGGCCACTGCCGCGAACGCCGCCCGCAATGCCACCTCGGTCTTGCCGAAGCCGACGTCGCCGCACACCAGCCGGTCCATCGGAAAGCCGGCTGAAAGGTCCTTCAGCACCGCATCGATGGCCGCCTGCTGGTCGGGCGTTTCCTCGAAGCCGAATCCTTCCGCGAAGGCCTCGTAGTCGTGCTGCCGGAACTCGAAGGCGTGGCCCTTGCGCGCAGCACGCAGCGCATACAGGTTGAGCAGCTCGGCGGCGGTATCGCGCACCTGCTTGGCGGCCTTGCGGCGCGCTTTGTCCCAGTCGCCGCTGCCCAGCTGATGCAGGGGTGCAGCGGCCGGATCGGCGCCGCTGTAACGACCGATCAGGTGCAGCTGCGCGACCGGGACATAAAGCGTCGCCTCGTTCGCATACTCGAGCTGCAGGAACTCGGTCGGTCCGCTGCCCAGGTCCATGCTCTGCAGGCCAAGGTAGCGGCCAATGCCATGCTCGACATGCACGACCGGATCGCCGACGCGCAGCTCGGCGAGGTCGCGAATCATCGCCTCGACGTTCGAGGCGCGCTCGCGCTGTTTGCCCCGCAGGCGGCGCGGGCTGGCCGCATAGAGCTCGGTTTCGGTAAGGATCGCGACCCGCGGGTCGCGCAGCGCAAAGCCCTCGTGCAGTGGCGCGACGCCGAGGGCGATACGGGCTCCGCCGCGCAGGAAGGCATCGAAGTCGGTGCAGTCGCCGAACGGCACGCCGTACTCGGCGAGCATCTGGCCGATCGTCTCGCGGCGACCCGCGGAGTCGGAGACGATCAGGATGCGACCCGCGTAGTCCTCGGCGTAGCGTCGCAGGCGGCCAACCGGATCTTCGGCGCGACGCTCGACCGCCAACGGCGGCAGTCGTTCGAACGGCGTGTCGGTCAGGTCCGCGGCGCAGTCGCCGAGCGTGATCCGGGCATGATCCTTCGCGCGCGTGAAGAATTCCTCGGCATTCAGGAAGAGCGCGCTGGGCGGCAGGATCGGACGTGCCGGATCGCGCGCGAGAAAGCGATGGCGTTCGCTCGTCTCTGTCCAGAACCGCGTGATCGCCGTCTCCACCGGTCCGTGCAGCGCAATCAGCGCGTGGGCGGGAAGGTAGTCGAAGAGCGTCGCCGTCTCGTCGAAGAACAGCGGCAGGTAATACTCGATGCCGGCCGATGCGATGCCGCTGCCGATGTCCTTGTAGACGCTGGACCGGCTCGGATCGCCTTCGATGCGATCGCGCCACCGCCGTCGGAAGGCCTGGCGCGCGGTCTCGTCGATCGGGAACTCGCGGCCCGGCAGCAGCCGCACCTCCGGCACGGGATACAGCCCGCGCTGCGTGTCCGGGTCGAATGCGCGAATGGTCTCGAGCTGGGCATCGAGTAGGTCGAGGCGATAGGGCAGGGCCGAGCCCATCGGAAATAGATCGATCAGCCCGCCCCGGATCGCGAACTCACCCGGTGCGACCACCTGCGTGACGTGCTGGTATCCGGCGAACACGAGTTGCGCGCGCAGCTGTTCGGCGTCGACTGACTGGCCCTGGCGGAAGAAGAACGTGTGGCCAGCGACATACTGTGGCGGCGCGAGGCGGTACAGCGCCGTGGTAGCCGGCACGACCAGCACGTCGATCGTGCCCGCGGCCTGGCTCAGACGAAACAGGGTTTCGAGCCGGTCGGAGACCAGGTCCTGGTGCGGCGACAGCGTGTCGTAGGGGAGCGTTTCCCAGTCGGGCAGGGGTCGCACCGCAAGCGACGGCTCGAAGTAGGGAATTTCGTCGACCAGGCGTTGCGCATCGAGTGCGTCGGCCGCCACCACGACGAGCGGGCGCTGCTCGGTGCGGGCCTGCACGGCAGTCTGTGCCAGCAAAAGGGCGTCGGCTGATCCTGGCGGCCGTGCGATGGCAATACGGGCCCCTGCCGCCGGAAGGGAGCGCGGGGCAAGGCCTGCGGAGACCGCTGCAGGCTCGGCGTGATGGACGTCGATGTTCACGAGAAAAAAGACGGCAGCACCGAACCCTTCGATGCGAGGGCTCAAGGGCTGCCGAACTCGGTCGTTATTATACGAATGCCACCGTACCTTCAACGCCGCAACGAGTCTGCCTACCGGAATCACTGCACGTGCCACGACCTCTTCGCTACATCGGGTTGATCCCGGCCGCCGGAGTCGGTGCCCGGATGGGCGCAGGCAACGTACCCAAGCAGTACCTGAGCTTGGGCGAGCGGAGCATGCTCGAGCACTCGATCAATGCACTGCTCAGCGACGGTCGCATCGATCGTGTCTTTGTCGTCGTGGCGCCGACCGATAGGCGCTGGCAGGAGATTGCGGTTGACGAGGAGCGTGTCGAATTCCTGCCGGTAGGGGGCGGATCGCGTGCGGAAAGCGTGCGCAACGGCCTGATTGCGATCGCGGCCCGCACCGGTGATGACGACCGCGTGCTGGTGCACGATGCCGCGCGCCCGTGCCTGACCGAGGAGCAACTGGGCCGGCTGATCGACGAGGTCGGCGACGACGGCAGCGGTGGACTGCTCGCGATACCGCTTGCCGATACCCTGAAGCGCGGTGAGGATGGGCGCGTGGGCATCACGCTCGAGCGCACGGACCTCTGGTGCGCGCAGACGCCGCAGCTGTTTCGCGTGGCGTCGCTGCGCGCGGCACTGGGCGGCACGGCGCTCGACCCGATCACCGACGAAGCCAGCGCCATGGAGCGCGCCGGACACGCGCCACGGCTCGTGCTGGGCGGTGTCGCCAATCTAAAGGTAACGACCGCCGAGGACCTCGTGCTGGCACGGGCGATCCTCGCGGAACAGGGGCGGCTATGATCGCTCGCGTTCGCGCTCATCGCGTTCGCCGCTCTGCAATCGAGCGTTCATCTCCGTTCGTGCGGCCGCTCAGGCATTGACATGACAACGATCCGCGTCGGACAGGGATTCGACGTTCATGCGCTGGTGCCGGGACGTCGATTGGTCATCGGCGGCGTCGAGATTCCATTCGAGCGCGGACTCCTCGGCCACTCCGACGGCGACGTGCTCTTGCACGCAATCACTGACGCAATCCTCGGCGCGGCCGGGATGGGCGATATCGGCCAACTTTTTCCGGACAGTGACGAACGACACCGTGATGCCGATAGCCGTGATTTGCTGAGCGTGGCCGTGAAGCGCGTTCGCGATGCCGGCTGGCGGATCGAAAACGTCGACGCAACCGTGATTGCGGAACGTCCCAGGATCGCGCCGCATGTCGCGGCCATGCGCGCGGCGATCGCTGACTGCACCGGGCTCGATCCGCTGGCGGTCAGTGTCAAGGGCAAGACGACGGAAAAACTCGGCAGCACCGGGCGGGGTGAAGGCATTGCCGCGCAGGCCGTCGCGCTGCTCGTCAGGTCGTGACCGGGGGCTCCGTTTCAAGTCCCGCCCAATCGAGCAGGTCGAAGTCTGATACCAGGGATACGAGGGTGCCGCTGGCGTCACTGCCCCAGTAGGAAGCGTAGGAACCTTTGCCCAGGCCTGAGGTGAAGAGGTAGCCGGACCCTTCGGCAGCGCGCACGCGTGCCCAGGTCCAGGTCGGCCGCCGGTTCTCGCGCAGGACGCGTTCTAGTCCGCGGAATAGCGTTTCGTTACGGGTGAGTTCCGAGCGCCATGCCGACAGGGTGGTCGCGTCGAACAGACAGCCGACACCGGATTCGACGTCGTAGCCGGAGAGTTCATCGTCCTGCATTTCGGCGGGATCGTCGCCTTCGATTGTTGCATTGGTCCAGGTAGTGGCTGCGCGGTCGGCCAGTTTCACGACGGCAAAGGCGATCCGTTCATCGCCGTTGGCCAGCCTCGCGAGCACGACCTGCAATGGATAGCGACCAGGTTCGATCGGCCGCGCGAACGGAGCGCCCTCGAGCAGCAATCCATCCGTGCTAACGAGTCGACCACTCGGAACATCGATCGCCCCCAGCGTGAGCACGGCCAAGTCGATCGGTCCGTCTTCCGCGAGTTCAGGAACCTCGATCTCGAGGTCGGCGACCGCTGCCAGCGGCAGCTGATGCGGCGTACCGCCTTCGACAAGCACGTTGCCCGACTGCGCCAGGCGGGCGAGCGCCACCCCCGACCAGCCCAGGCCAAGCGCCGCCAGCAGCGCCCGCCGCGTCCGACGGCGAGCCGCATCGCTCATGTACCGCGCTCGAGTGGCAGCGTCAGCTCGGCGCGCAGACCGTGCGGTGCGTTGGCCAGTAGTCGAAGGCTGCCGCCGTGCAGACGTGCAATTCGCTGTACGATTGGCAGGCCCAGGCCCGCACCACCGCTGCCGCTGCGTGCTTCCTCGCCGCGCTCGAACGGGCGTAGCAGGCGATCGATCTGTTCGGCCGGTACGCCGGGACCACGATCAGCGACGGCCACAACGGCGTCCTGTCCATCACTCGCCAGCGAAACGGTGATTTCCAGCCGGCCGGAGGCCGGATCGCGCCCGTAGCGCACCGAATTCACGAGCAGATTGTCGAGGGCACGGTCGAGCTCGGTGCGGTATCCAGTGATGATCACGTCGTGCGCAACGAGCAGATTGACGGAAGCATGCGCTTGTGCGTCGATGCGTGCACGATCGACCGCGGCTTCGACCAGGGCCGACAGTTCGATCGGCTCCGCAGGTTGCTGCGGCGCGCGCCGTGCATAGTCGAGGAACTGACGCACGATGGCGTCCATCTGTTCGAGATCACCGACCATCGCGCCGCGCGTTTCCGGTTGCAGATCCGCCATCTCGATCTCCAGGCGCAGCCGCGTCAACGGCGTGCGCAAGTCGTGCGAGATGCCGGCCAGCAGCACGGCTCGATCCTCCTCGAGCTTGCCGAGGTCCGTCACCATGCGATTGAAGCTTTCGTTGACCGTGCGTATCTCGGCCGGCCCGACGGCGGGAAGCGGCGCCGGCGTGCGTCCTTCACCGAGTTCACGCGCCGCGCTCGACAGCCGCGCCAGCGGCCGGTTGATGACACGTGTGATCAGGATTGCTCCGATCACGGACAGTGCCACGGCGACAGCGGCCCAGCCGATCCACTGCGTGCCGACATTGCGCGCGACCGGGTCGCGTTCGATGAAAAGCCAGTACCGGTCCTCGTCAATCGTCAACGACACCCACATTCCGGTGACACCGTTTACCGCGGCGGCCACCTGCGTGCCGGCGCCCAGCTTGTCGATGATCGACGCCGATGCCATGCGCAGGATCGGCCGGTCCGGCAGCGGGACGACCTTGTCCGTGCGCTCAAGCGGAAAAATGCGGATGCCTTCGTTGCTCGCGAGTTCGGCAAGCAGGTCGCGCCGGACGTAGGGGTCCGCATACAGCAGCGCGGCGCGGGTCAACTGCGCGATCGAAACCACCTGCTGCGCGATGGTTTCGGCGCGCGGGGCGCGCTCGAACACACGAAAGCTTTGCAGCCAGGCCGCGAGGCTCGCGATGATCAGCAGCAGAACCAGCAGCAGCGTCCGCCAGAACAGCGGCGGCGAACGCAGTGTCATGGTGAGCTCTGCCGGCCCGGGCGCGTCACGACTGTCCCTCCGGAATGAAGACGTAGCCCAGCCCCCACACGGTCTGGATGTAGCGCGGCTTCGCGGGATCGGGCTCGATCAGCTTGCGCAGGCGCGAGATCTGCACGTCGAGGCTGCGGTCGAAGGCCTCGTACTCGCGGCCACGCGCCATTTCCATCAGCTTCTCGCGCGATAGTGGGATGCGCGGATGGCGGGCAAAGGCCTTGAGCACGGCAAACTCGCCGGTCGTCAGCGCAATCGGCTCGCCGGCGCGGGACAGCGTGCGCGTGACCAGGTCCAGCACGAACTCCCCGAACACCAGGGGCTCACCTTCGGTGGTGGGAGCGCCCGGGGCTTCCTCGGCGGCGCGACGACGAAGCACCGCATTGATGCGTGCCAGCAGTTCACGCGGATTAAACGGCTTGGGCAGGTAATCATCGGCGCCCATTTCGAGGCCGATGATCCGGTCCACGTCCTCGCCTTTGGCGGTGAGCATCACGATCGGAGTCCGGTCGTTGCCGCCGCGCAGCCGGCGCAGGATCGACAGCCCGTCTTCGCCGGGCATCATCAGGTCGAGCACCAGCACATCGAAGCGCTCGCGCAGCCAGATGCGGTTCATCGTCTGTGCGTTTTCGGCGACGAAGACGTTGAAGCCGTTGTCGCCGAGGTAGCGGCGCAGCAAGTCGCGCAGGCGCTGGTCGTCGTCGACCACCAGGACTTTGTGCGGGGCGTTGCGGGTCATTCGGATTTGAAACTCTTGTCGGCCAAACCGCGTCCATCGTACGGGCTGGATGCTTGTTCGCGCCTTGGCGCGTCACAAACTGTTACAGACTTTACCGCGGGACGCGCGCGCAGGACGTGAAAATACACGGTGCAGGCCGGAGTGCGGCCTACGATGTGCGTCATGCGAGTGAAGGTTCCTTCCGTGCCCCGGTTGAGTGCGCTGGCCGTGCTGCTACTGGGTTTGCACGTCGGTACGGTTCTGGCACTCGGAGTCCCGGGCGACTCCGGGCGCGGTTTGCTGAACCCCGAGCAGCGCCAGCAGATGTGGCAGCAGATGACCCCGGAGCAGCGCGAGGCGTTTCGCAACGCCCGCACGCCGGAGGACCGGCAGCGCGCATGGCAGGGCCTGAGCCCGGAGCAGCGGCGCAACCTGTGGCAGGGGCTTTCACCGGAACAGCGCGAACTGATGCTGCGGCGGATTCCGCGCGAAGAGCGCCGCCAGATGTGGGAGAAGATGTCGCCCGAGCAGCGCGAGGCCATGCGCCAGCGCTTCCTGCAGCAGCGCGAAGAGCGACACGGCTCTTCTCCGGTCGAGCGGCCGCGCCTGACGCCGGAGGAACGTCAACGGCTGCGCGACCAGATCCGCGAGTCGCAGGGCAACTGGAAGGGCGGAGCCAGAAAGGGCGACGGGCGGTAGCGCAGTCGGCCGTGCAGAAGGGCGCGCCTTGTCCTACGCGCGCTCGACGTACGAACCGTCGTCGGTATTGACGCGGACCTTCTCGCCGTTGTTCACGAAAGGCGGCACCTGAACGGAGATTCCGGTTTCGAGCTTTGCAGGCTTGAACGACGTCGTCGCCGTCGCGTTCTTGATGCCGGGCTCGGTGTCCACCACTTCGAGCACGACGGTCGTCGGCAACTGGATGCCGATCTGTCGGCCGTTGTGAAAGTTGATCTCGACCTCCATGTTGGGCATCAGGTAGCCGGCCTGGCCTTCGAGAAAGTCGGCGCCTAGCGTGAGCTGCTCGTAGGTCTCGTTGTCCATGAAGACGTAATTGTCGCCATCATGGTACGAGTAGGTCATCGTGCGGCGATCGATGTAAGGCCGCTCGACCTTTTCGTCGGTCGACAGGCGCTCGTTGCGCTTCTGCCCGCTCTCGATGTCCTTGATCTCGATCTGCATGTAGGCGCCACCGCGGCCGCCGACGTGCACGTGGTAGCTCTTGAGGACGCGCCAGACGCGCTTGTCGAATTCCAGCAGGTTGCCGGCACGGATTTCAGTGGCAAGGATCTTGGCCATGATGTGACTCTTGGTTGGAGCTGACTCGTGGTTTGCGCTGAGGACTCAGCGGGCTCTGCTGCCGGCGTTGCTGGCTGCTGCTGGCCCGCTGCTGGCGAGGGCGTGGAAAGCCGGCCATTATATGCTGCGACGCGACTTCGATCATGTCCGACACCCCCGCTGCCTTCGATTCACGTGCCGTCGTCGACGGCCTGCCGCACCTTCCCGGCGTCTATCGCATGCTCGACGCCGAGGGTACGGCGCTGTACGTCGGCAAGGCGCGCGACCTCAGGAAGCGGGTGGCGTCGTACTTCAACAAGGGCGTCGGGCCGCGCACCGCGCACATGCTGGCGCGCGTGACCCGGATCGACACGACGGTCACCCGGTCCGAAGCCGAGGCGCTGCTGCTCGAGAACAACCTGATCAAGTCGCTCGCGCCGCGCTACAACATCGTGTTCCGCGACGACAAGTCGTATCCGTACCTGAAGTTCACCGCTCACGCCTTTCCGCGCGTGGCGTACTACCGCGGCGCCGTTGATCGGCGCGCGCAGTACTTCGGACCCTTCCCGAACGCGTGGGCGGTCAAGGACAGCATCCAGCTGCTGCAGAAGGTGTTCCGGTTGCGGACCTGCGAAGACACGGTCTTCGCGAATCGATCGCGTCCCTGCCTGCTGCACCAGATCCAGCGTTGCAGTGCCCCGTGCGTCGGCCTGATCGATGAGGCCGCGTATGCACAGGATGTCGATCGCGCGGTGCGGTTCCTGCGCGGCGAGACCGACGAAGTGATGCGCGAACTCGAGGTCCGCATGCAGCAGCTCGCGACGGATCTCAAGTTCGAGGAGGCCGCGGCGTGTGCGCGACCAGCTGGGCGCGCTGTCACGTGTTCTGCACCAACAGGCCGTGGAAACCACCGGCTCGGATGCCGACGCCGACGTGCTGGCCGTGGTCACGGACGGCGGGCTCGCCTGCGTGAACCTCGCGATGATTCGCGGCGGCCGGCACCTTGGCGACAAGGCCGTCTTTCCTGCGCGCAGTGGTGACGCCGTCGAACGCGGCGAGATTCTCGAGGCGTTCATCTCGCAGCACTACGCGGCCCAGCCGTGCCCGCCGACCATCGTCGTCAACGCCGATATCGATGCTGAGGAGGTGGGCGCCTTCCTGTCGGAGGCCAGCGGTCGACGGGTTCAACTGGTGCGTCATCCGCAGGAAAGCCGGCGGCGCTGGCTTGAAATGGCCGAGGCCAATGCCCGGCTGGCCCTGGCGCGGCGCCTGGCCGAAGAGGGTTCGCAGATGGCCCGCACACGTGCGCTGATCGAGGCGCTCGGCCTCGACATCGGTGATGACGACGCGGACAAGCTGCGCGTCGAATGCTTCGACATCAGCCATACCGCCGGCGAGGCGACGCAGGCCTCCTGTGTCGTCTTTGCGAATCACCAGATGCGACCGTCCGAGTACCGGCGCTACAACATCGAGGGCATCGAGGCCGGAGACGACTACGCGGCGATGCGCCAGGTCCTGTCGCGACGGTTCGCGGCGATCGCGCGCGGCGAGGGTGTGTTGCCCCAGCTGGTGCTGATCGACGGCGGCAAGGGTCAGGTCATGGTGGCGCGCCAGGTGTTCGAGGAACTTGGGCTGGACACCGGCGTGCTGGTCGGCGTTGCCAAGGGAGAGGAGCGCAAGGTCGGGCTCGAGGAACTCGTGTATCCCGACGACCGGCCTTCGCTCGTGCTGGGCCGTGAATCGCAGGCCCTGATGCTGGTGGCGCAGATCCGCGACGAGGCACACCGATTTGCGATCACCGGGATGCGTGCACGCCGTGCCAAGACGCGCCAGAACTCGCAGCTCGAGACGATGGACGGGATCGGTCCCAAGCGGCGTCAGCGACTGCTGGCGCGCTTCGGTGGACTGCGTGGACTTGCCGCGGCGTCGGTCGACGACATTGCGACCGTCGAAGGGGTTTCGCGTAAGCTGGCGGAGAGGATCTACGCGCAACTGCATGGCCAGCCCACCGAATAGTCCACCGAGCAGCCCAGCGCTGACCTTCAATGTCCCGATGGCGCTCACCTGGGCGCGCATCGCGATGATCCCGGTCATCGTCGGCATCTTCTACGTCCCGGACAGCTGGTTTCCCTCGCACTGGAAGAACGCGACGGCGTGCTGGCTGTTCGTGCTGGCTGCGATCACCGATGCGATCGACGGCTATGTCGCGCGCAGGTACGGCATGGTCAGTCGCCTCGGCGCTTTCCTGGATCCCGTGGCGGACAAGCTGATGGTCAGCGCCGCACTGATCGTGCTGCTCTCGCTTGGCCGGATCGACGAGTTTGTGGCACTGGTGATCATCGGCCGCGAGATCGCCGTGTCCGCGTTGCGTGAGTGGATGGCACAGATCGGGAAATCCGCCAGCGTTGCCGTCAACTCGCTCGGCAAGATCAAGACCATCGCGCAGATGGTCGCGATCCCGATGCTGCTCTTTCACGACAAGCTCTTCGGTGTCATCGATGTGCACCTGATCGGCACGTTGCTGATCTACATCGCGGCCGCGCTCACCGTGTATTCCATGTTCGTCTATCTGCGCATGGCGTGGCCGCATATGGACGATCGATGATCAACGATCGCTGTGGTTTGACACTCGATCGCTCGCCGATATAATTCCGTGCTTCGAGCGGGCGTAGCTCAGTTGGTAGAGCGCAACCTTGCCAAGGTTGAGGTCGAGAGTTCGAGACTCTTCGCCCGCTCCAGAATTCTGGGGGGAGCCACGCGCTTCCCCTTTTGGTTTGAGCCCCCTCTGGCGGGGTGGCAGAGTGGCCATGCAGCGGACTGCAAATCCGTGTACGCCGGTTCGATTCCGACCCCCGCCTCCAGTGTGTTGAAAGTGCGTCGCGTTATGCGACGGCTTTCGCGCATGCCATTCGCGAGTTTCGTGTCGATGCTGTAAGGGCGCATCGCGATCTCGAATTTGCGGTTGCCTGAACCCTCAAGCAGGGTCTTCCCGATCAGTTCAAGTTGTCGCCGAACCCGTTGCCACCGCGATGCGGTTGGCTCCTGCCGTCCGAATTCTGGCCGCGAAGGCGCGTCGAGCGCCCAGGCGCTGCCAGTGTGGCGTCGCGGGCGCATGAATAAGCGGTAGCCGCTGGCGCGCTTCACTCCTAGACTGTGCGTTCCGGCAAGGACCCCTGCGATCGTGTCGAGTCGGACCGGTCCGCAGGGCGCAGGCGGAGGTGGCGATGGCCGACGTCTTCGTTAGCTACTCGCGTCAGGACAAGGCGCGCGCGGCGCAGTTTGTCCAGTTGCTCGAGGGCTACGGCTGGGACGTCTTCTGGGACCAGGAGACCCGCGCGGGAACGATCTGGCCGAAGGTCCTGGAAGACGAACTCGGCCTTGCGCGCTGCCTGCTCGTGCTGTGGACCGCGAACTCGGTGGCGAGCCGCTGGGTGCGCATCGAAGCGTACGAAGCGCTGCAGAACGACAAGCTGCTGCCGGTGCGCCTCGAGAATGTCAAGCCGCCGATGGAGTTCCGGCAGACGCAGACCTTCGATCTGCTGGGTTGGACTGGCGATCCCAATGATCCGCGGCTGGATCACCTGATCGCCGACTTCTGCGTGCTGACCAAGCTCGGACCGCGCAAGGGCACGATCGGTCCCGCGACCTTGAATGTCGTGCGAACGCTGGTACCGACAACGCTGGGAGCAAGCACCTGGCAAGCGCCGGCCACGCTGTCGGGTGCGCCCGACTTCAGCGGCCACGTTGTGCCGACCTACCGCAGCGTCGGTCTGGCGGCACCCACGCTGGTGCCGGCTGAACAGGAACGAGAAGCGGCGCATGAGACGGAGCAGTCAAAGGCTGTCGACTCTGCGATCCGGGTCGACACAGTCAGCCTGAGAGTTCCGGCCACGCCAACCATGGGCGGCTATTCCACGACAGCAACTGAGCCGAGGCAAGTCGTCGAACCGGCGGCAAATGCCGAGTCGGGCGCTGCGGAGGTCGCACCCGGAGTGGAGCGGGTCAGGCGCGATTCCCGGCTCAAGCGTATGTCATTGGGCCTAGGGGCCGCTGCAATCGCGCTTGCCATCGTGTGGCTGGGTAGTCGAGCCCTAAAGCCGGAGGAAGTCTCGGAACCGGAGTCGTTCAAGTCCCAGACCTCCGCCACCAAGGCCGATTCCAAGTCGCCCGTGGCTGTCGCCGACCCGGTGCCCCCACCCACAGGAATGAAGGCATCCACCGCCGCCGCGGCGCCGACATCGACAGCGGGAACGACGGCCGCAGTCACTTCAACGCCGACCTCGACGCCGAGCATCGAGGGCAGTCGGCCCGGGACCGCTGCGAAATCATCGGGCTCCCGACCGTCTGCTCCTTCCAGTCGCTGCATCGAAATCACCGAACGATTCCAGCAGACAGGCCAGATCACGGCCGCAGACCGGCAGTTCCTCAGCAGCAAGGAGTGCTCACGATGAACGATCAGTCAATTCGCTCCGGATCACGTTCCTGCCGTACACCGCTGAAGGTTTTCTCCGTCAGCTTGGCGGGCATGCTGGGCGCCTGTTCGTTGATTCGCGCCGCCGGCACCTGCTCCCGCTCCGGCCCCGGTCGCCGCGCCGGCACCGGCGCCTGCTCCCGCACCGGCCCCGGTCGCCGCTCCTCCGCCGCCGCCGATTCCCGTGCAACCGCTCGACACGGCGTTGCTCGACGCCGCCGGCAAGCTCTTTTCGGCGGCATCGAGCTCGCTCGGCGCGCCACCGGCACAGCGCCTTCTGGTCATCGATCCGCTCGTGGATGCGGTGTCCTACACGCAGAGCGTCACCACGCAATCCATGGAGGAGAAGATCCAGGGCCTGGTGCGCAGCAAGTATCCGGGCTTCAACGTGCAGCCGATGTCGCGCACCAGCATCAACCAGGCGCCGATCGTGCTGGTCGGAACGTTCACCGCGATCGACCTGAAGAACCAGGTCGGCGGCCTGCGCGAGGCGTTCCGCATCTGCCTCGCCCTGGCCGATCTGAAGACCGGGCTCATCGTCGCCAAGGGCGTTGCGCGCGCGCAGGTCGAGGGCATCGACCAGACGCCGCTGCCGCATCTGCAGGACGCACCGACCTGGGCCAAGGATCCGGCTGTCGATGCCTACGTGCGGACCTGCCAGACGACCAAGCCCGGCGATCGAATCGATCCCGCGTATCTCGACGGCATCCTCGCCGCCTCGCTGATCGCCGAAGCCAGTGCACTGCAGGACCGCGGTCGCTACCAGGAGGCGATCGAGGTCTATCGCAGCGCGCTCAGCACGCCGAAAGGCGACCAGCTGCGCGTTCATAACGGCATCTACAGCGCGAGCTGGAAACTCGGCAAGCGCGCCGACGCGGAACAGGCGTTCGGCGAGGCCGTGCGGGTAGGGCTCGCCAGCAACCGGCTCGGCGTGAAGTTCCTCTTCCGGCCCGGCTCGACCGACTTCGTGACGGACCCGCGGCTGAGCGCGCCTTATACGATCTGGATCACGCAGATTGCGCGCCGCTCGGCGGCGCAGTCGGCCTGCCTGAACATCGTCGGCCACACCAGTCCGACCGGGCCTGAACCGCTGAACGAACGCCTGTCGGTCCTGCGTGCCGAGAACGTGAAGAATCGCCTTGAACGCGAGGCGCCGCAACTCAAGGGCCGCGTGATCGCGAGTGGCGTTGGCTCCAAGGAGAAGCTCGTCGGCACCGGCACGGATGACCTGCGCGACGCGCTCGATCGTCGCGTCGAGTTCAAACCGGTACCGTGTTGAGCGAATGCGACCTCTGAGCTTCCACGAAAGGCCAGTTCGATCGACTCCAGTATCCTTCGGGCTCGGCCGGTGCAGGAATGGCGCGGATGCAGAGCCGGATGCAGCTGCGTCCACCTGGCCGATCTCACATTGCGGATCCGGACGCTGATACGCTCTGTCCATCATTCACCGCCGCGGTGGTGAAACTGGTAGACACAGCGGACTTAAAATCCGCCGCAAGCGAAAGCAAGCATGCCGGTTCGATTCCGGCCCGCGGCACCATCACCACCGATGAAAGTATTCAACCTCAGCTGTGAGAACAATCATCCGTTCGAGGGCTGGTTCGCCTCGGCCGATGAATTCGATCGTCAACTCGCCGTGAAGATGGTCGAGTGCCCGGTGTGCGGCAGCCATGCCGTACGCAAGCTGCTGTCGGCGCCGCGCCTGAATCTGGGTGCCGAGGCGCCTGAGTCGAGTGCCAAGCAGGCGGTCGCCATGCCGAACGACTCGACGACGCAGGCCATGCTGCTGCAAATGGCACGCCACATCCATGCGAATACCGAGGATGTCGGCGAGCGCTTCCCCGAGGAAGCGCGGCGAATACACTACGAAGAGGCTCCCAAGCGCTCGATCCGAGGTCTTGCGTCGCGTGACGATGCAGCGCAGCTCGCCGAAGAAGGCATCGAAGTGATGCCGGTGCCTTTCGGTAGCCTGCTCAAGAACCCCGTTCAGTAAGCTGATCGCGACTAGCGTTTCGCGTACTGCTGTGCGCCGAACAGCGCTTCGCGCGACTTGGCGTCGGTAATGGGTTTGCGCCGATCGGCCAGCACCTTGAGGCCACGCTGCACTGCCGGGCGCCCATCGACCGCGTCAAACCAGCGCTTCACGTTCGGATACTCCGCCAGATCGACGCCCTGGTTCGCATGCGAGCGGGTCCACGGAAAGATCGCGATGTCGGCGATCGAGTAGCTGCCGGCGAAGTATTCGACCTGGCCCAGCCGGCGGTCCATCACGCCGTACAGCCGCTTCGCTTCGTTCGTGTAGCGGTTGAACGCGTACTCGATCTTCTCCGGTGCATAGAGGCGGAAGTGGTGCGCCTGACCGAGCATCGGTCCGATGCCGCCCATCTGGAACATCAGCCATTCGAGCGCAACGTACTTGCCGCGCACATCCACGGGCAGGAAGCGCCCGGTCTTGCCGGCGAGATAGAGCAGGATCGCTCCCGACTCGAAGAGCGATATCGGCCTGCCGTCGGGTCCATCGGTGTCGACGATGGCGGGAATCTTGTTGTTCGGGCTGATCTCCAGGAATTCCGGCGTGAACTGGTCGCCGGCGCCGATGTCGATGGCATGCACCGTGTAGGGCAGGCCGCACTCCTCCAGCATGATGTGGATCTTGTGGCCGTTCGGAGTCGGCCAGCTGTAGACGTCGATCATCGTCGCCTCAGTGTCGCGGGGGCAGGGGAACGTGCTTCGCGATCTCGACCTTGGCGATCGCGTTGCGGTGGACTTCGTCGGGTCCGTCGGCCAGACGCAGCGTCCGCGCCAGCGTGTAGGCGTACGCGACCGGAAAATCGTCACACATGCCGCCTCCGCCGTGGGCCTGGATGGACCAGTCGAGTACGGTGCAGGCGACGTTGGGTGCCACGACTTTGATCATCGCGATCTCGGCCTTGGCGGCCTTGTTGCCGACGGTATCCATCATCCATGCGGCCTTGAGTGTCAGCAGACGCGCCTGGTCGATCATGCAGCGCGCCTCGGCAATGCGCTCCTGCCACACCGACTGACGGGACACCGGGCCACCGAAGGCAACGCGGCTGGTGAGGCGCTTGCACATCAGTTCGAGCGCACGCTCCGCCAGCCCGAGCGAGCGCATGCAGTGATGAATGCGCCCGGGTCCTAGGCGGCCCTGCGCGATCTCGAAGCCGCGTCCTTCGCCCAGCAGGATGTTCGATGCCGGCACGCGAACGTTCTCGAACAGGGTTTCCATGTGTCCGTGCGGTGCATCGTCGTAACCGAAGACGTTCAACGGCCGTACGACCGTCATTCCTGCGGTGTCGGCCGGCACCAGGATCATCGACTGCTGCTGGTGCTTCGGGGCGTCGGGATCGGTCTTGCCCATCACGATGTAGATCTTGCAGCGCGGATCGCCGGCGCCGGAGGTCCACCACTTGCGTCCATTAACGATGTAGCTGTCGCCGTCGCGCTTGATCGACGTCTGGATGTTGGTCGCGTCCGAAGAGGCGACCTCCGGTTCCGTCATCGCGAATGCCGAGCGGATTTCACCTGCGAGCAGCGGCTTGAGCCAACGCTCCTTCTGTTCGGGCGAGCCATAACGCTCGATCGTTTCCATGTTGCCCGTATCCGGCGCCGAGCAGTTGAACACCTCGGAGGCCCAGGGCACGCGGCCCATGATCTCGGCGAGGGGCGCGTACTCCAGGTTCGTCAGCCCGGCACCATGCGATGAGTCCGGCAGGAACAGGTTCCAGAGTCCGGCCGCCCGCGCCTTCGGCTTGAGTTCCTCGATCAGGCGCGTCGGCGTCCAGCGGGCGCCGCGACGCGTGTTCTCCTCGACCTCCTCGTGAAAGCGCCTTTCCACTGGGTACACATGTTCCTGCATGAACGCATCCACACGCTCCCGCAGCGCCTGTGTCTTGCTCGAGTAACCGAATTCCATGATTTTTCCCTCCCGCGACTCAGAATAGCGCAGCGTTGTTGTTCGCACCGGCGGCCCCGCGTAGAGTCGACCCGGAGGAGGAGCGATGAAGGCTATTCAGTGCGTCGAGTGGGGGACTCCGGAGCGTTTGGTGCTCGCAGACATCGCGCTGCCGGAGCCGGGCGTGGGAGAAGTGCGCGTGCGGGTCGAGGCCGCCGGCGTCAATTTTCCGGACGCGCTGATCGTGCAGAAAAAGTACCAGGTTCAACCGCCGCTGCCGTTCGTTCCGGGCACTGAGGTGGCCGGCACTGTCGACGCGGTCGGCTCGAACGTGAAGCACCTCAAGCCTGGTGATCGGGTCGGTGCCTTTGTCGGTCTTGGTGGCTTCGCCGAGTTTGTCTGTGCACCGGCGGCGATGGTGGCGCCGCTGCCGCCGGGGGTGTCGACCGAGGCTGCGGCTGCGTTCACGCTGACCTATGCCACGTCGCACCATGCACTGTTCGACCGCGGCCAGCTGAAGGCGGGAGAAACCCTGGCGGTGCTCGGTGCAGGCGGGGGCGTCGGGATCGCCGCTGTCGAACTGGGCAAGATCGCCGGCGCCCAGGTCATCGCGGTCGCCTCGAGCGAGGACAAGCTCGCGGCAGCGCGTGCGCACGGCGCCGATGCGACCATCAACTACGGCAGCGAGGATCTGCGCGAGGCGCTGAAGGCGGCCACCGCGGGCAAGGGCGCCGATGTCATCTACGATCCGGTCGGTGGCCGGCACACGGAAGCGGCGTTGCGCAGCCTGGCATGGCGAGGACGGCTGCTGGTCGTCGGTTTTGCCGATGGGAACATTCCGCAGATTCCGGCCAACCTCCTGCTGATCAAGGGAGCGTCGGCCGTGGGTGTGTTCTGGGGTGAGTTTGCCCGGCGCGAGCCGCAGGCGAATCACGCGATGCTGAACGAGCTCTTCGGCTGGCTGGTGCAGGGCAAACTCAGGCCGCACATTTCCCAGACCTATGCGCTGGCGGACACGCCGCGCGCGCTCGAGGCTCTACTGACGCGACGCGTGGTCGGCAAACTCGTGATCAAGCCCTGGGATTGAACACGTTCATGGAGGCATCGATGGTTCGTATTTTGTTGGCAGCGCTGCTGTCGGTCGTGCCGGCTGCGGCGGCGTTCGCAGCCGAGCGCGCGATCGAGAAGTCCGTCGTGGTCGAGGCGACGCTCGATCAGACGTGGGACAGCTGGACGACGCGTGAGGGCATCGTCAGCTTCTTTGCGCCGGACGCGAAGATCGAGCCGCGCGTTGGCGGTGCGTTCCAGATCTACATCGACCCGCTGGCCGAACCCGGGATGAAGGGTGCCGACGACATGCGCTTCATGGCGCTGCAGCCGAAGTCGATGATCTCTTTCGACTGGAATGCGCCGCCGCATCTGCCCGAAGTACGCAAGCAACGCACCTTCGTCACCGTGCGCTTCGAGCCATTGGGCGACAAGCAGACGCGCGTGACGTTGCACCACACCGGCTGGGGCGAAGGCGGCGAATGGGACAAGACATACGCTTACTTCGACCGCGCATGGGGCAACGTGCTCGCCAACCTGCAGAAACGCTGGAAGGAGGGACCGCAGGATTGGACCGAATGGATGAACCAGCTGAAGAAGTTCCGTGAGCAGGCGGCGCAGAAGAAGTAGGCCGCGGTGACCCCTGTGGACAAAGAGCCCGATCCCGTTGCATCGATGGAAATCGAGATTCCCGCGCGTCAGCGCGATCTCGGTGGTTTCCATGTAGGCCGAGTCCTGCCGTCTGCGCTGCGACGGATGGTCGGTCCGTTCATATTCTTCGATCACCTCGGGCCGCTGGTACTGAATGCCCCGGTGCCGCGCTCCGCGGACGTACGGCCGCATCCCCACATCGGCCTGTCGACCGTCACGTATCTTTTCGAAGGAGAGATGACGCACCGGGACTCGCTGGGAATCGAGCAGGTGATCCGTCCGGGAGAAGTGAACTGGATGACATCGGGCCGGGGCATCAGCCACTCGGAGCGCTTCGACGGCATGCGTGAACGTGGCGGGAACCTGCACGGATTGCAGGCCTGGGTGGCGTTGCCCGCGGCGCATGAGGAAGACGAGCCTTCGTTCGAGCACTATGGTCGCGGGGAGCTCGACGTAGTCGAGGCACCGGGACTGCGTGCGCGACTGATTGCCGGTTCCGCGTTCGGCGCGACCAGCGGCGTCCGCACGCATTCGCCGATGTTCTACGCGCACGTAGAACTGGTGGCTGGAGCCCGGACCGAGCTGCCTGCTGGTTACTCGGAACGAGCGGCCTACGTCGTCACCGGATCGGTCGAGGCCGCGGGTCGTGTGGTCAACGCCCGGACCATGATCGTGTTCTCCGCGGGAGCGGCTCCCGTGTTGTCAGCGCTCGAACCGGCTACCGTCATGGTGCTGGGTGGCGAACCGGTCGGTCCGCGCCATGTCTGGTGGAACTTCGTGTCGTCACGCAAGGAACGCATCGAGCAGGCCAAACGGGACTGGGCGGCCGGGCGTTTCAGCTTGCCTCCCGGTGATAGCGTCGAACGCATACCGTTGCCCGAGGGCGCGTAGCCGTTCGTTTGGGCAGGACGACCTCCAGCAAGCCTGAGCTAGATCATCCAGCGCTATCGGCGAGTCAATACGATGAGCCGTCACTGCTGCGAATCTGGGAACCCGCTATGAGCCTTTGGAGTGCGCTGACGCGAAGGACATTCGGCTCGAACGACCGCGTGGTCGCCCATATCCTCGATCCGATCACGGGCTACTCGAATCGGGATCTGCAGGTGGGAAAAGACATTGACGCCGACACCGTACGACGCCTGGGTGACAACGGGGCAGTGTTCCTCGTCGTGGCGTATGACGGGGGCGCGCCTACGGCGACCGTTTGCAAGCGTGCGCAATGGCTTCGGGCCCAAGCGCAGCATCACGCGGCTGACCGGGAGGTCGACGCATCGGTCTGGTCCAAGCGGCAGGAACTTGAGATTGGGTAGCTCAGAGACGCAGCGTTAGGTCGCTTGGACTGTGAGTCCGGTTCATCGCAGTCGTCGACCCACCGGCAGCAGGGTCGCACAAAGGGCGATCGCTGCCGCACCCGACAGCACGAGCAGTCCGCGGTCCCAGGCCGCCGCGGTGTCGCCCATGAGCGTGCCGCGGTCCAGGACCCAGCCAACGAGCGGCTGCAGAATCCCGGCGCCGAGAAAGATGCCGGTATTGACCACCGAGGTGGCGATGCCGGAGTACTGCGGCGGGTTGGCCTCCTTCGCGATCGTCCACGACAGCGTGAATCCGGGAATCAGCAGGCCCATCAGCAGGAACCACGCCAGCGTCGCCCACGTCGGCCACTGCACGTGCAATAGCCACGGCGCCCATGACAGCGTGTAGAGAAGCACGGCCACGCGCATGACACCACGCCGGCTGCGGAGCCGATCCGACAGCAGGCCGATGCCGATGGAGCCGAAGGCCACGCCGAGCAGCATCAGGCTCGAGTGCTGCGCGGCGTCGACGCGCGTCATGCCGTGCACCTGCTGAAGGTAGGGCACGGCCCAGAGTCCGGCGAAGGCGAGAAAGCTGCCGGCGACGCCGAAATTGACCACGAACGGGGGCCACGTGGCGGGGTTCGCCAGCACGCGCACGATGGCGGTTCGCCACGGCACGTGTGCCGCTGATGGCATTGGGGGATGGGCCGCGGGCAGTCCAAGGTCCTCGGGCCGGTCGCGGACCTTCAGCCATGTCGCCACGGCCAGCAGCGCCGAAAGGATCGCCAGCGCGACAAACACCGCGCGCCAGGAGGTCTGCGTCACGATCCACGCCAGCGGAGCCCCGGCGATGACGGCGCCGAGATTGCCGGCGAACATCGTCACGCCGGCGAGGGTGGCAAAGCGCTCCGGCGCGAACCAGACGGCCGACAGCTTCAGTATCGAGATGAAGGCGACGGAGACGCCGATGCCGACCAGCGTGCGGCCGACGGCGGCAATTTCCCACGCGGGCGCGAGCGCGAAGAGCAGCGACCCGGCCGCTGCGATTGCCGAACCCGTCGCAAGGATCTTGCGCGGTCCGAGCGTATCGGCGAGTACGCCGACCGGAATCTGCAGGACCGTGTAGACGTAGAAGTAGGTCGCAGCGAGCGTTCCGAGCACGGTGCTGCTGATGTCGAACGCACGAGTGAGTTCGCCGGCGATCGCCGCCGGTGCCGTGCGATGAAAGAACGACAGCACGAAACTGGCGAGCGCCAGTCCGAAGACAACGCGGCGGGCGCCGGCGAGCGAACTCATGTCGGTACTCGGCGCAAGAAGTGGCTAGGGGGCCGGAGGACTGCGAAGGTAGCGCGGCTCGACGAACAGCGATGCGATCTCCACGCGCTTGACCTCAGGATGATCGGGGACGGCATAGAGGACGGGCCGGATCACTTCCTCGAACAGGCCGCGCAGGCTGCGCGCGCCGGACTTGTACTCGATCGCGAGGTCGGCAATCTCCTCGAAGGCACGTTTCGCGACCGCCAGCTCGACGCCTTCGTTCTTCAGGATCGCCTGAAACTGCCGGTAGATGCAGTTGCGCGGCTCCGTCATGATGCGCACCAGCATGTCGCGCGTGAGGTCCTGGAAGCGCGCGACGATTGCGAGCCGGCCGGTGAACTCAGGGATCAGGCCGAATTCGACCAGGTCGGTGGGCTTCACGCGTGCGTTGAGCCGCGTCAGGATCTTCTGGTTGTCGTCGGTGGACGTCGCGACGAAACCATAGCCATGACTGTGCGACATGATCTCGTCGAGTCCGACGAAGGCGCCGCCACAGATGAAGAGCACATTGGTGGTGTCGAGATACTGGCCGCTGCGCAGCCGCACCGGCGCGCCTTCCATGATCTTCAGCAATGCGTGCTGCACGCTCTCGCCAGAGGCGCCGCCCCCCGGAGCAGCGGTCGCCGCGCGCAGCTTGTCGATCTCGTCGATGAACACGATGCCCTGCTGGGTGCGGGCCAGATCGCCTTCCGCCTTGTCGTGCAGGCGCTCGAGGATGGCCTCGATCTCGTCATTGACGAAGCGCGATTGCGCCAGCGAGGTGGCATCGGCAGTGACGAACGGCACTTTCAGCAAGCGGGCCAACGATTCACACACGAGCGTCTTGCCCGTTCCGGTCGGACCCACCAGCAGCACGTTGCTCTTGGTGATCTCGAGGCCGTCGGCCTGCGAGCGCGCGATCTTCTTGTAGTGCGCGTAGACGGCGACCGCCAGCACCTTCTTGGCGTCGTCCTGCCCGACCACATATTGGTCGAGGTGCTGCACGATCGCGCTCGGTGTCAGACGGCTGTCGAGGATTGTCATGGTCGTGATCCGTCTGCCTCAGGCGCGCTCGGCGTAGCGCCAGCCCAGTTCGGCGAGCGCCCGCGCGTTCTGTCCGGCCTGCACCGCATTGTTGGATGACGCCAAACCTTCGGTTGCTCGTTTGTACACGCCCTGCAGAATGGCGGCGATCCGGAACAGGTTGTAGGCCAGGTAGAAGTTCCAGTGCTCGATCGCGCCGCGTCCAGTGCGCTCGGCGTAACGCCGGATGTACTCGGCTTCGACGGGAATCCCCAGCGCCGCGTGGTCGATGCCGCCGATGCCTCGAAATCCGCCGGGCGGTATGTGCCAGGGCATGCAGTGGTAGGAAAAATCGGCCAGCGGATGCCCGAGCGTGGACAGTTCCCAGTCGAGGATCGCGATGATGCGTGCCTCCGTGGGGTGGAAAATCAGGTTGTCCATGCGGTAGTCGCCATGCACCACGGTGGTCTCGTCGCTCGGTGGAATGTGCGACGGCAGCCATTCGATCAGGCGATCCATAGCGTCGATGGGTTCGGTCTCGGAGGCGCGGTACTGC
This sequence comes from uncultured beta proteobacterium, assembly GCA_963754065.1. GTDB lineage: Bacteria > Pseudomonadota > Gammaproteobacteria > Burkholderiales > Burkholderiaceae_F > JALORV01. Next base: position 129,182 of record CAVWFH010000004.1, on the reverse strand, counting down.
TTGCTCCAGCGTCCAATCTGGCGCTGGAAATAGTTGCCTGCCTTGCCGTAGTCCGACAGTCCAGCGCGCTCGATGTCGACCGTGTGCAGCCTGGCGATCACCCGGTTCATTTCATCGTAGATCGTGGCGCGCTCGTCATTGGACAACCCGGGCAGGGTGGGGTCCCAAAAAATGCGGCCTTCCACGTGCTGCATGACGTAAAACGCACGCCCGATCACGCTTTCGTCCTCGACCAGCAGCAGCGTCCAGGGCACCGGGATACCCTGCGCGGCGAGCGCGCGCATCACGTGGAACTCGCGCTCGATCGCATGGGCCGAGGGCAGCAGCTTGGCCGCCGGCCCCGGCTTGCTGCGCATCACGTACTTGGCCGTCGAGGTGGTCAGCAGGTAGGTCGGGTTCGACTGACCGCCCTGAAACTGCTGCACGTCGACCGGCCCGCGGAACTCGGGCAAGTGACGCTCGAGGTGGCTGGTCAGGCTGTCGATGTCGAAGGCATGTCGACCGGTTACTGCCCCGAGCTGGCTCATTGGATGGCCCTCCGCGCGGCGCGCTGCGGGATGAATGCTTCGGAACGGCCGTACGCATTCATGCGAATTCTCCGAGGTCGCCGCGCTGCTGGCGCAGCTTCAGGTACTTCTCGAGCAGGTGTTCCATTGTCGATAGCCGGGTGGTTGTCTGCAGCGTATCGAGCGCGCAGAAATTCACAACACGCACGACACTCGACGACGGCCCGGGTCCGACGTCGATGATATTCAGGCAGCCGGTGTCCTGCGCCAGTCCACCGAGGAAAACGGGCTGGCCCGTCAGGAACCACGACAGCAGCCCGCGGTTGACGCCCCCGTGCAGCACCATCAGAGCGGTGTCCCAGTCCTCTTCGGCCAGCAGCCTCTGCAAGGCCGGCAGCGTGCGGTCGAGCAGCGCACCGATGGTCTCGCCCTGCAGGAAGCGCGTCTCACGCGGCACTGCACCCTCGAAGGCTCCGATGAACGCCTCGCGCAGGTCCGCGTCCGGAATGCTCGGAAGATGGCCCGGGCGGATTTCCTGCAGGTCCGGCCAGTGTTCGATCGGAGGTGTCGTGCTGGCTGCCGCCAGGACGTGCTGCGCGGTCTGCCGCGTGCGCACCAGACCGCTCGTGACTGCGCGATCGATGCGCACGTTGGCTGCCGCTATCGCTGTTCCCATCGCCTGCGCCTGTTCGACACCCGCGGGCGTCAGCGGCACATCGTCCGGAGGATAAGGACGACCCTGCGGATCGAAGTAATCGACGGCTCCGTGCCGCATCAGCAGCAGGCGGCGGCGCTCGATCATGTTGCTGCCTTCACGATCTGGTCTGCAATGAGTTCGTCAATCGCCTGCGTCGACAGCCCGAGCTCGGCCAGCAACTCGCGTGTGTGCTGTCCTGCACGCGGCGCCGGAGCGGGTTGCAAAGTGTGTCCGGACACCTGCGCCAGCGGCCCGACTTCGGTCACTGAGCCCTGCCGGAACACGACACCGCGCGCAACTGCCTGCTCGTGATGGAGCGCCTCTGCCGGGGTCAGCACCGGGGTGACGCACGCATCGACCGCGTCGAATGTCGCAATCCAGTCGACAAGGCGACGGCTGCGGATTCGATCCGCCACGGAGGCAATGGTGTCGTTCGCGGCAGCCGATCCCGGGAATTCGCCGTGTGCCCAGTGCCGCGTGCGCAGTTCGCCCAGTCCGGCCGCGTCGCAAAAGGCCTGCCAGAACTTGAGTTCAAGCGCGCCCACAGCGAGATGACGACCATCCGCCGTTTCGTAGGCGCGGTAGCAGGCTGCGCCCCCGGTCAGCAGGGTCGATCCGGCGATCGGCGTTTGCCCTGCGTCGAGTTCGGCGTAGGGAAAGAAGTGATGCACGAGCAGAGCTTCAGTCATCGCCACGTCGATCCAGCGGCCCTGGCCGGTGCGCTGCGCCGCCAACAGGGCGATCAGCAGGGAGGAAAGCCCCGCAAGGGCACCCCCAAGCAGATCACCGAGCTGAAGGTTGGGCACGGCCGGGCGACCCGCGGTCCGGATCTGGTCGAGCACGCCGCTCGTGGCGATGTAGTTGATGTCGTGGCCGGCGCGCTGAGACAGCGGCCCGGTCTGCCCATAGCCGGAGATCGAACACAGCACCAGGCGCGGATTACGCGCGTGAAGGACGTCCCATCCGAGGCCCAGCCGCTCCAGCACGCCCGGCCGGAAGCTCTCGATCAGCGCATCGGCCGTGGCGGCGAGGTCGAGCAGCAATTCGCGGCCGCGCGGGTTCTTGAGGTCGACGCACAGCGAACGCTTGCCGCGGTTGGTGGCCTCGAACGCCGGGTTGACCGGTGTCCCCACTGCATTGGGAACCTGCGGGGCGAAGTCACGCATGTAGTCGCCATCGCCGGTGTCCTCGATCTTGATGACGTCCGCGCCGTAGTCGGCGAGGTGCATCGTAGCGGCCGGCCCGGGCAGCAGCCGCGTCAGGTCGAGGATGCGCAGCCCGGCGAGCGGTGCCCCGGTGGGGCTGTTCATGTTGCTCCCTCGCCCAGCGGGCGATCCCCCCGCGGGGGACGCGAGCGCATTCGGAGCGGCCGGGCGTCGCTCATGCGATGGCCTCGAGTTCCGAGGTGAGGGCGATCCAGTTCGCCTCGAGCTCCTCGACACGGCCGGCCAGTTCACCGCGACGCTTCAGTGTCGTGGCGACCGCGTCCTCATTGCCGGAGTGATAGAAGTCCGGGTCGGCCAACTTGGCATCGAGTTCGCGCAGTTCATCGGAGACGCGCGCCAACTCGTCCTCGAGACGCTTCAACTTCGACTGCAGCGGACGGCGGCTCGCGGCCAGACGCTGGCGCGCCGCGGCTTCCTGCTTGCGCTGCTCACGCCGGTTTGGGCCCTCGACATCGGTCGATGACTCCGTGCGGTCGCGGCGGCTGGCCAGCACGAGGGCGCTGTAATCGTCGAGGTCGCCATCGAACGGCGCGACGCGGCCGTCGTGCACCAGCCACAGCTGATCGCAGGTTGCCCGAAGCAGATGGCGGTCGTGCGACACGAGCAGCAGTGCACCTTCGTACGACGACAGGGCCATCGTCAGCGCCTCGCGTGTCTCCATGTCGAGGTGATTGGTTGGCTCGTCGAGCAGCAGCAGGTTGGGGCGTTGCCAGGCTATCAGCGCCAGAGCGCAGCGCGCTTTTTCGCCGCCTGACATCGGTCCCAGCAGCGACGTGGCCATCTCGCCGGAAAACCGGTAGTTGCCGAGGAAATCGCGCAGTTCCTGTTCGCGCGCCGCGGGCGCGAGGCGACGCAGATGAGCCAGCGGAGTTTCGTCGAGGCGCAGCTGGTCGAGCTGGTGCTGTGCGAAATAGCCTATCGCCAGCCCCTGGCCGCGCCGCAGTTCGCCTCCCAGCGGGACGAGTTCGCGCGCGATCGCCTTGACCAGTGTCGATTTGCCGGCGCCGTTGACGCCCAGTATGCCGATGCGGTCGCCGGCGCGCACAGACACCGTGACATCGGCCAGTACCGCGCGCTCGCCGTAACCAAGCGACATGTCTTCGGCATCGAGCAAACGTTCGGGGACACGCACCGGTTCTGGGAACTCGAAGCGCCACTCGCGCCGCGCGCGCGTCGGCTCGATCACCGTCAGCCGCTCGAGCATCTTCAGTCGGCTCTGTGCCTGGCGCGCCTTGGTCGCCTGGGCGCGGAAGCGATCGACGAACTGCTGCAGGTGAGCGGCCGTGCGCGAGTAGGCCTTGGCTGCGGCATCCTGCTGTTTCTGCTGCTCGAGCCAGGCCAGCTCGAAGGCGGAGTAGTCGCCCGCGTAGCGTCGGATGGTGTTGTTGTCGACATGCCAGATCGTTTCGGCGATGCGGTCGAGGAACTCGCGGTCGTGCGAGATCACCAGCACGGTCGCCGGTTGGCGGCGCAGCCAGGATTCGAGCCAGACCACGGAGTCCAGGTCGAGGTGATTGGTCGGCTCGTCGAGCAGCAGCAGGTCGGCCGGCCTCAGCAACGCGCGCGCCAGCGCGAGTCGGTTGCGCCAGCCGCCGGAAAACGCCGTCACCGGGCGGTCACCATCCGAGGTCGCGAAGCCCAGACCGTGCATTACGGTGGCGGCCTTCGCGACGATCGACCCTTCGTTGAGTTCGGCCAGGGCCGCGTGCGCGTGCGCCAGTCGCATCTCGTCATGGCTTGCCTCGGCTGCGGCGAGTTCTGCCCGCGCCGCCGTCAACGGCGCATGGCCCGCCAGCACGTAGTCGATCGCGCGCTGGCCGCTGACGTCGATGTCCTGTGCCACGTGCGCGATGCGTTCGGGAGCAGGCGCCTCCATGGAGCCCGCTTCGAGGCCCAGCTCACCCAGGATCGCCGCGAACAGCGTCGACTTGCCGCAGCCATTGGCGCCGACCAGGCCGACGCGCTCACCGGGGCGCGCGATCAGCGAGACACCTCGGTACAGCGTGCGCGCACCGCGGGCCAGCGCAACGTCGATCAGCCTAAGCATGGGCCGGCGATAGGTTCATGGTTTCGGAGGCACCGGGCGGGGCATGGCGGGAGCAGCGCAGTCCGACCGCGCCGTTCGCCCGGCTAGGGAAGCTCTTCTTGGCGGACCAGGAACACCATATCGTCGCCGGCGCTGGTCGTGAGCCAGGTCAGCGGAAGATCGTTGAAGACCTTGTCGGCCGCGGCACGACCGTCGCCGACCTCCACGATCAGTAGGCCACCGCGCTTCAGGTGGCCACGGGCCTGCCGCACCAGCGTCTTCACCAGGTTCATGCCATCGGCGCCGCCGGCCAGTGCCAGCTTGGGCTCGTGTGTGTACTCCACGGGTAGCTTGGCCATGGCGCTGTCGGTGACATATGGCGGATTGCACAGGATGATGTCGTAGCGCTTGGTGCCGAGCGCGGCGAAGAGATCCGACTTGACAGGCGTGACGCGCTGCTCGAGCTGATAGTCGGCGACATTGCGTCGCGCTACCTGCAGTGCGTCGGCCGAGGTATCCGCTGCATCGACCTTGGCGTTCGGGAACACATCGGCCGCCATGATGGCAAGGCAGCCCGATCCGGTGCACATATCCAGCACCTCGGTGACGGCCGCGCGATCCTGCACCCAGGGCGACAGGCCCTCGTCGAGCAGTTCGCCGATGAAAGAGCGCGGCACGATCACGCGCTCGTCGACGTAGAACTTGTAGCCGCGCAGCCAGGCTTCGTTGAGCAGGTACGCTGCCGGCAAGCGCTTCTTCACGCGCCGGTCGATGACCTGCAGTAGTTCGTGGATCTCGGCGTGGGTCAGGTAGGCATCGGCGAAGAACTCCAGCCGGTCGGTCGGCAGCTTGAGCGTGCGCATCACGATGAAGGCTGCTTCCTCGAAGGCATCCGCCTGGCCGTGGCCGAACGAAAGCTGCGCCTCGTTGAAGCGCGTTACCGCGTAGCGAAGCACGTCGCGCAGCGTGCGCAGATTGGCCTGCGCGTCGATCAGCGTGGTCATTGTTTTCCTGTCGGTGCAAGCAGCCGCGCCAGCGTGCCGAAGTAGATGCTCTTGAGTGGCTCGAGATCGGCGACAGCGATCTGCTCGTTGATCTGGTGAATGGTCGCGTTCGGTGGACCGAACTCGATCACCTGCGGGCAAAGCGTCGCGATGAACCGGCCATCAGAGGTGCCGCCGGTCGTCGAGAGTTCGGGCGGCGCGCCGGTGACCTGCTCGATCGCGGCGCTGATTGCCTGTGACAGCGTGCCGCGTGGCGTCAGGAAGGGCGCTGCGCCGAGCGTCCAGTCGATCGTGAAGTCGACCCCGTGACGCGTCAGCACCCCTCGACGCGTTGTTGCAGGGACGCGGCAGTCGATGCCGGGGCGAAGCGGAAGTTGAAGTCGACGACGCAACTGCCGGGAATCACGTTGCCGACTCCGGTGCCGGCATGAATGTTCGAGACCTGGAACGTTGTCGGCGGAAAGAACTCGTCGCCGCGATCCCATTCGACCGCGGCCAGTTCCGCCAGGGCCGGCGCCAGCAGGTGCACCGGATTGCGCGCCAGCTGCGGATAGGCGACGTGCCCCTGGAGCCCGCGCACAGTGAGTCGGCCCGACAGCGACCCGCGCCGACCATTCTTGATCGTGTCGCCGAGACGTGCGACCGAAGTGGGCTCGCCGACGATGCAGTAGTCGATCGATTCGCCGCGCGCCCGCAATGCCTCGACGACAAGCGTGGTGCCATGGGTGGCCGGTCCCTCTTCGTCGGAGGTCAGCAGCATCGCGATCGAGCCGGAATGGTTCGGTTGGGCGCGGACGAACTCCTCGGCGGCGACGACGAAGGCGGCGATCGAACTTTTCATGTCCGATGCGCCGCGCCCGACCAGCACGCCGTCGCGCAGTGTCGGTGAGAACGGGTCCGAGTGCCACTGGTCGACAGGGCCGGTCGGCACGACATCGGTATGGCCTGCGAACACGAACACCGGAGCCGACGTGCCACGTCGCAGCCAGGTGTTCGTCACGCCGTTGGCTGAAACCGTCTCGGAGCGAAAGCCCGAAGCTGCGAGTCGCGCAGCCAGCAGGGACTGACAGCCACCGTCCTCCGGTGTTACGGATCGACGGGCGATCAGGTCCTGGACAAGATCAAGAGTGGGATTCACGGGCGGCCTTGGTGCTGCGCGCCCCGTGACTCGCCGATGCGGCGACCCAGCGGTGAGATGCGCGCGCCTTGCGCGCCAGGGGAGGCGGGCGAGGCGCGCCGATTGTAGCGGCAGCGACGAGCTGCGCGGCCTAGATGTTCAGCGTGAACTCGGAAAACGAGGCGTCAGAGCCTTCTTCCTTGCGTTCCTTCGGCAACTGGGAGCGGGACTTGCCGGCATTGTTGATGAACCAGAGCAGATTGTTCTGCGAGTCGGCCGCGGCGAGCGCGTCCTCGCGCGTGATCTGGTCGCCCTGGATCAGCGAGTACAGGCTCTGCTCGAACGAGATGCTCTCGGGCGCAAGGCTCTGCTCCATCGCTTCCTTGATGCCCTGCACGTCGCCGCGCTCGATCAGGTCGGCGATGTGGCGTGTATTCATCAGCACTTCCACGGAAGGCACACGTCCGCCGCGCTTGGAACGCACCAGACGCTGCGAGACGATCGCCTTCACAGCCACCGACATGTCCTGGAACAGCGCCTGGCGGGTTTCGGGAGGGTAGAAACTGATCACGCGGTTCAGCGCGTGCGAGCTGTTGGTTGCATGCAGGGTCGCGACCACCAGGTGGCCGGACATCGCATACGCGAGTGCTGCGCTCATCGTGTCGCGGTCGCGGATCTCCCCGATGAAGATGACGTCGGGCGCCTGCCGCATCGCGCTGCGCAGCGCGGCCTGCAGCGTACGGGCATCGGAACCGATCTCGCGCTGGTTGATGATCGACTTCTTGTTGCGGAACAGGAATTCGATCGGGTCCTCGAAGGTCAGCACGTGCCCGGTCGTCAGTTCGTTGCGGTGATCGAGCATCGAAGCGATGGTCGTCGACTTGCCGGAACCGGCCGCTCCCACGACGAGGATCAGCCCGCGCCGTTCCATGACGAGGTCCTTCAGGACCTCGGGCAGGTGCAGCGCATCGAGCTTGGGAATGTCGTGCGGAATGAAGCGAACCACCGCGGAGATCGAGCCCCGTTGCAGGAACGCCGACAGGCGGAAGCTGCCGATGCCCTGCACCGGCAGGCCGATGTTCAGTTCACGCGAGTCCTCGAGTTCACGGAAATGTGCATCGGTGAGACGCTCGGCCAGCAGCGAAACGATCGACTGCGGCGCCAGCCGCTCCTGGTTGATCGGCACGCACACGCCGTTGATCTTGATCGTGATCGGCGAGCCAACCGAGAGAAACAGGTCCGAGGCCTGCTTTTCGGCCATCAGGCCGAACAGGCGCTCGAGCGACATGGGCGTAGCCGACATGGAATGCAACCTCGTGCTGCAGAGGTGTACAGCATACGACCGGCGGGCATCCCTTGCGAACCTGTCCGATCGGATGAAAAGAGGTGGCAACTGAGCCTCTGGCGGCCCGCGTAGGCGGCTAAAGCTGCGCGCTGTTTTCTCCTCTTTGCGCCGCTGGCGCGAGATTCTGTCTCGTTGTGCCACGACCGAGCCGGGGGTCGCCCGGCGGCGAGTGACTTTCTTTGCTTCGGCAAAGAAAGTCACCAAAGAAAGGCGACCGCACGAGGCCGACCTGCGCTTCGCTCCGGCTGCCCTTGCGCTGCAGGGGTCAGCGGGCCGGGCGCGAAACTCGCTCCCTGCGCTCGCTCAGACACGCGCCCGGAACACCTCCCGCTGCCGCCCTGCACTGCCGCGTCGTCCCCGAACGGCATTCAGCCCGTCGCCGTGCCGACATTGGACAGCGCGACGCGGTTGGAAGCCTTCGAAGGCGCCGCGCAGCGCGGGGGGCGCGGGAGCCGTTAAGGGCCTGCCTGTCTGAGCGACCGTAGGGAGCGAGTTTGCGGCCCGCCCGCGACCCCGAGCAGCATAGGCGGAGAGCGGTTGCAAGACGCCCCTGCGGGCGTCTTGCCGCTCGACGCGAGGGCGCCGCAAGTGCCCTCGATACGTAGGGGCGCCTCCGCAGGCGCGGCTTTCTTTGGTGACTTTCTTTGGCGAAGACAAAGAAAGTAACTCGCCGCCGCGCGACCCTGAAGCGCGATGTGGCAGGCAGAAAGTGCCCGCCGCGCAGCGGCGCTCAGGTCCGCAGCAACTCGTTGATACTGGTCTTGGAGCGCGTCCGGGCATCCACCTGCTTCACGATGACCGCGCAGTACAAGTTGCATTCGCGCGACGGCAGTGAGCCGGCGACGACGACCGACCCGGCCGGTACCCGGCCGTAGAGGATCTCGCCCGTCTCGCGATTGAAGATCTTGGTGCTCTGACCGATAAAGACGCCCATGCCGAGCACGGCGTTCTCCTCGACGATGACGCCCTCGACGACCTCCGAGCGTGCGCCGATGAAGCAGTTGTCCTCGATGATGGTCGGATTCGCCTGCAGCGGCTCGAGCACGCCGCCGATGCCGACTCCTCCGGACAGGTGGACGTTCTTGCCGATCTGGGCGCAGGACCCGACGGTGGCCCAGGTGTCGACCATCGTTCCCTCGTCCACGTAAGCGCCGATGTTCACGTATGACGGCATCAACACCACGTTCTTCGCGATGTAGCTGCCGCGCCGCGCCACAGCGGGCGGGACCACCCGCACACCGGTGGCACGCATGTGCTCGGCGTCGAGGTGCGAGAACTTGGGTTGCACCTTGTCGTAGAAACCCAGTTCGCCGGCATGGATCGGCGCGTTGTCGTTGAGCCGGAAGGACAGCAGTACGGCCTTCTTCAGCCATTGGTGCGTGATCCACTCGCCGCCGACCTTCTCGGCCACCCGCACGCGGCCGGCGTTGAGATCGGAAATGGCGTGGTCCACCGCATCGCGCACGGCCGCGGGCGCTGCGCCGGGCGACAGGTCGGAGCGCTGTTCCCACGCATCATTGATCGTCTGTTCGAGCGACATGGGTCGTTTCCGCTGGGTTCAGAGTTGAAGGGAGGCAATACGTGCGGCTGCTTCGGCCACCTCGGCCGGTTCGGCAACAAGCGCGATGCGAACGAAGTTCGTACCGGGATTCGTGCCACCCGCATCACGCGAAAGATAGCTGCCCGGCAACACGGTGACATTCCTTTCGGCATAAAGGCGCCGCGCATACTCCGTATCGCTGATGGGCGTCTGCGCCCAGAGGTAGAACGCGGCGTCCGGCCGAGTGCAAGCGAGGTGACGGGCAATGACCGGCGTCGCCTGATCGAACTTCTGCGCATAGAGCCGGCGGTTCTCGATCACGTGGGCTTCGTCGGCCCAGGCTGCGATGCTCGCGGCCTGTACCGGAGGGCTCATCGCGGTGCCGTGATAGGTGCGGTAGAGGTGGAAATTGCGCAAGGCCTCGGCGTCGCCCGCGACGAAGCCCGACCTCATTCCCGGCACATTCGAGCGCTTCGACAGGCTGGAGAACATGACGACGCGCTGGAACCGGTCGCGTCCGAGCTGCGCCGCGGCTGCGAGAGCGCCCAGGGGCGGGGTGGCCTCGTCGAAGTAGATCTCGGAGTAACACTCGTCCGACGCAATGATGAAGTCATGCCGGTCGGCCAGCTCGAACAGCCGCGCCCATTCGTCGAGCGTCATCACGCGGCCGGTCGGGTTGCCGGGCGTACAGACGTAGACGAGCTGCACGCCGTTCCAGTCGGCCGGCGTCAAGCGCTCGAGCTCCATGCGAAAGCCGTTGGCCGGCGTGGTCGGCAGGTAGATCGGCTCGGCGCCGGCCAGCAGCGCCGCGCCCTCGTAGATCTGATAAAAGGGATTCGGCGAGATCACCCGCGCCGTTCGCGTGCGGTCGATCACGGTTTGCGCGAACGCGAACAGCGCCTCGCGCGAACCGGCGACGGGCAGCACCTGCGTGCCGGGATCGAGTTTCGCCAGGCTATACCGACGCATCGCCCAGGCCGCAATCGCCTCACGCAGTGCCGGCGTGCCCGCGGTCAGCGGATAGCTCGCCACGCTCGGCAGCGCCTGCGCGTAGGCGTCCAGGATGAAGCGCGGTGTCGCATGCTTTGGCTCGCCGATGGATAGATTGATGGGTGACAGCCCGGCCGGCGGCGTGAGGTCGGCGAACAGCTGGCGCAGCTGCTCGAACGGGTACGGATGCAGTCGAGCGAGATCGGGATTCATCTGTAATCAGGGCCGGGTGGGATTTCCCTCGGCGTCTGCGCGCACCAGTTCGACGTGCGGCAACGGCTTCCAGCCCTTCTTGCGATGCTCGGCGACGACGGTCGTGTACAGGCCACCGCGCACGAACCACCTGGCGGTCAGCCGCAGGAATCGTGGTGCCAGGGCCTGGACTAGGTCGTCAAGGATGCGGTTGGTGACGGCCTCGTGGAATGCGCCTTCATTGCGGTATGACCAGACGTACAGCTTCAGCGCCTTCAGCTCGACATTGCGCTTGTCAGGTACGTAGTCGAGCACCAGGGTGGCGAAATCCGGCTGTCCCGTCAGCGGACACAGGCACGTGAACTCGGGCACTTCGATGTGCACGAGGTAGTCGCGCTGCGGCGCAGGATTTGCGAAGGTCTCGAGAGTCTTGCTGGGGCGTGTGGCCATGATCGTCGCTCGCGGTCGCGTGCGCGCGGGATGCCGCAGCGAGGAGGAAGTGCGCTGTTATTATACGAACGCGATCATTCATCCCCTCGCATTCATCGGGCAGCGCTTTCGGTCAGCGCGTCCCGGTCCGCGCCCGGGGCTTTTTCCCAACACTTCCCGCCCAATTTCACGTGCGTCTTCGGCAGATCAAGCTCGCCGGCTTCAAGTCGTTCATCGATCCCACTCCGATCGATGTACCCGGAAGTCTCGTCGGTGTCGTCGGCCCCAACGGCTGCGGCAAGTCCAATGTCATCGATGCCGTGCGCTGGGTGCTCGGCGAGAGCAAGGCCGCCGAGTTGCGCGGCGAGTCGATGCAGGACGTCATTTTCAACGGCTCGGTCAACCGCAAGCCGGCAGGCCGGGCGAGCGTCGAACTGGTGTTCGACAACACGGATGGCCGCATCGGCGGGGCCTGGGGCCAGTACGCCGAGATCTCGGTCAAGCGTGTCCTCACGCGTGACGGCAGCTCGAGCTACTACATCAACAACCAGACGGTGCGTCGCCGGGACGTGCACGACATGTTCCTCGGCACCGGGCTCGGCCCGCGCGCCTACGCGATCATCGGCCAGGGCATGATCTCTCGCATCGTCGAAGCCCGCCCCGAGGAACTGCGCATCTTCCTGGAGGAAGCGGCAGGAATCAGCAAGTACAAGGAGCGCCGCCGCGAAACTGAAAACCGGCTATCCGACACGCGCGACAACCTGACCCGCGTCGAAGACATCCTGCGCGAACTCGACAGTCAGATCGTTCGGCTCGAGCAGCAGGCGGAAGTCGCGTCCCGTTATCGCGACATGCAGACGGCGCACGACGAGCAGCAGCAGTTGCTGTGGCTCATGCGCAAGCGCGAGGCGGACGCCGAGCGCGACAAGGTGGCACGCGACATCGTCGCCCGCACGACCGCGCTCGAAGGGCATGTCGCCGAGCTCCGTGCCGCGGAGCGGTCACTGGAGGATGTGCGTGCCGGCCACTACGGCGCCAGCGATGGCGTGCACGAAGCCCAAGGCGCACTAATGCAGGTGAATGCCGAAGTCGCGCGGCTCGAATCCGAGATCCGCATGATCGTCGACGGGCGCAACCGGCTGATCTCGCAGATCGAAACGCTGAAGTCGACGCGCGAGCGCCGGCTGGACGAACACGGGGAACTTCTGACACGGGCCAGCAGCCTGCTGCAGGCGATTGAAGACGCCACGGTGCGCCTGGCCGAGTCACAGTCCGCCTGCGTCACACACGAAGGCAGCCTGCCGTCGCTTGAGGCGGCCTACCAGGCGGCGCGCGAGTCGATGACCGCGGCCCGAGCCCAGGCCGCATTGTCCGAACAGGCGATCGATGCTGCCGGGGTCGAGCAACGCAACGTCGACCGTCAGATGGAAGTGCTGCAGCAGCGGCGCGAGCGGCTGGCCGAAGAGCGCGCCTCCATTGGGTCTCCCGACGAAGCGCGACTGGCTGGCATTCGCGCGGAAATCGGGCAGTCCGAAAGTCAGCTCGCTTCGCACAGTGCGGCGCAAACCGCGGCCGACGAGCGCGTCAGTACAGGCACGACCGAGCGGCAGCAGCAGTTCGAAGCGCGCGCCAGTGCACAGGAGAATCTGACGCGACTGGAGGCACGCCTGGCCGCCCTGCGGCAGGTGCAGGCGAGTGTTGAGGCCGATACCCGGTTGGACCCGTGGCTCGCCGCGCAGGGGCTCGATCGACTGCCGCGCCTGTTTCGCAAGCTGTCCGTCGAGAACGGATGGGAGACTGCGTTCGAAGCTGTTCTGCGCGAGCGCATCGAAGGCGTAGAAGTCGGACGGCTCGATACGGTCGGCGGACTGGCCGGAAGTGTGCCGCCGGCGCGCGTGGCGTTTTATTCGACCACCGCAGCCGTCACACGAGAAGGTGGACACATGCCCGGTTTCGGACGCTTGTCCGACCGGGTCCGGGGTCATGACGCCGCGCTGTCGGCGGTTCTGGTTGACTGGCTGGCCAATGTATTCGTCGCGCCCGACCTCGCAACGGCCTTGTCAGCGCGTGAGCAGTTGCCGGTCGGCGGGCAGTTCGTGGTCAGGGACGGACACCTTGTCTCGCGATACGGCGTGCGCTTCTTTGCCGCGGACGACGAGAAAGCCGGCTTGCTGGCACGCCGCCTTGAAATCGAAAATCTGGACAAGGAAATCAGGGCGCAGCGGTTGATCGTCGAAGAGCGGACCGCGACCTTGGCCCGAACCGAGGCCACGCTGCGTGAAGCCCAGGAGCAGCTGGCGGCCAGCCGACGTGAGGCGGACCGCGTGCGCGCGACGCTGCACACCGCGCAGCTCGAGGCGGTTCGACTGGGCGAACTGATCGACCGCGTCAAGCACCGCAGTGGCCAGATCGAAACCGAGCTGGCCGAGATCGAAGCTCACGAGAACGAGCTACGGGCAACCCGCGATGACGTCGAAGGGCGCTTCCAGCTGCTCGATAGTGAACTGGCGACGCGGCAGGAGGCGGTGGAAACCGCGCGACTGCAATACGAGCAGGCGGACCAGGTGTTGCGGGCGGCGCGCGACGAACAGCGCGCGCTGGAGACGGCGCGGCAACAGGTCGAGTTCGCGCTAACCTCGAACCGCGAGCGCGAACGCGATGTTGCGCACGCGGCGGAAGTGGCCGCCGCCGATGCCGAGCGACTTGAAGCCGACGTGACGTCGGCGAGCGAGGAGCTGGCCCGCCTGGACGATGGCGCGGCGCGTGCCGGACTCGATGGCTGGCTAGGGAAGCGCGCGGCCGCGGAAGAGGCGTTGCGGCAGGCGCGCAGCCGGCTCGACGAACTGGCCCAGCAGCTGCGCGCGACGGACGAGCGCCGGCTGACGCTCGAACGGGATCTGGAGCCGCGCCGCCAGAAGATCACGGAATTGCAGCTCAAGGAACAGGCGGCGCGATTGGCGACCGAGCAGTTCGCCGCCCAGCTGATCGAAGCCAAGGCCGACGAATCGGCGCTGGCGGACAAACTGACACCGCAGCTTAGGGCCGGTGCGTTGCAGGTCGAGATCGCGCGGCTGGCGGGGGAGATCGAGGCGCTGGGCGCAGTCAATCTCGCCGCGCTGGAAGAGCTCACGACCTCGCGCGAACGCAAGTCCTTTCTCGACGCGCAGTCGGCCGACCTCAGGGCAGCCATCACCACGCTCGAGGACGCGATCCGCAAGATCGACCGCGAGACCCGCGACATGCTGCAGCAGACTTTCGACCAGGTGAATGCGCAGTTCGGGCAGCTCTTCCCGACGCTCTTCGGCGGCGGCGAAGCGCGGCTCATCATGACGGGCGAGGAGATACTCGACGCCGGCGTGCAGGTGATGGCGCAGCCGCCGGGCAAGCGCAACAGCACGATTCATCTGCTGTCGGGCGGCGAAAAGGCCCTGACGGCCACTGCGCTGGTCTTTGCACTGTTCAAGCTCAATCCGGCGCCGTTCTGCTTGCTGGACGAGGTCGACGCACCGCTCGATGACGCGAACACCGAGCGCTTCTGCCGGCTGGTCGAGTCGATGACTGTCAACACGCAGTTCCTTTTCATTACGCATAACAAGATTGCGATGGAAATGGCGCAGCAGCTGATCGGAGTGACGATGCAGGAGCAGGGGGTGTCGCGCATCGTCGCCGTGGACATCGAAGGCGCTGTGCGCCTCACGGCCGAGGCGGCCTAGAGCGCGATGACCGATCTGCATTGGGCGCTCCTTGCGATCGCCGGCGTCCTGCTGGTGGCGATCTGGATCTACAGCAAGTGGCAGGAGCGCCGCGCGCTGGCGCGGCTCGACGCCGCTCTGCGGCAGGGGGTCGGCGATCCGCTGATGGGCGTACGTGCGATGCCGCAGCCGTCTTCGACGCATTCCCGACGCATCGAGCCGCGACTTGCCGTGGACGACGCCGCTGGCAGCGAGGTGGCGACCACGCTGCAGGGGACTGCACCCGATACTGATCCGACGGCTGTCCTGCCCGCTGAATCAACCGTTGCCGATGGCGTCGAGACCGCGGGTGAACGCAGCGAGCCGTCGGCCTATGCGCTTGCCGACGGCTGGATCGAGGATCCCCTGCTGGACTTCGTGATCGAGCTGAGGTGCACGCATGCGATCGACGGAGTGGCGGCACTCGAAGCGAAAGGCCAGCTCGAGCGTCTGCAGTTGCCCTTGCCGACCCATCTGGCGGTCTGGGATGCCAAGTCGCAACAATGGACCGGGCCTGATCGTTTCGGCTTCTACTCGGAGCTGCTGGTTGCAGTACAAATGGCTCATCGCAATGGAGTGCTCGGCGAAATCGATGCGGCGCGCTTTGTGGCCACCACGCAGCAGATTGCACTCGGGATTGAAGCGGACTTCGATGCGCCCGACGTGCCGCGACTGGTGGCGCAGGCCGCCGAGCTTGATCAACTATGCGCGCGGTTCGATGTGCAGGTGACGCTGACACTCGAGGCCGACGAGACTCCCTGGACCGCGGACGTGATCCAGGCTGCCGCAGGCCCGGTCGGCTTTATCGCGGTCGGCTCCGGACGTTGGGAAATGCGCGAGGCGACCGGGGAACTTGCGCTCATCATGACCGCCGCGGCATTGCCGGCGAATCGCCTGGCGGTATTCATCGACGTCCCGCTGGTCCGGCCCGAGGGGTCGCCGCTGGCGCGACAGTTCGCTGTCGCGGATCAACTCGCCACCCGGTTGAGTGCTCGCGTGGTCGACGACAACGGCAAGCCGGTTCAGCGCGAGGCGCATTTCGCGATCGCCGCGCAGCTGGCCGGGCTGTACGAGCAGATGCAGGCGGCCGGCGTTGCTGCGGGCTCCGAGCGTGCCCGCCGGCTCTACGCGGTCTAGCATGCTGCGCTATCACGCTCGCCGGCTTTGCTCCGCGTCGACGGACCGGCCGGTGTCCTGCGAACAGGCGACCGGGCACTGAGCCATGCCGCCGGCACGGCAGGATTCCGCCAGCCAGCGCGCACGCCGACTGCGCGACCAGATCGCCCGGGCAGATCACGACTACTACGTGCTCGATGCCCCGAGCATTCCGGATGCGGAATACGACCGATTGTTCCGGGAACTGCAGGAACTCGAAGCGGCGCATCCTGCGCTTGTGGCGCCGGACTCGCCGACACAGCGGGTGGGCGGCGCGGTGCGATCCGACCTTCCCAAGGTGCGCCATGCGATCCCGATGCTGTCGATCCGCACCGAAACGGACGCCGGGCCTAACGGCGCGCGCGCATTCGATGCGAGGGTCCGTCGGGAACTCGGCTTGACGGCAGATGATCCGCCGATCGAATACAGCGCCGAACTCAAGTTCGACGGACTGGCAGTAAACCTGCGTTACGAGCACGGAGTGCTGGTCCGGGCGGCCACGCGGGGCGACGGCGAGGTGGGTGAGGACGTCACTCCCAATGCACGGACGATTCGGGCCATCCCGTTGCGACTGCACGGCGTTGACGCGCCGGTTCTCGAAGTGCGAGGCGAGGTCTTCCTGCGCCGGCGCGATTTCGAGCAGATCAATGAACGGCAACGCGAGGCCGGCGACAAGGTGTTCGTGAATCCACGCAATGCCGCTGCCGGCTTCCTGCGCCAGCTGGATGCCGGCGTGACGGCCAGCCGGCCGTTGTCGTTCTATGCCTATGGCGTAGGCGACGTGAGCGGGTGGACACCTCCATCCACCCACAGTGCCATGCTGGACACGCTGGCAAGCTTCGGCGTGCCCGTCGCAGCGGAGCGGCGCGTGGCCGGCGGTGCTGACGATCTCGTCGCGTTTCACGCCGATATTGCGGCGCGCCGCGACCGACTGCCGTTCGACATCGATGGTGTCGTTTACAAGGTCAACCCGCTCGAATTGCAGCGCCAGCTGGGGTTTGTCTCGCGCGAGCCGCGCTGGGCCGTGGCGCACAAGTACCCGGCGCAGGAGGAACTGACGCAGGTGACCGGCATCGACGTGCAGGTCGGACGGACCGGCAAGATCACGCCGGTGGCGCGCCTGGCGCCGGTCTTCGTCGGCGGGGTCACGGTCAGCAACGCGACACTGCACAACGAGGACTACATCCGCAGCCTCGGGTTGATGATCGGCGATACCGTGATTATTCGCCGCGCCGGCGATGTGATTCCGCAGGTCGTCTCCGTCCTGCCGGAGCGCCGTCCGAAGAACGCACGCGCGTTCGCGATGCCCCTTGCCTGCCCGGTGTGCGGATCGAGCGTTGCCCGGGAGGAAGGGGAGAAGGACCTCCGTTGCACCGGGGGCCTGTTCTGTCCGGCGCAACGCAAGCAGGCCCTGCTGCACTTTGCTGGCCGGCGCGCCCTGGACATCGAAGGGCTCGGCGACAAGCTAGTCGAGCAACTCGTCGACGCGGAACTGGTGCGAACGCCAGCAGACCTCTTCAAGCTCGGCCTGGGAGCGCTGGCGGGGCTTGAGCGCATGGCAGAGAAGTCGGCCGCCAATGTGCTGGCTGCGCTCGAACGGGCGCGCTCGACAACGCTCGAGCGTTTCATCTACGCCCTCGGTATTCGCCACGTCGGCGAATCGACCGCACGCGACCTGGCGCGTCACTTCGGCTCGCTCGATGCCGTGATGGACGCGACCGAGGAAGAACTGTTGCAGGTCACGGATGTAGGGCCGGTGGTTGCCGCATCGATCGCACGCTTTTTCGCCGAGCCGCACAATCGCGAGGTGGTCGAGCAATTGCGCGCGGCGGGGGTACAGTGGCCCGAAGTCGCGCCGCAGCGAGCCTCGGCCGGCGCACTTACGGGCCGGACTTTCGTTTTGACCGGTACGCTCCCGAACTGGACGCGTGACGAGGCCAAGGATCGCATCGAGGCCGCCGGTGGCAAGGTCGCCGGCTCCGTGTCGAAGAAGACCGACTACGTCGTCGCGGGCTCGGAAGCCGGCAGCAAACTCGACAAGGCACGGCAGCTCGGCATCCCGATCATCGACGAGACCCATCTAAGAACCATGCTGGAAGGCTGATGTACGCAATCATCGGTGGAAGTGGACTGGCGAAACTCTCGGCGCTGGAGAACCTGCGACGAAAGGTGATGCGCACGCCGTATGGCGAGCCATCGGGCGCGCTCACCTTCGGGCGGTTCGCCGGCGCCGATGTCGTCTTCCTGGCACGCCACGGTTACGGCCACACACTTGCTCCGCACGAGATCAACTACCGCGCCAACCTGTGGGCGCTGCGCGAGCTGAAGGTCGAGGGCGTGATCTCGGTGGCGACCGTCGGCGGCATCCGCGCCAATCTCGGGCCAGGCACCCTGGTCGTGCCCGACCAGATCATCGACTACACGCACAGTCGCAAGGGCACCTTTTTCGAGGGCTCGGAGATGCCGGTGATGCACGTCGACTTCACGCAGCCGTACACGCCGGCACTGCGCGCTCGGTTGCTGGCGGCGTCCGCGACGTGTGGCGAGCCGGTGGCCGACGGCGGCGTCTACGCGTGTACGCAGGGACCGCGACTGGAAACGGCCGCCGAAATCGAACGCATCGCGCGCGATGGCGGCGACATGGTGGGCATGACCGGGATGCCGGAGGCTGCACTCGCGCGCGAGGCCGAACTCGCCTATGCCACGCTCGCCGTGGTCGTGAACCATGCCGCCGGCCGCGGCGACAGCAAGCTCGAAGTGAAGCTCGAGGAACTGGAAGCCGTCATGCGCGCCACGATGACGCGCGCGGTCCGGATCATGGCGGCGTTCTTCGCGGGGCCGCCTTGATCCGCGAGATCCTCCGCATGGGCGACCCGCGCCTGCTCCGTGCGTCCGAACCGGTGCGCGAATTCGGCACGCCTGAGTTGCGTACGCTGGTGGCAGACATGTTCGACACGATGCATGCAGCGAACGGCGCAGGACTGGCTGCACCGCAGATTGGAGTGCTGCAGCGAGTGGTCATCTTCGGCTATGCCGATCCGGCGATGCGCAATCCGCGCTACCCGGACGCGGACCCGGTGCCCCAGACGATCCTGCTCAATCCGGTCCTCGAGCCGTTGTCGGCGTCGACCGAAGAGGGTTGGGAAGGCTGCCTGTCCGTGCCCGGCCTGCGCGGCGTCGTCGACCGGTACGTGCGAATGCGTTACCGGGGGTTTGACCTGGAAGGCCGACCGATCGAACGGGTGGCCGAAGGCTTCCATGCGCGCGTGGTGCAGCACGAGTGCGATCACCTCGACGGCATCCTGTATCCGATGCGCATGCGCGACATCACGCGCTTCGGATACACCGATGTCCTGTTCCCGGAGATGGCCGAACAGCCGGACGACTGACGCAGGCACGCGGGGTCTAGGGCGCCAACGCTTCCAGCAGGTCCTTCTCGATTTCGAGCTGGTTGCGCGCCTGGTCGAGTTCCGCGCCCGAGACGAGGAAAACGTCCTCCGCGCGTTCGCCGAGCGTCAGCACTTTGGCCGTGTGTACGTTCAGGTGGTGCTGCGTCAACACGCGGGCAATCGAATAGAGCAGTCCCAGCCGGTCGGTGGCCGTGACCGACAGCAGATAGCGCGACCCACGCTCGTCGGGCTGCAGGCGTACCTCGGGTGTGACCGGGAAGTGGCGCGACTGGCGGGACATGCGGCCCTTGACCGGCGTCGGCAGCTTGTGCTGCTGGGCGATCCACTCGCCGAGTTCGTGCTCGACCTGCGCCAGCAGTTCTCGGTAGTGGGGCGCGTGCCCGTTGTCGGTGACGAGAAACGTGTCCAGCGCATAGCCGTGCCGCGTCGTGTGGATGCGCGCATCGAGGATGCTCAGATTGCGGCTTTCGAAATAGCCGCAGACGCGGGCAAACAGGTCCTTCTGGTCCTTCACGTAGATCAGCACCTCGGCGCCTTCGCCGATGCGCGCCAGTCGTGCGCGAACTACAGGGGTGTCGGTGTGCACGCGGGAGAAGAGCGACCGCGTATGCCAGGCGATGTCCTGCGCGCTGTGGCGCAGGAAATACACGACGTCGAGCTGCTCCCAGAGCGCATTGCGCGCGCTGTCGGAGAGGCCATAGAGCCGCAGGATGCGCAGGGATTCTTCCTTGCGGCCATCGAGCACGGCGGTCGGCGACACGCTGCCGCCTCCGAGCAGCCGTCGGGTCGACTGAAACAGGTCCTCGAGCAGCTTGCCCTTCCATGCGTTCCAGACCTTGGGGCTGGTGCCGCGGATATCCGCCACGGTGAGAAGGTACAGAGCGATCAGCCGGCGCTCGGTCTGCACGTGGCTGGCGAAGCGCCCGATCACCTCCTCGTCGGCAAGGTCCTGCTTCTGGGCCACCTGCGACATCGACAGATGGTGTTCGACGAGGAACACAACCAGTGCCGTGTCGTCGACCGTCAGTCCATGCTCGCGACAGAAGCGCCGCGCATCACGCGCTCCGAGATCGCTGTGATCGCCGCCGCGTCCCTTGGCGATGTCGTGGAACAGTGCGGCGATGTAAAGCAGCCAGGGTTTGTCGAAGTCCGCGATCAGCTGGCTGCACAGCGGAAACTCGTGCGCATGCTCGGCCAGCGCAAAGCGGCGCAGCTTCCTGAGCACTTGCAGGATGTGCTGATCAACCGTGTAGACGTGGAACAGGTCGTGTTGCATCTGCCCGACGATGCGGCGAAAGACCGGGAGATAGCGGCCCAGCACGGACAGCTGGTTCATGCGTCGCAGTTCGTGCAACACGCCCTTCGGCTGCTGCAGGATCGCGAGGAAAGTGGCGCGATTGGCCGGGTCGCGTCGGTAGCGCGCGTCGATGCGGACGCGGGCATGCCAGAGCGCGCGCATCAGCGGGGCCGACATACCGCGCAATTCCTGGTGCTGCGCCATCACCAGGAAGGCGCGCAGGATGCCGTTGGGGTCGGCATCCAGGGCGTCGGGCGCACGCAGGTCGAGCAGTTCACTGCGCGTCACGAAAGTCTCGTCGATCGGCTGCGCTGGCTCGTCAGCGCGGTGGTACAGGCGCAGCTCGATGTTTTGCAGCACGATCGTGTTCATCTGGGTGACGGCTTTGGCGGCCCAGTAGTAGCGCTGCATCAGCACCTCGCTCGCGCGACGTGCAGCGGTCGGCTGGAAGCCGGCGCGCTGCGCGACCGCTTGCTGAACATCGAAAACGAGCCGGTCCTCGCGGCGGCCGGTGATCAGGTGCAGCCAGGCACGGATCTGCTTCAGCCGGCGTTCGCTCTGGCGGATCAGGCCCGCCTCCTCCGGCGTGATCAGTCCGCGCCGGGCCAGCTCGGTCCAGGTCGTCCCGAAGCCGCCGGCGCGCGCGATCCACAGCAGGACATGAAGGTCGCGCAGGCCGCCCGGGCTTTCCTTGACGTTGGGTTCCAGGCTGTAGGGGGATTCGTTGTACTTGATGTAGCGCTGACGCTGTTCGAGCACCTTGGCGCGAAAGTAGGACGCTCGATCGAGCACGTCCAGCACCGCGCGGCGGAGGTGCTCGAACAGCCGGCGCGGACCGGCGATCAGCCGGGCTTCCAGCAATGAGGTCAGCACCGTGACATCGCCGCGTGCCTCGGACTGGCATTCATCGACCGTCCGTACGCTGTGGCCGAGCGCCAGGCCAAGATCCCAGAGCAGGCTGATCAGACTCTCGATCGTGGCGCGCTCCGCCTCGCTGGGCTCGGCTTCCAACAGGATCAGCACGTCCACGTCGGAATGAGGAAACAGTTCACCGCGTCCGTAACCGCCGACCGCCACCAGCGCTGCGTGGCGTTCCAGCCCGGTCGTGCGTGCGAGTTCACGCAGCAGAGTGTCCGTCGAGCGCGACAGGCCCTTGAGCAGCGCCTCGACCGGCCCGCCGGCTTCAAAGCGTGAGATCAGAGCATCACGTTCCAGTCGCAGGCGATCCCGCAGCTGGAAACTGACATCGTTCATGCCGTCACGCAGTGGCGGTCTCGGGTACCGGGGTGCCGCGCCATCCACCGACAACGAACTGCGGGGGCGCAGGCGTCGCCTTGGAGCGGGTGAGGACTTCGTAGCCGGTGTCGGTTACGAGCACGGTGTGCTCCCACTGGGCGGACAGGCTGTGGTCCTTGGTCACGATGGTCCAGCCATCCGCCAGTTCCTTGATCTCGCGCCGGCCCGCGTTGATCATGGGCTCGATGGTGAAGGTCATGCCGGCTACGAGCTTCTCCAGAGATCCTGGCTTGCCGTAGTGCAGGATCTGCGGCTCCTCGTGGAACTTACGGCCGATGCCGTGTCCGCAGAACTCGCGCACCACGCTGTAGCCGTGCTTTTCCGCGTGGGTCTGGATCGCGTGACCGATGTCACCGATGGTGGCCCCCGGACGTACCTGCTCGATTCCCAGCCACATGCAGTCGTAGGTCACATCGCACAGCCGGCGCGATGCGATCGATGGCTCGCCGACGAAGTACATACGGCTCGTGTCGCCGTGGTAACCATCCTTGATGACCGTCACATCGAGGTTGACCACATCGCCGTTTTTCAGGACTCGATCACCGGGAATACCGTGGCATACCTGATGGTTGACGGATGTGCAGATTGCCTTGGGGAAGGGCCGATAGCCCGGCGGCGCGTAGTTCAAAGGCGCCGGGGTCGTTCCCTGGACGTTCACCATCAGTTCGTGGCACAGGCGGTCGAGCTCGCCCGTCGTGACGCCTGCCTTGACGAACGGCGTTATGTAGTCGAGGACCTCCGCCGCGAGCCGGCCAGCGAGCCTCATCCCGGCGATGTCGGTGGGCGACTTGAGCACGATGGGCATGTTCGGGGGCGGGCCGGGCGGCTTGAGCGGAGCTGTCAGAGGTGGCTATAATATCGGGCTGCACAGCGCTTTGAAAATCAAAAGCTTAGGCAAGTGCCCCCCAGCTGGGGAATCCGGTGGTAACGCGATTCCGTTGTCCGTGGGGAGACTCCTGGATTTTGATGGGCAAGACCGGCCAGCCGACCGTGGCCCCGGTTCCAGTCCGCTCGGAACGCCAGAGGCAGAAATCGCGCGCACCGCCACCAAGGTGCTGGCAGGAATCCATCGGAAACCGGCCGGCGTCAGCGACTGCGCAGGACCCAACCTTGGAGAAAGCAGTTATGTCAGTGACCATGCGTCAAATGCTGGAGGCCGGAGTTCATTTCGGTCACCAGACCCGTTTCTGGAACCCGAAGATGGCACCGTACATCTTCGGTCACCGCAACAAGATCCACATCATCAACCTCGAGCGCACGCTCGAGCAGTTCAACGACGCGACGCGCTTCGTGCGCCAGCTGGCGGCCAACCGTGGCACGCTGCTGATGGTCGGCACCAAGCGCCAGGCCCGCGAAATCATCGTCGAGGAAGCCCAGCGCGCCGCCATGCCGTTCGTGGACCAGCGCTGGCTCGGCGGCATGCTGACCAACTTCAAGACCGTCAAGGTCTCGATCAAGCGCCTCAAGGAGATGGAACAGATCATTGCCGACAATGGCACCGAGCGCATGACCAAGAAGGAAGCGCTGGACTTCGCTCGCGAGGTCGAGAAGCTGAACAAGTCGATCGGCGGTATCAAGGACATGAATGCGCTGCCGGATGCGTTGTTCGTCATCGATGTCGGCTATCACAAGATTGCTGTGCAGGAAGCGGCCAAGCTGGGTATCCCGGTGGTCGCGGTAGTCGATACCAACCACTCGCCCCAGGGCGTGGCCTATGTGATCCCCGGCAATGACGATTCCAGCCGGGCCGTGCGGCTCTACGCGCGTGGCATTGCCGACGCCGTTCTCGAAGGCAAGGCCGCGGCACTGCAAGGGGTGGTCCAGGCCGTGACGGGCGGCGGCGAGGAGTTTGTCGAGGTCAGCGAAGGGCAGGAATAGCTTTGCGCTGAATCGTCCGGCGAAAAGGGGGCGCGAGCCCCTTTTTTGCGGTGAGAAAGATCAACGAGATTGCAGGAGCACGGAATGGCGGAAATCACCGCATCCATGGTGAAGGAACTGCGCGAAAAGACCGACGCGCCGATGATGGAATGCAAGAAGGCGCTGGCTGAGGCCGGCGGCGACCTGGTCAAGGCCGAGGAGATCCTGCGGGTCAAGCTCGGCAACAAGGCCAGCAAAGCGGCGGCGCGCGTGGCCGCCGAAGGGGTCGTCGCGGTGAACCTCGCCGGCAAGGTCGGCGCGATCGTCGAGGTGAACTCGGAGACGGATTTCGTCGCCAAGAACGAGGACTTCCTCAAATTCGCAAAGGACCTCGCGGCCATCGTGGCAGCCAGCAATCCGGCCGACGTGGCTGCGTTGTCGGGTCTGCCGCTCGGCGGCAGCACGGTCGAAACCACGCGCACCGCGCTGGTCGGCAAGATTGGCGAGAACATGGCGATTCGCCGCTTCGCACGTGTCGAAGCGGAGGGGACTCTTGCAAGCTACGTTCACGGCGGCAGCAAGATCGGCGTACTGCTCGACATCTCCGGCGCCGACGCCGAACTGGCCAAGGACGTGGCCATGCACATCGCAGCCAGCAAGCCCAAGTCGCTCGACGCGAGCGGCGTGTCGGCCGACCTGCTCGACGCCGAGCGTCGGATCGCGATCGAGAAGGCGCGTGAAGCAGGCAAGCCGGAAGCGATGCTGGAGAAGATCGCCGAGGGCACGGTGCAGAAGTTTCTCAAGGAAGTGACGCTGCTCGGCCAGGTCTTTGTCAAGGCCGAGGACGGCAAGCAGACCATCGAGCAGCTGCTGAAGGCCAGGGGCGCAAAGGTGAACAGTTTCGTGCTCTACGTGGTCGGAGAGGGCATCGAGAAGAAACAGAACGATTTCGCCGCGGAGGTCGCGGCGCAAGCGGCCGCTGCGCGGGCCTGAGCGGGACGAGGGCGCGATGGCATCGACCACAGGCACGCCCGCATATCGACGTGTTCTGCTGAAGCTTTCAGGCGAGGCCCTGATGGGCGACGATGCCTTCGGCATCAATCGCCCGACGGTCGAGGCCATGGTCGCCGATATTGGCGAGGTGGTGAAGCTGGGCGTCGAGGTTGCCATCGTCATCGGCGGAGGCAACATCTTCCGGGGCGTTGCGCTGGGCGCCGAAGGCATGGACCGCGCCACGGCCGACTACATGGGCATGATGGCCACGATCATGAACGCCATGGCACTGCAGGACGCGATGCGGCGTGCCGGCATCGAGGCGCGCGTGCAATCGGCGCTCAACATCGAGCAGGTTGTGGAGCCCTATATTCGCCCCAAGGCACTGCGCTACCTGGAGGAGGGGCGCGTCGTCATCTTCGCGGCAGGAACCGGCAATCCCTTCTTCACCACCGACACAGCCGCCGCGCTGCGCGGTTCCGAGGTCGGCGCGCAGATCGTGCTCAAGGCCACCAAGGTCGACGGCGTGTACTCGGCCGACCCGAAGAAGGATCCGCACGCGACCCGCTACTCGACGATCACCTTCGATGAAGCCCTGGGACGCAACCTTCAGATCATGGATGCCACCGCATTCGCGTTGTGCCGTGACCAGCGCCTGCCGATCAAGGTCTTCAACATCACCAAGCCGGGAGCGCTCAAGCGCGTTGTCCTGGGCGAGGACGAAGGTACGCTGGTCCACGTGTGACCGGTGAGTCCCGCCTGTACCAAGCAAGGAGATTCGGATGAACGTTGCAGAAATCCAGAAGACGACGGAACAGAAGATGCTGAAGTCGGTCGATGCGCTGAAGGCCGACCTGTCAAAGATTCGCACCGGCCGCGCGCATACCGGGCTGCTCGATCACATCCAGGTCGACTACTACGGTTCGATGGTTCCGCTCAGTCAGGTTTCCCAGGTCGGGCTCGGTGATGCGCGCACGATCACGGTGCAGCCGTGGGAGAAGAAAATGATCCCGGTCGTGGAGAAGGCGATTCGCGAATCCGACCTCGGGCTCAATCCGGCGACCACCGGCGACATCGTCCGGGTGCCGATGCCGGTCCTGACGGAGCAGCGGCGCAAGGAACTCGTGAAGGTCGTGAAGCACGAAGGCGAGGCGGCGAAAGTGGCGATACGCAATCTGCGGCGCGACGCGAACCACCATGTCAAGGAACTGCTGAAGGCGAAGACAATTTCCGAGGACGACGACCGGCGCGCCGAGGACACAGTGCAGAAGCTGACAGACCGTTTTGTGGGCGAGGTCGACAGGATCGTCGCGGACAAGGAAAAAGAGGTACTGACCGTCTAGACGCGGCCAGCGCACCAGTCCATGAAACGCGACTTCCGCCCCATGGTCACCGCGGCCCCGCGGCCGCGGCACGTAGCGGTCATCATGGACGGCAACGGCCGCTGGGCGGTGTCGCGCGGCAAGCCGAGGGTGGCAGGACATACACGGGGAATCGACGCGGTTCGGGCCACGCTGGGCGCGTGCGGCGAACGCGGCATCGAGTACCTGACGTTGTTTGCCTTCAGCTCTGAAAACTGGCGGCGGCCCGCGGACGAAGTGTCGACTCTGATGCGCCTATTCATGCTCGCGCTGCAACGAGAGATCGACAAGCTGGTCGAACTCGGTGTGCGCATGCGGGTTGTCGGCGAGACCCTGGCCTTCGGGCCCGAGCTGCGGCGACTGATCGCGGATTCGGAACAGCGCACGGCGCACAACAGCCGGCTGAATCTGACGATCTGCGCCAACTACGGCGGTCGCTGGGACATTGCGCAAGCCGCCGAGAGCGTCGCGCGCGAGCAGCTGGAGTCCGGCCGGACCGACGTCCGGATCGATGCCCATGCAATCGAGCAACGACTGGCTTTGGCCTTCGCACCCGATCCGGATCTGCTGATCCGGACCGGTGGTGAGCGGCGCATCAGCAATTTCCTGTTGTGGCAACTCGCCTACGCGGAGCTGTATTTCAGTGACGTTCTCTGGCCGGACTTCGATGCCGCCGAACTCGATGCGGCCCTTCATTGGTACTCGGGCCGCCAGCGCCGTTTCGGCAAGACAGGCGAACAGGTCGAGGCCGAGCCATCCCTGCCCAGCGCTGCCTGAGGACCTCGGCGTGCTGAAGCAGCGCGTCATTACGGCCCTCGTTCTGGTAGCGGTGCTGTTCGGTGCGCTCGCCTGGTCGCCGCTCGCATTCGCGGTGCTGATGGCCGCAGCGTTCGCCGTCGCGCAGGCCGAGTGGCTGCAACTTGCGGGATGGAAATTTGGCGGTGCTTTGGGCCTCGCATTGGCGCTGGGAGCAGTGCTGGTCACGGGCCTGGTGATGCAGCCAGAGTCGATCCATGCAGTGACCTTTGCGCTGGCGGCGTTGGCGACCGGCGTTTGGACGGGGCTTGGCGTTGTGCTGCTGCGATCCGAGCGGCGCGGCCTGGTCAGGGTCCCTTCCGGGGCCTCCACGTTGCTCGCACTCTTGCTCCCCGTGGCCGCCTGGTGTTCGCTGATCCTCTTCGTGCGACAGGGAATCGTGATGCTCGTTTCGGTGCTCTTCGTTGTGTGGCTGGCCGACACGGCTGCTTACTTCGCCGGGCGGGCGTTCGGCAAGACGAAGCTGGCGCCGCATATCAGCCCTGGCAAGACGTGGGCCGGGGTCTGGGGGGCCATACTGGCCGTCGGTATCGTTGCCTTGGTGGCCTGGAAGGTGTATCCGACGGCGTCGCTGTACACGAGTGCGCTGCTCGATCGCCTTGGTATCGCTCTTGCACTGCCGCTGTTTGCGGCGCTCGTGGCGCTGTCCATCGTTGGCGACCTGTTCGAGAGTCTGCTCAAGCGGCAGGCGGGTGCGAAGGACAGCGGCCACCTGTTGCCGGGCCACGGTGGCTTCTATGATCGACTCGACGCGATGCTGGCGTTGTTGCCGGCAGCGGCATTGTTCTGGATCTGGGCCACGTAATGCGGACGATTACCCTGCTCGGCGCGACCGGTTCGATCGGTTCCAGCGCGCTCGATGTCATTGCGCGCCACCCCGATCGCTATCGCGTGCATGCGCTGACAGCCCAGTCCAGCGTCGATGCCTTGGCCGACCTGGCGCTGCGCTTCCGTCCCGCAGTGGTGGTCGTCGGCGACGCAACGCTGGAGCCCGCACTGCGCGCGGCGTTGCGTGAACGTGGCGCGACGGCCGAACCTCGGGCGGGGGCCAGGGCTCTGTCGGAAGTCGCGCAGGCGTCGGAAGTCGATACCGTGCTCGCCTCCATCGTTGGCGCGGCCGGACTGGTGCCGACGCTGGCTGCCGCGCGCGCAGGCAAGCGCCTGTTGCTCGCCAACAAGGAAGCCATTGTCTGTGCCGGCGGACTGCTAATGGCGGCACTGCGCGCGGCGGGTGGTGAACTGCTGCCGGTGGACAGCGAACACAACGCTATACACCAGTGCCTCGCCGGCGCTGGCGATGGCCAGCGCGGACAGGCGCGGCTCGTCCTGACAGCGTCCGGCGGGCCGTTCCTGCGGCGAAGCGATCTCGATGCCGTGACACCCGACGAAGCCTGCGCACATCCGAACTGGGTCATGGGCCGCAAGATCTCGGTCGACTCGGCCACGCTGATGAACAAGGGCCTCGAGGTGATCGAAGCCAGTTGGCTGTTCGACATGCCGCCGGAGCGGATAGACGTCGTGATCCATCCGCAGAGCGTGATTCACTCGATGGTCGAATTTCCGGACGGTTCGGTGCTGGCGCAGCTCGGTACGCCGGACATGCGTACGCCGCTCGCCTATGCGCTGGCATGGCCCGATCGGGTGGAAAGCGGCGCCAAGCGGCTCGACTTCTCGCGCCTGGGCTCGCTGACGTTCGAAGCGCCGGACCGTGAGCAGTTTCCGTGCCTCGGCTACGCCTATGCGGCGTTGCGCAGCGGTGGCGCGGCGAGCGCCGTATTGAACGCTGCCAACGAGTACGCGGTCGAAGCCTTCCTGCAACGGCGCTTGCCGTTCACCCAGATCGCGCCGACCATAGAACGCGTGCTCGACGAGTTTCAGCCGGCAATGCCGGCCAGTGTCGAGGAAGTGCTCGAGATCGATCGGCAGGCGCGCGACCGTGCCGCACGGGCGGTTGCCCTGCACGCCTGAGGACTGCTGATGAATCTGATGACGACGATCGCCGCCTTTCTCGTGACCCTTGGGGTCCTGATCGTGATCCACGAGCTGGGTCACTACTGGGTCGCCCGCTGGTGTGGCGTCAAGGTCCTGCGATTCTCGATCGGTTTCGGTCGGCCGATCGCGCGCTGGGTGCGCGGACCCGACCGGACCGAATGGGTGGTTTCGGCACTGCCGCTCGGCGGGTATGTCCGCATGCTCG
Organism: uncultured beta proteobacterium; assembly: GCA_963754065.1. Lineage (GTDB taxonomy): Bacteria > Pseudomonadota > Gammaproteobacteria > Burkholderiales > Burkholderiaceae_F > JALORV01. Next base: position 99,997 of record CAVWFH010000004.1, on the reverse strand, counting down.
ATGAACGCGATCCGGACACTCCGGTTTCCGACGACGATCGTCCGCGCGCATTCAACCGGCAGCCGGTCGGCAAGCGGTTTGCCATCGTGCTTGCCGGCCCGGTGGCCAATCTGCTGCTGGCGATCTTTGTCTATTGGCTACTGAACGTCATCGGCGTATTTGAGCCTCGTGCGACTCTGGGCGCGCCGGCCGAAGCAACCGCGGCGGCGACCGCCGGAGTCGAGGCCGGGGACACAGTCACAGCAGTCGACGGCGACGGCGTGCGTTCGTGGAACGAGCTGCGTTGGCTCCTGCTGCAGAAGGCGGTCGCCAATGCGCCGATCGAGATCGAGGTCGAGGGGGCCGATGGCCAGCGTCGGACACTGCGACTCGAGCCGGGACCACTGACGTCGTCCGATCTCGAATCCGATGTCGTCAACCGGCTCGGCTTCGTACCCTACAGCGGTCCGCCGCGAGTGAACCGACTCACCGAAGGCGGTGCTGCGGCACAAGCCGGGCTCAAGGCGGGCGACACAATCATCGAGGCCAATGGCACGAAGGTTGGTTCTGCGCGCGACCTGATCGAGCGCATCCGTGCTTCCGCAGGCAAAGCGATGGACCTTGGCGTGCAGCGTGATGGCGCCGTCGTGCGGCTGACCGTGACCCCGGCGCTCATCAACGACGAGCAGGGCAAGGCGATCGGTCGCATCGGTGCCGAGCTGAACGACCGGCCACCGCTGATCAAGGTGCAATACGGACCGTTCGAAAGCATCGGACTCGCGACCGGCAAGACCTGGGACACCGCGATCTTCTCGCTCAAGATGCTGGGCAAGATGATCACCGGCGAGGCATCATGGAAGAACCTCTCCGGACCGGTCACGATTGCGGACTACGCGGGACAGACCGCGCGCATCGGCCTTGCGCCGTTCCTCAACTTTCTTGCGCTTGTTTCCATCAGCCTGGCGGTGCTGAACCTGCTCCCGGTTCCGATGCTCGATGGAGGGCACTTACTGTATTATTTGATCGAAATTCTCAAGGGCAGCCCGCCGGCCGACTGGGTCATCGAGTGGGGGCAGCGTGCCGGAGTGGCACTGCTGGGCCTGCTGACCATGCTGGCGCTCTACAACGACCTGATGCGGCTGCTTTCCTGACCCCCGGCATGATTGGAACCTGAGTTGGATCGCCGCGTGTCATCCAGGCGCAGCGTGCCCGTGGCGTTGCGCCGCGTCGCGGCGGCCGTCATCGCTGCCTACTGCTTCAGTGCCCAGGCGCAGGAGTTCGTCGTTCGCGACATCCGCGTCGAAGGGGTCCAGCGCACCGAGGCCGGCACCGTCTTCACCTACCTGCCGATCCGTGTCGGGGACCGCTTCGACCCCGAGCGCGGCACGCAGGCTATCCGTGCGCTCTACGCCAGCGGCCTTTTCAAGGATGTTCGACTTGAAGTCGACGGCGACGTGCTGGTCGTCATTGTCGATGAGCGTCCGGCGATCGCGAGCATCGATCTCGCCGGAGTGAAGGAGTTCGAGAAGGACCAGGTCCTCAAGTCACTGCGCGATGTCGGGCTGGCCGACGGCCGCATCTATGACCGGGCACTGCTCGAGCGCGCCGAGCAGGAGCTGCGTCGCCAGTACCTGTCGCGCGGCCTCTACGGGGTGGAGATCAAGACGACGGTCACGCCGATCGAGCGCAACCGGGTCAATATCTCGATGGCCGTGGAAGAGGGCGACACCTCGAAGATCCGCACGATCGCCTTCACGGGCAACAAGGTGTTCAGTGATGGCACCTTGCGGTCGCAGATGGATCTGTCGACACCGAACTGGATCTCCTGGTACACGAAGCGCGACCAGTACTCGCGCCAGAAGCTCGGTGCCGACCTCGAGTCACTGCGTTCGTATTACCTGAACCGGGGTTACCTCGATTTCCGCATCGACTCGGTCAATGTCTCGATCACGCCGGACAAGAAGGACATTTCGGTCACGATCAATGTCGTCGAGGGCGAGCAGTACCGGGTTTCGGGCGTCAAGCTCGGAGGCGAACTGCTCGGACTGGACGAGGAACTCGCGCCGCTGATCACCGTAAAACCGGGCGACGTGTTCAACGCCGAGAAGGTCAATGCGATCGGCAAGGCCGTCACCGACCGCATGAGCACGCTCGGTTACGCCTTTGCTTCAGCCAATCCGGTGCCGGACGCCAATCGCGAGACGCGCGAAGTGGCATTCACCATCCTTGTCGATCCGGGTCGCCGCGTGTACGTCCGGCGCGTCAATGTCGGCGGCAACGTGCGCACCAAGGACGAGGTGATCCGCCGCGAGTTGCGCCAGTTCGAGGCCGGCTGGTTCGATGCCGAGCGCGTACGCCTGTCCAAGGAACGGCTCGATCGCCTGGGATACTTTGAGACGGTGACGATCGACACGCCGGCCGTGCCGACGGCGCCGGATCAGGTCGATGTCAACGTGACGGTCAAGGAGCGGGCGACAGGAAACATCCAGCTGGGTGCCGGCTACTCCAGTTCTGAAGGCGTTGTCCTGACGGCCGGCCTGTCACAGCAGAATCTGTTCGGGTCTGGCAACGCGCTGGCCTTCGAGGTCAACACCAGCAAGTCGAACACGGTGTTTTCGATCACACACACCGACCCGTTCGTCACGACGGAGGGCATCAGCCGCACCATTGAACTGTACTGGCGCGATTCCAACCTGGCCGAACTGGGGCTGTCCAGCGTCGGGTATGCGACGCGGGGGGCCGGGCTCGTCTACGGCGTTCCGTTCACGGAGTACGACCGCATCTTCCTCGGCCTGCGCTACGAGGGCACGACGATCGATCTCACGCCGACGTCGCCGCCGCGCTACATCGAGTACGTACAGGATTTCGGCGAGACGTCCGATGCGCTGGCATTGACGGCCGGGTGGTCGGCCGACAGTCGCGACAGTCTGCTGTTCCCGACGCGCGGTCGCGTGCAGAGCGCCTTCGGCGAATTTGCACTTCCGGTGCTGGACCTGGAGTACTACCGGCTCACGTACCGCTTGCAGCAGTTCTTCCCGCTCGCGAGTTTCGTCACGCTGGCCGCCAGCACGGAACTTGGTTACGGCAACGGCTATGGCGGCAGGCCCTATCCGTTCTTCAAGAACTTCTATGTCGGCGGTATCGGCAGCGTGCGCGGCTTCGAGGCCGCTTCGCTCGGCCCGCGCGATATCTACGGAGATCCCCTCGGCGGCACGCGGCGGTTCAATGCGTCCTTCGAGGCGCTGGTTCCGATTCCCGGCGCCAACCAGGCGTTGCGCGCAGCCTTGTTTGTGGACATGGGACAGGTCTGGGGGCCGGGCTGCAATGGCGTCTACAGCGTTCCACTGAATACCAACCCGCAGGACGTTGCAGACAACCCCGGCGCCTTCTGCACCGGACCGTACTACGGTGACTCGGCGGGCATCGACCTCAGCCTGATTCGTTATTCGGCGGGCATCGGAATCTCGTGGCTTTCACCGCTCGGTCCGCTGCGGCTGTCTTACGCGTATCCGCTGAACTCCGAGCCATGGGATCGCATCCAACGCTTCCAGTTCCAGATCGGAACCGGCTTCTGATGTGGCAAAATCACTCGGTTAATCGAGTGCAGGGAAACTTATGACCCAGTGGCTTTCGGCAGTCGCCGTGGCCGCGCTGCTTGCCGCGGCGCCGCTCGCCCATGCGCAGGAACTGAAGGTCGGTGTCGTCAACTCGGACCGCATCCTGCGCGATTCGCAGCCGGCGCGCGCCGCGATGCAGAAGCTGGAAGCGGAGTTCTCCAAACGCGACAAAGAACTCCAGGAGATGGGAGCGCGTCTCAAGACCTCGGCCGAGCGATTCGAGAAGGATGGACCGGTCATGTCCGAGAGCGACCGCGTGCGTCGCCAGCGCGAGCTGGCCGAGATGGATCGTGAATTCCAGCGCAAACAGCGCGAGTTCCGAGAAGACTTCAACCAGCGCCGCAATGAGGAACTGCAGGGACTGCTCGAACGCACCAATCGGATCATCCGTCAGATTGCCGAGCAGGAGAAGTTCGACCTCATCGTGCAGGAGGCGGTCTACTTCAATCCCCGCATCGACATGACGGAACGGGTGCTGCGCGCTCTCAACGCCGCGAAGTAGCAACGATGACATCGGGCGGACTGTCGCTGTCGGAGCTGACAGCCGCCATTGCCGGGCGCACCGAGGGTCGGCTGCAGGCGACCGTAACAGGGAAGCCCGCGACACGTGTCACGGCCGTCGCTACGCTGTCGGCGGCGACGTCCTCCGATCTTTCGTTCCTGGCCAATTCACGTTACCGCAGCGACGCCATCGGCACGCGGGCCGGAGCCATTGTGCTCAACGCCGCCGATGCCACGAGCCTGCAAGACGCCGGCCGCCATGACCTCGCCCTGGTCGTTGTCGACCAGCCCTATGCGTGGTTCGCACTGGCCGCACAGTTGCTCCATCCAACCGAACAGCGATCGCCTGGCATCGATCCGGATGCCAGCGTTTCGGCTGGCGCCGAGATCGATTCCACAGCAACTGTTGCCGCTGGGGCGATGATCGGCGCCGGTGCGCGGGTGGGTCCGGGTGCGGTTGTGGGTGCGGGGGCCGTCCTCGGTGCGGGTGCAGTCCTCGGTGCCGGCTCGCAGTTACATCCGCGCGCCGTCGTGCTGGACCGCTGCGAGATTGGCGATCGGTGCATCGTTCACAGCGGTGCAGTGATCGGCGCCGACGGCTTCGGCTTTGCGCCGCTGGACGGCCGCTGGATCAAGATTCCGCAGATCGGTCGCGTCGTCATTGGTGACGATGTCGAAATTGGAGCCAACACAACGATCGACCGCGGCACGATGGGCGACACCGTCGTCGAATCCGGCGTCAAGCTAGACAATCAGATCCAGGTTGGCCACAACTGCTTCATCGGCGCGAACACCGTGATCGCCGGTTGTGTCGGCATCGCGGGCAGTGCGCGGATCGGCCGCAACTGCCAGATCGGCGGAGCAGCTGGCATTGTGGGGCATCTGTCGATCGCTGACGGATGCATCATCGGTCCGGCAACCGTCGTCTCGAGATCGATCGAAACCGCCGGGCACCACACAGGATTCTTCCCGATGATGCAGCATCGCGAATGGGAAAAGGCTGCAGCGATCATCCGACAGCTGGACGATCTGCGTCGGCGTGTCAGGGAACTCGAAGCGGCGCGCCGTGGAGGCAACAAATGAAGCTGGATATCAATCAGATACTGAAACTGATGCCGCATCGGTATCCGATCCTTCTTGTGGATCGCGTACTCGAGCTTGAACCCGGCGTGCGCATCAGCGCCATCAAGAATGTCTCGATCAACGAGCCGTTCTTCCAGGGGCATTTCCCGGGGCACCCCGTCATGCCGGGCGTGCTGATGATCGAAGCACTCGCACAGGCCGCGGCGGTGCTGACATACATCACGATGAAGACGTCGTATCCCGAGGGAACGCTCTTTTACTTCGCCGGCATCGACGGCGCGCGCTTCAAGCGGCCCGTCGTGCCTGGTGACCAGTTGAGGCTCGACGTCACGATGGACCGGGTCAAGCGCGGAGTCGGCAAGTTCACCGGCTGCGCGCGGGTCGACGGCGACGTGGTCTGCGAGACTGAAATGACATGCGCACTGCGCAACGAAAAGGAAGCCTCGTAGTGCCGACCGTTCATGCCACCGCTGTCGTCGACCGCGCAGCCGAACTGGCCGGCGATGTCGAGGTCGGTGCGTACTGCGTCATCGGCCCGAAGGTGAAGATCGGGGCCGGCACGGTGCTCGGCCCGCATGTCGTGGTCGACGGACGCACGACCATCGGACGTAACAACCGGTTCTTTCCGTTCTGTTCGATCGGCGGCGCACCGCAGGACAAGAAGTACGGCGGTGAGGACACCGAACTCGTCATCGGCGAAGGCAACACGATCCGAGAGTGCTGCACAGTGAGCCTGGGAACAGTGCAGGGGGGCGGCATCACTCGCATCGGTTCGGACAACTGGATCATGGCCTACGCCCACGTCGCCCACGATTGTGTCCTGGGCGACCACATCATCCTGGCCAACAACGCCACGCTGGCCGGCCACGTGACTCTCGGGGACTGGGCGATCATGGGCGGCATGTCAGCCATCCATCAGTTCTGTTCGATGGGCGCGCACTCGATGGCCGCAGGTGGCGCCATCGTGCTGCGGGACCTTCCGCCGTTCGTTATCTGCAGTGGCAATCCGGCAGAGCCCCATGGCATCAATACCGAGGGCTTGAAGCGCCGCGGCTTTGCCGCCGAAACGGTCAACGCGCTGCGTCGTGCCTACCGTACTCTGTACAAGGACGGACTGACCACGGCCGAGGCGATCGAGGCGCTTGCGCCGCCTTCCGCTGAGGAAACGGACGCAGGCCGTGCGGTCGCACTGCTGCGGGACTTCGTGCAGAACTCCCAGCGCGGCATCGTGCGTTGATGCCGCGGGCGACCTGCGCCTTCGTGGCGGGGGAGGCATCGGGCGATCTGCTCGCTGCCGGAGTCATCGCCGAACTGCAGCGACTCGCACCGGACATCCAGTGTGTTGGCGTTGGGGGCGATCGCATGATCGAGGTCGGCTTCGACGCGTGGGCCCATGTGCGCGAACTCTCGGTCCGCGGCTACGTCGAAGTCCTGCGTCACCTTCCGCGATTGCTGAAACTTCGTCGCGATCTGGCAGAACGTCTGAGCGCCGAGCCGCCCGCCGTGTTCGTCGGCGTTGATGCGCCGGACTTCAACCTGGGGCTGGAAGAAAAGCTGCGCGCGCGTGGAATCCGCGTGGTCCACTTCATCAGTCCATCGATCTGGGCATGGCGCGCCGAACGCATCGATCAGATTCGACGCGCCGTCGATCGCATGCTGCTGGTGTTCCCGTTCGAGCAGGCTATCTACGATGCGGCCAACGTCCCGGCAACCTATGTCGGGCACCCGCTGGCCGGCATGATCCCGATGACTCCCGACTCATCGGCAGCGCGCGGAAGACTCGGCCTGCCCGTCGGCGTACCGGTGGTCGCCGTGCTGCCGGGATCGCGTGCCGACGAGGTCAAATACCTCGGGCCGACGTTTCTTGCCGCTATGGAGCTGTTGCTCCGGCGCGAGCCCGGCGTCCGCTTTGTGCTGCCGGTGGCGGATGCGCCGCTGCGGGTGCTGCTGGAGTCGATGATGGCCGCACATGCGGCAATGACGGACGCGCTGTCGCTGGTCGACGGTCGCTCGCATGACTGTCTCGAGGCTGCCGACACCGTGCTCGTTGCCAGCGGCACGGCGACGCTCGAAGCGGCGCTATTCAAGCGGCCGATGGTTATTGCCTACAAGATGCCGGCCCTGTCGGCCTGGCTGATGCGGCGCAAGGGGAGGATTCCGTACGTCGGACTGCCGAACATCATGGCTGGGGAATTCCTCGTTCCGGAGTTGCTGCAGGAGCAGGCGACGCCCGCTGCGCTCGCGGATGCCTTGCACGCCCAGCTGCACGATGCTTCGCTCCGTGCCCGGCTCGAGCAACGCTTCGCCGCCATGCACGTCGAGCTGAAGCGGGACACGGCCGCGCTGGCGGCGCAGGCAATACTCGACGTGGCTCAGCGATGACCAGGCGTCGCCCCACCGTTGCTCTCGACCTCTTCGAACAGGCCGCCCGCCAGGTCGGCCGAGTCTGCGGTGTCGACGAGGCCGGTCGCGGTCCGCTGGCCGGTCCGGTGTTTGCCGCGGCGGTGATCCTTCATCCGGAGGGTCGAATCGAAGGACTGGCGGACTCGAAGATGCTGAGTTCCGCGCGGCGCGAGGAACTTGCATTGCATATCCGGGAGCGGTCCATGGCCTGGGCCGTTGCCGAGGCCAGCGTCGGTGAGATCGACGCGCTGAACATCCTGCAAGCCACGTTGCTGGCGATGCGCCGCGCCGTCGCGGGACTTTCAGTGCCTGCCGAGTACGCACTGGTCGACGGCAACCAGATGCCGCAGCTGGCCATCCCGGGCCATGCGATCGTCGCCGGCGATGCCACGCAGTCGTGCATTTCTGCGGCTTCCATACTCGCGAAGACCGCGCGCGACGCCCTGATGTGCGCACTGGACACGCAGCACCCGGGCTACGGTTTTGCCCGGCACATGGGTTACGCGACAGTCGAGCACCTGCACAACCTGCGGCGCCTCGGACCTTGCGCGGTGCACCGTAAAACCTTTGCGCCAGTTAGAGACCTGCTCGCTGGCAATGGTGACACGCGACATGCAGATCACGTCGGCTGATAACCCCGTGGTCAAGCGGCTGCGAAAGTTCACGGAGTCGCCGCGCGCTTGTCGGATGGCGGGCCGTTCGATTGCCGAGGGCCTGCACCTCGTCGAAAGCGCCGCTGCTGCCGGAGTCGCTATCGAGTCGGTCGTCCTGTCGGAGCGCTCAAATGATGCCGCGCGCGACCTGGCCCGCCGCCTGATTGCCCGGGGCGAGTGCCGACAGGTCGACCTTGCGGCGCCTTTGTATGACGCCATTTCCCCGGTTGAACACGGCGCCGGCATCCTGGCCGAGATCGTGATCGAACGGCCATTGCTGCCAGTCGCGATAGCGGCCGACGCCATCTACCTGGACGGCTTGCAGGATCCGGGCAATGTCGGAACCCTGCTGCGCACGGCCGCGGCGGCGGGTGTGAAGCACGTCGTCGCCGCGCACGGAACGGCGTTCCTTTGGGCACCGAAAGTGTTGCGGGCCGCGATGGGCGCGCATTTCGCGTTGCATCTCTACGAGGACGTCAGCCCTGAGCGGCTGGCCGCCGCCTTTAGCGGCGAGCGACTGTCTGCCGATGCGCATGCGGCCGAGTCAATCCATTCGACCGACTGGGGGATGCAGCCGACGGTGTGGCTCTTCGGATCGGAGGGGCAGGGTCTCAGCGCCGCGGCAGCTGCCGTGGCGCAGCGTCGGCTGCGCATTCCGCTCGACACGAGCGTCGAATCGCTGAATGTGGCAGCCGCCGTCGCGGTCTGCCTGTTTGAACAGGCGCGTCGGCGGCGCTCCTACATGTAGCTGACGTCGATGCAGACGGTCTTTCCGTCCTTGTCCTTGGCGAACTCGACAATCGTCTTTTCATCAACCTGGTTCTGGTTCTCCGGGTTGAAGGTCTTCTTCGCGTAGACATAGCGCAGGCCATCGCCCGCCGCGGGAATGACTTCGTCAGGCTTGCCGAAGCTGCCGGCGACTTCATCGGGTGTCCGATCGATGACCTTGCCGTAGAACACCCCGCGCTGAAATCCGCCCTGGCCACAGGCGACAAGGATGGCGGCCACCGAGCACACTGCAAAGAATCGCTTCACTGATATCCCCTCAATTGACAAACCTGACGTTGACGCAAGGCTAAGGGAATACCCTTACGTCAGGCTTTCACACGGGGGATCGCTGCGCGGAGCGTCAGTAGGAGCGGCGGTCGAGCCGGACCTCCTGCATGATGGTCGCGGCGATCTCCTCGATTGACTTGGCGGTGGACGACAGCCAGCGGATGCCTTCGCGCCGCATCATCCGTTCCGCGGCGTCGACCTCGTAGCGACAGTTCTCGACCGAGGCATAGCGACTGTTGGGTCGACGCTCGTTGCGCACCTCGGACAGACGTTCCGGCGAGATCGACAGGCCGAAGATCTTGCCCTTGTATGGCGGCAGGGCCGACGGCAGCTGGTTGCGTTCGAAATCCTCGGGAATCAGCGGATAGTTGGCGGCCTTCACTCCGTACTGCATGGCCAGGTAAAGCGTGGTCGGGGTCTTGCCGGAGCGCGAGACGCCCACCAGGATCACGTCGGCCCTCTCCAGACCCCTTGGCCGACTGGCCATCATCGTGCGCGAGCGCGAAGTTGATGGCCTCGATGCGATTCTTGTAGTCCTCGGAATTGGTCGCAATGTTGTGCGAGCGGCCGATCGTGTGCGCGGATTTCATCCCGAGTTCGCGCTCGAGCGGCTCGACAAACGTCTCGAACATCTCGATGAAGAAACCCTGCGCCGCCGCCCGCAGCGCGGCGGCCACCGGTGGATTGACCAGCGTCGAGAAGACGATGGCCCGCTTGCCGTCTCGCTCGCCGGCGTCGTTGATGCGCGCGGCGGCTTCGCGCGCTTTCTCGACGGAATCGATGAACGGGATGCGCTGAGGCCGGTACCGCAGGTCCTCGAACTGCGTCATCACGCTGTGGCCCAGGGTCTCGGCCGTGATGCCCGTGCCGTCGGAAACGAAGAACACCGTCCGATCGAACGGGCCAGGGTGGCGGTCAGGCATCAGGTCCTCGCTGGTGCGGCGCAGTATCGATGCGATGCCGCTCGGTAGAATCGGCGGATTCTAGTCATACAACAACAGCAGGAGAGGGCATGCCACGCGGCGAGTACGTCGTACCGTTCAGTCAGCTGAGGATGACGGATGTCGAAGCCGTCGGCGGAAAGAACGCGTCACTGGGTGAGATGTTGAGCCAGTTGTCGAACGCCGGCATCCGGGTGCCGGATGGCTTTGCCACGACGGCCGATGCGTTTCGTGCCTTCATCGATGGCGGCGGCCTGCGGCAGCGAATCGCCGATGCCCTCGACCGTCTCGACGTCGACGATGTCCGCGCGCTGGCCGCGACCGGTGCCGAAATCCGGTCCTGGCTGGTCGACACCCCGTTTCCGCGCCAGCTTGAAGAGCAGGTTCGTTCGTTTTTTCAAGGACTTGAGAAATCTTCTTCAAGTGAAATATCGTTTGCGGTAAGGTCCAGCGCCACCGCCGAAGACCTGCCCGACGCGTCGTTTGCCGGTCAGCAGGAAACCTTCCTCAACGTCGTTGGCATCGAGGCGGTGCTGGACCGCATCAAGCACGTCTTTGCCTCGCTCTACAACGACCGGGCGATCGCCTACCGCGTGCACAAGGGTTTCGCCCATGCCGATGTCGCGCTATCGGCGGGCATCCAGCGCATGGTCCGGTCGGATCGCGGCGCCGCTGGCGTGATGTTCACGATGGATACGGAGTCCGGTTTCCGCGACGTGGTGTTCATCACGTCGAGTTACGGGCTGGGCGAAACCGTGGTCCAGGGGGCGGTTAACCCAGACGAGTTCTACGTCCACAAACCGATGCTGGCGGCGGGCAAGCACTCGATCCTGCGCAAGTCGCTGGGGTCCAAGCTGATCAAGATGGAGTTCGAACCGGACGGCAACGCCGGCCGAACCGTGCGCACGCTCGACGTGTCCGATGCCGAGCGTCACCGCTTCTCGATCTCCGACGCCGATGTGCTCGAACTGGCGCGCTATGCGGTACAGATCGAACAGCACTACGGGCGTCCGATGGACATCGAGTGGGGCAAGGACGGTGCCGATGGACGCATCTACATCCTGCAGGCGCGGCCCGAGACCGTGAAGTCGCAGGCGAGCGCCGAGACGCAGCAGCGCTTCAAGCTGAAGGGCAAGGGAGCGGTCGTGATTTCCGGGCGCGCGATCGGCCAGAAGATCGGTGTCGGCGTCGTGCGCAACATCCGCAGCGCTGCCGAGATGGAGCGCGTGCAGCCGGGCGATGTGCTGGTGACCGACATGACCGACCCGAACTGGGAACCGGTGATGAAGCGGGCAGCGGCGATTGTCACCAACCGTGGGGGCCGCACCTGCCATGCGGCCATCATTGCGCGTGAGCTTGGCATCCCGGCCGTTGTGGGCTGCGGCCACGCGACCGACGTGCTGAAGGAGGGCGCGACGGTGACGGTGTCCTGCGCCGAAGGCGACACCGGCAACATCTACGCCGGCGCGCTCGAAATGGAGGTCGAGACGATCCAGCAGGGAGCGCTGCCGAAGATCCCGGTCAAGATCATGATGAATGTCGGCAATCCGCAGCTGGCCTTCGACTTCCAGGCACTGCCGAACGCCGGTGTGGGGCTGGCCCGGCTCGAATTCATCATCAACAACAATATCGGCGTGCATCCGAAGGCTGTGCTCGAGTATCCGAACCTCGATCACGACCTGAAGGTGGCGGTCGAACGGCTTGCCGCCGGCTACGACTCGCCGCGCGCCTTTTTCGAAGCCAAGCTCGCCGAGGGCATCGCGACGATCGGTGCGGCATTCTGGCCGAAGCCGGTCATCGTGCGCATGTCGGACTTCAAGAGCAACGAGTACAAGAAGCTGATCGGCGGCTCGCGCTACGAACCCGACGAGGAAAACCCGATGCTGGGGTTTCGGGGAGCGGCACGCTACATCGCCGATTCGTTCCGCGAGTGCTTCCGCATGGAAGCGGCAGCGCTCAAGCGCGTGCGCGAGGTCATGGGCCTGACCAACGTCGAGATCATGGTGCCGTTCGTACGCACCCTCGCAGAGGCGAAGCGTGTGACCGAACTGCTGGCGGAAAACGGCCTGCAGCGCGGCAGCGGCGCAGCGGACGGGACCGGCGGTCTGCGGCTGATCATGATGTGCGAAGTGCCGTCCAATGCGCTGCTGGCGAACCAGTTTCTCGATTACTTCGACGGATTCTCGATCGGATCGAACGATTTGACCCAGCTGACGCTGGGGCTGGACCGCGACTCCGGGCTGGTCGCCGAAGGTTTCGACGAACGCGATCCGGCAGTCAAGGCGCTGTTGCAGATGGCGATCAGTGCGTGCCGCGCCCGCGGCAAGTACATTGGCATCTGCGGGCAGGGTCCGTCGGACCACGCCGACTTCGCCGAATGGCTGATGGAGCAGGGCATCGAGTCGATCTCGCTGAATCCCGACACGGTGGTGGCGACGTGGCAGCGACTGGCGCGTGCGTCATGAGACATGACGCGTCGTCGGCGCCGTTCGTCAGCGTGAATGCCGGCTCGCTTGATTTATCACGCCTCATCCGCACGTAGCGCGACAGGAAGGAACCGTCATGGATAGCTACATCGTGTGGTTCGTCGTTGCCTTCGGACTGCTGGTCGCCGAACTGCTGACCGGCACGTTCTACCTGCTGGTGATCTCCATTGCGCTTGCGGTCGCCGGAGTGGCGGCGTGGCTCGGTGCACCGTCGGCGCTGCAGTTTGTCGTCGCGGCAGCGATCGGCCTCGGAGGCTCGATGTGGCTGCGAGCCACGCGTTTCGGCAAGCGGCTGCACGAGCGCGGCGACGATCGGGTCCAGAACATGGACATCGGCCAGTCGCTGCGCGTCGAGACATGGACCGCCGCCCGCACCGCGAGGGCGAACTACCGCGGCGCGGTCTGGGATGTCGAGCTGGCGCCCGGTGAACAGGCCGCCAGCGGCGAGTTCGTGATCCGCGAGATCCACGCCAACCGCCTGATCGTCGCACCCAAACCGCGCTAGGAGACTGTCATGCCGATTCCATACATCGACGGGGTATCGATCATCGCGATCGTCATCCTCGTGGTGGCCGTCACCTTCGTCATCAAGGCGGTCAAGGTCGTGCCGCAGCAGAACGCCTGGGTGGTCGAGCGGCTCGGCAAGTTTCATGCAGTGCTGCAGCCGGGACTGAACATCGTCATTCCCTTCGTCGACCGGCTCGCCTACAAGCACAGCCTCAAAGAGGTTCCGCTCGACACGCCGAGCCAGGTCTGCATCACCAAGGACAACACCCAGCTGCAGGTCGATGGCGTGCTGTACTTCCAGGTCACCGATCCGCAGCGCGCGTCGTACGGAGCCAGCAACTACATCCTCGCGATCACGCAGCTGGCGCAGACGACCCTGCGCTCGGTCATCGGCAAGCTCGAACTCGACAAGACCTTCGAGGAGCGGGAGTTCATCAACCACAGCGTCGTTTCGGCGATCGACGAGGCGGCAATGAACTGGGGTGTGAAGGTGCTGCGCTACGAGATCAAGGACATCACGCCCCCCAACGCAATTCTTCACGCCATGCAGGCGCAGATCACCGCCGAGCGAGAGAAGCGCGCACTGATCGCATCGTCCGAAGGCCGCAAGCAGGAGCAGATCAATATCGCCACCGGCGCGCGCGAGGCAGCCATCGCCAAGTCCGAGGGCGACAAGCAGGCGCAGATCAACGTTGCGCTGGGCGAGGCCTCGGCCATCGTCGCGATCGCCGATGCGACAGCCAAGGCGATCCGCCAGGTGGCGCAGGCCACGCGCGAACCGGGCGGGCTGGAGGCGGTCAACCTCAAGGTCGCCGAACGTTACGTCGACGCGTTCAGCAACCTCGCGAAGCAGAACAACACGCTGATCGTCCCGGCCAATCTCGGTGATGTGGCAGGGCTGATTTCCACAGCCATGACCGTCATCAAGGCACAACCGGCTGCGCAATAGGACGATCGCATGGAATTCGTCATCGCGGGCGTCGCCCTGGCGCTGGCGTTGTGGATGATCCTCGGCGCGCGCGGGCGGCACCGCTCGACCAGGCAACAGGACAAGGAACGGGACGGGTGAGACGGCGATCGGCTGCCCGCGGCCCCTGAGGAGACGGCATGGCAGCTCCCACGATCGCGGCAGGCCTGCGGCAGCTTTTGTCCGCCCACCTGCCGTTCTCCGTCATGGCGGCGGCGGACCTGGACCTGATCATCGACAGCGTCCAGATCGCCTACTTTGCCCCCGGTGAGATCGTGCTGGCGCCCAGCGGCGCCGTGCCGACGCACTGCCTGATCGTCAAGCAGGGCCGTGTCCAGGGCGAGGCGCCCGATACCAAAGGCATCGCCTACGAGGCCGGCGTCGGTGATTGTTTTCCCGTCGGAGCACTGCTTGCGGAACGCGCGGTGACTCTTACTTACCGCTCGGTCGGCGACACGTTCTGCCTGCTGTTGCCACGCGAGAAGTTCTTGAAACTCGCGCAGAGCAGTGGCCCGTTCATGGACTTCTGCAAGCGGCGCCTGGGTGCGCTGCTCGACCTGTCGCGCCAGCAGCTGCAACAGACCTACGCCACCGAGGCGTCCGCCGAGCGGACGATGGGCACCCCGCTCGGGGAGCTGCTGCGGGCTGCGCCACTGACCTGCACGCCCGACACGCCATTGCGTGAGGCCTTCGGCCGGATGCATGCGAACCATGTCGGCTCCATCGTGGTCGCTGAGGACAGTCCCGTGGGCGAAATCGTCAGTGGAATCCTGACGCGCACTGACCTGATCGGGCGCGTCATCCTGCCCGAAGTGCCGCTGTCGACTCCGGTCAGCGCGGTGATGACATCCAAGGTGCTCACACTCGACGCCGACGAGACCGCCGCCGACGCAACACTGCTGATGGCAGAGCATTCGATCCGTCACATTCCGGTGGTGCGCAAAGTGGACGGTAAGACCCGCGTGGCGGGCGTCGTCTCCGAACGTGACCTCTTCGCCCTGCAACGACTGACGGTCCGGCAGCTTGCCGTGGCCATCCGTCGCAGCGAGGATGTCGATGCCCTGGTTGTGGCGGCCGCCGACGTTCGCCGCCTGTCGCACCATCTGGTGGCGCAAGGGGTCGCTGCGGCACAGCTGACCCGGCTCGTCAGCCATCTTAACGACCAGTTGACGGTGCGTCTGCTGACGCTCGGCACGCAGCGCTACTCGGTCGATGCGCAGAGTTTCTGCTGGCTGTCGTTCGGGAGCGAAGGTCGGGGGGAGCAGACCATCTCGACGGATCAGGACAACGGCATCCTTTATGTCGCGGCGGCGGCAACGAAGGAGCGGATGCTCGAACTGGCCGACTGGACCAACGAGCAACTCGCGGCCTGCGGGTTTCCGCTGTGCAAGGGCAACATCATGGCGCGCAACCCGGCGTGGTGTCTCGACTATGCCGGCTGGGACGCGCTGTTCGCGGGCTGGATCGACCGCGGCGATCCGGAAGCACTGCTCAACGCCAGCATCTTCTTCGACTTCCGTCCGCTGTTCGGCAACTCGGGCCTGGCGAACGGGCTGCGCGAGGACGTCGTGCAGCGGGCCGAACGCAACCCGCGCTTCCTGAAACAGATGGCGGGCAACGCGCTGCGCAACCGCCCCCCAGCCGGACGCGGTATCGTCGATTCGCTGTTCGGCGAGGGCGGACCGGCGCGGGTCGACCTGAAGATGCACGGCACCGTACCTTTCGTCGACGCCGCGCGTATCTGGGCGCTGGCAGCGGGCCTGCACGAGACCAACACGGCCGAACGCCTGAAGCGGCTGGGAGAGTCGGGGCGCCTGCCGGAAGTCGACGTGCGCGCGTGGGTGCCCTCGTTCGAGTTCTTCCAGCTGATGCGATTGCGCGCGCAGCATCGCCGCGCTCAGACTTACGCTGCCGGCGACGACAATCCGAATGAAATCGAGCTGGCCGAGCTTTCAGCGCTGGACCGCAGAATCGTCAATGAGGCATTCCGGCAGGCGCGCAAGGTGCAGCAGCGTCTCGAGCTGGACTATCCGGGCTGACATGGGGATCCTGGACTGGCTGTCGGGACGGGGCCGCAAGTCAGTCCCCGAGCGCTGGGTCGTCGTCGATGTCGAGACCAGCGGAATGAATGTCGCCAGTGACGAGCTGATCGCCATCGGCGCCGTCGCGATGATCGATGGGCGGGTCGTTCCGGGAGACAGCATCGAGATCATCGTCAAGCAGAGTGCGGTGAGTTCCCGCGAGAACATCCTCGTGCATGGGGTTGGTGCTCAGGCCCAGCTCAACGGCACTGATCCGGCGCATGCGGTGAGGACATTCATGGACTATGTCGGCCGCGCCCCGATGCTGGCCTTTCATGCGCCATTTGACCGCGGGTTCCTGGCCCGGGTCACCAAGCACTTCGTGAATCAGCCGTTCGACAACCCGTGGCTAGACCTGGCCGAACTCGCGCCGGCACTGGATCCGAAAGCGCGGCTACGGTCGCTGGATGAATGGCTGCAGCACTACAGGATCCCGGTGTCCGTTCGGCACAGCGCGGCAGCCGATGCCTTCGCGACGGCATTGTTGATGGCGCGGCTGCTGCCCGAGGCACGTCGGCAGGGGTCGGTTGGATTCCATGCGATGCAGCAGCTGGCACGGCAGGCCAAGTGGTTGCACTGAGGAGGGCCTAGCCGGCTTGCGCTGTGCAGCCGGCGTGACGCTTGAGCAGCACTAACGGCTGCGCTGCTTGAGCAAACGCGTCTGCTGGCGCTTCCAGTCCTTGTCGGCCTCGTCTGCCCGTTTCTCAAACTGCCGCTTGCCCTTCGCGAGTCCGATTTCGAGCTTGATTCGCCCCTTGCTGTAGTGAAGGTCGAGCGGTACCAGCGCGTAGCCCGCGCGTTCGACCTTGCCGATGAGCTTGCGGATCTCTTCGGCGTTCAGCAGCAGCTTGCGGGTCCGGGTCGGATCGGGGTTGATGTGGGTGGACGCGGTCGGCAATGGGCTGATGTGCCCGTTCAGCAGGAAAAGCTCACCCGAGCGGATCACGACGTAGGCCTCGTTGAGCTGAGCGCGACCGGCGCGGATCGCTTTCACTTCCCAGCCCTCGAGGACCATGCCGGCTTCGTACCGGTCCTCGATGAAGTAATCGTGCTGCGCCTTTTTGTTCTGGACGATCGCCACGGCAAACCGCCTGCCCGACGTGAATAGAATCCGCGTTTATATCCCACTCGCCATGCCGCACGTCGAACGATCCGTCCTGGTCCATTACAGCGCCGAGCAGATGTTCGATCTGGTGGCCGATGTGGAGGGCTATCCGGGCTTCCTGCCGTGGTGCAACGGTGCTCAGGTTGTCGCCGACCACGGTGGCGGCCTGGATGCGAGCCTGGACATCGACTATCGCGGCATTCGCTCGACGTTCACGACGCGCAATCAGTTGCGGTACCCGGAGCAGATCCGCATGTCGCTGGTCAACGGGCCATTCAGGTCGCTCGACGGTCACTGGCACTTCCATGCGCTGCGGCCTGGCGCCTGCAAGGTGCAACTGAGCCTGCACTACGAGTTTGCCAACGGATTGCTGGGGCGCGCAGTCGCGCCCGTCTTCGACTTCATCGCGAATTCGATGATCGACTCGTTCGCCCGACGCGCCGAGCTCATCTACGGACCGAGCGAGTGATCGTCACAGTGGTCTACGCCGGCCCCGATCGACAACTCGTGATCAGGGTCGAAGTCTCGGTCGGGGTGACTGTGGAAGGGGCCATCGTCGCCTCGGGCGTGCTATCGCTCGAGCCCGACCTGACTCTGCAGGCCCTGGATGTCGGTGTCTGGAATCGAGTGGCCGGGCTGGAGCAACTGGTGCGAGATGGGGACCGCATCGAGATCTATCGCCCGCTGCAGGTCGATCCCAAGGAAGCGCGGCGCATACGCGCCGATATTCGTCGACGGCGCCGGCCCGGCGGCCCGGGCTAGTTGCAGGTCGACTGGACGATCTTGCGGGTGCGCTCGGCCTCGGCGGCACGCTGATTGTCGTCGAGGAACTCACGATTGCCGGACGCATCGATGCGAGCGATCCGCTGGCCTTCCTCGATACCCTTCAGATAGGCGCGGGCGCGCTCGCACTCGGCCGTCTTGGAGGCCACTTTTAGCTGTTCGTCCTGTGACTTCTTTTCTGCGTCGGCCCGTTCCTGCTGCCTCTTGCGGAACTCCATTTCCTGCTCCGCGACCGACTTCGGTCCGCTGGTCGTGGCGACCGGCTTGGCGTCGGCACCGGGCTTGGCAGCGGTGTCGGCGCCCGTCTGCTGCGGCGGCAGCACGGTTTGAGCATTGCTGGGCTGACGCACGATGCGGTCGGTCTTCACGGCCGAAGGAGGCGGACGGTCCGAGTAGACCACGCGGCCGTTATCGTCCTTCCAGGCCCACTGAGCCGCAGCCGGCGCGGCCAGGCTCCACACGAGCAAGCCCAGCGAACCCCAAACGCCCATACGCCACGACGGCATCGAATGCAGCATAGATCCTCCTCAGCGCAGGAATTCTCCATCGCTTCGCCGCGGCCGAGCAAGTTGAATGACGGGTGAACTCACCCCCACTTTTGGGCTAAACCGCTGCGCCGACAGGAAAACAGGGCAAAGTGGGCCAGAAATCGAGTCGGTATACTCCGCTTTTGCGTCATGAGGACACCTATGCGGTTGGTTCAGAAGGCGCTCACCTTCGATGACGTGCTGCTCGTCCCCGCCCACTCGGCGGTCCTTCCCCGCGACGCCCAGCTCTCCACAAAGCTCTCCCGCAACATCCCCTTGAACATTCCGCTGGTCGCGGCCGCCATGGACACGGTGACCGAGGCGCGTCTCGCGGTCGCACTCGCCCAGGAAGGCGGCATCGGGATCATTCACAAGAATTTCTCGCCGAAAGAGCAGGCGGCCGAGGTACTGAAGGTCAAGCGCCACGAAGCCGGCGTTTTGCGCGATCCGATCACGCTCACGCAGGACATGACGGTGCGCGACGCGATCGAACTGCAGCGCTCGCACAAGATTTCAGGGCTGCCGGTCGTCGAAGGCAAGAAGGTCGTCGGCATCGTCACCAATCGCGATCTGCGCTTCGAGACGCGGCTGGACGCGCCGATCCGGGACATCATGACGCCACGTTCGCGCCTGGTGACGGTGCGCGAAGGCGCTAGCCTGGACGAGGCCAAGGCGCTGATGCACAGGCATCGACTGGAACGGGTGCTGGTCGTGAACGATACGGATGAACTGCTCGGGCTGGTCACCGTCAAGGACATCACGAAGGCCACAGAACACCCGAACGCTGCGAAGGACGAGCAGGGAAAGCTCAGGGTCGGCGGCGCGATCAGCACCGGCTCAGACTCGGAAGAGCGCGCGGAATTGATGGTCCGGGCAGGGGTCGACGTGCTGATCGTCGACACGGCCCACGGTCACCACCAGGGTGTACTCGACCGCGTGCGCTGGGTGAAGAAGAATTTTCCGCAGGTGGATGTCGTCGGCGGCAACATCGCCACAGCGGCCGCCGCAAAAGCGCTGGCGGACGCCGGCGCCGACGGTATCAAGGTCGGCATCGGCCCGGGATCTATCTGCACGACGCGTATCGTCGCCGGAGTCGGAGTCCCGCAGATCACCGCTGTGGCCAACGTCGCCAAGGCGCTGGATGGCACCGGAATCCCGCTGATCGCAGACGGCGGCATCCGATTCTCGGGCGATGTGTCCAAAGCACTCGCGGCCGGGGCTTACGCGGTAATGATGGGCGGGATGTTCGCCGGCACCGAAGAGGCGCCGGGCGAGGTCATCCTCTATCAGGGGCGCTCCTACAAAGGCTACCGCGGCATGGGCAGCCTGGGGGCGATGACCGAGGGGTCGGCCGAGCGCTATTTCCAGGACAACGATGCCAATGTCGACAAGTTCGTCCCCGAGGGCATCGAAGGCATGGTGCCGTACAAGGGCAGCGTGCTGGCGATCATCTACCAGCTGACCGGTGGACTGCGGTCGAGCATGGGCTACTGCGGCTGCAATACGATCGACGAGATGCGTACACGTGCCGAGTTTGTCGAGATCACGGCGGCCGGCATGCGCGAATCGCATGTGCATGACGTGCGCATCACCAAGGAAGCGCCCAACTACCGGCTCGAGAACTGAGTTGACTTCTCCCCATGTCCGCATGATTTGCCGTCCCGCCGCGGGCGGTCACGGGCCGGGCTAGGGGACCTTCGTGACAAGGACACTGCCGCCCGCCAGCCCACGCTCGGCGAGGCGCTGCGGCATCTTCATTCCTCCAAACCGGCCGCAGCGCGGCCACGTGCCATGAACCACGACAAGATCCTGATCCTCGATTTCGGCTCGCAGGTGACCCAGCTGATTGCGCGCCGCATCCGCGAAGCCAACGTCTACTGCGAGATCCATCCGGCCGACGTCGAAGAATCCTTCGTGCGTGACTTCAGGCCGAAGGGCATCGTGCTGTCGGGCAGCCACATGTCCGCGTACGAGGAGTCGACCGACCGGGCGCCCGCCGCGGTGTTCGAACTCGGCGTGCCGGTGCTGGGGATCTGCTACGGAATGCAGACCATGGCCCAGCAACTCGGCGGACGCGTCGAAGGGGGTCATACGCGCGAGTTCGGCCATGCGGAAGTGCGGGCACGCGGGCACACGCGATTGCTCGACGGCATCGAGGACCATCGCAACGCCGAGGGCCACGGGTTGCTGAATGTCTGGATGAGCCACGGTGACAAGGTCGTCGAGATTCCGGCAGGATTCAAGCTGATGGCATCGACGGAATCGTGCCCGATCGCTGGCATGGCCGACGAGGACCGGCGCTTCTACGGCGTGCAGTTCCACCCGGAGGTGACGCACACCGCGCAGGGCGAGGCGATCCTGCGCCGCTTCGTGCTCGACATCTGCGGCGCGCGCCCCGACTGGGTGATGACCGATCACGTCGGCGAAGCCGTCGCGAGGATCCGCGCCCAGGTCGGTGCCGAGGAAGTCATCCTCGGGCTCTCGGGCGGGGTCGACTCGTCCGTGGCGGCTGCACTAATCCATCGGGCGATCGGCGATCAGCTGACCTGCGTGTTCGTCGACACGGGCCTGCTGCGTCTGAACGAAGGAGCACAGGTCGTCGAGACATTCCAGCAGCACATGGGCATGAAGCTGATCCATGTCGATGCGACGGCTCGCTTCATGGGCGCACTCAAGGGCGTCGCCGATCCCGAAGCAAAGCGCAAGGTCATCGGCCGCGAGTTCGTGCACGTATTCCAGGAAGAGGCCTCCAGGCTGCCGAACGCCAGGTGGCTGGCGCAGGGAACGATCTATCCCGACGTTATCGAGTCGGCCGGCGCGAAGTCGAAGAAGGCCATGACGATCAAGAGCCACCACAACGTCGGTGGACTGCCCGAGACGCTGCATCTCAAGCTGCTCGAGCCGCTGCGCGACCTCTTCAAGGACGAGGTGCGCAACCTCGGCCTGGCACTCGGGCTGCCGCACGGGATGATCTTTCGCCATCCGTTCCCCGGTCCAGGACTCGGCGTGCGCATCCTCGGCGAAGTTAAGCAGGACTACGCGGACCTGCTGCGGCGGGCCGACGCCATTTTCATCGAGGAACTGCGGGCGTCGGGCTGGTATGACCGCACTAGCCAGGCCTTCGCGGTGTTTTTGCCGGTGAAAAGCGTGGGCGTCATGGGAGACGGGCGGACCTACGAATGGGTGGTGGCACTGCGCGCGGTGCAGACATCGGATTTCATGACGGCGCATTGGGCCCACCTGCCGCACGAGCTGCTGGGCCGAGTATCCAATCGCATCATCAACGAGGTGCGAGGCATCAACCGCGTCGTCTATGACATCAGCGGCAAGCCGCCCGCCACGATCGAGTGGGAATAAGGCGAACGGTAGGAGGCGATCGGTGTTTTTCGGCGTCGATCGAGAGTGGTTCGGCGTACGTGCGAAGAACGATTCGGGGTCGCGCTGACCCTCGTCCGCCGAGGCCGGCCACGCCCCCGGAAGATGCGCCCTTCGCGCCTGCGCCATACTCTCGCACGTGCCTAACGATCGGCCATACTGAACGATCGCCCTTGCAATGACCGTTCCCACGGATCGCCTGCCAGCCTGGACCATCGCCGTGCCGATCGTGGCACTCGGCACGTTCTTCGCGTTGCACGGGTCTGCCAGCGCCATTGCCGCGCTTGCATTGATCGTTGCACTGGTGGCCGCGGTGCTGGCCGCGGTGCATCACGCAGAAGTCGTGGCGCTTCGCGTGGGCGAGCCATTCGGCGCGATCCTGCTGGCGTTGGCCGTGACAGTGATCGAACTCGGTCTAATCGTCTCGATCATGCTTGGCGAGCAGCCGGAGCCCGCGCTGATGCGTGACACGATGCACGCAGTGGTCGTGCTCGTGCTGCACGGCATGGCCGGACTTTGCATCGTCGTCGGCGCCTTGCACCATCGCGAGCAGGAGTTCCGCACCGAGGGCGCGCAGGCCTACCTGATCGTGCTGCTGCCGATGGTGGCGATCACGCTGGTGCTGCCCAACTTCACCACCAGCGCACCCGGGCCGTACTACACGGGCGCGCAGCTCGCCTTCGTCAGCGTGGTCTGCCTGCTGCTGTGGCTGGCCTTCACCTTCGTGCAGACGGTGCGCCATCGCGAGCACTTCCTGCCGAACCAGCCGGCAATGGCGACGCCAGCCGCGAGGCCGGGATCGCGAGTGGTAGCCGCGTCGCTCGTCCTGCTGTTGGTGGCATTGGTGGCGGTGGTGCTGCTGGCCAAGGGCGTGTCGCCGTTCATCCAGGCGGCAGTGGCCGGCCTGGGCGCACCTCCGGCGCTGGTGGGCGTGATCGTCGCCGCGATCGTGCTGCTGCCCGAAGGCATGACCGCCGTGCGCGCGGCTCGCGAGGATCAGCTGCAGACCTCGATCAACCTGGCGCTGGGCTCGGGCGTTGCCAGTATCGGGCTGACCGTGCCTATCGTGTCCGCCATTGCCTGGTGGACGGACAGTCCGATGAAGCTCGGTGTGTCGCCCGGTAGTGCGATCCTGCTTGCGCTGTCGTTCATGATGGCGCTGATCACCTACGGCAGCGGCCGCTCGAGCCTGCTGTCGGGTGTGGTGCACTTGATCCTGCTCGCGACCTGGCTGTTCCTGATCGTCGTTCCGTGACTTGCAATGAGGGCGCGGCGGGAGGGAACACGGAGATGTTTTCCTGCTCGCCTGACTTGACCCATCGCGGCCCTGACGGCCTCGATCGCCGCCTGGACGTCGGTGCGCGCCCTCGCGGGCCTCGCCAGATCTTGAACGGTCATTCCTGGTCGAACCGCTCAGAAACCTGTGCCAATGCCGACGCCTGGCAGGTTGACGGTACAGAGGATGGCCAATAGCTGCCGTGTGGTGGCGCGCGATTAGTCTGATTGATGCCACGCTGTGCTGGTGCTGCACGGACTCGATTGCATGGCGCTCGATACACTTGCGGCTGACTGAACAGAAGTTGTCGACCCCAGTGGGGTTGTCGTACCAACTACAGCGGGCAGCGCTACAGCACGTCGGCCCGACCCCGGTCAGAAAGGACCCCATGCTCCGCGGAATTGCCGGCCGGTCAACTCTTGCCGCGTTGGCCTGTGCAGTGACGATGGCGTCGCATGCGCAGGGAGTCGACGACATCGAACGTTGCCGTTCAATCACCGACGCGATGGCGCGTCTGGCGTGTTACGACGCCGCTGCTGCAGCGGCTACGCGCGCGCCACTGAAGGCGCCTGAGAGCGCACCGACGTCGCCGGGCCAGGCGCCTGCCGCGACCGCGCCGGCCGATGAGGGCCGCAGCGCACCCGAATCGCAGCTGGTAGCAACCGGAACACTCGCGGGCGGTCAGTCCCTTATCGCGCAGCGCTGGGAACTCGAGGACCGCTACAAGGGCGGCACCTTCCGCTTCACGTTTTACCGGCCGAACTACATCCTGCCCGCCGTCTGGTCCGACGAGGTGAACGACGCACCGTCGACACCGACACAGCCCACCTTCGTTCCGCCGGCGCCGCTCGACAACGTCGAAGCCGAGTTTCAGATCAGCTTCAAGTTGAAGATGTGGGAGGACATGTTTGGCGGCCCGTCGGCGCTGTGGCTGGGCTACACGCAGAAGAGCTTCTGGCAGGTCTACAACGAGGAACTGTCGCGGCCGTTCCGAGAAACCAACTACGAGCCGGAGCTGATTTGGACGCTGCCGACCGACTACGATGTCCTCGGACTCAAGGCACGAATGCTGGCGTTCGGACTGGTGCACCAGTCCAACGGGCGCGGCGATCCGCTGTCGCGCAGCTGGAACCGCATCTATGGCATGGTGGCCCTCGAGCGCGGACCGTTCGTCATGCAGATCAAGCCGTGGTATCGCCTGTCCGAGGATGGTCACGAGGACGACAACCCGGACATCACCGATTACATCGGCGATGCGGAGTTCCTGTTCTTCTACAAATGGCGCCAGGAATACACGGCGACGCTGCGCTATCGCACGACTTTCAAGTCCGATCCGTCGTGGGGTTCGGCACAACTCGACTTGCGCTTCCCGATCACAACGGACCTGAAGGGATACTTTCAGGTGTTCACGGGATATGGCGAGAGCCTGATCGACTACAACTTCCGCAAGACAGCCGTGGGTCTCGGCGTGTCGATCGGAACATGGTACTGAGGTCACAACGGGCCGTTCGATGCTGACCCTGCTGCAAAGCCTGAAGCTGGGCGACTGGCGCTGCGTCTGTCGACAGCCGCGGGAATGGCTGCCATGAGAGAAGCGCACGCCGCGATTTCGGCTGCCGGCTGGCTCGACCGCGTGGCCCAGCTTGCGGTGCGCAGTGGCGTTCATCTGTCCACGTTGCAGCAGAAGGACGGCCGCGACTTCGAACTGGTGCTTGCCTGCGCGATGCTGTACTTCCCTCCGGATCGACTGCTCGATGAGCGCAGTGCGAACGAGGTCCTGCGAAGTTTTCTCGGCACCGGCGGCGCCATGCTGAACACGGATTACGCCGAGCTGCGCCGCTGGATGGTCGACACGGGCTTTCTGCGGCGATCCGACTACGGCACGGACTATCGACGAGGGGCGCTCCCTTCCTGGCTCGAGACTGCCGCCGCTGAGCTCGACGCGCAGCAACTCGGCCGGGCGGTGAGCGAGGCGCGCAGCGCGCGCGAAGATCAGCGCGAGGCGCGGCGCCGTGCGTGGCTCGCCAGCCAGATCCAGGTGACGGAAGAGGCGGCGGCCAGCCCCGATGCGGATGAAACCCTGATGCGGCTGGCGCTCGATCAGGCGCATAACGCCTGGGCGCTGGCCGAGGTGCCGGTGGGCGCCATCGTCGTGCGTGACGGACAGGTGATCGCGACGGGATTCAACCAGCCGATCGGCAACAGCGATCCGACCGCCCACGCGGAGATTCAGGCGATGCGGGCGGCGGCCGAATTGCTGGGCAACTACCGTCTGAACCATTGCGAGCTCTACGTCACGCTGGAACCGTGTGCGATGTGCGCCGGCGCGATGCAGCACGCCCGTATCAAGCGGCTCGTGTTCGGCGCGGCCGACCCCAAGACTGGCGCTTGCGGCAGTGTCGTCAATCTGTTCAATGAACCGCGCCTTAACCACCACACGGCGGTGCGATCCGGCGTCCTGGCGGAAGAGTCGGCGGCGCTGCTGTCGCGTTTTTTTGCCGAGCGCCGCGAACATCGGAAGAGCGGCCGACTGCCGGCAAGCGAGGACGACGATGACGCGACATAAAGTGCTCGGTCTGGTCGCTCCTTCGGGCTACATGCCGGATCCCGCCGTGGCAGACCGCGCTGCGGCATTCTTCAGTTCGCGCGGCTGGCAGGTCGAAGCGGGCGAGAGCATGTTCTCGCGCGAACAGCGCTTCGCCGGTTCCGACGACCTGCGCCTGGCGGACCTGATGCGGTTTGCCACCGACCCGGCGATCGATGTCGTGCTGAGCGGGCGGGGCGGCTACGGCCTGTCGCGACTGCTTGACCGGATCGATTACGCCACCATCAAGGCGCGGGCGCCGGTCATCGCCGGTTACAGTGATTTCACCGCGTTCAATCTGGCCTATCTGGCCCGCGCCGGCGGCGTCAGCCTGTCGGGGCCGTCGACCGGTGATTTCGGCGCAGCGTCCCCCGACGACTACACGATCGAGCACTTCTTCGGGGTGATCGAGTCGCCCCGTTACGAGATCGAACTCGCGCTCGGCGGCAAGGCGGGGGAATTCAGCGGGCGGCTGTGGGGCGGCAACCTCGTGATGCTGGTGGCTCTGCTGGGCACACCCTACTTTCCACGCATCCGTGGCGGCATCCTGGTTGTCGAGGACGTCAACGAACCGGCTTACAAGCTCGAGCGGATGTTCTATCAACTCGCGCATGCGGGAGTATTGCAGCGGCAGGCGGCCATCATGCTCGGCGACTTCGATCCGATCACGCCGATGCCGAATGACAACGGTTTCGACCTGGCCGCGGTCGTGGCCCGGGTGCGTGAGATCGCCGGCGTCCCGGTGTACACCGGACTTCCATACGGCCACACGCCGCGCAAGCTGACGTTGCCGATCGGCGGCCGTGCACGACTCGTCGTGCGTCGAGGCGGGCGCGCAGCGCTGGAACTCAGTGGCTACCCATCGCTTGCCGGGCCGCGCAGACGCGCAGCTGGGTAAACCGGTTCAGGCCTGGTAGCCCGGATTCCTGCGATCGAGCCTGCGCAGCAGGGCAGGCCACGCCAGGCCGCCGCCGGCACCATGAGTTACGCGCTCCCACTGCTCCTGCGCGCCGTCGACGATCGCCGTGCCGATGCGCCGCAGCGGCCGACCGCCGCTTTGCGCACGCACCTGCATCATGCAACTGGTCTCGAAGAAGTACATCGCCACGAAGGCTTCGGCAACCGAACGGCCCACGGTCAGCAGTCCGTGGTTGCGCAGCATCAGGAAGCGGCTCTCGCCGAGGTCCTGCACCAGTCGCGGCTTCTCGTCATCATTGAGGGCGACGCCTTCGTAGTCGTGATAGGCGAGCGACGACAGCACGAAAATGGAGTGTTGTGACAGCGGCAGCAGGCCATCTTCCTGTGCCGAGACGGCCACGCCGTTGACGCTGTGGACATGCAGCACGCAGCCGGCGTCCTCGCGCGCGGCATGCACCGCGCTGTGAATCGTGAAACCTGCCGGATTGATCTCGTAGGGACTGGGCGCCAGCTTGCGGCCGTGCAGGTCGACCTTGACCAGGCTCGACGCCGTGATCTCGTCGAACATCATGCCGTAGGGGTTGATGAGGAACTGATGGTCCGGCCCCGGCAGGCGCGCCGAGATGTGGGTAAAGATGAGATCGTCCCAACCGAACATCGCCACCAATCGGTAACAGGCTGCGAGGTCGACGCGCTGCTGCCATTCTTCGGCGCTGACGGTTGCACGTACGTCGAGGGCGGAGTCGTTCATGTTCTGTGTTGTCGGTGGGTGGATGGTTCGGTAATATATAGACTGGTCTAGTTAATCAGTCAAGGAGTCCGCGTATCCATGGAATCGACCAGTACCAGGCGATCAGTCCGTTCCACCGGCCGGAGCAGGGTGGAGGCGGATTCCGGCAGCCGGCAGCGCATGATCGAGGCGACGATCGAACTGATGCGCGGCTCGGGCCTCAGCGGGGCCGGAATCAACGAGATCGTGCGGCAAAGCGCAGCACCGAAGGGATCCGTCTACCATTTCTTCCCCGCCGGCAAGCAGCAGATCGTGTCGGAGGCGCTGGCCGACTATTCCGGTCGCGTGCTTGAGTTCATCGATGCGGCGCTTCGTTCGCAGCAGCTGCCGGGGCGGAAGGTGGGGGCGCTCTTCGATGCCTTTGCGCGGCGGGTCGAAGCCGGCCAGTACCGACGGAGCTGCGCCTTTGGTGCCGTCTGCCTCGATCTTGACGCCGACCTGGACGACTTGCGCACTGTCATCGCTGATGCGTTCGATGACTGGCAGGCACTGATTGTTCGTCACTTTGAACTGGGCGATGCCAGTCGCACCCGTTCGTTCGCCGGTCTGGTGCTCACGGCGATCGAAGGTGCGTACATCCGGGCGCGTGCCGAGCGCTCAAGCCGGCCCTTTCACGAAGCCGGTGCCTGGCTCGCCGAGCTGGCGAGTCTCAGGCCGGCAGCGACCAAGGCCAGCCGCTCACGAGGCTGAAGGGCGGCATCAGCCAGCGAACTTGGGCTGTGCGAAGGCCCCCCGGCGTCCGCTCGCTGCTTTCTGGCGCATCTTCGACATCAAGTGCCTGACGCGCCAGTCACGCACAATGCGGGGATGAAACCCACGAAGCGACTGCAATCGCTAATGGACGACGGCCTGATCGACGAGGTCCTGCGGCAGCTCATGAGCGGCAAGGAGGCCACCGTCTACGTCGTGCGCTGCGGAGATGAAACGCGCTGCGCCAAGGTCTACAAGGAAGCTACGCAACGCAGCTTCCGGCAGGCCGTCGATTACACCGAGAATCGCAGGGTCAAGAACACCCGCCAGGCGCGGGCAATGGCCAAGCGCACGCGGTACGGTCGGCAGTCCGTCGAGGAGGCATGGCGCAGCGCCGAGGTCGATGCGCTGTACCGACTCGCCGCAGCAGGCGTCCGCGTGCCTAAACCGTTCAATTACAGCGATGGCGTCCTGCTGATGGAACTGGTCGCTGACGAGCACGGCGCTGCTGCCCCCCGACTCAACGATGTTCAGTTCACGTCCGAGGAAGCAGGCGAACTGCATGCAATGCTCATCCGGGAGGTAGTGCTGATGTTGGTCGCAGGCGTCGTACACGGGGACCTTTCCGAGTTCAACGTGCTGCTTGCATCGGACGGCCCCGTCATCATCGATCTGCCCCAGGCGGTGGACGCGGCCGGAAACAATCACGCCAGCCGGATGCTGTTGCGCGATGTGGCCAACCTGCGGAACTTCTTTGGTCGCTTCGCGCCAGACCTGCTCGCGTCGGATTACGGGCCGGAGATGTGGGATCTCTACCTGCGCGGGGAATTGCGACGCGAAACGGCACTCAGCGGGAAGTTCGAGCGGACGCCGGCCACGGTCGATCTCGTGGCGGTCATGCGAGAGGTCGATGACGCGATTGCCGAGGAAAGCGGAGCGGCGTCGGCGGCTACAGATCCATGCATGACCAACACGATGGCCGCCGGCCAGTTTCGGACATGTGAACCCTCTCGCAAAGTCTTGCTGAAGCGGACACAATCCGAACGTCTGTTCGACCCGAAAGCCGACTCGGTAAGCCATCGGGATCGATTCGACGCGGGTCACGCACAGGTGGCGGAGCCAATTAGTCAGAAGGGAGATTTCGTGGCAGATCCGCATCTCCTAGAACTGCTGGTAGCGTCCGGCCCGATCGACGCCCGGAGTGCCTTGGAGGATTGGCGCAAGCGTCACCCCGGCGTCCCCCCGGACCTGGCTGGCGCTGATCTACGCCGAGTGTCGCTGCGCTTCGCGGACCTATCCAATGCGAAGCTCCTCGGCGCGGACCTATCGGGGCTGGACCTTACCGGCGCAAACCTCGACGGGGCGGACTTGAGTCGCTCGAGTCTGCGTGGCTCCTACTTTGGTGATGAGGCATTGAATGTTGCAACGTCGTGCAAGGCTGCCAGTTTTCAGGACGCAGACCTGACGCAGGCAGACTTTTGTCGTGCGCTTTGTGACGGCTCTAACTTCACCGGGGCCACGTTGCGGAACACCGCCATCAAGTGGACACGGCTGAACGGCTGTCGGTTCATCGGCGCCGATTGGGACGGTGCAAGCATTTCGGAGTGCCACGCGTACGGCATCTCGGTCTGGGGCATGCGTGGCACCCCCGCCCACCTTTCGAGCTTCAATATCGCATCGACGGATTGGCCCCAAGTGAGAGTGGATGACCTTGAAACGGCCCAACTTGTTCATCTGTTCCTGGAAAGCGACAAGGTCAGGAAGCTATTCGAAACCATGGGCAGCAAGGGGGTACTCGTACTGGGACGCTTCAGTGAGGAGCGCAAACGGCTCTTGGACGCGATCTGCCACAGGCTCCGTGAACTGGGTTACCTGCCATTGGTATTCGATTTCAAGAAGCCGTCTCAGTACGACTTCACGGAAACGGTGAGAACCCTTGCAGGTCTTAGTTGTTTCATCATCGCCGACATCACCGAACCGCGATCGGTCCCACTGGAACTGCAGGCAACTGTTCCGAACTACATGATCCCATTCGCCCCGATACTCCGCGAAGGGGAGCAGCCATTCGCAATGTTTTTGGACCTACAGCAGAAGTACCGCGACTGGATGCTCGACCTCTTGACCTACCGTTCCGAAGAAGAACTGCTTGAAGTGCTTGAAGACGCGGTTATTGCGCCTGCATTGACGCTTGCGGCGGAACTGCGCGCGAGGAAGAGCGTTGGCGTTCGGACCCGTCGCGCTCAAGATGTCCGGCAGGCACCATGACAGCACGCGTGGCACATAGAGCAATCGGACCCGCCGCTCGCGAGCGTAAGTAGGCAGTGGTCGGCCAGTAACCGACGTTGACGAAGTCCTTGCAGAGGGCCATGAAGCGGACATGTCAGAGCGTGCGTGACTCGTCGGTGCGGCCAGGTGACGAGGGCCTGTTAGACGCCACCAGTCGCCGCCGGCTGCTGAAGAGGCCATCCTGACATGCGCCTGACCGACTGTCACAACTTCCATGATTTCCGCGAACTGGCCCGGCGACGGCTGCCGGGTCCGATCTTCAACTACATCGACGGCGCGGCGGACGATGAGGTGACCTATCGGCAGAACACGGCCAGCTTTGAGCGCTGCGATCTCGTTCCCAATGTCCTGCGTGGGGTCGAGGCCGTCGATCTCTCCGTGACGGTGATGGGCCAGAAACTGGCCATGCCCGTCTATTGCTCGCCGACGGCGCTCCAGCGACTGTTCCATCACCAGGGCGAGCGGGCGGTTGCCGCGGCCGCATCGAAGGCCGGGACCCTGTTCGGCGTGTCGTCCCTGGGCACAGTGAGCCTCGAGGATTTGCGCAAGACGTACTCCACGCCGCAGGTGTATCAGTTCTATTTTCACAAGGACCGTGGCCTCAATCGCGCGATGCTCGAGCGTGCCAAGGAGGCCGGCGTCGACGTGATGATGCTGACCGTCGACAGCATCACCGGAGGAAACCGCGAGCGGGATCTGCGTACTGGATTCTCCATTCCGTTCAGGCTGACGCTGGCCGGAATGTTCCAGTTCGCAGTCAAGCCGATGTGGGGCTTGAACTACCTGCTCCACGAGCGCTTCAGCCTGCCCCAGTTGGACGAACACGTCGACATGAGCGGCGGTGCCATGTCGATCGGCCGCTACTTCACGGAGATGCTGGACCCGTCCATGAACTGGAAGGACGTGGAAGCCATGGTCCAATCATGGGGCGGCCAGTTCTGTCTGAAGGGAATCATGTCGGTGGCCGACGCCAAGCGTGCTGCCGACATCGGCTGCACCGGGATCATCCTCTCCAACCACGGCGGTCGACAGCTCGACGGCTCGCGGGCACCGTTCGATCAGCTGACGGAGATCGTGGATGCCGTCGGCGATCGTCTGGATGTGATGATGGACGGAGGCGTTCAGCGCGGCACCCACGTCCTGAAGGCTCTTTCGCTCGGCGCAAAGGCCGTCGGCGTAGGGCGCTACTACCTGTTCCCGCTGGCGGCTGCCGGTCAGGCTGGGGTCGAGCGCGCATTGAACCTGATGCGAACGGAGCTCGAGCGCGGGATGAAGCTGATGGGCTGCTCTTCGATTGCCCAGCTTTCACGCGAAAATCTCCGCTTCAGATAGTTCGTTGAGTTACAGGCACCCAGGCCCGATGCGGCCAGCAGCAGCCACATTCCGCTTCCACAGGAGTTTCCAGAATGCGGACATTCGACGAAATCGCGAGCGCAGGCGGGTGTCTTCTTTGTGTCGAGGAGAGCCCATGAGACAGAAATGGAATCTCGCAGCTGACGTTTGATTTGCCCGATAGCCGACTTGTCCGCATTGCAGCCCTCAGCGGTGCATCTTCAGCGACTCCCACATCAATGGGTCGCGGACGCATGGGGTCGCGGACGCGCCACAGACGTACGATCATTGCGCAGTGGGTGCAGCAAGCGTCAGGGATTCGATTCTTCTCATCGGTGCAAGCGGGCGGACTGGCCGTTATGTTCTGCGCTTCCTGCGTGCCGCGTCGGTGCCAGTCATCGCATGCGTGCGAAACGCGGCTCGCCTTGCCGCGGAACCGTCGTTGGCATCTGCCGAAGTTGCTTTCGTCGACGTGGAGCAGCCACACACCCTTGCGCCGTTGATTGATTGCGCGGCACATGTGATCTACCTGGTCGGCGCGGATCGAAGAGGCTTGGCGCCCGGCGCATGGCAACTTGAGGTTGACAGCCTGTCAGGCTGTCTCGAGCTCGCCAGACGGGCCGGTCTGCCGGGTCGATGGATTTCGGTGGGCTATAGCGGTTCGGTTCAGCGCAGTGGTCTTACCTGGGCGGAGATTCGCTGGCGCGAACTGAAGCTTGCGGCCGATGACGTGATAGTCGCAAGCGGCGTCAACTATTTCGTTGTGCGCACCGGGCTGGTCGGTGCCCCCGTCAGTTCGGATCCGCGGGTCAGCATTGCGCAAGATTCCGCCGCGGCTGACGCCCAGCTTCCATGCAATGCGCTCGCCTTTCTGCTGACTGGCGCCGCACTGGCGGGCGCGACGAATCGTTCGCATGTGACCGTCCGCGTTGACCCGCAGGGGTTCGAACTGCAGAGCGCCGTCCGGGCGTTTAGCCGATTGCGACAGGACGACCCTGTTATTCGCACGAGAAGACCGATGCGACACACTTGATGCCTCGTAAGGGCGAAACCTCCGCGCTTTTGGCGCACGACGTTTACCGTGCGTCGCGACCTGCACCTCGACAATCCACGCCCTAATACGGGCCGGTGAACGTCCGCGTTCGAGCAACTGTTGCAGCGCTGCTTTGTGCCGCGTCGAGTGGCGCCAACGGGTCTCGGCGCGGCCAAGCGACGGAGGCTTGAGCCGGCCAGGACCTGTTATTGCACGCCGGTGCCTAACCGACCCGATAGCGGACGCTTTCCCGTTTCCGGCCTCGCGACTAGATTCCTGCCATGTTCAAGGCCACCGCCGACAAGAGCGGCGCAATCGCGCCGCAGACCTCGGGGTGGTCTGCGGCCAGTTCAGCATTCGTTAGAGCTGGTCACTCAGCCGCAAGAAACTTCCCGACCGCCAGCGCCCCAACTTGCTTGCCCAACGCCGTGCCAACTTCCGTTGAGTTTCGGAAGTGCACGCCGTCGTAGATGCGCGCGTTCGCCACTTCCTGAATGAACTCGTCTATCTTGGACCACTTGCGTGCCGGACCTTTGAGGAGATAGCTTGTCGTCGCCAGCGCCGGCAGCGAGCCCGTGCCGATCTCCGCCTGAACAACCGTTCCGACGGCGCCAGCGACGGTGCAGTGCGCGCACGGATACTCGGGGTGCATCGGAGTTTCGATGAACGGCGTCCACGAGGCATCGCGTTCGGTCGCGTCGTTACCGTCAAGGTCACCGTTGCGAATTGCCGTGACAGGCCGCCAGAAGTTGTAGTGATACTTCGCATCGAATACCGCAACCAGCGCATCGTCCGCAGCCTGCGCAACCGCCGCAAACAGGCGAGCGTTCTGCGTGATCTCACGACCTGGAGCCTCGGCCACTGACAGCACGATCCCGGTATAGACCGGAGGCAACGTCGCTTCCCAGAAACTGGCGATCTGGGTTTGCTCAGCGGTGCGGCGCGAGTTGCTTTTGCCGCCGATTGCCTTGATCTCGTTATAGTCGCGCGCCCACAGCGGGCTCGTCAGTGCAGGCGGCGGGCCGGGGCGAAACTGCGCGGGGTTGGTCATCAGCCACGGCTTGCGCTTCGGCCAATGCGGCGCCGCCGGCAGGACGGTGGGTACGTAGACACCGGCAGACGTCAGCGGGCGGTAGGTTTCAGGCGCAACAGCTCCGTCATCGCTGCGCGCGGCCAGCACCGCTGTGGCGGCCTGCTCACCGAGGGCTATCCCGGAGCTCTTGGCCGCGCCATCCGCGATTTTCGCCATCGCGGCCTGGTACGCCTGATCGATCGCGCTTTGCTGAGTCGGCAGCAGTTTTGACAGCGCGGTGCGATGAGCTGCCGCAACGGCGGCGTCGACGGAAGTCCCCGGCGCGGCTTCCAGCTTCAAAGGACTGGCGGGATAGCGCCGGGTGATCGCGTTCACGGCTTCATAGGCGGCCGTGTTGGCGATGGCCAAGGTGCGATAGGCCGGAGGCGGTCCCATCCTGGCATAGACGATGATCTCGCCGGCCGTCGTGTTCCACTCGCACACGGCGTCGGCGCTCGCCGTCGTACAGGCGAGCAGTGAAGTTGCTGCAGCTACGAATGCGATCCATGGTTGCCTGGCTTGAATCATGTCGGACTCCTGTGAACATACCTTGGGGATGCATGGCGGTATGAAACTGTCACGGCGCAGGCGTTTCTCATGCGCCGGCCGCGCTCAGTGCGGTGGTCGTGCGACGCCAGCGACTGAATCCAGCGTTGTTGCCTGTGCGGCCCGCGCGGGTGGCGCCGGCGGCTCATCGCCGACGAAGCGCGCGTAGTCGCGCATCCGCAGCCCATGGATCATCTGGGTGCGCGCGACGAAGCGCCGCAGGGCGTCGGGACCTTGCTTTGCATGAGCGCAGGCGGTGGCGTCCACCCGCGACAGTTGACGCCCATCGCATTTGAATTCGGCATGGGCAAGTGAAGGGACCGTGGTCCACAGTACCGCGCCGCAGACAACGATGGGGGACCAGCGAGAAAGATTCTTCATTTCCACTCCTGTGCGTGGACGTGGTTCGGCGTGCGACCAGTCTGAAGGTGGGCTGCGCTCTTGCGCCGACAGCAGGAAATTGATTCAGACGATTCCGGCGCTGCTGGCCATGGGTGCCAGCACCAGCAGTACGAGCGTGCTGGTCGATGCAAGCGCGGCCACCATGAGCAGGGCAATGCGTTCGGTTACGGATTTGCGGTTCATTGGGTGCTCCCGGGGTCATGAGTTGACGATGAACGCAGCGTGGGGCCTGAACCGCATTCAGGTCTTTGGGTCGCGTCCCTCACCGGGCTTAATCTTTCTTAATTGCGGGGTGTCGGGATCGCTGCAGCCGATTAAGCTGAACGCCCGGCCCGGAAGCCGTAGATGGAAACCGCTACCCCAGATATTCGTTTTGGCGCAGCGCGCCTGGATCTGGCTCAACGCCGATTGCTGATCGACGAGGCGCCAGCCCGGCTTGGCGCGCGCGCGTTCGACTTACTGGTGGCGTTGGTAGAGCGGCGCGACCGTGCGGTAGGCAAGAACGAGCTGTTCGAGCTGGTCTGGCCGGGCGTCGTCGTCGAAGAAAACAACCTGCAGGTGCACATCTCGACGCTGCGCAAGCTGCTCGGGCCGCAGTCGATAGCGACGATTCCGGGTCGCGGCTATCGCTTTACCGCGAGCCTCACGTCGTCCCTCAATGACGCCGCGGTCCCGGCTACTTCATTGGCATCCAAGGCAGAGACGCAGCCCGAGCCGCTGTATGGCCGTGCGGGAGACTTGCTCGCGGTCAGTGACCTGCTGCTGCAACATGCGCTGGTGTCGATTGTCGGCGCCGGGGGTATCGGCAAGACGCGGCTCGCGCAGGCCCTTGCCGTTGCCGCGCGTGAGCAGTTCGCCGGCCGCATGTGGTGGGTCGAGCTTTCGCAGCTGAGCGACGGCGCAGCAGTGCCGGCGGCAATCGCTCAGGCGCTTGGCGTCAGCCGCAGCGATGATCGGCCCGCGCTGCAGACCGTCAGTGCATTGCTGCGTCACGGACGTTCGCTGCTGGTCCTCGATAACTGCGAGCATGTTCTCGATGCTGCCGCGGACAGTGTGAATGCTCTGCTCGCCGACGTACCGGACCTGCGCGTCCTGGTGACCAGCCAGGAGCCATTGCGCCTGCCGCCCGAGCACGTCTATCGGCTGGAGGGCCTGGCAAGCGACAGCGCCACCGAAACACCGGCCGCTGTCGCGCTGTTCGTCGCGCGCGCTCGAGCGGCCGATCCACGGCTGCAGCCGACCAGCGCTCAACTGATGACGATCGCAGACATCTGTCGTCGGCTGGACGGCCTGCCGCTTGCGATTGAATTGGCAGCGGCGCGCGTCAGATTGCTCGGCATTGATGGGCTGCGCGCGCGTCTCGACGCGCGCTTCAACGTCCTGACCGGCGGTACGCGTTCCGTCCTGCGCCGCCATCAGACGCTGCGGGCAACCCTCGAGTGGAGCCATCAATTGCTGTCGGCTGCAGAGGGGGCAGTGTTTCGAAGGCTCGGCGTGTTTGTCGGCGGCTTCTCCCTGGAACTGGCGCAGGCGGTTGCGTCCGACGATCGACTCGACCAGTGGACTGTGCTGGATCTTCTCGGCCATCTCGTCGACAAATCGCTGGTGGTCGCCGACAGCGGTGACGCGCCGCGATACCGGCTGCTGGAGACAACGCGGGCATTTGCGCTCGAGCAGCTGGCGGCGGCAGGCGAAACGCCGCAGCTGCTGCGCAGACATGCCGATGCGATGCTCGAGTTTGCGCGGCACGTCGAGGCGGGGCATTGGCGGTGGAGTGAGGAAGCGCAGAGGCGCCACAACGCCGAGCTCGACAACATGCGCGCCGCCATCGATTGGGCTGCCGCCGCAGCGGGCACTCGTGGGCTTGCCTGCGCACTGTTTGCCAACAGCCGGCGACTATGGCTCAACCATGAACTGATGAACGAAGGCATCGACTGTGGCAAGCGCCTGTTGCCGCTGCCCTCGGATCTGGACGTTGAAGTGGAGGCGCAGTTCAACCTCGCGCTTGCGCACCTCGGCTATCAGGGTGGTCCGCAGGAGT
This sequence comes from uncultured beta proteobacterium, assembly GCA_963754065.1. Classification (GTDB taxonomy): domain Bacteria; phylum Pseudomonadota; class Gammaproteobacteria; order Burkholderiales; family Burkholderiaceae_F; genus JALORV01. Next base: position 62,963 of record CAVWFH010000004.1, on the reverse strand, counting down.
GCTTCGACGCAGCCTTGCGCGCAACCGAACTGTTCCGCCGCCTGGGCGACACTTTCAGATTGATCGATTGCCTGATATGGACGGTCATGGTCGCCACTCATCGCGGCGAATCGCAGCATCGTGAGGCCGCGCTGGCCGAAGCCGAAGCACTGATCGACGATGATGCACCGGCTCGTCAGAGAGCGGCCCTGGCGCTCGCGCACGCGCGGCACTTTGCATACGTGGGAGACTTCGAGAGCGCACGATCATGGGCCGAACGGCAGGCTGCGATCTACCGCCAGAGTGGGCTTGAGCTGGGCGAGCTGATGGGACTGACGACCGCTGCCTGGTACAACTGCGCGCTCGGCAACGTCGACGAAGCCATCGTCTCTCTCGAGGCTGCGGTCGCCGCGTTTCGCAGCATCAACGCACCCTACGGCGCCGGCACTGCCGAGCAGGCTCTGGCAAACGCGTACGCGCTTCGTGGCGATCGGGAACCTGCGCTTACCCTTGGCCGGGCGGCGATCCCGTTCCTGCAACGCACGCAGACAGTGGCTTCGTTGGTGCCGTTTATCGCGCTGCTGCACGCGCAGCAGTCAGGGTCGGAAGCGGTCGCCGCCATGCTGATCGGATTCTTCGACGTCGAGGTCAAGCGCACCAGGCGCGTTTTGCAGGCGTTCATGACCGACACTCGCGATCGAGTCATGACGCTGGTGCAGATGGCATTGGGAACAGCGTTGGCGCAGCAGTCGGCGGCAGAAGGCGCCCGGCTGACCGAGGAACAGGCGATCGCGCTCATGTTCGATTCGACCCGGAAGAACGCGACGTGATCGCTGGTCGTGCTCGGCACGCAGTTGCAGCCGCTGCGCTGTCGGCCTGTCTGCTGGTCGCGCACGGCACGGCGGCCGGCGACGCCACAGCCGGCGCACAGCTTGCCGCGGCGCGCTGCGTATCTTGCCACTCGTCCACGGAAACGATCCACACCATCGTGCCGCTGCTCGAAGGACAGCCGAAATCCTACTTCATTGCGCAGTGGCGAGCGTTCCGCGAGCGCAAGCGCACCGCCCCGGTGATGGTGAACCTTGCCGCGGAGTTGAGCGAGCAGGATGTCAACGACCTCGCCGAACACTATGCGGCACTGCTGCCGCGCGCGGTGCAATCGTCCGGCAGCGATGCCGGCCGCGCATTGGCCGATCGCTTGCGATGTGCCGACTGCCACGGTCCGGCGTTGCAGGGAACGAACGCCGGTGCGGCACGGCTCGCCGGGCAAAAGGCGGGTTACACCGCCTGGTCGTTGCAGCTGATGAGGAGCGGCACGCGGTCGCACGGAACCGCCGCGAATCCGGATCCACTCCTTGCTGACCTCAGCAACGCCGAGATCGAGTCGCTGGCCGCGCAATTGGCGTCGCTGCACTAACCCTGAGGCCGCCGCCGGCGGTGCAAGCGACGCCTTGCTAGCTGTTTTCCGAAGCGTCGCGTCGCACAACATGTCAGCGAAGCGCACCCGCAATATGGAGACTTCATTGAGCGCAGTCGTTCGTCAATCGCTACACCGGTCGTGCAGTCGTCACCGCACGACCCGCTGACCTCTACGTTAAGCGGCTGCTTTCGGGAGGCAGGTCGCGGCCTCTTTCAGGAGCGCGCCAAGTCAGCTACGGACCACTTTCTACTGATCCGCCAGCGTGAAAGTGGTCATACGATGTTGGGGATTCGCAGATTCTGTGATTGCGGCGCTCCAACTCTTCTCCTTGGACTTGCAGGCTCGCCTCTGTGCACTGAAAGACTGGACCTGCAGGTGACTTGAAAACCTACCGCCATTTCACGCTGCCATCTCACACACCAAGGTAGCGGTGCCAGAGTTGCGGGTCGGCCGCCAGTTCGGCGGAGGTCCCATGCCAGACGACCCGTCCACGCTCGACAATGGTGTGCTCTTCGGCCACCTGCAGCAGGCGTTGGATGTACTTGTCGATCACGAGGATCGACTGTCCTTCCGCCCGCAGCGCATTGAGGCAGCGCCAGATTTCCTCGCGCACGAGCGGCGCGAGACCCTCGGTGGCCTCGTCGAGGACCAGCAATCTCGGGTTCGTCATCAGTGCCCGTCCGATCGCGAGCATCTGTTGCTCCCCGCCGGACAGCTGGTTTCCCATGGCGCGGGCGCGTGCCGCGAGCTGCGGGAACATTTCGTATACGCGATCAATGGTCCAGGGACGCGTCGCGTTGCAGCGATTCGATGCGAACGCGACCAGGTGCTCGCGCACGCTGAGGTTCGGAAAGACGAGGCGACCCTCCGGGACCAGGGCAAGTCCAAGGCGTGCCACGGCATCGGTCGGTCGCCCATCGATACGCTCTCCGGCAAAGCGGATTTCGCCACCTCGCAGGGGCAGGAGTCCGAAGATGGTTCGCAGCGTGGTTGTCTTGCCCATGCCGTTGCGACCAAGGAGCGTGACGACCGCACCCTCCGGCACGACGAGGTCGACGCCGAACAGCACCTGATTGGCGCCATAGCCGGCCTCGGCGGCACGAACCTCCAGCAGGCTCACGCGGCCTCTGTCCCGAGGTAGGCGCGCCGCACGTCGTCGTTGGCGCGGATCGCATCGGCCGTTCCGGAGGCCAGCAGGCGTCCGTACACCAGCACCGAGATGCGATCGGCGAGGCGGAACACCGCGTCCATGTCGTGCTCTACCAGGACGACCGTCACCGCGCTGCGCAGGCTCGCGATCAGGTCGACCATGCGCGCCGATTCGTCCGGTCCCATGCCTGCCATCGGCTCATCGAGCAGCAGCAGGGTCGGCCGGGTCGCAAGAGCGAGCGCGATTTCGAGCTGACGTTGCTCCCCATGCGCAAGCAAGCCTGCGACGACTCCGGCGCGGTCCTGCAGCCCGACGCGCGCTAGCAGCTCTCGCGCGTGCGAGACGAGAAGTCGCTCTGCACTGACCGGGCGCCAGAACCCGAAGCTGCTGCCGTCGCCGGCCTGCACCGCGAGTGCGACATTGTCGACGGCACTCAGGCTGCGAAAGACGTTCGTCACCTGAAAGGACCGCGCGATGCCGCGGCGGACACGCTCGTGGGCCGACTGTCGCGTGACATCGACTCCGTTCAGCCGGATCGTCCCGCGGTCCGGCCGGAGTGCGCCGGACAACTGGCTGATCAGCGTGGTCTTGCCGGCCCCGTTTGGGCCAATGATCGCGTGGATCTCTCCGGCGGCGATGTCCAGATCCAGCGCATCGGTGGCGACGAGCCCGCCGAAGCGCTTGGTCAGTCCGCGAACCTGCAGCAACGTCATGCGGACTCGCGCCGCGCGACCACGCCAGCGAGGCCGCGGGGAGCGAAGAAGACGACTGCAAGCAGGATCAGTCCTAGCGGCAGATGCCAGTAGTCCGTCAGGGCGGCGAGGACCTCCTCCAGCAGCAGGAGGGCGACAGCGCCGAGCAGGCCGCCATAGCGAAAGCCGATGCCGCCGAGCAGCACCATCACGACGAGCGTGGCCGACTGCGTCCAGTGCAACGTCGCGGGACTGACGAACAGGTTGTGATTGGCAAGCAGCGCCCCGGCCAAGCCGGCCAGCCCGCCCGCGATCGCGAAGGCCGTCAAGCGGTAGCGGAATGTCGGAAATCCCACCGCCTCCATGCGGATCTCGTTCTCGCGGATGCCCAGCAGCACGCGGCCGAAGCGTGCATCGAGCGTCCGGTTGACCCCGACGACCACGATGGCCAGCAGTACGAGGACGACGTAATACAGCGTGAACTCGCTGGCGAGATCCACCCCGAAGCCGACGGTTGATCGTCCGGGAAGGTTGAGCCCGTCTTCGCCGCCGTACTGCTTCAGCCCGACCGCGAGGTAGTAGACCATCTGCGCGAAGGCCAGCGTGATCATGATGAAGTACACGCCGCGGGTGCGCAGCGATATCGCGCCGATCACCAGCGCCATTGCCGCGGCCACTGCGACCGCGAGCGGCCAGGTGATCCAGGCGCTCGAGATGCCATGCGACATCGCAATGGCCACCGTGTAAGCACCCATGCCGAAGAAGGCGGCATGTCCAAGACTCACCATGCCGCCGTAGCCCATGATGAAGTTCAGGCTTACGGCTGCCAGTGCGAAGATCATCAGTCGGCGCGCGAAACCGATGTAGTAGGCCTGGTCGAGCCACCCGGCGATCCACGGCAGTGCGGCGGCGGCCAGCAGCAACAGCCAGGGCAGGGCATTGCGTCGATCCATCTAGCCGCGCGCCGGAAAGAGACCCTGCGGCCGGAAGAAGAGCACGGCAGCCATCACGAGGTAGATCGCGATGGCCGCCAGCGCAGGCCCGAGTTGCGCGGCCACGGCGTTCGACAGGAAGCGGTGCAGCAGGTCGGGCAGGAAGGCGCGCCCGGCCGTGTCGACCACACCGACCAGCACAGCGCCGACGAACGCTCCGCGGATCGAGCCGATTCCGCCGATGACGATGACGACCAGCGCGGGGATCAGGATGTTCTCGCCCATGCCGATCTCCACTGCGAGCAGCGGGCCGAGCAGTGCCCCGGCGACGGCCGACAGCATGGCGCCGAGCACGAAGATCGTCGCGAACAGCCGGTCGACGCGTACGCCCATGATCGTTGCCATGTCGCGATTGCTGCTGCCGGCGCGAACCAACATGCCGGTGCGTGTATGCGTGACGAAGAAGTACAGCATCAGTGCCAGCGCCAGTCCAACGCCGATGATCAGCAACCGATAGGACGGGTACAGGAAGCCCGGAACCAACTCCACGGGGCCTCCGAGTGCAGCTGGGGCCGACAGCATGATCGGTGCCGGTCCCCAGATCAGCTTGACCGTGTCGTCGGCGATCAGGATCACGGCAAACGTCGCGAGCACCTGCGACAGGTGATCGCGCCGGTACAGGCGACGTATCAGGATGACTTCGAGGATCAGGCCGACAACGCCGGTGGCGACCACCGCGACCGGAACCGCGATCCAGAACGAGCCGGTCGCCTGCGCCACGCTCGCCGCGATGTACGCGCCGATCATGTAGAGCGAGCCGTGCGCCAGGTTCAGCACGTCCATGATGCCGAACACCAGCGTCAGCCCGGCCGCGATCAGGAACAGCATCAATCCGAACTGCAGGCCGTTGAGCAGTTGCTCGACGAGGAGAGTGGTCATCCGGACGCGATCATGGACGGCCCGGACGCCGTGCGCCGGGGTTGCACACGCGATGCCGCAGGGTCTTGAAGCGCGTACGGAAATGAACGGTCGTCGGGCGAGGCCGGTCGCGATCGCACGGCCACGCGCCCGGTCCGCACGCTGCGCCTACGGCATCTTGCACAGAGTGGCGTACGCGTCCTGGTACGCGGTGAATACCTTGCTCAGAGTCCGGTTTGTCGTGCGCCCCTGCGCATCCTTGACGATCGTGCGCAGGACGTAGTCCTGTATCGGAAACTGGTTGTTGCCGAACCTGAAGTCGCCACGCACCGACTTGAAGTTGGCCTTCTTCAGGGCGGCGCGGACGGCCGCCTTGTTGTCGAGTTCACCCTTCACGTCGCGTACAGCGACGTCCATCATCAGCACCGTGTCGTACGCCTGTGCCGCATAGATCGATGGAAGGCGACCGTATTCTTTTTGGAAGGCCTGTACGAAGGCCTGGCTCGCCGGATTGGGAAAATCGTGGTTCCAGTGCGCAGTGTTGAACGTGCCGAGCATCGGATCGCCGACCGCACGGATCACGTCCTCGTCCGCCGAGAAGCCGGGACCGACGATCTGCGTGTTCTTCGACAGCCCGGCGCCGACGAACTGCTTTATGAAGTTGATGCCCATGCCTCCGGGCAAAAAGATGTAGAGCGCATCCGGCGCCTCCGAGCGCAGTTTCGCGATCTCAGCCGCGTAATCGAGCTGGCCGAGCTTGGTGAACGTCTCGGACGCAACCGGCTTCGCGTAGCCGCGCTTGAAGCCCGTGATGGCGTCCTGTCCGGCCGGATAGTTCGGCGCGAGCGCGGCCACCTTCTTGAAGCCGCGCTCGGCGGCGAACTTGCCGGCGGCCTCATGGTAGGCATCGTTCTGCCAGGCCGTGCCGAAGAAGTACGCATTGCACTGCGCGCCTGCAAGTTGCGACGGCCCGGCATTGTTGCTGAGATAGAACACTTCGGCGCCGAACAGCGCCGGCCCGACGGCAAGCGCCACGTTGGAGCCGATGGGTCCGGTGTAGAAGTGAATCCGGTCACGCTTGATGTAGCGGTCCACATGCTGGCGCGCGGTGTCCGGGTTGCCGGCTTCATCGGTTGCAAACACTTCGACCGGAATGCCTCCGAGCTTTCCGCCGAGTTGCTTGAGCCCAAGGTTGAAGCCGTCGCGCGCCTCTGCGCCGAGCGCGGCAAACGGCCCCGAAATCGACGTCGAGAAGCCGACGCGCACCTGCTCGACCGGTTTGGCCGCCAGCGGTGCATGGAGTAGCGCCAGCGAGCAGGCAACGGCGAGGACTGCGGATCGGGACTTCATCGAGACGAGGCTCCGGAGCGGGTGGGGTGAAGCAGGACGCGCAAGTATTCGGAAACCGCGGGGGCGCGTCAAATCGAGTCGACGGTCCTTCGCTGCCGGTGCTGCACCGTCGGGTCGATACCGATCCGAAATACAGGCAAACGGCTGCCCAAACCGGCGTGATGCAATCGGCACCGATGACTGTGCGCGATGGCGCTTCCCGCCTATCATCGCGCCTGTCGCCCAACCCAGTCGCGCATGTCCGGACCTCTCACCCGATTCGGCCTCGTAGTCGAGACGCAGGAACAGCGCAAGGAGAAGATCCTTGCCGGTGTGATGGCATCGGTCTATCGGCAGGTGCCGCAGTCGGTGCTCGTCAGCATCGTCGGCGCCTTCGCGCTGCTGGTCGTGTTCTGGAACTCGATGAGCCAGAACCTGCTGATGGGCTGGTTCGTGCTGATCCTGCTCGAATCGCTGATCCGCGTGCGGGTGGCGTATCGCTTCCGCCACGCGTCCGCGGTGGTCGACCAGGTCCAGCGCTGGGCGACCCGCTGGGTCGTGCTGGCCGTGACCGCGGGCCTGCTGTGGGGGATCGCAGGTTTCCTCTTCTTCTCGAACGACCAGCCGCTGCATCAGGTGGTGCTGGTCGCGGTCGTGCTGAGCGTGGCCTTCGGCTCGCTGACGCTGTATGCCTGCTACCGGCCGTCGTTCTACTCGTTCATGCTGCTGGCGCTGTTGCCGCTGATCGGCCGCATGGTGTGGGAGCAGGATCCGACTTACTACACCGCCTCGGTGGTCATGGCGGCCGTGTTCTTCTTCACTGTGTTCTACGGTCGCACGTTCGGCGATGCAGTCTTCGAGTCGGTCAAGAACAACTACGAGAACGAGGTGCTGGTCGAGCAGCTGCTGAACGAGAAGCGGCTGGCCGAAGAGGCGCGGCGCGACGCCGAAAACGCAACGCGCTCCAAGACCCAGTTCTTCGCAGCGGCCAGCCACGATCTGCGCCAGCCGCTGCAGGCGATCGGCATCTATGTCTCCCTGCTGAAGAAGCGCGCGCAGGGCCCGCTGGAGCCGCTCGTCAACAATCTTTCGACGGCGGTCGAGTCGCTGTCGAAGCTGGTCGAGGAGTTGCTGGAGATCTCGCGGCTGGACTCGGGCGCGATCCAGCCGCGCGTCGACCAGCTGCTGCTCGATGACCTCTTCACGCTGCTGGAGCAGGAGTTCACGCCGCTGTCTGCCTCCAAGGGACTGTCACTGCGCGTGCGTCGCCATGGCTTTGCCATCGACAGCGATCCGCTGCTGCTGCAGAGGGTCATCCGCAACCTGCTCGCCAACGCGATCCGCTACACGCAGCGGGGCGGGGTGCTGCTCGCGGCGCGACCGCGCAACGGCCTCATCAGCATCGAGATCTGGGACACGGGTCCGGGCATCAAGCAGGGCGAGCTCGACCGCATTTTCGAGGAGTTCTATCGCGGCGAAAGCTCCAAGGCCGAGAACAGCGGCGCCGGATTCGGCCTGGGACTGTCGATCGTCAAGCGCATCTGCGGCCTGCTCGGTCATCCGCTGATCGTCACGACCCGTCCCGGAACCGGTACCGTCTTCCGCGTCGAAGTGCCGCTGTCGATCGCGCCGCCGAAGGCCAAGCGCACGGCGCCCGAGACGATCGATGTCGCGATCCGCGCGCTCAACGGCTTCACCTTCGTCGTGCTCGAGGACAATGCCGAGATCCTGAACAGCCTGACGCGCCTGCTGCGTTCCTGGGGTGCCGAAGTCGTGCCGTCGACCGGCTACAACGCGCAACTGATCAAGCGCATCAGCCTGCACGAGCGCATCGACGCGATCATCGCCGACCACAACCTGGGTCCGCACTCAATCAGCGGTGTCGAGGCGGTGTTCAAGATCCGCGAGCTGGTCGGCATCCCGCTGCCGACCATCATGCTGACAGCGGTGCAGCGTGCCGACGTGCTGGCCGAGTTCCAGCGCGTGATGAGCGAGCATCTGCTGGCCAGTCCGGACTCGTCGGCCATCGCGCGCAGCCCGCGCGAGGAACCGATCGTGCTGCAGAAGCCGACGACAGCCGCCGTGCTGAACAACAGCCTGGGTGAATTGCTGGGATTGACGACGCTGCCGATGGTGCGGACCGTGCTGCCGCCTCCGCCCGCGATCGCCGATACGGTGCCGCCCAAGGCGGCGGCCGGGTAGGCCCCGGCCCGACGGCGCTAGCCGATGTCGTAGCCGTGCCGGCGCGCGGCCAGCAGCGCTTCGGTGCGATTGGATGCGCCGAAGGCCCGGTAAATGGCCGTGACGTGCGTCTTGACCGTACCTTCCGAGAGGCCAAGCTCGCGGCAGATGATCTTGATCGGGGCCCCGCGCGCCAGCAACTGCAGCACCTGCTCCTGGCGCTCGGTCAGTTCCACGCGGCTGGCGCCCGCTTCGCGCGGGCGATCCGGCGCGGCGAACATGCCCGAGCGGTTCACTTCCTCGAGCAGGTCGGCCGGTATGTAGACCCCGCCCGACAACACGAACTTGACCGCCGACAGCAGCGTCTCGGACGCCATCGACTTCGGCACGAATCCGGCGGCGCCGAGCTGCAGCACGCGCATCACGTTGCGCTGGTCCTGCTGGCCCGACAGCACCAGGATCTTCATCTCGGGCGCCTGCGCGACCATCGCTTCGAGCAGGGACGTACCGGATACGCCCGGCAGTCCCAGGTCCAGCACCACGAGGTCGAGGTCCGGATGTTCCTGCTGCAGTTGCAGGGCCGTTTCTGCCGTGCGCGTCGTGATGACCTCGGCCTCGGGATCGAGGTCCAGGAACAGTACCGACAGCGCGTCCGTAATCAGGGAGTGATCGTCTACAACAAGAATCTTCATGGTGCGAGCTTCTGGAGGCTCAGGCGCGGCACTGCCGAATGGTGCGATTGTAGACCGCGACCCTCATGGGCCTGCTGCCCGGAAAAGCAGCGCTTTCGCGGCGGCCCGCGGGGGATCGGCTCAGGCCGGTCGCGGCCGGATGCGCGCTGCAGCGGCCTTGGCGGTCGTGCGCGCTTCGTCGACCGTGCCGGCGCGGGCCAGCGCAACGCCCATGCGCCGCTTGATGAAGGACTCGGGCTTGCCGAACAGGCGCACATCGACGCCGGGCAGTGAAAGCGCATCGTCGACCCCATCGAACACGAGCGCTCCGGCCTCGTATCCGCCATAGATCACGGCGCTGGCACCGGGATTGCGCAGTCCCGCATCGATCGGCAGGCCCAGGATGGCGCGCGCGTGCAGCTCGAATTCGTTCTGCCATTGCGTCGCCATCGTCACCATGCCGGTGTCATGCGGCCGCGGGCTGACCTCGGAAAACCAGACGCTGGTCGCCTTTGACGAAAAGCTCGACGCCGAAGAGGCCGGTTCCTCCGAGATCGTCGGTGATCCGCTGCGCATAGTCGCGCGCTGTGGCCAGTGCGGCCGGGCTCATCGGATGCGGCTGCCAGCTTTCGACGTAGTCACCTGCGACCTGTACGTGGCCGATCGGTTCGCAGAAGCGGGTCTCGATCACGCCCGTAACGCTGCGTGCACGCACCGTGAGCAGCGTGATTTCGTAGTCGAAGTCGACAAAGCCTTCGACGATCACGCGCCCCAGCGCGACCCGGCCGCCGGCATTGGCGTACTCCCATGCGGCCGGAAGATCTTCGGCCGCGTTGACCCGGCTCTGGCCCTTGCCGGACGACGACATGACCGGCTTGATGATGCAGGGGAACCCGACCTCGCGGGCGGCAGCGGTCGTTTCGTCGAAGCTGCTGGCAAAGCGATACGGAGATGTCGGCAGCCCCAGTGTTTCCGCCGCCAGGCGCCGGATCCCCTCGCGGTTCATCGTCAGTTGCACCGCGCGTGCAGTGGGCACGACCCGCGCGAGGCCGGCATGCTCGATGTCCACCAGGGCCGAGGTGGCGATTGCCTCGATCTCGGGCACAACGATATGTGGCCGCTCGGATTGAATCACTGCCAGCAGGTCAGCAGCATTCGTCATGTCGACGACGTGCGCCCGGTGCGCCACCTGATGCCCGGGTGCGCCGGCATAACGGTCCACTGCAATGGTCTCCACTCCCAGTCGTTGCAGAGCGATCAGGACTTCCTTGCCGAGTTCGCCGGCGCCCAGCAGCAGTACCCGCGTCGCGGCGTTCGAACAGGGCGTTCCGAGGGTGGGGGGCCAGTTCAACATGGTGTTCCTGAGTGCATCGTGGCGGGTGCGAATCGGGACTATCGCATGCTGACAAGGTGCGCACGCCTTGCCGTCGGGCACGGCACCTCCAGAACGTGTCGATGAAGTTGTTGCAGCGGGGGCCGCGGCGTTTGATCCTGAGCAACAAGCAGCGTGGGGCAACGACCACACTACGTTTCGGATCTGCGCAAGAGCCCTTCAGCATCGAGAAAGCGGAAGCCACGGCTCTTAGCCAACGTACAAGAACAAGATCCGGACAGGAGGGCGCATGCCTTCCTCATCCGGGCAGTCCGCCGAGCCGCACGTCAGCGCCACGGACAAAAAAAGCCGGCAACTGCCGGCTTTTTTTTGGTGTCCTGCTGAATTACATCGCCAGGATCCACTTGGTGACAGCGGTCAGGTCCGCATCGGAGGCGCTGGCCTTCGGGTGGCCCGTGCCGGTCTTCAGCTTCTTGACGATGTCAGCCTCGGCCGCGGCGTTGCCCTTGAACTTCTTGGCGATGTCCTTATAGGACGGCCCCATTTTCTTGGCATCGGTGGCGTGGCACTTGTTGCAGCCGGCCTTCTCGGCGATATCCGCACTGGCCTGTGCCGCTCCCGCCGCCAGCAGCGCCGCAGCGGCGATGGCGATGGCAATCCTTGCTTTCATCTTTCCTCCTGGAATAGGGCTAGAAGTCGGGGCGCGAGGGTAACGAAGTGTTGTAGTCGGCCGGGTCTGCGCCCGGCCTCGTCAATCCGTCAGTCGATTTACTGGGCCAGAACCCACTTCATGATGTTGTTCAGATCCTCTGGGGAAGCCTTGACGGCCGGGTGACCTTTTCCGCCCCCCACCTTGGCGACGAGGTCGGCCTGAGCCGTGGCGTTGCCTTTGAATTTCTTGGCGATGTCCTTGAACGACGGGCCCATTTTCTTGGTGTCCAGGGCATGGCAGGACCCGCAGTTTTTCTGGGCAAGGTCGGCCTGCGCACTGGCGGCGCCTGCGAATGTGATGCCTGCGGTCGCGATGACAGCAACGATCAGTGATTTCATCTCCACCCTCTTTCGTGTCGTAAATGAGCCACCGCGAAGTGGCGTCGCATTGAGCCAGCCAGAATCAACCGGCGCAAAAGTCTAACGCACAAGCTGGGCTCAGGTTGACGCGTCATCAGGGGACGTTCCTGTCACGGGAGGGGTGGCAAAGACCGACTCGGCACGCAGCACAAAGGCGTCGACCATGCGGTCCGCCGCGCGCTCGATCAGCCGCCCGGCCAGCGTTTCGGCCCGCAACGCCAGTTCGTACTGGAGACGAAAGGTCACGTGGCAACCGCTGTCACCCAGGGGGCGGAGCGACCATTCGCCATGGAAGTGGCGAAACGAGCCACCTTGCATATGGATCGCCATGAATTCCGGGGCGCGCTTGTCGTTGCGTGTCGTCACGCGCACGCGCAGGTCGCGCAGGCCGACTTCGACGGTGGCGCTGACCAAGTCGGCGGTCCGCTCGATCAACTGCGTGCTGATGCACCACGGAAGAAATTGCGGATAGTCCTCGACCCGCTCGATCAGCTCGAACATCTGGCCGGCGCTGTAGGGCACCAGGGCCTCGCGGCGAATGTCGCGCATCGTCGATAGGGGTGGTCAGTGGGGAGTGCGTCCGCCGGCGCCAGCAGGGGGCGCGCCGTCCGGCAGCCAATGCCCGATTGAATTGGCGTAGTAGCGCAGTAGCCGTTCTTCCGACGGCTCCGCGGCGTACAGGCCGTCGCCCTCGTTGACCAGGCGTCGCAGCACCAGCATGCGCAGGCCCGCGCTGACAGCGTAATCCCAGTCGCTGCGGGGAACATAGACTTGCGCGCCGGCGGCTTCAAGCTCGTGCACCAGGTCCGCAACTGCGGACTTCAGCTCGAATTCCGACAACGGTCGCCCCGCGCGCAGCACCACGGTGGCCACCAGCGGGACCGGAAGCACCGGAATCAGGCGCCGGACATCCTCAACCAGCCGATGGCCGAGTTCGGCGACAGCACGGCTGCGGTCGTCCTTCGGGAGCCGCCGGAAGTCGAGACCACGCTCGGCTGCGTAGGCGCGCACGGAAATGGGTGTGCCGAAATTGACGCAGGCATAGCCGAAGCGGTACCAGCGACTGCGCAGCATCAGGCTTACCTGCTGTGCGATGAAACGCAGCGTCGTCGCTGCCGCCTGCACAGGGCCAGGTCGGGGCATGTCGCCGTCGCCGAGCAGCAGCGTGCGATCCTCGAGGGTCCGGTCGTAGTTCAGGCCCACCGGCACGAAGACCAGGTCCCGTTCGCTGTCCGTCGTCATTCCGCGCAGCATGTAGTCGAGCACGCCGAACTTCGGTTCGCGCATGCGGCCGTCCCGCGTGAGGCCACCTTCCGGATAGACCGCCTGCGTCACCCCGGCTTCCGTCGCCATCGCGATGTAGCGCTCGAGCACGCGACGGTACAGTTCATCGTGCGAGTTCCGCCGCACGAAGTACGCTCCCATCGAGCGGATCAGCTGCTGCAGTCCCCAGACGCGTGCCCACTCGCCGACCGCGTAGGACAGCGCCGCTTTCTCCGCGACCAGGTAGGACGCAATGATGTAGTCCATGTTGCTGCGATGATTCATCACGAACACGACCGTGGCATTGTCGGGAACGGCGGCCAGCCCGGCATCGTCGGCGTAGCCGATGCGCACGCGATACAGCGTCCGACTGACGGATTTCCCCAGCCAGTAGCCGACGCGGAAGTAGAAGTAGGCATTGAACGCCGGCACGATCTCGCGGGCATGGGACTCGACGATCTTGACGGCTACCTCGACCGGCATCTCGTGAGCCGCCGCGAACTGCCGGGCCGCCTGCTGCACCTTGTCGTCATAGACGAGCCGATCGATCAGCGCACGCCGGCCGGATTGCTGGAACGGCCGGATCTGGATCTTCAGGTGGGTGCCAACCTCATCGAGGACCTTGTTGGCGCGGCTGCGTAGCAACCAGCGGGCGCTGGGAACGAGCAGGCGGTCCAGCAGCGCGAAGGCCGCGAGCACAGCTATCAGGATCGCCAGCCACAGCGGCACCGCAACAGTCGTCGACATGATGCCCTTCGGGAGTGCGCGGCCCGAGCAGACTGACCGGCGCGGTGCGAGCGACGATACGGCGACAAGCGCATGGGTGACAAGCTGCGGGCACGTGCCGGCCCATGCCATGGCCCGCGGCGTCGCAGGCCGGCGGATTGAAGCGCTAGGGAGTGCGCTGCAGGAAGCGCGGAATGGGCAGTGCGTCGAGCAGCCGGCTCATCGGCGACGCGCTGCTGGCCTGTCGCGGGACTGCGCGGGGTGGCGATTCCACCGGAAGGCGCGGCGGGTTGGTGGTCGAATTGACGTGCATCGGTGCGCGGGTGGCTGCGATGCCTGCCGGGACACGCTGCAATACCCCGGGCGACGGCGCGGCGCGCGGGGCGTCCTCGACCGCGCGGGCCACCGGATGCACGATCGGCTGCAGCCATTGCAGGATCGGCTCCCATTGCATCAGGTCCGCCTGCACCTGCACGGCGGGCAGGTCGAACAGCGTCAGCCCCTTCTCGATGCAGCGCACATAGACCTGGGATTCGCGCAACACGGCGATGAACGGCAGGCCAAGCTTCGTCGCCCACTCCTGCAGGTACTCGGCCGACTTGGTGCGGGCGTCCAGCCGCATGCCGACCACGGCCACCTTGCATCGGCCGGTCGCGATGCGCGGCAACTGGCGCAGCTCGGCCAGGCAGTCGGCGGCCGATTCGCGGTCGAAGATCGAGTTGCAGACCGGCATCAGGATCGCGTCCGCGTACATGACGACACGCGCAAGATCCAGTCCGCGCAGCCCGCCCGGTGTATCGACAACGACATGATCGATGCCGGACGGCGGGCGCGCAAAGGAACGCGGATCGATGTTCCAGCCGATGATTTCCCGGCGCTGGCCGAGCTGGTGTCCCCGGCGCTGTCGCAGCCACGTCTGGGTCGATTGCTGATGATCGGCGTCGCCAAGCATGACCGCCGCGTCGCTGTGCGCGAAGTGCGCCGCCAGGTGCGTGGCCAGCGTGCTCTTGCCACTTCCACCTTTGCGATTGATGACGGCTACGACGGGCATGGCGGCTGCTTCTCGAAAACGTCCAACCGAACGGTGCGTCGGTCCCGGTTTCCGGCCCGGTTGGCGCGAGCACGGAAGACTCCTCAGGGCATTCCAGCACAGCGGGGATCGATCCACACCGCGGAGAAGCCGGTGGATTCCACTGCATCTACGCGGCGAAAGGCCGCCCCCCGGGTCGGGAGGTGCGCTGCGGCAGCGCTCAGGCGCCTCGGCGCCTGCAGCCGGTTTCGTAGTCGGGACGCTCTTCAGCTACAGCGCCGGAAACGCATCGAAATCGCGTCCTCGCGCTCGATGTCCTCCAGACGCGTATCGATGTCGGCGATGTCGGCGTCGAGTTCCGGCAGCAATACGTCCTGCAGCGCGCGTACGCGGCGCACGGTGCGGCGATACTCGGCGTACAGGCGCATCAGCGTTGCCGAGACTGCGGCGAGTTCGGCGAGGGCGGCTGCAACGCGCGCGTAGGCGACGCGGCAGGCTTCGGCCTCCGGAGAGGGGTTGACCGCCGGCGGGGCCGTTGCGGCCTCACCGACCACCTGCGCCGACAGCGTCATCACGCCCAGCAGCGGCCGCGGCGCGATGCGCAGGCGTTGATGCGAAACGCCGGCCGGGTAGACCTGCAGGCCCTGCAGTCCATGTCGTGCCAGGGCGGCACCCAGCGTGCGACGCGCTGCACCTGACAGGGCCGCGATCTGGCGCGCGAGCGACTGATGCACACGCACCTGCCGCAGCATTTCGCCTGCCAGCAGCAGGCACTTTTCGTCGAGGAATGCATAGCCCTCGCGCATCGTGCGTCGCTCGTCTGCAAGCGCGATCAGCAGGCTGCGGGTCGGAGTGAGGTCGCTCATACCGTCGCGGCGACTGCAGGCGGCCGCTGCGCTGCGGGCGCCAGGTGTTCGGCGATCTGTGTGTCGGACAGGCGTGACAGTTCGGCGGAGGGCAGCGCGCGCAGCAGTTCCCAGCCGACTTCCATGCTTTCCTCCAGCGTGCGCGCACGGGCCTGCGTGAGCAGCGTGCGCTCGAACGCCGTGCCGAACGTGAGGTAGCGGCGATCGGTGTCGGACAGGCCATCTTCGCCGACGACGCTGGCCAGCAGGCGCGCCTGGGTCGCGCGTGCATAGGCGGCATACAGCTGACTGGCGAGGGCCGGATGATCCGGATGCGTATAGCCCTTGCCGGTGCCATCCTTCATCAGGCGAGACAGGCTGGGCAGTACGTTGACCGGCGGATAGACGCCGGCGCGGTCGAGCTCGCGCGACAGGACGATCTGGCCTTCGGTGATGTAGCCGGACAGGTCGGGTATCGGATGCCCGATGTCGTCCGACGGCATCGTCAGGATCGGCAGTTGCGTCAGCGTTCCCTTGGCGCCATGCAGGCATCCGGCGCGCTCGTACAGCGTCGCCAGGTCCGAGTACATGTAGCCGGGGTAACCCTTGCGGCCCGGCACCTCGCCCTTGGCACCCGCGACCTCGCGCAGCGCTTCGCAGTAATTGGTCAGATCGGTGACGATCACCAGCACGTGCTTGCCTTCCTCGAAGGCGAGGTACTCGGCGGCGGTCAGGGCAAAGCGCGGCGTCAGCAGCCGCTGCGTCGACGAATCGCTCGCCAGGTTGAGGAACAGCGCCGATCGTTCCAGTGCACCGGACTGCTCGAGCGAACGGCGGAAGTATTCGGCTGTGGTGTACGGCACGCCGATCCCCGCGAACACGATCGCGAAGTCGCTCGCCTCGGCGCCGCGCAGGCGTGCGTTGCCGGCGATCTCGACCGCGATGCGGTCGTGCGGCAGACCGCCGCCCGAGAAGATGGGCAGCTTCTGCCCGCGCACGAGGCTGTTCATCAGATCGACCGCGGTCACGCCAGTCTCGATGAACGCGCGCGGCGTGGCGCGAGTCACCGGATTCAGCGGCACGCCGTCGATGCGCAACCGCTTGCTGACGGCCAGCGGCGGACCGCCGTCAATGACCTGGCCGATGCCGTTGAACACGCGGCCGAGCAGGCCCGGCCCGACGCCGAAGTCGATCGGTTCGCCGAGGAAGCGGACGACCGTGTCGTCGAGCCCCAGCCCTGCGGTCGGCCCGAGCATCTCGATGGTCACCATGTCTTCGTCGATCGCGGCAATGCGGCCGAGGCGCGGCATGCCGTCGCGCCCGCTGGCGATGACTGCTTCGTTCAGGCCGACCTCGAGCGTGCGTCGCATGAAGAGCAGCGGACCCTCCAGCCGCACGGCCGCATCGTGCACGGTGACCCTAGGCCGCATCGGTGTCTTCCTTGCCCTTTGCCGGAGCGCTGCTCACCACGAGCGTGGCGAACGCCTGCTCGACACGACGCTCGAGTTCGGCAAGGCGCTCAAGCTCGTTCTCGCCGATGTCTTCGCCCATGCGAGACAGCGGCCGCATCACATCGAGCGCCGCGATCTGCTCCGGCATGACGCCGAACGCAGCGGCCGACTCGGCCAGTTCTATAAAGTGCACCAGCAGTCGCATCATGCAGGCCTGCCGGTCCGGCCCGCAGTACCGGTCGATCTCCGAGAACGCCGACTGTCGCAGGAAGGCCTCGTTGATAAGTTCGGCGCACATCAGCGTCAGGCGCTGGCGTACCGGCAGCGCGTCCTTGCCGATGATGCGGGCCATGCGTTCGAGTCGCGCCTGCTCGTCGAGCAGGGTCAGGAAGCGTCGCCGCAGTTCGAGCCACTCGTTTTCGCCCGACGCCGCGCGGGCGCGCGCCGTCGGCACGGCCGCGTAGCGCTTCAGCCACCAGATTGCAACGTCGAGTGCGTCCTCCGAGTACGACTGCAACGGATTGACCGCCGGGTAAAAGCGCGCCTGCGCACGCTTCGCGTCGAGCGCCCAGAAGCTGCGCACATAGCGCTTGCTGTGGCTCGTCACCGGTTCGGAAAAGTCGCCTGAGGGTGGGCTGATCGAGCCGAGCAGGGTGACCGAGCCGATGTCGCCGTTGAGCGTCGTGACCTTTGCTGCGCGTTCGTAGAAGTCCGCGAGGCGGCTCGACAGATAGGTCGGATAGCCGCCTTCGCCCGGCAGTTCACCGAAGCGGCCCGAGACCTCGCGCAGCGCCTCGGCCCAGCGCGAGGTCGAATCCGCCATCAGCGCAACGTGCAGTCCCTGATCGCGGAAGTATTCGGCCACGGTGACGGCCGAGTAGATGCTGGCCTCGCGTGCAGCCACCGGCATGTTCGACGTGTTGGCGATGATGACCGTGCGCTCCATCAGCGAACGTCCGGTGCGCGGGTCCACGAGTTGCGGGAACTCCTCGAGCACGCTCGCCATCTCGTTGCCGCGCTCGCCACAGCCCAGGTAGACGATCACGTCTGCACTGCAGCCCTTGGCGAGCGCTTCCAGCAGGATGGTCTTGCCGGTGCCGAAGCCGCCGGGAATCGCCCCCTTGCCGCCCAGGGCGACCGGAAACAGCGAATCGAGAATGCGCTGTCCGGTGACGAGGGGTTCATCCGATGCCAGCCGACCGCGCACGGGTCGGGGCGTGCGTACCGGCCAGAAGTGCCGCAGCGACAGTGCATGTTCGTCTCCGGCCTCGCTGCGAATGCGCAGGACGATCGCATCGTCCGCAACAGCGCCGGCCGTGGCGATCCATTCGACGGTACCCGCGACGTTCGGAGGCACGAGAGCGCGCTGCGGACGGCCTTGCAGCTTAGTCAATGCGCCGAAGACCGACCCGGCGGCCAGTTGCGCGCCTACGGAAACGCCGGGGGTGAAATCGAAGATCTGCTGCGCAAGCGGAGTCAGCGGACGCAGCAGGCCGTCGAAGATGTTGCCGAGCAGGCCCGGTCCGACCTGGATGCCGAGCAGGTCGCCGGTACCGCTGACTTCGACACCGGGTCGCAGTCCTGTCGTGTCCTCGTAGACCTGCGCGACGATCTCGTCTTCGTTCAGCCGGATGACTTCGCCGAGCAGCCCTGCGGGACCGACTCGGATCGCCTCGCGCAGCACGAACGGCCCCTGGGCCCGGGCCTTCAGCACGGGTCCGCTGATCGAATGAATGCGCGCGTGCGCGCCGCGTGCTGCGATGGTCATGCGAACTCCGTCTCGACTCGGCCGGTCGCATTGACCGGCGCAAGGCAGGGCGATCCCGGAAGGATGCTGCGTGACATCAGTGCGGCTCCGGTTCAAGGTGATGAAGCAGGCGGCCTTCCAGCTGGGTACGGTCCGCGACCAGGCCTTCGAGTGTCGCGTCAAGGACGTTGTGGCCGCTGACGACGCGGAAGCCGGCGGCAATGCCGACGGCCGTGTCGAACTGCACTGGCATCACTCCTTCGATGCGCAGGCGCTCGCGGGCGTGCGCGCGCTCGTTTTCGCTCCAGGCCGGATGATGTTCGATCTGCCAGCCCGACGCGTGATGGGGCACCGCCTTGAGAGCTCGGTCCAGGTGGGCCATGACCCACTGAGCGCGCGTTTCGGCATTGTCCCAGCGTGCGACCAGGCGCTCCCGCAACGCGTGCCACGCGGCGCCGAGCAGTCGGACCGAATGGCGTTGGCTGGCGAGTCGGCGATCCGTGGCCAGCGCGGCTTCGACCGCGCCGACTTCGGCGGCGTAGCGCTTGCGCTCTTCCGCGATGGCGGTGCGAACGCGCCGGCGTGACTCGGCCAGCGCCGTGCGGATCGTCTCGCGCGCTTCCGCGCGGGCCGGATCGATCAGTTCGGCCTGGCGTCGGGCGCGGAACTGCTCGACCAGGTCCAGTAGCGCCGTCACGCGGTGTTCGAGGTTCATCCGGCGTTGCTCAGGGTTCGAGTCCAAGCTGCATGCGCGCCCGCTCCGCTGGCTCGAGCGGGTTCGCGCCAGTGGACTCCGGGATCAGCACGACGACGGGCCGATCGCCTGCGAGCGCAACATCCAGTTCGGCGCGTGGCAGTTGCTCGGCCACGGCCAGCGTGATGAACACGGCTTCAGCGTTCGCCCGCGCGGCTCGGAACGCAGCCAGTTCGGCACCCCGGTCGGGCGCCCACGACTGCACTCCGGCCAGCCGGTACCCTGCGGCATCCACCGCATTGCCGACGTAAGCAAACGCGCCCATGGTGCTCGATCCAGCCGTGCGGCTCAGGCCAGGCGGTTGAGGATCAGGATCGAGATGATCACGCCGTAAATGGCGATGCCCTCAGCCAGTCCGACGAAGATCAGCAGGCGCCCGAAGAGGTCCGGCTTCTCCGCCAGTGCCCCGACAGCGGCTGCGCCGAGCTTTGCCACCGCGTATCCCCCAGCGATAGACGAAGCGGCCGTGGCGAGCGCGGCCGACACGAGGCCCCAGGTCCACGCGTCGGGTGGCAGCGCCGTGCGCGCAGCTGCCTGCGCCGATGCCGACTCGGGGAAGGCGAGCATTGCAGTGCCGAGCGCAGCGAGCACGGCTGCTCCGGCGATCAGCAGCAGCGGTAGAGCGAAGCGACGCATGATGACTCCTCAGTGATGGGTGACGGGCGGAGCGGCGAGCGGTCGAAACTCGCGCCCCTCGGGACGAAAGAACCGGGTGAAGAATTCGAACAGGACGAGCCGCGTGGTCTGGATCGACACCACGAGACCTTCGACGACCAGGATCAGCACGTTGCCGATGATCAGGATCAGCACGTAGGCGAAGCGATTTCCACCCGCCGAGGCGAGCGCGACCACGGCCGACGACAGGCCGGCGTGCGCGAGTGCGAAGGCGCCGACCCGCGCGAACGACAGCGTGTTGATCAGTATCTGGATCGTGTGTTCGACCCATTCGCCGAGGGCACCCAGCGCCGCCTTTGCACTGCGTTTATCGAGGGCGCCGGCCACGATGGCCCAAGCGGCCGCAGCCAGCACCAGCCACCACGCCCGCGGATCGAGGAATCCCGCCAGTGCGCCGGTGAGGGCGAGCAGCACCGGTACATCGTCGCGCAGCCAGTGATCGAAGCGGCTCTCCCACCAGGCTTCCAGTGCACCGAGCAGCAGGCCCAGTGCAAGCAGCGCGGCGCCGCCGAAGATCGGCACCAGCAGCACGGGCAAGGGTTGCTCGATCGGATGCAACCACCACGGTGCGATGACATGTTCCAGCGTGAACACGGCACCGAACACGAAGCCGAAAAGTGCCGCCGCTAGGCCGCCGGGCACCAGCAGCCGCAGCACAGGGAGGCGCTTGCGCAGGAACCAGCCCACGGCGGCCAGCACCAGCCCCTGGCCGACGTCTCCGAACATGTAGCCGAAGATCAGTGGCACCGCGAGGGCCAGCAGCACGCTCGGATCGGCGCCGCTCGCGCTGGGCATGCCGACCAGTCGCGTGAACACCTCGAACGGCTGTGCCCACCACGGATTGCGTAGCACCAGCGGCGCACGTGCGCCGCGCGGTGCACGCGGAAAGGTGGCCAGGGCACGCGCGTCGCTCGCTTCCAGTGCCTGCACCACCTGCGCACGGTCGGCGGTCCAGCCGGTGATGCGCGCAAATACATCGCCTTCATCGATTGCGCCGCCGTGCTCGAAACACCAGGTGGCGCGCGCAATGGTGCCCAGTGCATGGGCCACGCCGTGCTGCTGCGCGAGCGCGTCGACCTCGGCGCGGAGCTGTGCGATCACCGCCTGGCGTTCGGCACGTCGTTCGGCGACCATCGACAGGTTGGCCGCAGCGCTCGGTTGCAGCCAGTCCGGAAAGCGGGCGCGGCGACCATTGACTTCCGCGACTGCTCGACCGATGCGCTCGACGGCTTCGGGCGGTCCGATCACCAGCAGCAATTGCTCCGTCGCGAGCGCTGCGAGGCGCGTGATCGTGTCTTCCGGAATGTCGATCTCAACGCCCAGCGGAAGTGCGAAAAGGGCCGCGGTCACGCCGTGGTCGGCGCGCGCGAGTGCAGAAAAGTCGACCCGGCTGTCGGCCATCTCGCGCAGTGCCGTGGCGGCCAGCTCGAGTTCGGCCGCTTCCGCTTCGGCCTGCTGCAGCCGGGCGATCAGCGCATCGGCGGCTTTCGCCCAGGCCTGCAGGACCGCCACGCCGCCGGACAGTGCGTCGGCAGGCGCACGACGTTCGGCCTCCAGGATGGTCGAGGGCACGGGCCAGTACGGACGGTACTTGCGCGTCAGTGCGTTGTACGACTTCAACAGGTCCTGCGGCATGGCCGCTCCGGGCGCGTCGGCCTGATGCCACTCGACCTCGATACAGCCGGCGGCCGCGAGCGCTTCGAGCGCGATGAAGGCATCATCCCGCGCCACCATGATCTCGAACCACGAGCAGGGTTGCGGGCGGATCATGCCGGACCCCCCAGTCGGGCACGGACGACAAACTCGCCGCGCAGCCGTTCGATGTCGAGCGCGAACAGCGCGAGATAGGCAAACATCGCCGCAGGCTGGGCGGCTGCCCGGTGCAGCAGTGCAATCAGCCGCGTAGCGAGGCCCTGCCGCGCGGCAGCCGTGTCGTCCGGCACCAGCGTTCCAAAGGACAGCACGTGTCGCCGCGTAACCTGCGCCACGTTGTCGATCGACATCGCGACGTCGCCGGCAACCCGCGGCCAGCGCGCCCGCCACTCGTTCTCCCAGGCCGCGATCGCGCGGTGAATCGCCGGCCCCGCCCGGACGCGACGTAGCGTGCGTGCTAGGGGCTCCGTCGCCTCGCGGGCCGGTGTTTCATCCTCGAAGGCGCGGACAATGGGCGCCAGCGGCCCGGCGAGGAGCGCAGCGCGACGTTCCGTGCGAAGGTCGTGCACATAGCTCGAGAGCGCTGCATCGCCCGCCATCCACCGAGGAGGCGCTTCCTCCCGCAGCAGATGTGCAACCGCAGGCAGATCGAGGAGATGGCGCGTATAACGCACCGCCGTCTGCCACGCGTCGGGGGACCAGGCGGCGACCTCGTCGATGCGTGTACGCAGTTGCTGCCTGAAGGCCTGCTCGATGACCTCCGCGTCGCCCGTCTGAGGAATGCCCGAGACAGTGGATGCGGCTGCCGAGGCACGCACCGCCTCGAGCAGCGCAGGCACAGTGCGGGCAGAGCGCAATTGCAGCCACAGCCTCTCGTCCGGGCGTTGTGCGATCCGCGCGGCCACCCGCGCGTACGCATAGTCGAGCGTCAGCCCGGAGATCATTCCGTGCCGCCACTGAGTTCCGCCGCAAGCCGGTCAAGCGCGTTTATGACGCGAGCGGGCTCCTCAGGATCGACCGGTTCGGCGCCCTGCAGCGCCGACCGTTCACGATTCATCTGGTCGACGCGTACACGAATTGCGGCATCGGTCCAGCGGTGGACGCGGGCGACGCGCTCGGCGGCGCGCTCTGCAATGGCGTGTGCGCGGACACGTGCCTGCGCACGGATCTCATCGGCATCGGATGAGTACTGCACGACGGCTGTCCGAGCCGCCTGTTCCGCCTCAAGGACCCGTACGATTGCCTCGTCCACGCGTGCAGCAGACGTGGCATCAGCATGTGCTGCCACCGCTCGCCCCCTCTGCACAGAGGTCGGCATCCGCAACCCGGCCCGTCCTCTGGCCAAGCCATTTATACGGGGGCGTGCGGGGGCGGACTTGTCTCAGAGCAACGGGGCGCCGATCAGGGCGATTGCCACCCAACTGACTTGACGGATTACGGTGCTCCGCGCCGGTTTGGCACGCCAACATTCCCGGAATTTCGAAGGTGATCGATTCCGAATCTCGATGCTCGTGGCGAGGTCACGTTCCGGCCCGCTGCTGTCACGGCACCCTGACCGGCGGCGGCCGTGCACGTTTGTGCGGCCATAGGTCGGCCGTTCCAGGGAAGGGGACTCATTGCTTCATTGAGGCTTTACAAGCACCCGACAGACTTCCTGCCAGTCGGGCGGGCTCCCGTCGTTCCGAGGGTTTGCTTTAGGCCCGAACGGGTTCGGTCGCTTGATCATCCAGCCGAGCTCCGTGTATGAATCCGGCTCGATTCCATTGGTTCCATAAAAGGGTCTGTCATTGAGGATGATCATGAGAAATACCAGGCCGAGGAAACCGGAAAGCAGCGAGACCACTAGCAGGTGCAGTCTCGCATCCTCGAGCCTGAAGAGATAAACGAGGCACAGGCTCATCACTGCGCCGAGAATGATGATCATCCACATCACCCCGGAGAGACTGCCGTTCGACGCATCGGCGCGCAGCCGTCGCAATTCGTTAAGCTGGTTAAGGGATTGGATCGCAGCGTCGTAGCGTGCCTGCTGGCCGCCTTCATTCGGCTCGATGCTCAGGACCACTTGCCGAATGTCGCGCAACCCGCGCCAGTCCGCGCTGGGCTTCAGCCCGGCTCTCTGTTCGCCCCAGGAGACGCAGATGACGTCTCGCAGATAGCGGGACACCAGCTCTGCGAGGGGCTTACGGACCTTGGTCGGCTCAGCCTCGTCACGAATCGCCGCCGGGTCCGGTGCCTCCGGCACCCGCTTGGACCCGATGTCCGCCGAGACCATCGTGTACAGGACCTGGATCGCCGCCGCCTCGCGCACCACAATGTCTTCAGCGGTGGTGTGTCGCTGCCACACATCGATGGTGATCAGGCCGACCGTAATGCCGTAGAGCACGCCGATGGCCCCGAGCGCGCCGCTGATGACGTCATTGACACCGTCGTGATACTTGAACCGTGGCGTGAGGAAGCGGCGAGCAAGCGTGAAGCCGCCCACCGCCACAACGGCGGTCGCCACAACCACGACTGCCGCGACAACCGGAGTGGGATGCTGATACAACCAGTCAATCATGACAGCCTCCGCAGTCAGGCCGGGTTGTCGTCGTGCTTCGGTACGCCCGCTTGCGACAGATTCTCATGCCAAGCAGGACTGTCGGCAACTCAGCGGTTACCGGCTTACGACCAACCGCGGGCCTCGTGCCTGCGGTTGCTCACCGCATATTTGCGCCATCACCATTCAGCTCGCTCGCCAGCGCTTCGCGGATCAGTGCGTGCAGGCGGTCCGCTTCCGCCGCATCGAGCGTCTTCGCCCGCGACGGGTTGAGATCGTCGAAGGCGTACAGCGGAACGAGGTGGACATGCACGTGGGGCACCGAAAAGCCTTCGACGGCGACACCGACTCGCTTCGCCGACGTCACGTCCTTCAGTGCGGGTGCGATGCGGGCCGCCGTGGCCCAGAGCTTTGCGTAGTCCGTGGGACTGAGGTCAAAGAGGTAGTCGGTGTGCTGCCTGGGGATCAGCACAACGTGGCCCGGGTTGAAGTGTTCCAGCGGAAAGAACGCGATGTGGTCGTTGTCCTCGTAAACGATCCGCGCAGGCAGTCGGCTAGCGACGATCTGGCAGAACACGCAGGAGTTCGAATCGGACATGATGCGGCGGCTGGTTGGCGAAGGGCCAGCTTAGCGATGCCCGGCGCGGTTCGCCAATGGGGCCATTCGGTTCAGATGCGGACCATCGGGCGCGACTGAGGTCCCGGAATAGGCTGAAACGGTCGCCGGGGCCTCAGTGTTCGTGGGTCAGGACTAGGTCGGCGTTGCCGGTCTGCGGCGGTGTCGGGCCCGGACCGCGGGATCGATGCCGCGCCAGATAGAGCGGCGTGCGAGCCTTGGGCACTTTGCGCACGAAGTTGTACCGTGCGACGTGATAGCTCGAGTCAAATCCGAAGAAGTTCAGGCGCATGCGCTCCAGCTCTTCACTGCGATAGGCTGCCAGCGGCTTGCTGGCTTCGTCTCTCTCACGGCGGGCTTTCTTCGCAGCAAGTCGTGCAGCGAAGTCCGCTGTTGTGAGGCCCTGCGCTTCGTCGATTGTCTGTTCAAGGAACTCGGCCGGCGATGCGCCATGGTGGGCATCGATCAGCCCGAGGGCCGTCGCAGACTTCGCGCCGAGGGGCAAGCGGCCTTGGATGATCGATTGAGCGCCCTGAGCGCCGAGCCGACGCGGCAGCAGATAAGTCCAGTACTCCGAGCCGTACAGGTTGCCCATGCCTTTGTAGTGCGGATTGAGCACAATGCCGCTGCGCGCGACCACACGATCCGCCGCAAGTGCCAGGAACACGCCTCCGGCTCCCGCGTTTCCCTGCAGGGCGGCCACGGTCAGGTGCGTCTGGGTGGTCAGGATCTCCAGCGCCAGGTCGTCGATCGCATTGATGTTGCGCCACGACTCGTCGGCAGGCTGTTCGGACGCCTCGATCACGTTGAGGTGTATGCCGTTGCTCCAGAAGTCCGCGCCACCCGCGAGCACGATGACGCGGGTCGGTCGGCAGCACGCCCGACGATAGGCAGCCAGCAGCCGCTCGCACTGGGCCGTCGACATCGCGCCGTTGTAGAAATTGAAATGCAGCACTCCGACCGTGCCGAGCTCCTGATAGCGAATGTCGCTCCAGGTGCTGGCCGGCAGAGGCGACCGCGGCCGCGTCGACTTCGGACACGCCGTTCAGGCGCGCACCGAGGACCATGGCCGCCGGCAGCTTGAACGGTCGCTCCGTGTCTTCGGAAGCCTTGAGGTGCGTGATCCACACGGCACCGTCCGCCGTCGCGCGACAGATCGCGCCGTGACGCTGGGCGATGACAGCGCCCGGTGGGCCGCGCAGTGTTGTTTCAGGATGTGCGTCGTAGCAGTGCACCCGGAGTCCGAGGCAGTCGTCGGCGACCCCGGGAACGCCGTCGGCGGCGCGCAGCTTGCGCAATACGGTCTCGCTCGGATCGTGCTGCCAGTCGATCGCGCGATCGGACTGGCGCATGAGAGGACGAAGGCGACCGCGAGTCATTGCCAAGGTCGACTGGGCGGTCGGTGCCATCCCCCGCTGGATTCGCTCGAGCGCGTCGCGCAACGTACTGACAGCCGCCTCGGTGACTTCGTTGCGGTACAGGCTCCCCTTGCTGACGGAACGCATACCGAACTCGGCACTGGCCCAGATGTCCCCGGCATCCATTTCGGCATTGGCCTGCAGTACCGTGACGCCCCAGCCCGCTTCGCCTTCCTGCACTGCCCAGTCGAGCGCCGACGGACCGCGGTCGCCGACGATCCCCGGATGCACGACGAGACAGCGCACGCGCGTCCATACATCCTCCGGAATGGCGCGCTTGAGAAAGGGGGCGACCACGATATCGGGCGCAAACCGATGCACCGCATCTATCGTCACCGCATCATTCACATCGAGTTCCAGGGAGACATCGTGTCCCCACTCGGTGAGCTCGACCCAGAGCCGCTGCGTCAGGCTGTTGAACGAGTGCGCGAGCAGCAGGATGCGCACGAGTCCCTCAGCAGATGCGCGGCAACTGCTCGCCGGTGAGCCAGTCCACGACGCGGCGGCCGCCGAAGCTGGTTTCCATCTGCACAAAGGCATGCGGGTCGGCGATGACCTCGCCGATGAGCGCGGCCTCCGCGCCCTGCGGATGGGCGCGCATCGCCGCGAGCAGGCGCGCGGCATCCTCCGGCGGGCAGATCGCGATCAGCTTGCCTTCGTTGGCGACATACAGCGGGTCGAGCCCGAGGAATTCGCAGGCCGCGTTGACCTCTGCGCGCACAGGAATCTTCGATTCGTGGATCAGCATGCCGGCCCCGGACTGGCGTGCGAACTCGTTCAATGTGGTTCCGAGTCCGCCGCGCGTGGGGTCGCGCAGGCAGCGGATGGTCGGTACCGCATTGACCATCGCCGCGACCAGGCCGTGCAGTGCAGCCGAGTCGGACTGAATCGTCGTCTCGAAGGTCAGGTTCTCGCGCAGCGACATGATCGCCACGCCGTGATCGCCGATGGTGCCGGACAGCAGGATCGCATCGCCGGGGCGGGCACGGTCGCCGGAAATGTGCACGCCCTCCGGCACGACACCGATCCCGGTGGTGGTGATGAAAACGCCATCGCCCTTGCCCTGCTCGACGACCTTGGTGTCGCCAGTGACTACAGGTACGCCGGCCTCGCGCGAGGCGGCGGCCATCGAGTCGACGATGCGCTTCAGCGTGGCCAGCGGGAATCCTTCCTCGAGGATGAAGCCGGCGGCGAGATAGAGCGGCCGGGCTCCCGCCATGGCAACGTCGTTGATCGTGCCGTGCACGGCGAGGCGGCCGATGTCACCGCCCGGAAACTCCAGCGGGGACACGACATGGCTGTCGGTGGCCATCACCATGCGGCCGGCCGGCACGGTAAAAAGCGCGTTGTCGTTGCCCTGGGCCAGCCATTCGTTGGCAAAGGCGCGTGCAAACAGTTCCTCGATCAGCTGCGCCATCGCGCGGCCGCCGCCGCCATGCGTCATGTCGATGCGGCCGTGCTTGAAGTCGACTGGCCGGACGTAGTCGCTGCGCATCTTCGTCATCGGTTGCCTGCTGCGGTCATGCGGCCCGAACCTCGATGTCCTTGAAGCGGCCGTAGGTGTAGTGCGCGGCGCAGGCGCCTTCCGAACTGACCATGCACGAGCCGATCGGGTTCTCGGGCGTGCAGACCGTCCCGAAGACCTTGCAATCCGTGGGCTTCTTCACGCCTCGGAGGATGGCGCCGCACTCGCAGGCCTTGTTGTCCGCGACCGAGCGGGTGGTGATCGCAAAGCGCCGTTCGGCATCGAAAGCGGCGTAGGACTCCTTGATGCGCAGGGCCGAGTAGGGCACTTCGCCCAGCCCGCGCCACTCGAACGAGCGGCGCAGTTCGAACACGTCGGCCACCAGCGACTTGGCCTTTTCGTTGCCGTTGCGCGTGACCGCTCGGGTGAATTCGTTTTCCACTTCGGCGCGTCCGTCGTTCAGCTGGCGCACCAGCATCAGGATCGCCTGCATCACGTCGAGTGGCTCGAACCCGGCGATCACGACCGGGCGTTGGTATTCCTCCGCGAAGTACTCGTAGGGCTGGCTGCCGATCACGGTGCTGACATGCGCGGGGCCGATGAAGCCGTCCAGCGGCACGATGCCCAGGTCGCGTACTTCGGGCGACTCGAGAATGTGCGTGATCGCCGCCGGCGTCAGCACATGGTTGCAGAACACGGTGAAGTTCGCGAGCCCGAGCGCCTTGGCCT
Source organism: uncultured beta proteobacterium (assembly GCA_963754065.1). GTDB lineage: Bacteria > Pseudomonadota > Gammaproteobacteria > Burkholderiales > Burkholderiaceae_F > JALORV01. Next base: position 34,379 of record CAVWFH010000004.1, on the reverse strand, counting down.
GGCGGATGACGATCGCGGTCGGCGGCGTCGTGGTTTCGAAGCCGATCGCGAAGAACACGACCTCGCGCTGGGGGTTGTCCTGCGCGATCCTGAGTGCGTCGGCGGCTGAGTAGATCATGCGGATGTCTGCGCCGCGCGCCTTCGCCTTCATCAGCGACAGCCCGTTCGATGCGGGCACGCGCATCGTGTCGGCGTAGGTGCAGACGATCGCGCCGTGCGTGGTGGCCAGTTCGATCGCATTGTCGATGCGCCCGATCGGCAGCACGCACACCGGGCAGCCCGGCCCGTGGATCATGTTGACGTTGGGCGGCAGCAGGTCCTTGATGCCGTAGCGCGAGATCGCGTGTGTGTGGCCGCCGCAGAACTCCATCAGGTTGTAGCTGCGATCGGATGTCGCCTCGGTGCCGATGCGGGCCGCGATGCCGCGCGCCAGATCGCCGTCGCGGAATTCGTCGATGTACTTCATGCGGCCGATCCCGACAGTCCCGCCTCGGCGAACAGCGCCAGCGTTCGCGCGGCCTCGTCCGGGTCCAGCTTCTGCAGCGCGTAGCCGACATGCACGATCACATAGTCTCCGGGCTGCACGTCGGTCACGAGTTCGAGCGAGATGCGTTTGCGCACTCCGCCGATGTCGATCAGGCCTTCGGATGCCGGAAGCAGTTCGAGGACGCGGGCGGGGAGGGCGAGGCACATGGGGGTCCTTCAGTGCGTAGTTACAGCAACGACGGTGGCGCGGGCAACCCAGGCTTGTCCAAGGCTCAGTCCGCCGTCGTTGGGCGGCGCCTGACGCGCTTCGAGGACATTCAGTCGCTCGGCCATCAATCGCTGCCGCAGGCCTTGGGTCAGGATGGCATTGTTGAAGCAGCCGCCGCCCAGCACGATCGTGGTCAGTTCCTGGCTGCGCGCCTGGTTCACACACCACTGTGCGAGTGCCTCGACGAGCGTTGCATGGAACAGGGCTGCGCCGCGCGCGGCATCCGTTTCGTCGGCGAGGATCGCGACAAGCGGCAGCAGATCGAGCTCGCCGTCGTGGAACCGGTAGGCACCTGGCAGCGCCGCGATCGGCCCGTGTCGAGCCGCCAGGCCTTCGAGCAGCATCGGCGCCTGCCCTTCAAAGCCTTGCCGGTCGCGCACGCGCAGCAGTCCCGCCGCCGCATCGAACCAGCGACCCATGCTGCTCGTGGGCGGACAGTTCACGCCCTGAGCCAGCATCTGCTGCACCGTCCGGGCCGCGGGCTGGTGAAATCGACCGGCGATCTCGTCGGTGCGGTCGAGTGCGTGCAGGACGGCCGCGGCCATGCGCCAGGGTTCGCGCGCGGCACGGTCTCCACCGGGCAGCGCGATCTCGCGCAGGTGGCTGACGCGCTCGCAGCTGGCGCCCTCGACGCGCAGCAGTTCCCCGCCCCACGCGCCGCCATCCGTACCGAGTCCGACGCCGTCCAGCGCCAGTCCGAGTACCGGAGCATCGATGCGGTGTTCGGCCAGGACCGCCGCGATGTGCGCATGATGATGCTGCACGGCCACGAGTGGCACCGCCAGGTCCTGCGCGAGGCGGGCGGCATGGCGCGTACTGTAGAAATCCGGATGCAGGTCATGCGCGATCGCCTGTGGCGTGATCGCCAGGACATCGCACAGGTGATCGATCGCCTCGTCCAGCGCCCGGCACGTGGGCGCGTTGTCCAGCGACCCGATGTGCTGGGACAGGAAGGCCTCGTCGTCGCGCGTGACACAGACGGTGTTCTTCAGGAAGGCGCCAACGGCCAGCACAGACGGGCCGGTCGTGGCGAGCCGGATCGGCACCGGCGTGTAGCCGCGCGCGCGGCGTATGAAAGTCGGAGCGTCGATGGGCGTCGTCGTTGCGCTTGAATCGGCGAAGCCACTGCGCACCACGCTGTCGTCGCAGCGGATCAGCACATCGCGGTCGTGGACCAGCAGGCAGTCGCAGATCGTGCCGAGTCGACCGACGGCTTCGTCGTTTGCGATCACCAGCGGTTCTCCGCCCGGGTTCGCACTGGTCATCACCAGCACCAGTGGCTGAGGAAAGTCGAGCCATGCGGTTCCGCTCGGGCGACCGGCCGCCTCGTGGAACAGAAGCAGGTGCAGCGGCGATGATGGCAGCATGACGCCGAGGGTGGTCATGCCGGGCGCGACGCCAGGCAGCGTTGCTTCGCACCCGGCCTTCTGCCGCAACAGCACGATCGGCCGCTCGGGTGACTCGAGCAGCGAGCGCTCGGCGGCGTCCACCTCCGCGAGCGCAAGGCACGAGGCCGCGCTGGCGACCATGACCGCGAAGGGCTTCTCTTCCCGCGCCTTGCGCGAGCGCAGCCGCGACACCGCCGCGGCGTTGCGCGCATCGCACGCAAGCTGGAAACCGCCTAGCCCCTTGATGGCGACAATCTCACCGGCGAGCAGCCGTTGCAACACCGCAGCGATGGGATCGACCGTCTGCCATGGGGCCCCGTCGGACGTCAGCAAGGACACCTGCGGGCCGCACACCGGGCAGGCATTGGGCTGTGCATGGAAGCGACGGTCCAGCGGTGTGTCGTATTCCAGCTGGCACGCCGGGCACTGCGCGAAGTGCGCCATGCTGGTGTTCGGCCGGTCGTAGGGAAGGGCGCCCGTGATCGTGTAGCGCGGACCGCAGTTCGTGCAATTGGTAAAGGCGTAGTGCCAGCGGCGATTGGCCGGGTCCAGCATGTCGGCGATGCAATCCGGGCAGGGTGCCGAGTCGGGCGTCACGCCAGTCAGGACCGGTCCTGCGCCGCTTGCGTCGATCACGAACTGCTGCTCGTCGTTCCTCAATTCGGCCGCGCGGAACTCGACTGCATCGATTCGCGCAAGCCGCGGCGCTTCGCGTTCGAGGCGATCGACGAATTCGTCCAGCCGCGCTGTCGAGCCCTGCACCTCGATCTGCACTCCGGCGCCATCGTTCAGGACGCGGCCCGACAGCGCGAGGTCCTGCGCGAGGCGATAGACAAACGGACGGAACCCGACGCCCTGCACCTGGCCGCGTACGCGCACGGCGCGTCGGCTGAGGGGGCTGAGGGAGGTGACCGTCGCGTCCATGGGTCAGGAATCGTGTTTGGCGGCGTTCAGCCGCGCTCGGCGAGCTTCGCTTCAAGATCCGCCACACGTCGCTTCAGTGCACCCACATGCTGCTCGCGTGCATGCCGCGAGGTAACTGCATGCAGTTTGACCCAGTTGATCCACAGGTCCATGCCCTCGCCGCGGGTGGCCGAGACCTGCATTACTTCGATCGTCGGATTGACGCGGCGCGCGTACTCGATGCAGCGCGCGACGTCGAAGGCGACGTAGGGGAGGAGGTCGACCTTGTTCAGCAGCATCAACGAGGCGGCGCGGAACATGTCCGGGTACTTCAGCGGCTTGTCCTCGCCTTCGGTGACCGACAGCACCACGACCTTGTGCGCTTCGCCGAGATCGAAAGCGGCCGGGCACACGAGATTGCCGACGTTCTCGATGAACAGCACCGAGCCCTCATCGGGTTGCAGCCGTTCGAGTGCGCGCTCGACCATGCTGGCGTCCAGGTGGCAGCCCTTGCCCGTGTTGATCTGCAGGGCCCTCGCGCCCGTGGCGCGGATGCGATCGGCATCGTGCGTGGTCTGCTGGTCACCCTCGATCACGGTCACTGCGGTGGCAGGCTGCAGGCGCTGGATCGACTCGGTCAGCAGCGTCGTCTTGCCGGAGCCGGGACTCGAGACCAGGTTGACCGCGAAGATGCCGCGCTCCGCCAGGAATTCCCGGTTGAAGCGTGCATGGCGATCGTTCTTTGACAGGATGTCCTGTTCGATCTGCACCATTTTCGCCTGGCTCATGCCGGGCGCGTGTGTGTGAGCCGGTCCATGCCCGTAATGCAGATCGGTCGCGCCCTCGTGGGCATGGACGTGCCGCACGACGCTGCCGTCGGGCATCACGTGCACGTGCTCGTGCGCGTGTTCGTCATCATGTCCATGAACGTGACGATGAACCGTTCCATCCGGATGCACGTGTTCATGCTCATGCGCCGGGTCGTGCTCTGCGCCTTCGATCCGGGTTTCGCCGCTGCCGCATCCACAAGTCGTGCACATGATGTCTCTCCTCGATACCGCCTCAGTCGGCGCTGGGCCGCTCCCAAGCCGACCGGCTGCCCCCTTGGCGGGCAGCGGACTCGGTAAGCGTGGGGGCCTTAGCGTCGACTTCGATTTCCTTCACTTTCATCTCGTCGCCATGGGTCACTTGCAGCTGATAGCCGCCGCACAGCGGACAGGCTTCGCCCAGGCGATCCAGTGCAACGCTCTCCCCGCAGGGCATGCACCACGCGCGGCCGGCGGTCGCGTGCACATCGAGGCGCGCGCCGTCCGCAACCGTCCCTCGCGTCACCGCATCGAAGCAGAAGCGCAGGGCCTGCTCTTCCACGTGCGACAGCGCGCCGATCTCCAGCAGCACCGACCGTACCTGCGTCGCCGCATTGGCACGGGCGGTGTCCTCGACGATCTGCAGGATGCCTTCGGCGAGCGACATTTCATGCATTGGCAACCTCGACTCGACAGGCCACACAGGGGTCGAGGGCCTGCACCAGTAGGTGCGCTTCGCGACGCGCTGTCTCGGGTCCGTCAACCGGCCGCTGCAGCAGGCCGCGCGCCAGTGCGCCATCCGGGTGAAAATTCCACTCGGTGGGTGCGACGATGCGGTAACGCTCAACGCGTCCGTTACTGACTTCGGCATGGTGCAGCAGCAGTCCGCGCGCCGTTTCGGCCAGGCCGATGCCCGCTCCCGGCGCGACCGCGTGCTGGCGCAGCGGTCGGCAGCGACGCGTCATCGTCGACCGACAGCAGCGCGGCCAGTTCGACGAGCCGCGCAAGCGTCCGCGCCGCCACCGTGTTGCCGTGGCGTTCCACGTAGGAGGCGACGAGAGGGTGCTCCGCGTGCCGTGCCAGGGCGCCTGTCTCGACGGGGCTTCCGAGCCAGTCGGGTGACTTGCTGAAAGTCGGATCGTCGGCGAGCCGCGCCAGCAGCGGCAGGAGGGCTTCCAGCGTTGCGGGAGGCATCGTGCGGATATCGCTGCGGCCAAGGTCCGCTGCCTCTCGCTGCAGTCGGCCGAAGAGGCGCGCCGACAGGGTCTCCGCCGCCGCTGTCCAGCGATCGAGCGCGTCCAGCGAGGCGTCGGCCATCCAGTCTGCGGGCGCAACTCCGTAGATGCGCTCGCGTGCGATCTCGTGCCACGTCGCAAGCGCCTGCGCCGGCAATGCCTGGCGCGCGCGTGCGACGCTCGCCACGTCCGGGGCGACGCCCATGACGCGCGGCCAGTCGATCAGCAGTCGGGACAACAACTCGACGATGGCCTCGCCCCTTACGTCGGCGACGCGCTGTTGCTGGGTGGCGGCGTCCGGCGTACGTCCGCGCGCCGCGTCGAGCGCACCGCAAGCTGCCGCCGCCTGCGCCCTGGCGCAGATCGAAAAGAGCAAAGGCAGCGTACGTGCGACTTCGTCCGCAGGTCGTCCACGCGTCATGCGATCGGGCAGGGGTTCCCGGCCCGACGCGAGGTTCACGGAGTGCACGCGATTCGCCTTCAGGCCCAGCCGCACGATCAGTTCACCTTCCGGGTTCATTGGAACCGTCCGCGCGCAGGAAGCGGCCGCGCAGGAAGTCGCGTTTGGACATGGGCGCATCGGCCTGCTGCTCCATCCGTGCCAGCGGACCGGGATTCGTGTTGTCGTCCGCCGCTCCGCCGGTATCCGGTTGCTCCGCGTTGTTCACATCGAACAGGGCTTCGCGCGCCAGCTTTGCCACCATCCGCGCGACTTCATGGTCCTCGAACTCCAGCGCGGGCGAGAACAGCGAACACATCTGGTACTCACCCACGGCCGGGTCCATCGCCGCAATGAAGTCGTAGTCCCCGGCAGGGAACGCATAGCGCTGCTTGTCGCCGGCGCGGACCGTCTGCCACAGGGAACGGTCGCGAGGCAGCAGCAGCAGGTTGATCGACCAGGGAGTGACCATGACACCGAGCCAGTGGCCATCCCAGGGTGCGAATTCGACCGCCTCGACGCGCAGCGCCGGGTTCACGAAGCCGAGTCCGCTCATGCGGATGGCCGTGGCGCGAAACGCTTCCTCGAGCCGTGGCGAGGGGTCGGGCAGGAGGGCGGTCTCAGTCGTCATCGTGCAGCAGCAGAAAGTCGCCCTTCGGCGTCGAGCAGTTCGGGCAGGCCCAATGCGCGGGAAGGTCGGAAAACGGTGTGCCGGGCGGAATCTGCCAGACGGGATCACCGACGGCCGGGTCGTACACATGCCAGCACACCTTGCACTCAAGGCGGCTCGCCGGCCCGATCTCGTGGGGCGTGCCCATCGAATGAATCAGTCAGGGCAGGACTCGCTCATCCAGTCGATCAGCTCGGCGAGCCGGCCGCGGCTGTCGACGAGATCCTCGTCGGCGGCAAGTGCGACTTCCGGCACATCGACGACTTCGATCGTGTTCAGGATGAGCGTGTTCATGCTGTTGAAGTACTGGACCCGCCAGATGTCGAGAGATCCGGTCGATGTGATGCGGCAGTTGCCGAAGCCGCGCGAAATGATCGCCACCGAGCCGACGGGCAGGGCGCTCTCGAGCACCTGGTGATCTTCCGGAGACATCGGGAACAGCGTCAGGTTGAGCACGTGCGCGGGTGCACCCGGGCGTCGCATTGCGATCTGGGCGCCGAGCTCGTGCAGCAGCGCGGGGGAATTCATCGCGCCCGGCGGGATGTCCACGGCAGGCACCCCGTTGCGCCCGCCGGCACGTGCCGCTTCGACCACGACCTCGGGCAGCGGTCCGCCTTCGATCCAGTCGGCAATCAAGCCACCGTCCCGGTCGAGCTCGACCACGCGCCACAACCCGGTGAACACGCTTTCCTGTATGCGCAGCCGGCGATTGCCGTTGACCTGGATGCTGACCTCGCCATCGCCCAGCATTTCATTGGTGATTGCCAGCGTCGCCGGCGGCACACCGCCCATGTCGAGCCGCGGATTGGTGCCTCGGCCGGGAGTCCAGCGGTTGAGTTGTGCCAGGAAGTCGGCCAGGAGATCGCGTGCACCCGTGAGCGCCTCGCCATCGGCCTTCTCCGGAACAAGCGGCATGCGGAACGTACGCATGTCGCGCGGCATGTCGAGGTACTGCAGTTCCTCTTCCTCGACGTGTGACCCTGCACCCACCATGTGTACCGGAACCGGGAACGATTTCATTGTCTTGCCTGCAAAGAGAGTTCAGTGACCGCAGGCGGACGCATCGCCGCCAGCGGAATTGACGGGAATGCCCACGGACGGTGGACGTGACGGCCCGGCGGCCAGCAGCTGCTGCATCTGTTCGAGGTATTCCTCCCAGTTGCGCAGCCCGTCGATGGCCCCGACGTACTCGCCATCCTTCAGCAGCACGAGTGCCGGCCAGCGTGCAAACCCATAGCGCTTGGCGACCTTGCGCGCGACGTCGGGAAAGAGGACGCCCACGCGGAAGCGTCCCGGAAATGTTCGCGCGACTTCCGGCGCGATCACCGCGAGGTCGAGCGTTTCCTTGTAGCGGACCGGATCTTCCGTGAACACCAGCAGGGCATGCCCCGGCGGCGCGACGAAGGCGTCGACGGCATCGGCGTCGAGCCGCGTGAAACCGTGCCGGGTCACGAGTTGATCGAGCAGAGGGTGCAGAGCGGCGGAATCGGGAACGGCAAGCAGGCTCATTCGGGTGTCTCAGTGCGGTTGGGGCGCAGGTGCGGTGGCAGTGAAGGTTCGCGCGCGGCCAGGTCGGCGAAGTACACGTCGAGATCGCCGGTGCCCGTCATCGCGGCATCGAGCGCGGCCAGCGCTGCGCGTGTCTGCAGTGCCTCGTCCTCGGTCAGCACCCGGATTGCCGAGCCCTGGTAGGCGAGCAGCCAGGTGCCCACGGCCTGCGGCCCGACCAGCACGATGTTGAGCCGCTCGCGCCGGCCGCCGGCTTCGCAGACGGCGGTCTGTTCCTCGCACTCGATGACCTGGAGTGGAATGCCGATGCACATGGCTCAGCTCCCGGCGCGCTGGCGAAGTTCGAGCAGGCGCGGATCGCCGGACCGGCAGGCGTCCTCGGCGGAAGGACGCTGGGCCTCGTAGGCCTGCAGGCCGACGGAACTCGCATTCAACGGCTCGGCGATGTCGTTCACCGGACGCGGCGTGCCGGGGTAGCCCCATTCTGCGAGCTGCTCGGCGGCGAGCTGCACGGCGTCCTGCAGGCGCATCCGCACCGGCGCGGTCAGGCTGCCGCCGAAATCGTCAAGCGTCTGCGGCTGCACGCCGATCGCGACGATGTGCTCCGGCGCGCAGCCATGCAGCTGCGCGAGTGCGAGCACGTCGTTGAAGCCGTTCTGGTGCGGGCTCATCTTGCGCGCGCCCCACGCCGGGACTTCGGCATCGCGCAGGACCTTCAGTGTTCCGGGCTCGAGGCCGTAGTCGATCGCATCGAGCACCAGCACGCAGCGGCTCGTCTCGACGTACGGGAGGAGGGACAGGCCGAGCGTGCCGCCGTCCATCAGCTCGACGCCGGCAGGAAACCGGAAGGCCTGGTGCAGCGCTTCGACTGCCCGTACGCCGAAGCCTTCATCGGCCCAGAGGAAATTGCCGATGCCCAGTACCAGTACTTCGCGTTCAACATCCATTTGCCGTGTAACCCCGGTGGTTACACGAACGGTACTGGCCGAAGCAAATGCTGCGCTTGCGTTACGTCAACGCAGCGACGTTGCGTTCACAGAACGAGCGATGTCCTGAGAAACCACTCAGCGAGTGCGCATCGACGCGCGCACTTCGCGCGCGGCCGAATGCATATCCCAGGCCACCTGCAGGTGCATCCAGAAGGCCGCCTCGTTGCCGAAGTACATCGCCAGCCGGACCGCGGTGTCCGGCGTGATCGCGCGCCGGCCGTTGATCAGTTCGTTGACACGGCGGCGCGACACGCCGAGCGCCTTGGCGAGATCGGTCTGGCTGATCCCCAGTGGCTTGAGGAAGCGGCTCTCGAGGAACTGCCCCGGCTGCGGCGGTCGCCGGGCCGGAATTCCCAACGAGGCCGGCTGGCCCCGTCGGGAGGTGGTGCGAGTTGCCATCATGGCGGATTGCGCCGCGCGGGTTGCGAGGTTCAGATCTTCTCGATCCTTGCGCCCGCCTTGAACGTGCGCACTCCGCTGATCATCGTGCCGACCACGCTCTGCTGGCTCATGATGTCCTCGCGGAACACCATGTACATGTGCACGACCGCGAACAGCATCAGGTAGTACATCGCGAAGTGATGCACGGTGCGCACCATCTGCGAGCCACCGAGCAGGGTGTTGACCCAGCCGAAGACGTTCATCCAGGTCGAGCCCCAGCCGAACTGCTCCGCGTACAGCGAAAAGCCGGTGAGGATGATGACGATCGACCCGAGCACGTACATGAAGAACATCGCGAACTGCGCGAGCGGGTTGTGCCCGATCCACAACGCGGACTCCTTGCGCAGGAACAGGTAGTACATCGCCTGGCCGACCAGGCCCTTCCACCAGTTGAAGTTCCACACCGGCGGAATGAAGATCGCGCGTGCGTGGTGGTTGCCGATGATGGCCCAGTACAGGCGCACGACGAAGGCCACCGCGAAGACCATGGCCGCGATGAAGTGAATCGTGCGGATGTTGCCGAAGAAGTAGGTGAAGGTCGCTTCTTCGCGCGGGCCGCTCCACGGCGAGCCGATCAGATAGCCCGTCGGGATCAGCACGAACATCGCGATCATCATCAGCCAGTGCCAGATGCGCACCGGGGCTTCATAGACATAGACCTGCTGGAGCTTGCCGCCCAGCACCGCACCGCTGACCGGATCGACTCTCATCTCTCCGTACCCGTGCTTTGACATTGAAGGCTCCTTGTCAGCGAACTTTCACGGAGACGATTTCCTCGCCTTCGGGCGACATCACGTGCGTCGCACAGGCCAGGCACGGATCGAAGCTGTGGATCGTGCGCAGGATCTCGACCGGCTGGTCGGGCTTGGCCATCGGCGTGTTGAGCAGCGATGCCTCGTAGGGGCCGATCTGGCCCTTGGCGTCGCGCGGCCCCGCGTTCCAGGTCGTCGGCACGACGCACTGGTAGCTGTCGATGCGGCCGCTCTTGATCTTGACCCAGTGGGCCAGCGCTCCGCGCGGAGCTTCGCAAGGTGCAACGCCCTTGGCCTCGGCGGCCCAGGTCGACGGCTCCCATTTCTCGACGTTGGCCGTGGCCAGGTCACCCGCCTTGATATTGGCGACGAGCTCGTCGTAGAAGGTGCGCATCTTGTGCGCCGCCCACTGGCATTCGAGGCCACGTGCCGCGGTGCGTCCCAGCGTGGAGAACAGCGCCGTGATCGGCACGTCGAGCGCCTTGAGGGCGCCATTGACCTGCTCCTGGATCTCCTTGTTGCCGCGTGCATAGGCGACGAGGTAACGGGCCAGCGGTCCAACCTCGACCGGATGACCTTTCCAGCGCGGCGACTTGACCCACGAGTACTTCGCGGACTCGTCGAGTTCCTGGATGTTGGTCCGCGTGCCCTTGGTGTTTGCGCCCAGTTCGAACTTGGGATCGGTCACGCCGTCGAACGGATGCAGGCCCTTGGCCTCGTCCGCGTACTTGTACCAGCTGTGCGTGACCCATTCCTGGACCTGCTCGGGGTCCTTCAGGTCGACTTCATGCACCTTCTTGAGGTCCCCGCCGAGGATGACACCGGACGGCAGCAGCATGCTGCTGTTGCTGTAGTCGTTCGGGATGACGGGGAACTCGCCATAGGACATGACGTTCTGGCTTGCCAGGCCGCCGCCCCACTTGGCCCAGTTCTTGTAGAAGCCGGCAATCGCCAGCAGGTCGGGGATATAGACCTGGTCGACGAACTCGATCGTGCGGTCGACGATGTCCTTGACCATGTTGAGCGTGGCCATGTTGATCGCGCCGATCGATCCGGTGCCGTCGACATTGATCGGCGAGGGCACGCCGCCGACGAGCCAGTTCGGATGCGGATTCTTGCCGCCGAAGATCGTCTGGATCTTGACGATCTCCTTCTGGAAGTCGAGCGCTTCGAGGTAGTGCGTCGTCGCCAGCAGGTTGACTTCGGGCGGCAGCTGATACGCCGGGTTGCCCCAGTAGGCGTTGGCAAAGATGCCGAGCTGGCCGCTCTCGACGAACTTCTTCAGGCGGCTCTGCACTTCGCGGAAGTAGCCCGGCGAGCTGTTGGGCCACGGCGAGATCGACTGCTGGATCTCGGAAGTCTTCTTCGGGTCCGCCTTCAGCGCCGAGACCACGTCGACCCAGTCGAGCGCATGCAGGTGATAGAAGTGGACCAGGTGGTCCTGCGCGTACAGCGTCGAGTGCATCAGGTTGCGGATGATGTTCGCGTTCTTCGGGATCTTGATCCCGAGCGCGTCCTCGACCGAGCGCACCGATGCCAGCGCGTGCACGCCGGTGCACACGCCGCAGATCCGTTCGACGAAGGCCCAGGCGTCACGCGGGTCGCGTCCCTTGAGGATGACCTCGAGGCCGCGCCACATCGTGCCGGTCGAGACCGCGTTGCGGATCACGTTGTCCTTGTCGACATTGACCTCGATGCGCAGGTGCCCCTCGATCCGGGTGATCGGATCGACGACGATGCGCCGGCCGCTGTTGTCGAGCGTGAAACCTTGTGTCTGGATGGTCGGCATGATTACTTCTCCACCGTCTCGTTCACTTTGTCATTGCGCGTGTGGCTGCGCGCCTGCTTGATCGCACTGACGGCCGCGTGTGCCGCGAGCGCTGCGCCCGCGACGGCCACCGCTGCGACGCCGAATGTGGTCGCCGTGCCCTCGATACCGAGTCCCGCCACTCCGGGCGGACGGATCGTCGTCAGGTGGTCGTAGAACGAGCCCTTGTCCCAGAAGTCGTCTTCCGAGCAGCCGATGCAGCCATGGCCCGACTGGATCGGGAAGCTCAGCCCTTCGTTCCAGCGGATCGCCGAGCAGGCGTTGTAGGTGACAGGACCCTTGCAGCCCACCTTGTAGAGGCAGTAGCCCATGCGCGCGCCGGCATCGTCGAACTTCTCGACGAACTGGCCGGCATCGAAGTGCGGCCGGCGATAGCACTTGTCGTGCACGCGCTGGCTGTAGAACATCTTCGGCCGGCCCTGGGCGTCCATTTCGGGCAGTCGGTCGAAGGTCAGCACGTAGGTCACGACACCCGTCATCACTTCGGCGATCGGCGGGCAGCCCGGCACCTTGATGATCGGTTTGTCGAAGATGACCTTGTGGACCGGTGTGGCCTGTGTCGGATTCGGCTTCGCAGCCTGCACGCAGCCCCACGATGCGCACGAGCCCCACGAGATGATGGCCTTGGCGTCCTTGGCGACGTGCTTGAGCTTCTCGACAAACGGACGGCCGCCGGGAATGCAGTGGATGCCGTCTTCGGCCAACGGCGGATTGCCTTCGACCGCAAGGATGTAGTTGCCCTTGTACTTCGCGATCGTCTGCTCGAGCGCCTCTTCGGCCTGGTGACCGGCGGCGGCCATGATCGTGTCGTCGTAGTCGAGCGAGATCATCGACAGGACCACGTCTTTCGCGAGCGGGTGCGCCGAGCGGATGAACGACTCGGTGCAGCACGTGCACTCGAGTCCGTGCAGCCAGATGACCGGCGTGCGCGGCTTGGTCTGCAGCGCCTTCGCGATCTCCTGTGCACCCGCCTCGCCGAGGCCGAGCGATGCTGCGGTCAGGCTGCAGAACTTCAGGAAGCTCCGCCGCGTGATCCCCTGCCGCCGCATCACTTCATATGAGGTTTCGAGCATGGTCCATCTCCCGTGGGTCGTGTCACGCACTGGTCGCTCGCGAAACATGGGCGATCAGCGCTGCATGGGCGCATCCTCATCCTTTGCACAAGTGCGCCGTTGATGCACGTCAACGGCGCCCCGGAGTGCGTGGACAAGAATTGCTCGGGACACGGTTGTTACGCTTACCGTTACAGATGCGAACCGACGAAATTGCCGTCCGTGTTGCTCTACTGCAAGGGCGCGGTCGGCGGGGCAGCATCTAATTCGAGCGCCGTCGACTGCAGTTGCCAGCGGCCATCCTGTGAGGACGACATGTCGGACGAACGTTTTGATGCACTTCGCAGTTCCCGCCTCTCGGCGGAGCTTGACGATGCGCAATGCCGGACGCTGGCAGCACTGACCGAGCTGCTGGATCTGCGCGATGGCGATGTCCTGGTGCGTGAAGGCTCGTCCGACGACCATCTGTTTGTCGTGATCAGCGGGGCGCTCGGCGTGGTCCGGCATCCCAAGGACGAGCCGGCCGTGACGCTGCACACGCTGGTCGCGGGCGACTTCGCGGGTGAACTGTCGTTCATCGACGACACCGAGCGCTACGCCTCCCTGGTCGCGGTCGGGCCGACGCGCGTGATGTCATTGCGCCGTCCGCAGCTCGAGTCGTTGCTGAAGACCGATCCGGAGATCGTCTATCGCGCCATGCGCGCGATCGTGCGCACCGCGCATGCGATCCAGCGCCGGCTGTCCAGCCAGTCCGTGGAACTGGCGAACTACATCTACAAGCAGCACGGGCGCTACTGAAGGGCGGTGGGGCACCCGTAGACTGCGGGTGCATGTCGCGTGTAGACGCTTCCTCGAACGCTGCAGCGCCCACCGCGGGTGTCACCGTGGTTTTCGGCGCCAGCGGCTACGTCGGCACCAATCTCGTTCCCCGGCTGCTGGCCAGCGGACAGCGGGTCCGCGCGGTGGCGCGGCAGCGTCGCACGCTCGAGGCGCGGGGCTGGTCCGATGTCGAGCTGGGTGAGGCCGATGCGCTGAACCCCGCGACCTTGCCGGCTGCCCTGGCGGGTTGCCGGGTCGCGTACTACCTCGTGCATTCGATGGCGGCAGGGCGCGATTTCGGCCGGCTCGATCGCGAGGCCGCGCTCAACTTCGCCCGGGCGGCTGAGGAGGCCGGCGTCGAGCGCATCGTCTATCTTGGCGGACTCGTGCCCGCGGGTGCAGAGTCCGAGCACCTCGTGTCGCGCGCCGAGAGTGGCGACCTGCTGCGCTCGACCTCGGTGCCGGTCACGGAGATCCGCGCCGGCATCATCGTGGGCGCCGGCTCGGCGGCCTATGAAGTGATGCGCGACCTCGTCTATCACCTGCCACTGATGGTGACGCCGAAGTGGGTGCAGTCGAAGTCGTCACCGATCGCCCTCGACAATCTGCTTACGTACCTCGAGCGCGTCGCCACCATCCCGGCGGCCGCGGGGTGCATCTTCGACGCCGGTGGACCGGAGATCCTGACGTACGAGCAGATGATGCTCGCCTTCGGCGACGTCGTCGGCAAGCGGCCGATCATCCTGCGCGTGCCGCTGCTGAGTCCGCGGCTATCTTCGTACTGGCTGGGGCTGGTGACCGCGGTGCCGGCCAGCATCGCGCGTGCGCTGATCGGCGGGCTGAAGCACGACATCCCGGCGCACGATGCCCCATTGCGGGCGCTGGTGCCGCAACGGCTGCTGACGTTTCGCGAGGCGGTGCGCGCCGCGCTCGAGGCCGAGCGCACGCACCGGGTATCCGGTCGCTGGACCGAGGGTGCCTTTCCCCACCGTGCGTATCGCCACGACCACGCCTTCTACGCCAAGCGAGCGAGCGGGACGGCCGCGACCTTGGCCTCGCCCGCGGCGGTCTGGCGCGTTGTCACCGCGATCGGCGGCGACAACCGCTACTACACGATGAACGTCCTGTGGTGGCTGCGCGCGTTACTCGACTGGCTGGTCGGCGGCCCGGGATTCACGCACGGACGCCGTGACCCGGTCGACCTGCGCGTCGGCGACGCGATCGACTACTGGACCGTGCTGGCGCTCGAACCCGAACGGCGCCTGACGCTGCACTTCGGCATGAGGGCGCCGGGCTCTGGCATCCTCGAGTTCGAGCTCGAACCACAGCCGGATGGCGGCACGCGCCTGACCGAAACGGCGTACTGGCACCCGCGCGGCGTGTGGGGGCTGCTCTACTGGTACGCGATGATTCCGGCGCACCTGTTCCTGTTTCGACGGATGACCCGGGCAATGGCCGAGCGCGCCGAACGGGACGAGCGTCCGGCCTGACACGCCTCGACTGCGGGCGTCTCAGATCTGTTCGAGCAGGCGCTTGCGGCGCCTTTCCTCCGAGACAAATTCCTCGAGCTCCGGATCGAGTGCGCTGCGGGACGAAACCACTCCGATCGGTACGTCCTTGTCCATGACCGGCAGGTGGCGGAAGCCATTCTCGTGCATCAGCTGCCATGGCGACGCCGTAGGACTTGTCGGGAGCGATCGTCTTCGGGCTCCGGCGTCATGACGTCGGTGACTCGGGTCGTTGCAGTGTCGAGTCCTTGCGCCACGACCCGGAAAACAACATCGCGCTCGGTGAATATTCCGAGCAAATGTTTACCCTCGACCACCAGGACGGCGCCAACACCGTGCTTTGCCATGGATTCGGAAGCCTTGCGAACGCTCGTCTGCGGTGTGGCGAGCAGCAGCTTGTGAGAGTCCATGAGTTCCTTGACCGGTGTGCTGAACATTCCCATCCCCGGAGTCAAATAATTCCGTCTGCGCTCAGCGCGCGACATGAAGGCAAGCTAGCGGCAAGCGAGGCGGGTTCATTGACGGTCGTCAACAGGTGTGCCGACCTACCTCCTCTTTACAACGCACGACGTGGAGCGCGTTCGACGGCATGGCCGCAGTTTCCGCGATCTATGCGAGCACTGAGTCCGCGAACGACGGTGTTCCCGTGCTTACGTGTGCTACTCGATGGTGACGCAGGTGTACAGCCGCATGACGCGACGGCGCTGGATCAGCCAACGACTCGCTGAAAGCGACGTGCCCGCCGTCGCCGAGATTCGTTGCCATCAGGATGAGTCAGATTGGGCACGTGAATCGAACTCGGGTGAGTGGTACACCGAAAGCCTGGGCGTCGTTCAACGCAGAAATTGCCCTTTTGATAAGGCGTGTGGCCAGCGGTCGCGGTAGTACGTTTGGACGACGCTCAGTGCTTAGTCGGCGTTGGGCTTGAAGACGTCGAGACCCTTTACACTTCGCGGTCATTTGACTCGCAAGTCATTGATTCGACAGGATGGCTTGATTCTTGCGCGTCGTAGCGCCCGACATCAACGCACAAAGAAACTCGATGAAGAACATGAAGCGATTCGCTGCCACTGTCCTCCTCGCCGCTGTCGCGCAAGCCAGCCACGCCAGCGTTATCTGGGGAGGCAACGGTCACGAATACGACGTGATCCGGGCCGAAGGCATCACCTGGACTGATGCCCAGGCGGCGGTTGCTGCGTTGGGCTCGGGCTGGCATCTGGCGACCGTCACGTCGGCTGCGGAAGATGCCTTCCTCAGTTCGCAACTCTCAGCTGCGCTGCCAAGTCGCTCGCATTTCTGGCTTGGCGCTACCGACGCCAAGGTGGAAGGCACGTTCGAATGGGTAACCGGCGAAACGTTTGCCTATACCAACTGGTGGGGCGGCGAGCCGAACAATGTCGGAAACGAAGATTTCCTCGCTTACGATCTGCATGGAGCAGCCTGGGGCTGGAACGACGCACCCGATGCGCTCGGCGACATTTACGGGTTCGCGAGAGGCTACGTCATCGAGCGCAGTGCTGCGGTGCCGGAGCCGAGCGGCTTGGCACTCGTGGGCCTTGCGCTGTTGGGTGCAGGCCTCACGGCACGCCGACGTCGCCAGTAGCAATCACTCCAATCAAATCGGCCCGCGTTATGCGGGCCGATTTTTTTGTGCACTCGCATCGCATCTCTTCATCGATCAGGAAGACAGCGCGGCACGTGATTCACGAGAGGGGACACCGACCCGGTAGCCGGTATCCCTGATCTGCAGCGTTTTCAGCGAATCATTGCCATCCAGGGCAGTCCGATCACGAGCAGTGCGACGAAGAAGATCACGCCGAAGATCGCGCCGAGGCGCCAGTAGTCCTTCGTCGGGATGTAGCCGCTGCCGTAGTACACCGGGCTCGGACCTGTCGCATACGGCGTCAGGATGCCCATGATGCCGAGCGTCATCGCCAGCAGCATTGCAAACGTCTGCATCGGCATTTCGGGGATACCGAGGCCGACGGCCAGCATCACCGGCAGCATCGCCGTGACATGGGCGGTGATGCTCGCGAACAGGTAGTGCGTGAAGAAGAACACGGCCACCAGCACCAGCATCGCCATGGTCGGCGAAACGCCGCTCATCTGCGCACCGATCGATTCGGCGAACCACTTCACGAAACCCACGCGGGCGAGGCCATCGGCCAGCGCCACCAGCGTCGCGAACCACACCAGCGTGTTCCACGCCGGCTTGTTCGACAGGATGTCGTCCCACGTGACCACGCGGCCGACCACCATTACCACGATGACCGCAATGGCGACGGTCGTTGCATTGATGAAGTCACCACCGAAGATCCAGAGCGCGAGCGCGAGGATGACCAGCGCTGCCAGCCCCATTTCGCGGGCCGTGAGTCCGCCCATCTTCTTCAGTTCACCGGCGGCCCAGTTCGGTACTTCGTCTCCGCTCTTCACTGTCGGCGGATAAAGGACGTAGGTCAGCAGCGGTACCGCCAGCAGCAACAGGATGCCGACCGGTGCGAACGCCATGAACCATTCGGTCCAGCTGAACGTCACCTTGGCGGTCTTGCTGATCAGTTCGATCGCCAGCAGGTTGGGCGCCAGGGCGGTGATGAACATCGAGCTGGTCACGCAAGTCACTGCAATCGCGGTCCACATCAGATAGCCGCCGATCCGGCGTGACGACGGATCATTGGGCTTGCTGTCATACAGGGCGGGCAGGTTGCGGATCACGGGGTAGACCGTGCCGCCACTGCGCGCGGTGTTCGACGGCGTGAACGGCGCCAGCAGCAGGTCGGCGAAGGCCACGGCATAGCCGAGCGTCAGCGTCCGTCGGCCCATCGTCTTCACCAGTCCGAGCGAGATGCGGCGGCCGAGGCCGGTCTTCTCGTAGCCCAGCGCAAACATGAACGCCGCGAAGATCAGCCAGACCGTCGAGTTCGAAAAGCCCGACAGCGCCCAGCTCAGCCCCGCATTGGCCGGCTTGAAACCGGCTTTGGCCAGGTCGGCGGGTCCGAACAGGACATAAGGCGCGAGCACCGTGACGACGACGACACCGATCAGGCCGATGGCCGCGCCGGGCAGTGGTTCGAGCATGAGCCCGACGATGACGCCGGCGAATACGGCGAAGAAGTACCACGCGTGCTGTGCAAGGCCCTCCGGCGGTGGGAATGCAGCGATGATCAATGCAACCACAACCGGTGCGAGTGCCTTCCAGGGGAACGCATGTCCACCTTTTTCTACAGGTGGTGCTACGGCGACCGATTGGCCGCTGGGGTTTAGTGCGACTGCCATTGAGTCCTCCATGTCCTCGGGATGAGTTCGGCGCGGACGGGTCTCGCTCAGTGGGACACATTCCGAACCGGTGATGGCTCATTTTCGTCGGCTCGAATCACGTAAATCTGATTCCTCTCAAGTGTTCGCGCGAATGCCGTCGTGTCGCGTCCAGGATGCATCGTGCTGGTGCACCTGTTGCGAAATTGGTAAGGTGGTCAGACCAATTATTCAGAGTCTGTTCCGCACCGCAGTTGCTCGCGGCGCAATGCGGAACGACAATCCCTTCCAGGGCCGCGCTTCGAACGGTCAGAAACAATGCCCTCGTGAATCGCAAGTCAAAGTCTGCAGACGGTGTGCGCGCTTGCGCGATCGACTTCGGCACGTCCAACTCCGCGGTGGCCGCGGTGATGCACGATCCGGAGGCGGAACGGCACACCCGGGTCGAACTGGCGCCGCTCGAACACGGCGCGACCAGCATGCCGACTGCCGTCTTCTACAGTGCCGACGATGGCAGTCGCCACTTTGGCCGTGCCGCCATTGCCGCGTATGTCGATGGCCACGAGGGCCGACTGATGCGATCCATCAAGAGCATCCTTGGGTCGGATCTGATGGACGAGGCGACCGAACTGCCTAACGGTCTGCAGGTTCGTTACCTCGATGTGGTGGTGGCGTATCTCCGGCACTTGAAGGAGCGGGCCGAAACGCACTGGCGGATGCCACTGGATCGGGTGGTGATCGGGCGGCCCGTGTTCTTTGTCGACGACGATCCACGGCGCGATTCGAAGGCTCAGGACACGCTGCTGCGGGCAGCGCAGGCTGCCGGCCTCTCGGAGGTACAGTTTCAGTTCGAGCCCATTGCGGCAGCCCTCGACTTCGAGTCGCGGCTGGCACCGGGCGACGGCGAACGCCTCGTCCTCGTTGCGGATATCGGCGGTGGGACATCGGACTTTTCAGTGGTGCGTGCGAGCGCCACGGCCCACAGCGAGGTCGACCGGCGCGCCGATGTCCTGGCGAACCACGGCCTGCACCTGGCAGGCACGGACTTCGACCGGGCGATCAATCTCGCGACGATCATGCCGCTGCTCGGCTACCAGGGCGATGGGCCGGGCGACCGGCCGGTGCCGTCGAAGATCTACTTCGATCTGGCCACCTGGCATCTGATCAACACGACCTACGTGCCGAACCGCCTGGTTGAGCTGCGGACCATGCGCACGATGTACAACGACCAACGCGCGCACGAGCGGTTGATGCGCGTACTTGAGCAGCACCGTGGTCACGACCTCGCGGCACGTTCGGAGCTTGCCAAGATCGACGTGTCGGAGTCCGGCAGCGCAGTCATCGACCTCGACTTCATCGAGCCGGACCTGAGGCAGCCGTTCTCCGAAGAGCAGCAGGCCGTGGCGCTCGATGACAAAGTCGACCGCATCGTCGAAACCGCGCGCGAAACCGTGCGGCGGGCACGGATCGGCGCGGATCGCATCGACGCCCTCTACTTCACGGGAGGATCGACCGGACTAAGGACCCTGGTCACGCGGCTCGCTGCCGCGTTTCCGCTGGCGCAGGCCGTCACGGGAGACCGCTACTCGAGCGTCGTGAGCGGGCTGGCGATCACTGCGCAGCGTCGGTTTGCACAATGAAGGAGCAGACGCCTCTTTCCTGAGCGCGGGGACACGTCGTCGTCTCAATGTTATGAACCGCAGCGCGGCACTCTCCGCCCTAGGCTGACAGTCGCTCGCGCAGGCGTCGCTCCCTTTCCTCGGCCAGCGCATCATCCACTTCGCGCATGACGCTGGTCAGGTCGACCGCGGCGAGCTTCTGTTCGAAGCGGCCCGTGAGTACGGCTCCCGGCTGCAGGTCGCCTCGCACGTAGCGATCCCAGATCTCGGCACCGTAATTCGTTTCGAGCAGATCCGGCGCGAAGCGGCCGAAGAAGTTGCGGAGGTTGCCGACATCGCGCAGCAGCATGCGGCTGGCGTGGTTGTTGCCCGCTGCATCGACGGCCTGCGGCAGATCGATGATCACCGGACCGTCGGCCGCCAGCAGCACATTGAATTCCGACAGGTCGCCGTGAACGATGCCGGCGGCCAGCATGCGCACGACTTCGGCAATGAGGGTCGCGTGGTGGGCGCGTGCCTCTTCAGCCGTGAAGAGGACGTCGTTCAGCCGCGGAGCGGCCGCGCCATGCTCGTCGGCCACCAGTTCCATCAGGAGCACGCCGTCAAGGTAGTTGAACGGTCTGGGCACCCGGACCCCGGCGGCGGCGAGCCGGTACAGCGCTTCGACCTCCGCGCTCTGCCACGCCGCTTCGGTTGCTTCACGTCCGAAGCGCGTGCCCTTGGCCATCGCACGTGCCTGGCGCGTGTTCTTGACGCGGCGGTTCTCGGTGTAGTCGACCGCCTGCCGGAAGCTTCGGTGCGTGGCTTCCTTGTAGACCTTCGCGCAGCGGGTCTCGTCGCCACAGCGGACCACATACACGGACGCTTCCTTGCCGCTCATCAACTGCCGCACCACGGAGTCGACAAGCCCTTCCTCGATCAATGCACGCAGTCGTTTGGGAGCTTTCATGCCGACATTGTGCGTGACGAATCGTCAGGCAAGGAGAAAGCGTCGACAAGTGAACGCTGGGAACCCCGCGAAGCACCGCTTTGACAACTCGGATCCGGGCTCTGAACCGGCGGGAAAGCAGGCTCAGCCCAGCGCGCGCAGGACGGGCGCGAAGACGAACCACGTAAGCGCGAAGATCAGGAGTATCCCGGTGAGATTGAGCCAGATGCCTGCCTTCATCATCTGCGGCATGCGCACGAGCCCGGTGCCGAACACGATCGCATTCGGTGGGGTGCCGACCGGCATCATGAATGCACAGCTGGCGGCGATCGTCGCCGGCACCAGCATGAGTGCGGTAGGTACACCGAGCACCGGCGCCAGTGCCGCGAGTATCGGCAGCATCGTCGCGACCTGCGCGGTGTTCGAGGTCAGTTCCGACATGAAGACCATGAGGGCGATGATGACCAGCAGCACGGCCCACACCGGCCAGCCCGAGAATCCTGCCGCGAGGCTGCCGATATAGCCGGGAACACCATTGGCTTCGGTGGCGGACGCCAGCGCCAGTCCTCCGCCGAACAGGATCAGGACGCCCCACGGAAGCTTTGTGGCGGTGGTCCAGTCCATCAGCGATTCGCCCTTCTCGCGGTCGACCGTGATCAGAAACAGCGTGATCGCCGCGATGATGGCGATGCCGGCATCCGACAGGCCGCCGAGCGGCGCGATGCCGCCGAACTCCCACTGCTTCAGCACCGGCGCCGTGACCCACAGAAAAACGGCCATGCCGAAAACGGCCAGCGTGGCGCGCTCGCCGCGGCTCAGAGGACCCAGCTTTGCCCACTCGTCGCGCACATAGTCGCGACCGCCCTCGATCTCCTTCATGCGCGTGGGAAACAGCAGCGAGGTGTTCAGGAACCACGCCAGCGGCAGGAACGCCAGCATGGCGGGCACGCCGATCAGCATCCACTTCAGGAAGCTGACCTGGACTCCGGACGTCTGTTCGATGAAACGCACCAGGATGCCGTTCGGGGGTGAGCCGATGATGGTTCCCACTCCGCCGATCGATGCCGCGTAGGCGATACCCAGCAGCGCCGACAGCGCAAAGTTGCGCATGTCGCGGTCGTCGTCGGGGATGCCGCCGTGTTCAGCCAGTCCCTTGCCGGTCCGTCGGCGCAACGCCACGTCGATCACCGACAGCACGATCGGAATCATCATCGCGGCGGTCGCCGTGTTGGACACCCACATGCTGAGAAAGGCGGTCGCGCCCATCGTGCCGGCGACGATCGCCTTCGGCCGCGTACCGACCAGGCGCAGCGTGAAAAAGGCGATGCGCCGATCGAGGCCGCAGCGCGCGATCGCCAGCGCAATCACGAAGCCGCCGAGGAAGAGATAAATCACGTCCGCACCGTAGTTGGCAGTCGTCTTGCCGAGCGGCATGATGCCCAGCATCGGGAACAGCGCGATCGGCAGCAGCGACGTGACCTCGATCTCGACCGCCTCGGTCATCCACCAGGTCGCCATCCACGCCATCATCGCGAGCGTCGCGCGACCGGCATGGGTCAGCGGCACCGTCGTGCCGTCGGCGGCGCGGTACTCCACGGGCAGCGCGAAGTAGACGAGGAGGGCGAGCAGCGGACCGGCGACAAGGCCGATGCGCTTGATGCGCTGCTGCAGGCCGCGCACGTGGCTGACACTTTCGATGGCCGAGGCCGTATCAGGCACGGTTCACTCCAGCAGGAACGAGAAGTCGTCGGCCGACGTGAGCTCGCGGGGCTCCTGCGTGGCCCTGAAGACGCGGCACGGTGCATCGCCCAGCAAGCGTATCGATCCGTCCTCGACAAGGAATCCCGTGCCTTCGCGCAAGCCGGCGACCCAGGAATCCGGGTGCAGCACGCCGAACTCGCGAATGCGCTCCTCGCGCGTCTCACCCTTGAAGCCCGGCGGATTGCCGTGCACGTAGTGCGGATTGATCTGGAACGGCACCAGCGCCAGCGCATCGAAGCCGCCCGGATCGCAGATCGGCATGTCATTGGTGGTCATGATCGTCGGGCTCGCGATGTTTGCGCCGGCGCTCCAGCCGATGTACGGCACGCCCGCCAGCACGCGCTGGCGCAGCATCGGCAGCACAAGGCGATGCGCACGCAGTTCACGCAGCAGGTTCCAGGTGTTGCCGCCGCCGACAACGATGGCCTGGGCAGAACGAAGCGCCGCGACCAGGTCGTGTGCCCGGTGGATCCCGGTGACCCGCGCACCGAGCGCGGCGAAGACCGGAGTGACCTCCTCGACGTAGTCGTAGTGCGTCTTCGTGACGCCGGCATACGGCACGAACAGCACTTCGTCGACCGAACGCGGCAGGAAGTCGCGCAGCCAGCCGGCCGCGTGCCCCAGATAGTCCAAACCCTCCGTCCTGGAGTTGCTGAGCAGCAGCAGCTTCATGTTTCACCTCGCCTGACGGAGTTCACAGCCACGCCGAGTACGCAAGCCGTCGCCGCCGGGAACCGCGGCTCTGACCGACTTCTGGACATTGTCGGCAGCCGAAGGCGTCCCAGCGTGCCTTCGATCAATTGCGTGCGAGTTGGGCCGCCTTCCTCGGGCGCAACCGGGCGAGGGAACCTCGCCGGTGCGCTCGTTCAGTCGTCCGGGCCCGGGCGGCAACCGCGCTGCGAGCGTTCTCTCGCCGGCAGCGCTACCGCCCGGGTGAACGATGGTGACTGCGGATCAGCGCTTTTCCTTCTTGCGCACAACGAAGAACCACAGCAGCACCAGGACAACCGCAATCAGGATGTACCAGAGCCAAGGCGTTCCCTCCGTTGCTGGTGGCTGCGCGGGCGCGGCCTTGGCAGGCGCTGGACTGGCCGGCGGTGCCGCAGCCGGTGGTGCGGCCGCTGCAGCCGGCGTCGCTGCGGGGGTTGCGGCTGGCGCCGGTGCGGCGGGTGCGGGCGCAGCCTGGGCCAGCGTGGCTTGCACTTCCGTTTCCGTCAGGACGACGGGTGGCGCTTTGGAGAAGATCGTGGCGGTGATCTGGTCACCCTGCTTCAGATCGCGGATGCGGATGATGCGTCCTTCCTTCAGGATCTGCACGCCCCGGTCATCGAGCTCGCTCTGCGTGAAGCGCCGCACACCTTCGGAAGACCGCACGTTCACCGAATAGTTTGTCGCGCTGACAACCGTCCCCTCCTTGATTTCGGTCACCGTGACCGGCGTGAGCGTTGTCTTGGTCGTGACGGTCGCCGTGCCCTTCATTCCCGGCTTCAGCTCCTTCACGGACAACTTCTTCCCGTCGACCGTGAAGCGGAAGTCATCCGGTACGACGTAATCGTGCGTGCCCTTCTCGTTGCGGACGACCAGGTTGTTGCCATCGACGGCAAGGATCTCGAACTTGTTCACCTCAGTGGTGGTCGTCGTCTGCGCCTGAGCTGTCCCGGCAAACGGAACGGCAAGGACTGCTGCCAAAAGCAACGCAGGCCACCATTTCTGATTTGTTCTCATGCGACTTTCCTCCTCACGTTGGACTGACTCCAGGCTCGGCGAATGTGCGACGAATCGCTGACGGTGTGCAGCAGCCGTCATGCGAGAGTCGTTACTAGCCACTCCATTCCAAGCTCGCGGCCGGGTTGTCCGCCGATTCCAACCCGGTGGCAGCCGCTAGCGTATGCCAAAACAGATCGCGCGCGAAGCGTCGCCCGCGCATTCCGTGGGCCAAAGCCTCTGCACGTGTGATTCACGCTGTTGTTTTGTCGCAATTTGGATCACTGGAGCAAGTCAGCCGGCAGATGCGATCGGATCGTCGAGGTGTCGCCGAGCGGCCGACTTGTTACCCGCGGCGACGGCGTCCGGGTTCCCTCGCGATCCTCCGCCGCCGGGTGCGACCTTGTCCGGCGGCATTGCAGTCGTCGCCCGGCAGGAGGACAATGGCCGGCTCGACGCGCAGGTCAGCGCGTCGACTGCCCAACCAGTTACCGGGAGAGTTATCCATGCGTTCAATTCTGTTGCATAGCGTACTTCCGCGCACGATGGCGGCACTCGCCGCTGCTGCGACCCTGTTTCTCGTCCCGGCTGCGCCGGCGATGGCGGCATCGGCCGCCGAACTCAGCCGCGACGCCAACAAGGCGCTGCAAAGCCTCTACGCCAAGGTTCCAGCTGCCAAGACCATCGGCGCCAAGGCGCAGGCGATCCTGGTGTTCCCGACCATCACCAAGGCCGGTCTCGGCATCGGCGGCCAGTATGGTGACGGCGCATTGATCAAGGGCGGCAAGGTGGTGGGCTACTACAACACCTCCGGCATTTCGAGCGGACTGCAGGCCGGCGCGCAGCAGTACGGCTACGCGATGTTCTTCATGAACGAGGCCGCGCTTAAGGCGCTCGACAGCACCGCCGGCTTCGAAGTCGGCGTCGGCCCGAGCATCGTCGTGCTGGACGAAGGCAAGGCGAAAACGACGACAACCACGACGATGAAGGACGACATCTACGCGTTCATCTTCAGTCAGCAGGGCCTGATGGCCGGTCTCGGCCTGCAAGGCAACAAGATCACGAAGATCAATCCGAAGTAATCAATATTCAATATTGACCCGGGCCGACTGGCCCGCGCGCGCCCGGAAGCTGGTGGAGCCATGCTTCCGGTGCGCAACTCTGTCGACAGTGATCGCCGGCGTGATGGCCCGCAGTCGTGGCGATGTCTCGACACATGTGTCGGGCCGCCATGCCCGGACCGCGCTCCGCCATCTGCGGGACGGTTAGTCGGGCGGCAGCCCCAGGACCTGGAACGAGCGCTCCAGTTGGATGCTCATGGGCACGCCGAGGCGCACGCCTGACGGCAGGCGGCGCATGAACCATTTGTCGTAGATCCAGCGGATCTCGCGCGTCATGGCGAGTCGGCGGAAGCTTGCGTCGACGACCGCCGCCAACGGCGCATCGTCCTTCGCAAACATGATCCCGTAGGGCTCGTAGGAGAGAAGTTCGCCGACGACGGCGTAGCGTCGTTGCAGACCGTTCTCGGCCAGGTAGGCGATGATCAGGATGTCATCCGCGGCCAGTGCCTCGGCCTGGCCGGTGGCAAGCCGATCGAGCGCCTGCGCATAATCGTCGACTTCCAGCACGCTGAAGGCGGGAGCGGCCTTGGCGGCGAGTTGGCGCATTACGTCGGCATTGGTCGTGTTGCGCACGACAACGACGCGACGGCCGGCCAGATCGCGCAACGAATGCACCGGGCCGCCGCGTTGGACCAGCAGGCGCGTGCCCGAAACAAAGGTCAGCGGCGAGAAGGCGACGCGCGTGCGGCGCTGGGCGGTGTTTGTGCTGGCGCCGCACTCGAGATCGATCCTTCCGTCGGCAACCTGTTCGATCCGGTCGGACGGCGTCACGCGCCGGTACTCGGTGCGCAGTGAGGCAACGCCGATCTCGCGGGCGATGTCCTCGACGATTGCATCGCACAGGTCGATCGAGTAGCCCCACGGTTGCCCCGCGTGGGCCTCGTAGGAAAACGGCACCGCCTGGGCGCGGTAACCGATGCGGACCACTCCTGACGCCTTGATGCGCTTGAGCACGCCGGTCAGCGTCAGGGCAGGGGGCTCGTCGATCTGGGCGCCGGCGTCGCCGGCCGGCAGCAGGGCGGCGAGTGTGACCACGCTGACGCACGCCCACGCACGGCCGAATCTTGCCGCTGCTGTGCTGATCGTCGGAGGCATGAGCGTTGCGACCGTCTTCGATCGGATCAGGTTGTGTTCGCCGCGGCACCCGGACCCGGGCCTTCCGGAACCGGCTCGCCGAGTTGGCCTTCCCACTTGGCCACGACCGAGGTCGCGATGCTGTTGCCGATCACGTTGGTTGCCGTGCGTCCCATGTCGAGGAACTGGTCGATGCCCATGATCAGCAGCAGCCCGGCCTCGGGCAATCCGAAGGTCGGCAGCACGGCCGCGACCACGACCAGCGACGCTCGCGGGACGCCCGCCACCCCCTTGCTGCTGACCATCATCACCAGCAGCAGTGTCAACTGCTGGCCGAACGACATCTCGATCCCATAGGCCTGAGCGATGAAGAGCGCCGCGAACGACTGGTACACCATCGAGCCGTCGAGATTGAACGAGTAGCCCAGCGGCAGCACGAACGACGTGACGCGATCGTTGACGCCGAAGCGGTGCAGTTTCTCCATCAGCTTCGGATAGGCGGCCTCACTGCTCGCCGTCGTGAAGGCCACCAGCAGCGGCTCCTTGACGAGCCCCATCAGGTGGAACACGCGTGGACCGAGGAAGACGAACCCGGCGCCGATCAGAACGGCCCAGAGCACGAGCAGCGCCACATAGAACGAGCCGATGAACTTGCCGTAAGTAACGAGGATGCCGAGCCCCTGCACAGTGATTGCGGCGGCCACCGCGCCGAAGACGCCGGCAGGCGCGAACCACATCACGAAGTCGGTGACCTTCAGCATCACCGGCACCAGATCGCTGATGAAGGCCGTCACCGTCTTTGCCGGCTCGGTCTTCAGCGACGCGATCGCGAATCCGAAGAAGCACGAGAACACCAGGATCTGCAGGATCTCGTTGGTCGCCATCGCCTGGAAGAAGCTGGCGGGAAAGACGTGCGCGATGAACTCGCGCAGACCGAGCCCGCCGGTCTTCAGGTTGGTCGCCATGTCCTTCTCGGGCAGCGGCAAGCCGAGGTCCAGGCCCGGGTGGAACAGGTTGGCGAAGAACATGCCGAGCAGCAAGGACACCAGCGAGGCGGTGATGAACCACCCCAGCGCCTTGCCGCCGATGCGCCCAACGGCCTTGGCGTCGCCCATGCCGGTGATGCCCGCCACCACGGTGGCGAACACCAGCGGCGCGATGATCATCTTGATCAGCCGCAGGAAGACGTCCGAGAGGATCGAGAAATACCCGGCGACGGTCGCTGCCGTCGCCGCGTCGGGCGAGAACTCGTGGGCGGCCCAGCCGGCTGCAACGCCGGCCGCGGCCGCCACGAGAATCCAGGTGGCGAGCCGGGAACCCTTGGACGCACCTCCGTGCGCCGCCCCGGCCGCCGGTTTCATCAGAACATCACCTTCGCCAGCAACAGGCCCGTGGTCACCGCGACGGCGGTCGCGACGATGCCGGGGATCATGAACGAGTGATTCAGCACGTACTTGCCGATCTTCGTCGTGCCCGACAGGTCGAAGTTGATCGCCGCGATCAGCGAGCCGTAAGTCGGGATGAAGAAGTATCCGTTGACCGACGGGAACATCGCAATCAGGAACTGCGGCGGAATGCCGAGCGCCATGCCGAGCGGCATCAGCGCGCGAGTGGTCGCGGCCTGGCTGTACAAGCAGCACCGAGGCGAAGAACAGGCCGAACGCGAAGGTCCACGGTGCCGCCTTGGCCCACTCGCCGATCGCCGGCACGATGACGTCCTTGTTGGCCGCAATGAAGCTGTCGCCGAGCCAGGCCAGACCGAAGATGCCGATCACCGCGACGACGCCGGCGCGCAGGGTGGCCGTCTTCGGAATCTCGTCGACGTCGACCTTGGTAAAGAAAAGCATGATCGCGGCCACCGACATCATCACGATCTCGATGACGATCGGCATGCCCAGCGCCGCCTTTCGCCCCCGGCAGCGTGCGCAGACCGGGGAAGAAACCGAACAGCACGACGAGCGCCACGCCCGCGAGGAACAGGAACGCGGACAGTCTTGGCTGAAGCCTTGAGCGGTGGGCGATCGGCGGCCAACTTCGGGGCCGGTATCTTGCCTGCCTTCAGGCGCGCCTGGTACTCCGGGTCGTCCTTGAGATCTTTACCGATGAACATCGAAACGATCGCGGCGGCGATCACGCCGGTCAACGTCGCTGGTACGCACACCATCAGGATCTCGGGCAGACCCCATTCAGTGAAGCCCTTCTCGGAGAAAAGCCCGATCATCGCGGCGGTGGCCGCGGCGACCGGGCTCGCGGTGATCGCCTGCTGCGAAGCGATCGTGGCCACGGCCATCGGCCGCTCGGGTCGCACACCGCTCTGGTGCGCGGTTTCGTAGATGACCGGCAGCAGCGGATAGACGATGTGGCCGGTTCCGGCGACGAACGTGAAGCTCCAGGTCGTCAAGCGGTGCCACGATCGTCACGTACTTCGGATTGGCGCGGATGATGCGCTCGGCGATGCGTACGAGAAAGTCGATGCCGCCCGCTGCATCCATCACCGTGGCGGCCATGATGACCGCCAGGATGATCAGCATCACGTCGATCGGTGGCGAGGTCGGAGCGATGCCGAACGCCACCACCAGCACCAGCAGGCCGACCGCGCCCCACAGGCCGAGGCCGACGCCGCTGAAGCGCGAGCCCATCCAGATCGCGGCCAGAACGACCACGAACTGCAGAAAGATCGTGAGTGTCATGTTCCCCTCCCCGGGGAAGAGCGGCTGCCCGTGGCCGCTATTGCTCGAACTTCGGGCTGATCAGATTCTCGAACGAAAACACCTCGTCCCACTTCTCCTGCGTGAGCAGCTTGCGTTCCTTGACGACGATGTCGTGCAGCGACTTGCCCGTCTCGTAGCCTTCCTTGGCGATATCGGCGCACTGCTTGTAGCCGAGCGACGGCTTCAGCACGGTCACGATGCCGAGCGAGTTCAACACCATT
Organism: uncultured beta proteobacterium; assembly: GCA_963754065.1. Classification (GTDB taxonomy): domain Bacteria; phylum Pseudomonadota; class Gammaproteobacteria; order Burkholderiales; family Burkholderiaceae_F; genus JALORV01. The sequence goes on along the minus strand of CAVWFH010000004.1, from coordinate 4,895 downwards.
TCCCTCGTGCGCTCCGCGTTCGCGGTGATGCCCTCGATGCAGTTCACGCGCAGGCTGTTGACGGCGTTCTCCATCGTCGAGATCGACGTGAAGAGCGCAAACGTGATCACCGGTTCCATCACGTTGAGTTGCAACTGACCGGCCGACGCCGCCAGCGTCACCGTCAGGTCGAGGCCGATGACGAGAAATCCGGTCTGGTTGACCACTTCCGGGATCACCGGATTGACCTTGCCCGGCATGATCGACGAGCCCGGCTGCATCTGCGGCAGGTGGATCTCGTTAAAGCCGCAGCGCGGGCCTGAGGCCAGCAAGCGGATGTCATTGCAGATCTTCGTCAGCTTCGATGACGTGCGCTTCAGCACGCCCGAGAGCAGCACGTAGGCACCGGTGTCCGACGTGGCCTCGATCAGGTCGCCGGCCAGGATGAACTTGAAGCCAGTGAGTTCCGAAAGGTACTTGGTCGCCAGTTCCGGATAGCCGGGGTGCGCGGTCACCGTGGTGCCGATCGCCGTGGCGCCGAGGTTGATCTCGTGCAGGAACTGGCGCACTTCGGCGATCCGCTGCACCTCTTCGCCCATCGTCGTGCCCCAGCCGTGGAACTCCTGCCCGAGCGACATCGGCACCGCATCCTGCAGGTGCGTGCGGCCCATCTTCAGGACTTTGCCGAACTCCTTGCCTTTGGCGAAAAAGGCTTCCTGCAGTTTCGTCAACGCCTCCATGTAGCTGCCGAGCCGCAGGATCAGCGCGAGCCGAAAGGCGGTCGGGTACATGTCGTTGGTCGACTGCCCGAAGTTCACGTGATCGTTCGGATTGACGTACTGGTACTCGCCCTTCTTGTGTCCGAGGCTTTCGAGCGCGACATTGGCGATCACCTCGTTCGCGTTCATGTTGGTCGAGGTGCCGGCGCCGCCCTGGATGAAGTCGGTGACGAACTGGTCGCGCAGCTCGCCGGCGATCAACCGGTCGCACGCCGCCGCAATGGCGTTCGCGACCTTTCGCATCGAGCACGCCGAGATCGCGGTTGGCGAGCGCGGCGGCCTTCTTGACGTAGCCGAATGCCTTGACGAAGTAGGGCTCCGTCGCCATCGGGATGCCGGTGATGTGGAAGTTCTCCTTGCCGCGCAGCGTCTGCACGCCGTAGTAGGCGGTGTCAGGCAGCTGCTTTTCGCCCAGGAAGTCTTTTTCGATACGTGGCATGGCCAATCCTTTCAGTGGTCGAAGTCTCCGGAGGTCCTTACTTCATGCCTTCGGCGACCATCCTCTTTCGAACGAACGCGATCTGTGTCTGCAGCGGGAGATCCTTCGGGCAGACGTCGTGGCAGCCGAGCAGTGACATGCAGCCGAACACGCCGCTGTCGTCGCCGATCACCTCGTAATAGTCGGCATCGGTGCGAGCATCGCGCGGGTCGAGGCGGAAGCGGGCGATCTTGTTGATGCCGACCGCCCCGACGAAATCCTCGCGCATCCGCGCCGTGCCGCAGGCCGACACGCAGCAACCGCACTCGATGCAGCGATCGAGCTCGTAGATCTTCTCCGCCAGCTCCGGATCCATCCGCTCTTCGATCCGGGTGAGATCCACTTCCTTCTGCTTCATGTGGACCCAGGTCTCGAGTCGCTCGCTCATCGCGCGCATCCACTTGCCGGTATTGACCGACAGGTCGCCGATCAGCTCGAACACCGGCAACGGCGCCAGCGTGATCTCCGGGCCGACGTCCTTGGCCAGCGTGCGGCAGGCCAGCCCTGGGCGGCCGTTGATGACCATTGCGCAGCTGCCGCAGATGCCGGCGCGGCAGACGAAGTCGAACTGCAGCGACGGGTCGAGCTTCTCGCGGATCTCGTTGAGCGCGATGAACAGCGTCATCCCGTCGGTCTGCTCGAGTTCGTAGGTCTGCAGGTGCGGAACACTGGCCGGATCGGCCGGGTTGAACCGCATCACGTTGAACTTGAGCATCTGGCCATTGGCGACCTTGCCGCCGTTGGCACGGACCACCTTGATCGTCTGTTGCTGCGTCATGCTGTCCTCCGCACGGTCGCGTTCGCAAGCGGCTCGTCGATCCGCTCGTTGCGGCCGCGGAATTTTTCGGGCAACAGATGCTCGTAGGGCAGCAGCGTCTTCTGCAGTTCGAAGCGGTCGCTGATCTTCTGTTTCGCAGCCTCCACTTCGGCCTGTCGCGCCGGCGTGTCCGGATGGTCGACATAGTCCTTGGCGCCGTATCCACGCCAGCCGGGTGGCAGTTCCATGCGCCGGATGTCGAGCGGCTCGTAGTTGAGCGTCGGCAACGTGTCGGACTCGCCTTTCCACGTCGCCAGCGTGCGCTTCAGCCACTCGGCGTCGTTGCGCCGCGGATGGTCCTGGCGGAAGTGCGCGCCTCGGCTCTCGGTGCGCACCAGCGCGCCGTAGGCGACCGTCACGGCCAGCTTCAGCATCATCTGTGTGCGATACGCGGTCACCAGTTCCGGATTCACGCCCGGTGCGTTCGAACGCAGGCCGATGCTGCGGCTGCGGACCAGAAGCTTCTGCAGCTCGTCGACGGCGGACTCGAGATCCTCGCCGCGGCGGAAGATGCCGACCTTCGCGGTCATGATCTCCTGCATGCGAGCCTTGATCGCACTCGGGTCCTCGGTGCCCCGGCCGAGCAGGATGCCGTTCAGCTTGGCCTGCTCGCGCTGCAGGAACTCGCGCACGACGCCGGTCGGGATGTTGACGTCGTTCTCGGACTTGTCGCAGAAGTCTGCAATGAACTCGCCGACGATCATGCCGGCCACCACGGTTTCGGCCACCGAGTTGCCGCCAAGCCGGTTGAAGCCGTGCATGTCCCAGCACGAGGCCTCGCCGGCCGCGAACAGGCCCTTCAGCGTCGGGCTTTCGCCCGTGTGATTGGTACGCACGCCGCCCATCGTGTAGTGCTGCGCCGGTCGCACCGGAATCATCTCCTTGGTCGGATCGACGCCGAGGAAGTAGTGGCAGATGTCGAAGACCTCACGCAGATTGCGGTGGATGTGGGCCTCGCCCAGCTGCGTGATGTCGAGCCAGATATGTTCGCCGAAGCGCGACTTCACACCCTTGCCCTTGCCGATGTGCTCCTCCATGCGACGTGAAACGACGTCGCGTGAGGCGAGCTCCTTCTTCTCCGGCTCATAGTCGGGCATGAAGCGATGGCCGTCGACGTCCTTCAGCAGTCCGCCGTCGCCGCGGCAGCCTTCGGTCACGAGGATGCCGGCCGGGAAGATGCCGGTCGGGTGAAACTGCACCGCCTCCATGTTGCCGAGCGCCGCGACGCCGGTTTCGAGCGCGATCGCGTGGCCGATGCCTTCGCAGATCACCGCATTGGTCGTCACGCGATAGATCCTGCCGGCGCCGCCGGTGGCGATCGCCGTCGCCTTCGCCACGTAGGCCGTGAGTTCGCCGGTGATCAGATTGCGCACGATGGCGCCGTAGCAGCGGCCGGCGTCGTGGATCAGCGCGAGCGCCTCGGTGCGCTCGTGCACCGGGATCGACGCGGCGATGGCCTGGTCACCGACCGCCTGCAGCATCGCGTGGCCGGTGCCGTCGGCGACGTAGCAGGTGCGCCATTTCTTGGTGCCGCCGAAGTCGCGTTGCGCAACCAGGCCATGGGCCTCGTCGCGTTCGGTGATGGTCACTTTCTGGCTGTTGATCACGACCTGACGATCGCCCTTGCGCACGCGGCTCCATGGCACGCCCCAGGCCGCCAGTTCGCGCACCGCCTTCGGCGCGGTGTTGACGAACATGCGGACCACGTCCTGGTCGGCGCCCCAGTCGCTGCCGCGCACCGTGTCCTCGAAGTGCACGTCCTCGTTGTCGCCCTGGCCCTTGATGACATTGCCGAGGCTCGCCTGCATTCCGCCCTGCGCCGCCTTGGAGTGCGAGCGCTTGGCAGGTACCAGCGACAGGATGATCGAGTCGTGCCCGCGCCGCTTGGCGGCGATGGCCATGCGCAGTCCGGCCAGGCCGCCGCCGATGACCAGTACATCGGTGTAGATGACGTTCATTTGGTTTCCTTCAGCCAGGACGGCCACCATGCCGGCGGCGCGGCCTGCGGCGGGGACTGCAGCCATGCAGGCGTGTAACGCACGCCCGGGTTAAAGCGGTGGTCGTAGCCGATCTTCATGTAGGCCGCCAGCGTGGTGAGGCCCAGCACGATGAAGAACGCCGACAGTGCCCACTTGAGTTTCTTCAGCTTCTTGCGCGTGGCGTTGGGGTCCGGTCCCTCGAACCATCCCCACTTGACGCAGAGCCGATACAGGCCGATGCCGCCATGCAGTTCGACTGCGAAGAGCAGCACCAGGTACAGCGGCCACCAGCGCCCGCTCCATACGCGGTCGGCCGATTCGAACGGGCCGATCAGTCCGGGATGCATCAGCATCTGGTACAGATGCACGGAAGCGAGGAAGAACATCGCGAAGCCGGTCACGACCTGCCACCACCACAGCGTGGTGTCCTCGTGATGCATCATCGACATGTGCGACCGGTACACGCGCACCTGGGCGTAGTTGATCGGGAACTTGCGCAGCGCCAGCGCGGCGTGCGCGACGAACAGCGTGAACACGACCGCCACCACGCCCGACACGATCACCGGGTACGCCTGGCCGAACAGGAAATAGCCCTCGAACATCCGGGTGATGATCCACATCGCGTCGTAGCCGAGCAGGATCGACGACACGAAGAACATGTGGCCCCACATGAAGAGCGCCAGCGCCAGTCCGCTGGCACTTTGCGCAAAGTCGAGCCGCGCCGGCCATCGGCTCTTGCGGCGGGGACGTGTCGAATTCGCGCCGCTGAGGGCGTCAGGGGTGGCACTCATGTGGATCTCCCGCCGTGGGGCGCGCGCTCGGCGCGTCGGATGGCGCCCATTCTTCCCGCCGGGGCATTCACC
>CAVWFH010000003.1:0-118122 GCA_963754065.1 uncultured beta proteobacterium | reverse complement strand
TTGACGCTTCCTCCCACGATCGGTGCCAGCGCCGACTGAATCCGCGCACCCTGGTCGGCATTGATCATCGGTCCGAGAATTCCGAGATAGCGTTCATCCTGCACGCCGCTGGTGATGTACTGCCAGCGGTAGGCGGCGAGCGTGGTGCGGTGGGTCGCCTCGACCTCGGCATCGCTCAGTTGGCGGCCGACGGACCGTGCGAAGTAGGCGGCGTCGGCCTTGGCCTGCATCTGCACGATGCCGTCGACCGCGCCGACGAGTCCGATCAGGTCATCGACCGCCCGGTCGCGCTGCTGCTCGTCGATGCGCGCATCCTCCCGCTGCCACTCGAGTTCGTCCAGGATGGCGTGCTGCGACTCCTCGCGCCAGTGGAAAAGGAAGACGTCCTTCCACAGCGGGTCGAGGTCCCCGTCGGGCTCGATGCTGCTGCGATAGTGGGCCTGCGAGAACAGCTCGATGTCGCAGGTCAGCGCGAGTACCGCCCAGGTCGATGCCGAGAGCACTGCCGTCGCCACGTGATTCGGCTCCGGCAGGAACGTGTAGCCGGCGGGCATGTGGGTGCCGATCATCCCTTCGAGACGACGGAACAGTTCCTGGTGTTTCAGCTCCTCGTCGGTCAGCCGCACCATCGCTTCGAATGCCACCTGATCGCCCAGCGCATGGTCGCGGCTGAGTTCGAGCACCTTGGCGCCGATGAAGCGTTCGACCAGCGCAAACATGTTGGCGTAGGTCCGCCCCTGCACCTGCGAGTAGAGACGCTTCTCGTCCGCGCTGAGGAACGGCAGTTGTTCCACCTTCGACAGTCCGTCGGGCAGGAACTTCTTGCTGAAGTCGAACGCTCGCCCGCGGATCAGGTCCCGGTCAGTATCCCAGCGGACGCGCTTGGAGACCTCGATGCACTTGGCATAGCGGCGCGTATCGGTCACGAATTCTGCAACGTTGGACATGGCGGTCCTCCTTCAGGGGATTTGCCGCGCGCTCGAAGCCGGTTGGCATGAGCCGAGGCGGTACCGCCAGTGTGGAGAGGGCGCCTGCATCGAGCATGAGGCGCTTGTCCCGGCTGAACAGCCGAACATCGATCTGAACAGCCGGTCCGTGGGACATCTGTCCCAACGCGTCAGTTCTCGTCGCGCTGCCGGCCGCTCATCACGATCGCTTCAGCGCGCGTACGCACTCCGAGCTTGCTGAAGATGGTCGTGACCTGGTTGCGCACGGTCTTTTCGCTCTTCCCGAGCCGATCGGCGATCGCGCGGTTGTCCAGGCCTTGCGTCAGGAGGACAAGCACCTCGCGCTCTGCCGGCGTCAGTGCGACCTTCTCGGAAACGTCGTCGACGTGCTGTTCGGCCGACGGCCGCAGGAACGCCCGCACCTCGGACAGAAACACGGGCCAGGCCGGTTCCGACTCGAGCAGCACATGATTGTCGCTCTCGAGCGGCACGAAGCGGGCATTCGGAATCAGCGCGGCGAGGTGACGCCCTTCATCGAACGGCACCGCGACATCGCCACGAGCGTGAAGAATGAGGGTCGGGACCGACAGGCTGCCCGCCAGGTCTGACACGTCCACGCGTTGAAACGCCTGCAATGTCCGCGCCGCAACCTCCGCGCTCGCCGACACGTGCTCGAGGTCACCCCACCATCGCAGCTGCTCCGGCGTGCCGCGCGGAATGAACCGGTACGGAAACACCTGCCGGAACGCGGGATGGCTCCGCCCCCAGCCGACGCGGATGAGATTGACCAGCGTGTCCGCTTCGAGATGGTCGACTTCGGTCCCGCCGCGACGAAGGGAACCGCGGGCATACGCCCCGGCAAAGATCAGATGCGTCACCCGCTCCGGGTGGCGCGCCGCGTAGGCGATGGCCACTGCTCCGCCCTGCGACATGCCGAACAAGGGAAAGCGCTTCAGCCCGAGCGAGTCGACCACTGCTTCGAGATCGCTGACCCACGCATCAAGCGACAGATCCGCCACCTGGCGGTCGGACAAGCCGCACCCTCGCTGGTCATAGCGGATGTAGCAGTGGTCGCGCGACATCTGCGTCAGCCAGGGCCGCCAAACCGGACTCTCCAGGTCGTACTCGACATGGCTCAGCCAGTGCGCCGCACGAACCAGCGGTGGACCGGACCCTATGGACGCGATTGCAATGCGGGTGCCGTCACGCGATGTGCAAAAGCGGATGTTCTGACGTGCCGCCATGGTCACTCAATTCTGCTTCTGACGGCAGCCCCTGTCGATTCAATTTGCGCTGCGAGCGGACCGCCGCCGGCACGCCGCTCGGGTCCAGGCGGCGCCTCGGGGCCCGAGTGCCCTGCCGGTTCCGGCCTCACGGGGTCAGATTTCGTCGGCCATGTAGTGGCCGGCTGCGGCCGAGGCACGCATCTACGCGATGCCGCCTGCATCGACGCGCGCGACTCAGGTGAATATTCTCGTTGACTCCGGAAGCGCTGGCTACGACTCCCGGTTCCTCGATCTGCGGAACTTACGAAAGGAGTTAACACCATGGCTGATCGACCCAAAGTCTGTATCGATCGAATCCTTCCACGCGAGTTGATGCGCCTGCAGGCGACCAAGCGCACGCCGCAGGGCCGGACTCGCGCCATATCGCCCATCGGCAAGACGTGGATGAACGGATCGACCTTGCGCGTGCGATTCAACGGCGGCACTGCGGCCGAGCAGGCCAGGACGCGGGAACAGGCCGCCTGGTGGGCGGCGGTTGCCAATCTCAAGTTCGACTTCAACAATGCGCCCGACGCGGAAATTCGAATCACGTTCGATCCGAACGATGGGGCGTGGTCGTACATCGGCACCGACTGTCGAAGCATTCCGCTCAACGAAGCAACGATGAATCTCGGTTTCCTCGATGGTGGAACCGCGGCCCACGAGTTCGGTCACGCGATCGGCCTGGCGCACGAGCACCAGAATCCGGCCGGTGGCATCCAGTGGAATGAGACGGTCGTCATCCAGGAGATGGCCAAGTCGCCCAATTTCTGGAACGAGCAGAAGACCCGCCACAACATCCTGCGCAAGTACACCGCGGACCAGGTCAACGGCACCGCATTCGACCCCGCATCGATCATGCTTTATTTCTTTCCTTCCACGTGGACACTCAACGGCATCGGCACGCAGGCGAATGAAGTGCTGTCCAAAATGGACAAGGAATTCATTGCCGGAGCCAGGATGTACCCGAAGACCGGCAACGTGGTCTCGACTGCGGTGCCGCTCAAGATCAACGCGGCGCGGCGCACCGCGGCCTCGATCGGCAAGTTCGGCGAAGAAGACCTGTTCACCTTCACTGCACCGGCTGACGGCCACTACGTCATCGACACGCGGGGTCCGACCGATGTGGTCATGAAGTTGTTCGGCCCCGACAGCGAGACCGCGCTGATCGCCGAAGACGACGATTCCGGCGTCGCCACCAACGCCCGCATCGCCGTCGGGCTGATTGCCGGCCAGTACTGGGCGCAGGTCCGTCACTACAACCGCGCGAGCGGCATGGGCAATTACACGATCAAGGTCCGCACCTGAAGTGAACCTCCGCGCGCATCACCGTGCCTGTCACCGTGCTTATCACCGTGCACAAGCCCCCGGTGATGTCGACGAGGTCGAGCAAATCGTCAATCAGCCTTGCTCGAACTTTCCGCCGACTGCCGCTGCGCGCGTCGCCAGGCCGCCGGCGGCATCCCGGTGGCGCGCTTGAACGCGCGAGAGAACGCCGCCTCCGAGTCGTAGCCGACGTCAAGCGCGACGGCCGCGACGGTGGCGTGGCTTTCGCGCAGCAAGCGGGCGCCGCACTGCATGCGCCAGTTGGTCAGGTACTGCATCGGCGCCATTCCGGTCAGCGCGACAAAACGCTCGTGCATGGCCGAGCGCGACAGGCCCGAGCGGCGTCCCAGTTCCTCCAATGTCCACGGTTCGGCAGGAGCGCTGTGCATCAGCGTGATCGCGCGGCCGACCTGACGGTCACGCAGCGCCCCGAGCCAGCCTTTCGCCTCGGACGGCAGCGAGTCCAGATAGCGCCGCGCGCCGTCGACGAACACCATCTCGCTGGCCCGCTGCAGCAGCGCGGCGCGGCCGGCGCGTAGCTCGCCGGTTTCCGCCGCGGCGTGTTCCAGCATCGGCGCCACCCACGAGCCGACTCCTTTCGCCGGCAAATGCAGCAGCCTCGGCAATGCATCGATCAGCGGGTTGAATGGGCGCAGGTCACAGGCAATGAACCCGCACAGGAGGACGGTGCTGGCGTCGTCCGGCGGCAGGCCCGTGCCTGCGGTGAACATGCCTCCGTTGTAGGTGACGGGAATCGGCTTCGGCTCGTCGCGCATCCGGTACAGCCATTCGCCGTCGTCCGCGGCCGGCGCCAGCCCCGGCGCGCTCGACACGACGTGCGCATCGCCGTGGGGCAGCATCACGATGTCGCCCTCGTGCAGCCGCAGCGGCGGCTCGCCGTCGACTGCGACCCACCCCTCGCCCTTGACGACCAGGTGGTACTCGATCACGTGTTCAGCGCCCGGCATGACGGCGGGACCCATCTCATGCGAAGGCGCGGCGAGCGCCGACCATTGGTCGCGGCAACTCACGTGGAAGAAGACTGAACCGCGCAGCCGCACGCTGCGCAGGACGTCTGAAAGCGGGTCGACGGTCGTCATAGGGCTGCGGCCATCGCATTGGCGGACGCGCGAGCAAGTCGGCGCGACGCCGGGTGAAGCGCCCAGGGGCGCCGACGGGAATCATCCTCACACCGACAGCCGATGCGTCGGCATCCACCCAACATCAAGGAAGAAATGATCATGACACTTGCCATAGCCACCTCCACCACTCCCGTCACGAAGCCCGACTATGCCGCGATCAAGCAGCGCCAGCAGGCCACCTGGGCCAGCGGCGACTACACCATCGTTGGCACGACTCTGCAAATTGTCGGCGAAATGCTCGCCGAAGCGGCCGACGTGCGTGCCGACGAACGTGTGCTCGACGTGGCCGCCGGCAACGGTAACGCAACGCTGGCGGCGGCGCGACGCTTCGCCGATGTGACTTCCACCGACTACGTGCCCGAACTGCTGGCGAAAGGCCGCCTGCGCGCTGAAGCCGAAAACCTGGCCGTGCGCTTCGAGGTCGCCGACGCCGAAGCGCTGCCGTACGCGGACGCCAGCTTCGACGTCGTGCTGTCCACTTTCGGCGTGATGTTCGCACCCGACCACGCGCACGCCGCAGCGGAAATGCTGCGCGTGACGCGCCCGGGCGGTCGCATCGCAATGGCCAACTGGACGCCGGAGAGCTTCATCGGCCGCCTGTTCAAGATCATCGGCGCGCACGTGGCGCCGCCGGCCGGGGTGCGTTCGCCCGCGCTCTGGGGCAGTGAGGCCCATCTGGTCGCACTGTTCGGTCCGCGCGCCAGCGATCTGCGTGTCGAGCGCAAGCACTTCGTGTTTCGCTATCGCTCGGCCGCGCACTTCGTGCAGGTGTTCCGCGACTACTACGGCCCGACCCACAAGGCCTTCGCCGCGCTGGATGCGGCCGGGAAGTCGGCGCTGGAACGCGACATGACATCTCTGCTGAACGAACTCGACGTCGGCGCCGGCCGTGGCCTGGTGGTGCCGAGCGAATACGCCGAAGTCGTGATCACCGTGGGCTGAATTCGATGAAGACCCGCAGCCCAGTGACCATCGCTCCTGCCTCCGGCGCGACAACCGCCGCCGCGGAGGCCTATGAGCGCGCGCTGGCTGCATTCCAGTGCTGGCATGGCGGCGCCGACGAGCAACTTGCGTCGGCGTTGCTGGAGGCGCCCGCGTTCGTGATGGCGCACGTGTTGCAGGCCTACCAGTTCGTGTGCAGTCGCGATCCGCGACGCATTCGACTGGCGCGCCCGTTGCTTGTTCGCGCCGCGAGCCTTCGGGCCGACGAGCGCGAGCGACTGCATCTTGGCGCCATCGCGGCAGCCGCCGTGGGCGACTACGAACTCGCAACGGCGCGCCTCGATGAGTTGTTGCGACGGCACCCGCGCGATGCGCTCGCGCTGCAGGTGGCAAATACCTTCGACTACTTCACCGGCGAGGCGAAGCGAATGCTTGATCGGGTGGAGACCGTGCTGCCGGCATGGTCCAGCGATCGGCCCGACTACCACACCGTACTGGTCACGCACGCCTTCGCACTCGAGGAGTGCGGCGAGTACGAGCGTGCGGAACACGCCGCCCGCGCTGCACTGGCCTTGAATCCACTCGACGTACGGGCCTACCACGTGATGGCGCATGTCTTCGAGATGACCGACCGGGCCGACGCAGGAGTGCGGTGGATGAACGAGCAGATCGCCCGGTTCGGCGTTGATCGCCTCTTCACCACGCACTGCTGGTGGCACCTGGCGCTGTTCCACCTGGCGCAAGGCCAGACCGAACGCGCGCTGAGCGTGTACGACACCTTCATCCGGGCCGATCGCTCCGCCGATATCGCCGATCTGATCGACGCAGCGGCGCTGCTCTGGCGCATCCGGTTGCGTGGCGCCGACATCGGGGCGCGCGGGGTCGAGCTCGCGGACGCCTGGGCACCGCACATCCACGACACCTACTGCACCTTCAGCGACCTGCACGCGATGCTGGCCTTCGTCGGAGCTCGCGACTGGGAGCGGGCACAGCGACTCGAGGCGGCGCTGGTATCGAGCCACTCCCAGCAGACGCGTTACGGCCAGACCACGCGACAGCTCGGTCTTCCCGCCTGCCGCGCGCTGATCGCCTTCGGACGAGGCGACGACACACTCGCGACCACACTTCTGGCGAGCCTTCCAGCGCTGGCACACCGGCTCGGCGGCAGTCATGCGCAGCGCGACGTATTGCACCTGACCCTTCTGCAGGCCATCGAACGCATTCGCAGGCCCGTTCGCCGCCACGAAGCGGTGCAGCGGCGATTGACATCAGTCCTTGAGTCACGGCCGCTTATCGAACTGAGTGCAGCGTGACGACCGATCCGGCATGACGACCGTTGCAGAACACTACGCAAACCACCTTGGCCCGATCTACGTCTGGATGGCCGGTGGTTCTGAAGCCGCGCTGCAGGCGGGCGCGGCTGAGATTGACGCGCTGAACCTGCCACTCACCGACCAAGCCGTCGTCCTCGATCTTGGCGCAGGCTTTGGGATGCATTCCATCCCGCTCGCACGAAGAGGCGCACGAGTCACTGCAATCGACACTTCGGCCGAGCTGCTGCGTGCGCTTGCCGAACTTGCCGGCGACCTGCCTATCCAGGCCGTCAACGATGACCTGCTGGCATTTCAAAGCCACATCACAGAGGCGCCGTCCGCGATCCTGTGCATGGGCGACACGATCACTCACTTGCCTGACCACGGCGCCGTCGAGAGCCTCGTCGAAAGAGCTTCCGCTGAACTGCGACCCGGCGGCATGTTCGTGATCTCGTTTCGAGACTATTCAGCAGCTCTCATCGGCGATCAGCGGTTCATTGCCGTACGGAGCGACGACACGCGCATCCTTACTTGCTTCCTGGAATACGAGGCTGAGGCTGTCCTCGTCCACGACATCCTTCATCAGCGCACACCGGAAGGTTGGCAAACCCGGGTCAGCCACTACCGCAAGCTCCGGTTGTCACCTGAACATCTGGTCGCCAGCCTTCGGTCCAGCGGGTTCAACGTCCGTCGCGAGGCCGGAACACGAGGCATGGTTCGCCTGGTCGCGGAAATCGCTTAACCGTTTGCTGGGGCGGACGGGCAAGAGCGGGCGAAGCCGGCACTTGCCGTCAAGCTGGATTGCCCCGGCGACGGCATTCGACTCCACAGCCGGCCGGTAGCCGGCACGCATGCCGGCGATTTTCCTGCACCCTGGCGCCGATGAAGCGCTCGGCCACGCGCGGCCAACTCAAAGCGGAAAGTCGATGCTGGCCGGTCGCTCGGTTGCAGTCGGCCGGGGCCGGACGGGTCGCGCGGTGTGCATGTGATTTCCGTCGCGTGTTCCTTCACCAGCACGCTCTTGTACTTGAGCCGAGCGACGACGGTGGCTTCACCGAGCGCGACCAGATCGATCCGGCCATCGCGCGCGGCAAGGGTCGCGCTTTGAACGTCTGCAACGAGCTCGAGCGCCAGCTCCAACAGCGGCAGCGCGTTCCCCGCCTCACGCGTTTCGAGCACAAGGTGCGAGGTTGATGCGATGCTGTGCGGCACGTCGACTTTGACGAGCACCGGTGGCCCGCGTGTCACCGCGCTCAGCTGGACCGCTCCGTGCAGTGCGGTCACCTGGACCCACCCTTGTGCGAGCACGTCGAGAATGTCAACGTTGAGTGCGCGGTTCAGCTCGACGGCCGCGCTTTCAGCGGCGGCGCCGCGCAGTCGCTCGAAGACTCGCGCAACGGCCGATTCGTCCCTGCTCTGTTCGGCGAGCGCCCTTTCGATGTCATCGCCGCTGAGCTCGATCGGCGCGAGCAGCCTGACTTGCTCAACCCGGGTCGTCGCGCGAATGCTCGTATGAATTCCGTCGGTTGCCCGACGAGGCGCCAGCACGATCGTTGTTGCGGTGGGAACGAGCCACGCAGCGAATCGGATTTCAGGCGACGCGCTGGTCTCGGGGAGGCCACTGGCGTCGGATTCGACCGGCGACTGATCGACGGGTTGCTGTTCGACCGGCTGCTGATCGACGACTGACTGTTCGACGAGTTGCTGTTCGACGGATTGCTCATCGACGGGCTGCTGTTCGACGGCCTGCTCATCGACGGGGGCCTGATCGACGAGTTGCTGTTCGACGGGCTGCTGATCGACGGGCTGCTGATCGACGGGCTGTTGATCGACGGGCTGCTGTTCGACGGGCTGCTGTTCGACCGGCTGCTGTTCGATGTGCTGTCGTTCGACCGGCTGCTGTTCGACGAGTTGCTGATCGACGGGCTGCTGACGTTGAGCAAGCGTTGGCGGCAGTGCGCTATCGCCAACCTTCAGCCGGCCGCGCAGCAGCCACTGACGCATCAGGAGTGCGCCGGACAACAGCCCGAGCGAAGCGCCGGCGCCGAAGATGAGCGCAGCGACGGCCGAGAATGAGGCCGGAGATTGACCGCGTGCTGCGGGCGAATCGATTGGCTCCTGAGGCGGCGCAGCGACAGGCGTCGATGCGGACGCAAGGCTCGTGGCGGGCGCCGGTGCGGACGAGGCTGCAGCCGCAGTGGCCGGCGCCGTGACCGGATTGATCGGCTCCTGAGGCGGCAAAGGGGCGGCCGTTGTGGCGGGCACGGGTGCGGACGAGGCCGCAGCCGTCGTGGCTGGATCTGTGACCGGAGTTGTGCTCGCAGCGCCAGAAATCTGGGGCGCGGAAGTCGGGGTAACGGAAGCGCCGGATTTGGACTGCGTCGACTTTCTGGGTCGCGGTGCCGGCTTGACATCGCGGCAAGCGCCTCGGCTCCGTACGTACTCGCGCGCCTCGGGCGAAACCGAGGCGCACGGCAAGGGCTGCGCTGTGGCCGCGGTTGCACCGAGCAACAACGCCGCACTCACAAGCCATGAAATCCTGCCTCGCTTCATGGCGCTCCGTCGGTTGCGTGCAGGAAACTAGCGGTCCTCAACGAGGGCACGCCCGGCAATTGTCCCGCTTGCAGCGATCAGGTCAACACGTCGAGACGCGATGGTCACGGCGTCTCGACGAACATTATGGCCAAGATCCTTGTGGCGATACGGCTGGAGCACGTAACTCTGGACAGTCGGTGCAATGAGGCTTGCCAACGACTAGGAAATGGCGCAACTATTCGACGCCACTGCCTGGGGAGCAGATCAATGATGGCTGTCGTATTCGCGACGATGTCGCTCGCACTGATCTGTGTCTGGCTCGGATGGCGTCGGCCATCGATCGCGTTGTTCGCTTCCAGCCTTGCTCTTGCCATTGGCCTTTTTCTCTTCGAGATCTACAGCCCTGAGTACGGCTTCCGCATGCCATGGCTTCAAACCGAGTCGAACGCCGGGCCGACACGATCATGAGCGCGACGTTTCATGTCGCAACCCAGCGCAGGCTCGCGCTGGCGAACTACAGCTACCTGTTGCTGCTGATGTTCGTGATCGCAGGGATTCTGACCGCGGCGATGACGCTGCAATATGTGAAGGGCGAGTTGCCGTGCCCTTTGTGTCTGCTCGAGCGTCTCGCCATGTTCGGCGTGTGCTTCGGAATCATGCTGAACTTCCGTCGAGGCTTTTCCTATCAGAACACCGGCTTCAGCCTGCTGTCAGCGATCTTCCTGCTGATCGTCTCGGTGCGGCAAAGCTTGCTGGACATCTATCCGCGACCGGGGCACGAGTACATCGGCAGCCCGGTGTTCGGCATTCATCTGCCGGTGTGGTCCATCATCATCGCGCTGACGATACTGATCGCGTATGCGGTCAAGATGGCAATCATCGGCGGTGACGAGTACCTGCGGAGCGCCTCGATCGAAGAATTCCGCGCACTTCACAGGATGGCCGATGCATTGAGCGCTTATGTCGTTCTGCTCTGCGTCGTCAACCTGGTGTCGGTCGTCATTCAATGCGGCTTGGGGGAATGCCACACCACCGGATACCGGTTGTTGCAGTAAGTACCGGCGGTTAAGTCCACATCCCGCGCATCTGTGCTGGCAATTTGCGCGGGACCTTGCCAAGCATCAGGGATGGGGCGATAACCCTTCCTGGAATTTTCATCCACATTTCGAGGCGGGCTCCCATGACTTCTCCAGACATCCAACTCGAACACCGCATCGCTTCCCGCCTGCTGGACGTCCTGATCCGCGCCGGGCTCATCGTGGCGCTGGCCCTGCTCTGCTACCGGGTCTTCTCGCCCTTCCTGACCCTGATGGTCTGGGCGCTGATCCTGGCCGTGACGCTGTTCCCGCTGCACCAGATGCTCGCCGCCAAGATGGGCGGCAGGCAGGGCTGGGCGGCGACGGTGCTGACTCTCCTCGGGGTCGCGTTGATCGTCGCGCCGACGGCTGTGTCTGATGAGTTCGCTCGGCGACTCGGTGCAACAGCTGGTCACCGACGTGCAGAACGGCACGCTGGAGATCCCGCCGCCGCGCGACGGGGTCGCCGAGTGGCCGCTGGTCGGAAGCCGGGTGCATGCGCTCTGGTCCAAGGCCCATGCCGACCTTCCTGCCCTGATCAAGAGCATGCAGCCGCAGATCGGCGACATCGCCAAGTCGGCACTTGCCTTCGTCGCCGGCATCGGCGTCGGGCTGCTGGCGTTCGTCGGCTCCTTCATCATCGCCGGGATCATCATGGCCTTCGGGAAGGCGGCAGCGGCGCCAGCCTGGCCATCTTCTCGCGCATCGTCGGCCCGGAGCGCGGCCCGGAGTTCACCAAGCTGTCGACGGCAACGATCCGCGCCGTCGCGGCGGGCGTCCTCGGCGTGGCCCTGATCCAGGCCATCGTCGTCGGGCTCTGCCTGCTGCTCGCCAGCATTCCCTTTGCCGGTGTCCTCGCGGTCATCGTCCTCGTCCTCGGCATCGCCCAGGTGCCTGCATTGCTGGTCACCCTGCCGGCGATTGCCTACATCTGGACCACCGGTGACTACGGGACCGGCGAAGCGGCCCTCTACACCGTCCTGCTCTTTGTCGCCGGCATGGCCGACAACGTGCTCAAGCCGCTGATGCTCGGACGCGGCGTCGATGCGCCGATGCCGGTGATCCTGATCGGCGCGCTCGGCGGCATGGCGGTCTCGGGCATCCTCGGCATGTTCGTCGGCGCGACGCTGCTGGCCCTCGGCTACCAGATCTTCATGGGCTGGGTGCACACCGATCCGGATGCCGGCAATCGGCGGCGGAAAGAGCGAGGAAAAGAGCAAGAAGCCCGTCGCCGGTTGAGCCAATGCGCGCCACCACGCCGCGGCGCGGGCTGCCGCAGCGCCTGCTGCTGGCGGGCTTGTCTGCTGCTGGGAGCGTGCACGACGGTTGGCCCCGACTTTGCGCGGCCGGAAGTTCCGTGGTTGAAGGACTGGTCGAGCAGCACGCTGCGGTCGGAGTCGGCTGCAGGGTCAGTCGCGCGAGCGCGCGTCGACCGAGGAGTGGTGGCGCAACTTCAATGACCCGGTGCTCGACCGGCTGGTCGCCGAAGCGCAACAGAAGAATATCGATGTGCGCACGGCCGGCCTGCGCATACTCGAGGCGCGCGCCCAGCTCGGCATCGCCGGCAGCGGTCTGTATCCGCAACTGCAGCAACTGAGCGGCGAGGTGCTGCGCGCAGGTCAGCAGCAGTCCAATGGTCCCGATACCGCTGTCTGGACCTACGGCATCGGGCTCGACATCGGCTGGGAAATCGACTTCTGGGGCAAGTTCCGGCGCGGCATCGAGTCCGCGGACGCCGCCTACTTCGCCAGCATCGCCGCCTACGACGACACGCAGGTGCTGGTCGCGGCGCAGGCCGCCAGCTTCTACGCCACCATCCGCACGATCGAACAGCGCCTGCGCATCGCGCACGAGAACGCGGCGCTGCAGAAGCGCAGCCTCGAAATCACCGAACGCCTGTTCAAGAGCGGCAACGAGTCGGAGCTCGATGTCCAGCAGGCGCGAACGCAGTACCTGAGTACCGTCGCTTCCATTCCCGAACTCGAGGGCAGCCTGCGCCAGGTGCAGAACGCGCTCAGCGTGCTGCTCGCACGCCCGCCGGGTCCGCTGCCCGAGATGGAGGCGGGGCGCGAGAAGATTCCGACCGCCGAGCTTGCCGTCATCGTCGACCTGCCCGCCGACCTGCTGCGCCGCCGGCCGGACGTGCGCGCGGCGGAGGCGCGACTGGCCGCGCAGTCGGCCCAGATTGGCGTCAGTGAGGCTGCTCTCTACCCGTCGATCGCGCTGGTCGGCTCGGTCGGCCTGTCCGCCACCTCGCTCGACGGGTCGGCGCGCATCCTGCAGTGGGGCGTCGGGCCGTCGCTGGTGTGGAACATCTTCGACTGGGGCCGGCTGAAGGACCAGGTGCTGGTCCAGGATGCACGCTTTCAGCAGCTCTACGAGCAGTACCAGGGCACCGTGCTGCGAGCCGCCCGCGAACTCGACGATGCCGCCATCGATTTCGCCAAGTTTCGCGCCCAGGTCGACATCCTGCGCGAGGCCGTCCAGGCGGCCCGTCGGTCACTGGACATCGCCAATATCCAGTATCGCGAGGGGCTGGTCGACTTTCAGCGCGTGCTTGACTCGCAACGCAGCCTGTTCAGCCAGCAGGAGCGCCTGGTGAGCACGCAGGGCGGGGTCACGCAGAGCCTGATCTCCGTTTACAAGGCCATGGGCGGTGGCTGGCAGGCCGCCCGCGCCGAGCCCATCGTCGATGCATCCACCCGCGAAGCGATGAGCGAGCGCAGCAACTGGAAAAACCTGATCGACGCGCCACTGCCGCCAGCCGACACCGAATTCTTCCCACCCCCGACAGAAACGCCATGAACCAGGAAACCGCGAACAACGCTGCCCCGGGGGCCGGTAGCCGCATCGGCGCGATCGTCATCGCGATTGCGATCCTCGTCAGCCTGCTGCTCTACCTCATCGGTGATCGCCTGACTCCCTACACGACGCAGGCGCGCATACAGGCGTTCGTCGTGCCGGTGGCGGCCGAGGTGGCAGGCAAGTTCTCGAAGGTCTACATCCGCAACAACGACGAGGTGCAGCCGGGACAACCGCTGTTCGACATCGATCCGAAGCCCTACGAGATCGCGCTGCAACGCGCCCGCGCCGACTACGCGTCGGTGCGCAGCTCGGTCAAGGCGTCAGTCGCCGGCGTGGACGCAGCGCGTGCCGCGCTGGCGGCGGCGCAGGCGCACCGCGCAGATGGCCGAAAGCGACGCCTCCCGCCAGGAGAATCTGTACAAGGAGGATCCCGGCGCCATCTCGGTGCGCCGTCTCGAGAACGCGCAGTCGACCCGCGATGAGGCGCGCAGCAAGGTCCACCGCGCCGAGGCCGATCTGCGCAAGGCCCAGGAAGCCGCGGGTGAACCCGGCGATGACAACACGCAGGTGCAGAGCGCCCGCGCGGCCGTCGAGAAAGCCGAACTGGACCTGGCCCGGACCAAGGTGCTCGCGCCTGCGCGCGGCATCGTGACCGACCTGCGCACCGACGTCGGCCACTATGCGCAACCCGGCGCGCCGGTGATGACGCTGATCGCGATGCACGACCTGTGGATCAGTGCCGAACTGACCGAAAACAACCTCGGCAACATCGACGTGGGCGACAAGGTCGCCATCGTCCTCGACATCCTGCCCGGGGAGGTGCTCAAGGGCCGCGTGCGCAGCATCGGCGGCGGTGTCGCCGGCAGCTCGCCACCGCCGCCGGGCACCCTGCCTCAGGTGCAGAACAGTCGCGACTGGCTGCGCCAGGCGCAGCGCATCCCGGTCGCGATCGAGTTCGATCCGGCCGAGTTGCCGCGCCTGCGCCTCGCCCGCATCGGCGGCCAGGCCGAGGTGATGGTCTACACGGGCGACAACCCGATCATGAACACGCTCGGCACCTTCTACATCCGCGTCATGAGCTGGGTTTCCTATCTCTATTGAACTGCAGCTGAGCGCCGGACATGCACCCCAGGGACAAGGCGACGCTGCGACTGACCCTCGGTCTCGGCCTCGCCGCGCTGATCGCCTACGGCATGGCGCTCACGGCCCCCTACGTCGTCTGCGTGATGGCCGTGATCCTGCTCAGCAAGCCGGGGCCGCCGCTGCCGCTGGTCAAGGGGATCATCGTTGCGTTGATCTTCGCCGGACTGGTCGCCGCGGGCGTCGTGATGGTGCCGCTGCTGGAGAACTACGCCTTTACCGGCATTCTGCTGACGGCAGTCATGCTCTTCACGATCTTCTTCGCGGGGCTGGTGAGCGGCAACCCGCTGACGATGGTGCTGGTGATCGCCGTCGCGATGATGCCGGTGGCGGGCATCATCGAGCAGGCACTGGTCGGCACGCTCGCCGTGACGATCGCTGTCGGCGTCGCCGTCGGCACGCTGGTGGGCTTCATCTCGAGCGCTTTCTTTCCGGACCGGACGGCGCCGGCCGCGCCCTCGGCCAAGCCGACGCGGCCGGGCCGCGCGACCGCCGCATGGATTTCGCTCCGCGCGACGTTGATCGTGATGCCCGTCTTCGTCCTGGCGCTGACCAATCCGTCGTTCTACCTTGCAGCGATCATGAAGACCGTCACGCTGAGCCAGCAGGCCGGCGAGACCGACGCCCGTTCCGCCGGCCACGAGCTGGTGGGGTCGACGCTGATGGGCGCATTCGTCGCCGTTGGAATCTGGTTCGGCCTGTCGCTGTGGCCCAACTTGTGGATGCTCGTGCTCTGGATGATGGCCGCGGCGCTCTGGGTTGGCTCCGCGATGACCGGCGCCCGGCGATCGCGCTTTCGACCCTCGTTCTGGAGCAACGCGCTGATCACGGCGCTGATCCTGATCGGCCCCGCGATCGAGGACAGCGCCAGCGGCAAGAGTGTCCTCGAAGGAACCGTCGTGCGTACCTGCCTCTTCGTCGGCGTCGCACTCTATGCCTGGGGCACGATCGTGCTGCTCGAGCGCTGGCGTCCCGCCGTCTTGCCGGTGGTCCGGCCCAATCCCGCATCGAAGGAGGAACCCGCATGATTCTCAAAAACTTCCTGGTCGGCCTGCCGGTCATGCTGGTGTGCATCGCCATTCAGGCCTATGTCGCCTTCTGGTGCGTGCGCTACTACGTGCGCCAGGCCCGCCGGATGAAACCCGAGGATCACGCGCTCGTCGGCATCCGGCCTCTGCTGGTGGCGATGGTCGCGATGACGCTGGGCACGTTTGTCCAGATCAGCATATGGGGGGTGCTGTTCATCGTTCTCGGCGAGTTCTCCGAGTTGTACGAAGCGATCTACCACTCGGCGGTCAACTTCGCCTCGCTCGGCTACGGAGACATCGTGATGGGCAAGGACTGGAAGCTGCTCGGCCCGCTGGAAGCCATCAACGGCGTGCTGATGCTGGGCATGGGTGCGGCCGCGCTGATGGTCATCCTCCAGCAGTTGGTCAAGGTGCAGTACGGCGGCGATGCGCGGGACGCGGAGGATGTTGGCCCGCGGCATTGAGGCAGGACGTTGCTCTCACTGCCGCCGGGCTGAAGTGCCTTGATGGGTCCCGTAGTCGTGGACGTCACCGGGCCAGGCAACCGACGAACTGACTACGTCCACATGCTCCGCATGCGCGTCTTGAGATCCACCGCCGGCGCATTGCGGACGTCGGCGGCCGACTCGTTCGCCGCTACTGGCCAACTGGCCTTCTCGAACCGTCCTGCCAGCTTCTCCGGAATGAACCGCGTCCTTGACGCGTAGACGTGCCGGTCGCCGCCGGCGCCCTGCTGGTGCACGTAGAACCGCTGCGGCACGACGAGCGTCAGGTGGTCCTTCGCGCGCGTCATCGCCACGTAGAGCAGGCGTCGCTCTTCGTCGAGTTCAGCCGTGGTGCCGGTCGAGAGGTCGGACGGGATGCAGCCGTCGACCGCGTTCAGCAGCGTCACCGCCCGCCACTCCTGTCCCTTGGCCGAGTGGATCGTCGAGAGGATCAGGTAGTCCTCGTCCTTCAGCGGCGCGCCGGCCTCGTCGCTGGTGGCGCCGGGCGGATCGAGCGTCAGTTCGGTGAGGAAGCGTTCGCGCGACGGGTAGCCGGCGGCGATGGCTTCGAGCTGGCGCAGGTCGGCGCGGCGCACGTCGGCGTTGTCGTGCCGGCGTTCGAGGTGCGGCTCGTACCAGCCGCAGACGTGTTCGAGTTCCGCCGGCCAGCCGGGTGACTTGACTGCGTAGCAAGCGGAACGATTCTGCGAACGCGGCCCACTCGTCCGCGCCGGCATGCGGCGGCGTGATGCCAGCGATCGCCTCGCACGGATCGCCGCCCGCCATCGCGTCGAGCACGCGTGCCGCCGTCTTGGGGCCGACGCCCGGCAGCAACTGCAGCACGCGGAAGCCGGCGACGCGGTCGCGCGGGTTCTGCAGCAAACGCAGGAAGGCGAGCACGTCCTTCACGTGCGCCGCTTCGAGGAACTTGAGTCCGCCGAACTTCACGTACGGGATGTTGCGGCGGACGAGTTCCAGCTCCAGCACCGCGCTGTGGCTCGACGCGCGGAACAGCACCGCCTGCTGCTTCAGCGCGATCGCGGCCTCGCGCCGCTCGAGCACCTGCTCGACGACGTAGCGCGCCTGCGTCGGCTTCGTCGGCCACCGTCACCAGGCGCGGCTTCTCGGTGGACGCGCGCTCGCTCCAACAGGTCCTTGGTGAAGCGCTCGGCCGCGAGCCCGATCACCGCGTTGGCGGCGTCGAGGACCGGTTGCGTGGAGCGGTAGTTGCGCGCGAGCGTGACGATGCGCGCGGGCGGCGTGAACTGCGCCGGGTAGTCGAGGATGTTGCGCACGGTGGCGCCGCGGAACGCGTAGATCGCCTGCGCGTCGTCGCCCACCGCGGTGAGGCCGCGGCCGTCGGGCTTGAGCGCGAGCAGGATGGTCGCCTGCAGGCGGTTGGTGTCCTGGTATTCGTCGACCAGCACGTGCGTGTAGCGGCTGCGCACGTCGGCTGCCAGTGCGGGCTCGGCCATCAGCTGCGCCCAGTAGAGCAGCAGGTCGTCGTAGTCGAGCACGCCCTGGCGCTGCTTCGCCTCCACGTACGCGGCGAAGAGCCGCTTGAGTTCGCGCTCCCACGCACAGCACCACGGGAAGTCGTCGGCCAGCACGCGGTCGAGCGGCTTCTCGGTGTTGACCGCAGCCGAGTAGATCGCGAGGCAGGTGCCCTTCAGCGGAAAGCGCTCGGCGCTCTCGTGCAGACGCAGCTCCGTGCGCACCAGGTTCATCAGGTCGGCGGCGTCCTCGCGGTCGAGGATCGTGAACGCCGGGTCCATGCCGCAGCGATCGGCGTACTCGCGCAGCAGCCGCGCGCCGATGCCGTGGAAGGTGCCGGCCCACGGCAGCACCGAATGCGCGACGCGTGCCCAGCGCTCGCCGAGGCCGGCGACGATGCCTTCCACGCGCCGCGCCATCTCCACCGCCGCGCGGCGCGAGAAGGTCAGCAGCAGGATCGTGCGCGGATCGACACCGCTTTCGACCAGGCACGCGACGCGATGCGCGAGCGTGTTGGTCTTGCCGGTGCCCGCGCCGGCAATGATCAGCAGCGGGCCGCCGTCGGAACCGTCCGAGACGTCGAGCCCATGGCGCGCAGCAGCGCGCTGTTCGGCGTTCAGGCGCGCGAGCAGGCGGTCGATGCCGGTGGGTGGGCTGGGTTGGTCAAGCGCAGGCGCGAGAGGAGAGTCGGGCGGCACGGTGGCGATGAGTCGATGACTGTGAATCCATACAGTACACGGATAACGCACGCCCGGAGCGTGTAATCGGGGGCCATCGAGGCGAGAGTTCACGCTGCGCCGTTCACGCGATAATCCGCCGCTGCAAACTCGGCTGCGCCGGCGTTTCCGCGCACATCTGGCCTGACGCCGAGGCGACCTTCCCGGAACAAGCAAGAAAGGAGATTTGATGATCAAGCATTCGACCAGCCGCCTGGCCATGTTGCTGCTTGCGGCGTTGGGCCTCGTCGCCTGCGGACCGAAGCCCGATTCTGCATCGGCCGACAAGGCAAAGGCCGAGGCATCGGCGAAGGCATCCGATGCCTCAGTTGCGAAGGAAAAGGAGGCGCTCGAGGCCGGCGTCGAGGCGGTGGCGTACGGCTTTCCGCTGGTAATCATGGACGCCACGTGCCGCAAGCTCACTAACGTGGCGTCGGTCACGGCGATGGACGCGCCGGTCAACCAGTTCGCACACATGCCGGCGTTTCCGGATGCGTCGTTCAAGGACGTCGTGCGCGCGAACGTCGACACGCTCTACTCCGCAGCCTGCCTGGATCTTTCGAAAGAGCCGATCGTGTTGTCGGTGCCTGATACGAAAGGCCGCTATTACCTGATGCCGATGCTCGACGCTTGGACCAACATCTTCGCCTCGCCAGGCAAGCGCACGACGGGCACCAAGGCCGGGCACTTCGCGATCACCGGGCCGGGCTGGAGCGGCGCGTTGCCGAAGGGCGTCCAGCAGCTGAACTCGCCGACCAACCTGGTGTGGCTCATCGGCCGCACGCAGACCAACGGCCCGAAGGACTACGCCGCGGTGCATGCGATCCAGAAACAGTACAAGCTCGTGCCACTGCCCGCCTTCGGCAAGCCCTACACGCCGCCACCGGGCACGGTCGATCCGTCGATTGACATGAAGACTCCGCCAGTGGAGGTCGTCGCGAAGATGAGCACAGCGGAATTCTTCAATGCGATGGCTCGTCTGATGAAGGCCAACCCGCCACCCGCGGCGGATGCGCCAATGCTCGCCAAACTCGCGAAGATCGGCATCGTGCCCGGCGAGAAATTCGACGCCTCGAAGCTCGACCCTGCCGTCGTGAAGGGTCTGGAGAAGGCGGTGCCGGTGGCGCTGGAGAAGCTGCAGGCTGCGTCGAAGAAGTCCGGAGCTCCAGTGAACGGTTGGCGGCTGCCGTCGATGAACCTCGCCAACTTCGGCACCGACTACGGAACCCGTGCCGTGGTCGCGCTGGTCGGCCTCGGCGCCAACCTGCCGGCGGACGCGGTGTATCCGTCTACGTTTACTGACGGCACCGACAAGCCGCTCAACGGCGCCAACCGCTACGTTCTGCACTTCGACAAGGGGCAGGAGCCGCCGGTGCATGCGTTCTGGTCCGTCACGATGTACGACCCGCAGTCGTTCTTTGTCGCCAACCCGCTCAACCGCTATGCGCTCAGCAGCTGGATGCCGTTTAAACGCAATGCGGACGGTTCGCTCGACCTTTATATCCAGAAGGATTCGCCGGGCAAGGACAAAGAAGCCAACTGGCTGCCTGCGCCCGCCGGTGAATTCAACCTGACGATGCGGTTGTACTGGCCGAATGAGAAACCGCCGTCGATCATCGACGGCTCGTGGAAGCCGACAGCGGTCAAGGTCGTCCAGTAGCAGAACCGGCGGTGCTGGCCGGCGCCGACATTGCTGCGCAAGAAACGGAGTGCCGCCCGGACTGACAGCGCGGAGACTCGGGGCCTCAGTGAATCAGCATCGAGGTTTCATGGACTTCCGCATCACCGGCCTGCCCGCCGATCAGTTCGCCGAGCTGCAACACGCCACCGACGATGAGCTGCGGCGCCGTGGCGTCGAACGCCGCATTGTCGACGAGCCCAATTCGGCGCCATGTCGCATCAGCCTGCAGGATGCCGAAGTGGGTGAAGAGGTCTTGCTCTTCACCTTCCGGCATCAGGCTGCCGCGAGCCCGTACGCAGCCAGCGGGCCGATCTTCATTCGCCGCTCTGCAACCCAGGGCTTCAATGCGATCAATGTGATCCCTGACCAGCAACGGCGCCGCCTGCTGAGCGTACGGGCGTACGACGCCAAGGACTACATCATCGACGCGGAGATTGCGCCCGGGACCGAGATGGAAACGCTGATCGATCGATTCTTGGCGGATGCGCAGATTGCGTACCTGCATGTGCACAACGCGCGTCGAGGCTGCTATGCCTGCCGGGTCGATCGCGTCGACCGCGTCGGTCGCGTTGTCGATCGGCGTGCAACCTAGCTGCGCAGTGCGCCACGCAGCGCGTCAAGCCTGGAACGATGCACCGTCGTGACGCGCGCGAGGTTCGACTCCAGGGCGTGCAATTCCAACTCGGCGCCAGCGATGTCCCGGTCCTGAAGCAGGCACTCGGCGAAACGCATGCGCGCATCGGCTTCTCCCACAGGGGAACCGACTTCGCGCCAATATCGTATGGCGCGCCTGCAAATGCTGAGCTGCAGGCTTGAACTCGCGATCGTTCAGTGCGAGTTCGGCCTGCGCGCAGCAATGCATGGCCTTGAGTGCGTCGGTGGCAAGCATCTGAGGATCAGTGGCCAGCACTTGCAGCGCTTCGCGACCACGTTCGACGTCTCCAGTGGCCAGCGAGGCGTGCACGAGCAGGCACAGCAGCTGGCCTCGCCGCTCTCGTAGCGACCAGTCTCCTTCTTGCAACGCGCGCTCGAGACCGCGTTGCGCCAGTTCGGGCCGGCCCGTCAACAGATGCAGGCGCGCGAGTCCAGGTTGCGGATCCCATCCCAGCGCATGGGCGTGCTTGAACGACATCTCGGCGTCTTCGAAGTCACCGACGCTGAGCTGAATATCACCCAGCACGCAGTAGGCGTCCCCTTCTGCCCACGGCGCTGCCTGCGCAAGCAACGCGGCGGCCGATCGCACTTCGGAAGCGGCGCGTTCCAGCTCGCCCTGCACGCCGAGCACTGCAGCGCGATGCAACTGGCATGTCCCGGGAAACGCCGGCATCCGGCATGCGTGGCTCCACTCGCTGAATGCTTCGGCGAATTGCGCTGCGCGCAGCCAGTCGCAGCGATAGCGGGCGGCGTACAGGATCGAGCACAGCGCCCATCCCGCCACCCACGAGCGCACACCGCCGAGGCGGATGACAGCGGCGGCTTCCTCGTGCTGCGCCAGCCCGTTTCGCGATCATCGCCCCGCGCCGTCAATGCATGGCCCCGGTACACCAGACCGAGACATTCCACGTCGGGGTCGCGCAACGCGCGTCCGAGCTTGCACGCTTCGTCGGCCATCTCCAGCGCCACCTCGGCATCGCCGTCGACGAGGGCCATTCGGCTGGCCAGCCATGCGAGAGTGGCCTCGTTCAATGACGCTCGACTTGCCGTCCAGATAGCGCGATGCGCGCTGTAGCAACCCGCGGGCCATCACGCCTTGCTTGTGATCGATGCGAATCTGTACCAGCAGCAGCGTCGCGCGCGCCGCACCCAACGCGTCGCCATCTGCATCACGCCGTGCGACGGCCCGCTCGAGCGCGCTGACGGCCGTCGGTCCAAGACCGGCGCAGATGGCAGCCCGGCCCCACTGCTCGACGTCGTCCGGCGAAAGAGGCGACAGCGCATCCGCCGCCGCGTAGACCTCGCTAGCGGCGACCCAGTCGTTGCGATCGCACGCTGCGCGAGCTTCGGCCACGCTTCCGGATGGGTCAGCCGCTGCCGCTGGGCAACCGCCTCGGCGCAGTCGTCGATGCAGAAGCGATAACCATGGCGCGCAGTACGTACGCACCGCATCGCTGAGGCCGACTTCGGCCAGTGCGCTCCGGGCCAGACTGACGACCCGTTGCAACGCGTTGTCCACCACCACGGTGCCCGGCCATAGCGCGTCCAGTAGCTCGTCTTTCGGAGACGACGCGTTCCCGATGCCGGACCAGATAGCACAGCAGGTCGAAGACGCGCGGCTGCAGCTTGATCTCGCGGCCGTGCGCCGACAGGGAGCGTCGTGCCTCGTCGAGTTCACAGGGCCCGAAACTGTAGGTCGTCGACATCTCGTCACGCAGCACCCTGCATCTGCCCCGAAGGTCGACATATTCTCGTCAATCCACTGCGCGCGCGAAAGCCCTCGGCAAAGGTCAGTCGCCGAACGCCTTTCCGCGGCTGCCAGCGGTGTGACGCAGTCAGCGCTCCGTCGGAGGTGCCCGACTTCGGAAACTTCAATCGCTGACGCGCTCGCCGCTGGGCTTCGTTTCCCAGAGGCCGACAAGTGCCCCGACCGCGTCCTCGATCAGCGCGATGCGCGCCGTCCCCGGCATGTCGAACGGCGCCACGACGAGTTGTCCGCCGCAAGTGCCGTAATCCGGCGCACGGTCGCGTCCGCGCTATCGACCTGGATGTACGGAGTCCAGTGCGACGGCACACCGTGCTCGAGCTGGGCTCGCCGCAATTGGTACAGCGAGCCGACGTCCTGGCCACCGGCCCGCAATCGCGCATAGTGGCCGCCGTTGGCCTGCTCGTCGCGGAACGTCCATGCGAACGCTCGAGCGTAGAAGGCCTTCGCGACGCTGGCGTCGGTTGCCGCGAGGTCGAGCCAGCAGAATGCCTCCTGGCTAGAGGTCGAGTGCAGACTTAGCACGCGTGGTCCTTCCGGAGTAGGAATCGCCGAATCGTGAAAGTCTCGGCCGTTGCCGAGCGGGCGTCGCGTGCGGGCACGCGACGCCGCCGGACCGTCATACCGCCGTCATCGGATCGATGACGCTGCGAACTTCGGTCACCCTTGAAGCTGGGAAACCGCTGAGCTTTCGCGTGTTCCTGCACCGCCGACTCGTCTGCTGCCAGGTAGATGCAGAAGGTCTTGTCGTCGACGACGAAAGACTGCACCCACTGCGCCTTGCCTGAAAGCTTCGCGAGCGCAGCGTTCGACGTCGCCGCTGCCCCCTTGAGCTGCTCGCCGTTCAGGCCGCCGACGCCGGCGATGTCACGTTCGATCACATAGCGTTTCATTTCACTGGTTCCTTTAACAAGAATTCCCGCAGCAAGGAGTTAGCCTCTGGGTCGCGCTGCGGAATCGGGCGACCGGTCGGTGTGGCACGTTGCCAGCTGCGTTTTTGCAACTGTCGCAGCCACACCAAGATCGTAGGCAGTTGAGTCACTCTGCAGTCCTCTGCGCGTCCTGATCGTTTCCTGATTCATTCCTGCGCGGATGACAGCGTGTCGGAGGCCAGGTCAGACGGCCAAAGCATGGGAGGAGATCGACCGTTGTGTCGGAGCGTCTTCGCGAAAGACGATCCGACCGAGCACCGGGATGATCTCGTCCGCCGGCATCCCGACTCGGGCGGAGTGCCGCCTAAGAGCATCGGAGTCCACGGCCTGGTAAATGCACACCGTACCCAGGGTCCCGTCGCTCTCCTTGACGGCGTAGGTTCGCAGCCAGCTCACGGCGTGCGCCATTTCTTCTTCGCCAATACGACGCGAGACTGCCGCGCTCGATTCGAGATCGGCCGCGGTCATCCAGAAGTTGCGGCGCCGGATCAGGTACACCATCGTCGGTGCGAACGGCTGCATGAGCACCGTGGCGGCGACAGGCAGGACCTCCTGTGCCCTGACTCTCGTCCGTGCAGCGTGCTGCATGAGTGTCTGCGCGCTGTCAGCCTGAAACACACAGGCCAGGCCGAAGCGGCCGTCGGCTTCCCGCAGCACGTACGAATGCATCCATCGCGCGTTCAGTGCAGTGGATTCGACTTCGAAGGTTCGCAGGCGCGTCAATGCTGCGTCGAGTTCAGCCCCGTTAGACGCAATGCCGGGACGACGAACAAAGTAGGTTTGCATGATGAAAGTTCCTCGAGTCCACAGGGAATCTGTGCCGCCGAGGCGGGCTGTGGGAATCACCGACTCGGGGCGTGGATCGCGCAGGGTGTCGAACCACTGGAGGCAGCGTAGGTAGCTGCGGAGAGCACGTCCTTCCCACGCCCTGATCGATTTCTGATCTTTGGCTCCAGTATCCTTACCGGCGATGTACGAACGTCACTTCGGGCTGAAGCAAAGGCCCTTTTCGATCGCACCGGACCCGCGTTACCTCTTCATGAGCGAGCGGCACCGCGAGGCGCTTGCGCACCTTTTGTATGGCGTGCAGGGCGGCGGCGGTTTCGTGCTGCTGACCGGGGACGTCGGCGCCGGCAAGACCACCGTGTGCCGCTGCTTCCTCGAGCAACTGCCCGAGCGCTGCAACGTCGCCTACATCTTCAACCCGAAGCTGACGGTCGAGGAACTGCTGCAGACCGTGTGCGCGGAGTTCCGCATTCCGTACCGGCACGAGGGGCCTGGCGTGCCGACCGTCAAGGACTATGTCGACGCGCTGAACGAGTACCTGCTGCGCACGCATGCCGTGCGGCAGAACAATGTGCTGGTCATCGACGAGGCGCAGAACCTGTCGGTGCGCGTGCTGGAGCAGCTGCGCCTGCTGACCAACCTCGAGACCAATGAGCGGAAGCTCCTGCAGATCATCCTGATCGGGCAGCCGGAATTGCGCGCGATACTGGCACGGCCCGACATGCAGCAGCTGGCACAGCGCGTGATCGCCCGGTATCACCTCGAGGCGCTGACGGAAGACGAGACCGCGCACTACGTGCGCCATCGCCTGGGTGTGGCCGGACTGCGCCAGGCCGATCCTTTCGACCAGCGCGCGATGCGGCACATCTACCGCTATTCGCGCGGCGTGCCACGCCGCATCAATCTGCTGTGCGATCGCGCGCTGCTCGGTGCCTATGCGGACAGCAAGTCCGTCGTCGACACCCGCATCATCGAAAAGGCGGCCGAGGAGGCGCTCGATGCGGTCGATCTCGGCAAGATCCGGCGCGCCCGCTACGAGCGCGCAGCCCTCGTGGGCATCGGGCTGGCGGTCGGCGCGACGCTGGTCGGAGTGGTCGGCCTCGCGATGAACCGCGACGAACGCACTGCACCGCGCGCCGAGCTGGCCGCCAATGCGAACCCTGCTCCGGCGGCGCTGGCCGCCGCGCCCGGATC
The DNA here is from genome assembly GCA_963754065.1 of uncultured beta proteobacterium. Classification (GTDB taxonomy): domain Bacteria; phylum Pseudomonadota; class Gammaproteobacteria; order Burkholderiales; family Burkholderiaceae_F; genus JALORV01. The sequence goes on along the minus strand of CAVWFH010000003.1, from coordinate 92,896 downwards.
TGCGCCGGGGCCGACTGCGGCGCCTGAGCCAACGCCGCAGCCCATTACCGTGACACCGGAGCCCATGAGGCCGCCGAGTTTCGACCTGCGCACAGGCTTTGCGTCGCTCGTCGATGCCGACAAGGAAGCGTGGCAGGAGCTGGGTCGTGTGTGGAACATCGCGCAAGACGACGGCGATCCCTGCGCGGCAGCGGAGAAGCAGCAGGTCCGCTGCTATCGCACCGGCAACGCGACGCTGGCGCTGATCCGGCAACTGGACCGGCCGGGTGTGCTGACGCTGCGCGATGCCGCCAACCGCTCTGCGTACGTGATGATCAGAGGGCTGTCGAATGACACGGCGACACTGACCATCGGCGGAGTCGACCAGACCGTCCCCCTCGTCGTGCTCGCCGACTACTGGCGCGGGGAGTTCGCGACGTTCTGGCGGCCGCCACCGAACTACGCGGGCACGGTCGTGGACAGCCGCGCGGGGCCCGCCGCGCTATGGCTCGCGCAGCAGCTCGCGACCGCGCTGGGCGACACCGGTCCGGTCGGTCCGCGCGTCGACGCCACCAAGCTGCAAAGCTGGATCCATCGATTCCAGCTCGCGCAGGGGTTGCCGTCGGACGGCAGCGCCGGACCCATCACGCTGATGCAGCTCAATCGCGCGAACGGCGTGGACGAGCCGCGCCTGCAGAAGGCGTCCTGATGTCCCTGATCCTCGATGCCCTGCGCAAGGCGGACGCGGAACGCGAGCGCGGCTCGGTGCCGAGCCTGCACTCCCAACCGGTGGTGACGCCATCGGTGGGAGCAGCGTCGAAATCCAAGGGGCGTCCGACCTGGGTGTGGGTCACGATCGGCGCCGTATTCGGCCTGGTCGTGGCCGCGACCCTGGTGATGGTCCGGCGCGATGCGCCAGCCCCGGGCCCGGCGACTTCGAACCCGGCCGCGCAGCCGAGCATGCGCGAAGCGACTCCGACGAGGCCGGCCGCAGTGCGCGTTTCACCCCCGCCTGCCGCTGCCTCCACCGACGCGCAGTCCATTGCGGAACCCGCGCCCTGGCGTCAGCCGGTCGAGCGCAACGTCCCGCGCGTCGAGGAGAAGAACGACAAGCCCGTAGTAACGCTCGGCAACGTACCGCCGACGGGGCCGGCGCCCGTTTACTCGCGCGAGCAGCTGCCGCCCGAGATCCGCGCGGCATTGCCGCAGTTCACGATCGGCGGCTCGGTCTATTCGCCTGATCCAACCGCCCGCTCGCTGATCGTCAACGGCCAGTTGTTTCGCGAAAAGGATCGCCTGAACCAGGAGCTCTCGCTGGAGGAGATCAAGCTGAGAGCCGCCATCTTCAATTTCCGCGGCTATCGCGTCGAGGTGCTGTTCTAGCGACGGCCTGCGTGCCGCGCAGGAAAGTGACGTTGCCGAAAGGGATGCCGGGCTGGTGCATCCCGTTCACGACCACGGTGAACGGCCGCACGCCCGCGGCCGCCGTGGCGACCGTGTTTGCAGACGTCGTTGATATCGCGGTCGGGCTGCCGCGCGGCGGTATCTTCTACCGGAGATTGCCGGTGTGGCCCAGCGAATAGCGGCCCGGTTGCGGCCACACGGTGAGCCCGTGCGGCTCAGTGCCCACCGGAATGATTTTCACGTCGCCGTTGCCCGTGTCGAACACGTACACGACATGGTCGTAGCGGCCCGATAGCCACAACCACTTGCCATCGGCACTGACGTTGCCCATGTCCGGGCTGCCACCGCCCGGGATCAGCCAGGTCGCCTCGACCTTGCGGGTTGCGAAGTCGATCACCGAGACGCCGCCCTTGCCCTTCGCCGGACCGTGGATCTTGTTCGAGCCACGATTGGCGACGTACAACTTCTTGCCGTCGCGGCTGGGGTACAGGCCATGCGTGCCCTTGCCGGTTTCGATGAATCCGACCTGGCGGAACTTTTCGCCGTCGACCACGTGCACGCCGTCGGCCATCATGTCGGCGATATAAAAGAGCTTGCCATCGGGTGAGGCGCGGATGTCCTGCGGCATGCCTTTCCACGTGGTGCAGATCTCCTGGTCCTGGCCGTCGGGTCCCTTGACGATCTTGATCGGGCGGCCGGGCTGGATCACCTGCGTATAGCCCAGCACCTTGCGGTTGACGAGGTCGATCTTGGCCACGGTGCCGGCGAATTCGCAGGTGAAGATCGCGAACCTGCCGTCGATCGAGAAGTCGGCGTGGTTGATGCCGGCGCACTGCGGAACGGCGAGCGAGTACTGCAGCTTCATCGTCACCGGATCGCGGAAGTCGAGCCGCTTGAGCGCTTCCGCAACGATGATCGCGGACTTGCCGTCGGGCGAGAAGTACATGTTGTACGGATCGTCGACGGCGATCGGCTTGCCCGGCTTGCCCGTCTTCGGGTCGACGGGCGTCAGGCTGCCCTTGGTCGTGTTCTCGGCATTGTTCGCCACCCACAGCGTGCGCAGGTCCCACGAGGGAACGACGTGCTGCGGGTTGAGGCCGACCTTGAATTTGTCGACGACCTTGAACGTCGCCGGATCGATTACGTAGACGTCGTTCGACTGGACGTGCGGCACATAGACGCGCGGCAGGTCATTCGCGAGCGCGGGGCTCATCTTGGCGGTGGTGGTCTCGCTATACAGATTCGTCGGATCGGCGACCGGGGGCATGCCGGGCACCGTGACGACGGCCGGCGCCGAGGGAGCAGCGGACGGCGCTTGCGCCGGCGCCTGCGCGCTGCAGAGTGTCGAAAACGCAATGGCAAGCGATACGAGAGGCAGGCAACGAGTGCGAACAACGAAGGTCACGACAGCTCCTGAGGTTGCAGATTCTGACTTTGCAGCATGCACAGCTACCGGCGGGTCACCGCTGTGCGGATGGCCGCTACCGACTGGTCCACGATCATATCGAGCCCCGGCTTGCCGAGCTCGGCGGTGGCACGCCGGGGATCGCCCGAAACGCCGGGTGGGGCCGGCGCTATTTGTGCGGACCGCTGCTCAAGCGCTCGCACAAGCGCCGGATCGACCGCCAGTGCAAGCGAGGTGTCGGTGAGCCCGGCATGGACGCCGATCTCCGCATCGCTGTAGCCGCGCTGCCGGAGAAGTCTGGCAAATCCCTCCGTGGCCGCCCGGTAGTACTCGCCGATCGCGTGCACGCGCACCGGGGTGCCCGCCCATTCGCGACTGAGTTGTCGGGCCACGATTTCGTTGTCCTTCTGGTAGTCGCCGCTGTCGCCAAGGAACACGATGTCGCGGAAGCCGGCGAGTCGGAGGCTGCGCGCCGCTGAGTCGAGCATCTTGCGGTACACGTCCGCCGGCACCGTGATCGTCCCCGGGTAACGCATGTGCCCCGTCGGCGGGTTGACATTGCCCTCGGGCACGTAGGCGATGACGGGAGCAACCAGCGCGTTGCCGAGCTCGCGTGCGATCCGGTCGGCCAGCACCTTGACGCGCACGTTGTGCTTGCCGAGCACCATGTGCGGCCCATTCTGTTCGGTGCCGCCGATCGGCACCAGGATCGTGGTCTTGCCGGCCCGGATCGCGGCGGCGAGTTCCGGCGAGGTCAGATCCTCGAGAAACACGCTCGCCGGCGGCTGGCCGAGCGTCGAGGTCGAAGCGACCAGCAGGGCAACGAGGAGAAGGCGGATCGTCGTACAGCGCATCGACCGCAATGTACGTGACGCCGCATCCGTTTGCTTGCTGGCCGGCTGGCTCGCGACCGTCCCGACGACGAGGCCGCCGGCAAGCGGCTCGCTGAAGTCCTGCGGCAAGCACTCTCGCTGCGGCAAGGCACAACCACCACTTCAGCTCGGCGGTCGCAAGCCCATGCATGACCGGACGCAAGTCTCCTGGCGCTTCGTGCGCTAAAGTCTCCTTGAATTCGGGTGGCCTCGCCTCGGCCACCTGCAACCCCGCCAACACTTTCCGGAATCCCCGATGAGCATCTTCAATTTCAGCGCCGGTCCTGCGGTGCTGCCGAAGGAAGTCCTGCAACGTGCAGCCGAGGAGATGCTCGACTGGCACGGCAGCGGCATGTCGGTGATGGAAATGAGCCATCGCGGCCCTGAGTTCATCGAAATCGCACAAGCCGCTGAGGCCGATCTGCGCTCGCTGATGGCAGTCGGCGACGACTACGCAGTCCTGTTCCTGCAGGGCGGAGCGATCGGCGAGAACGCGATCGTTCCGATGAACCTGCTCGGCGACAGAAAGACGATCGATTTCATCAACACAGGCGAGTGGTCGAAGAAGTCGATCAAGGAAGCCAAGAAGTACGCGCAGGTCAACGTCGCCGCGTCAGCAGAGGACCAGAATTTCTCCTACGTACCGAAGCGGGAAAGCTGGAAGCTCTCCGACAACGCGGCCTACGTTCACGTCTGCACCAACGAAACCATCGGGGGAGTCGAGTACCACTGGGTACCTGACGTGGGCGCAACGCCTCTCGTGGCCGACATGTCGTCTCACATCCTGTCGCGTCCGATCGACGTCTCGAAGTACGGCGTGATCTACGGTGGCGCGCAGAAGAACGTCGGCCCGGCGGGCCTGACGCTCGTCATCGTGCGCAAGGATCTGCTGGATCGCGCACTGGCGATCACGCCGTCGGCCTTCCATTGGAAGGAGCAGGCCGAGGCGGATTCGATGCTGAACACGCCACCGACGTACGCCATCTACATCGCCGGGCTGGTGTTCAAGTGGCTGCTGGCGCAGGGAGGCCTGGCGGCAATCGAACAGAAAAACGTCGCGAAAGCAAAACTGCTGTACGACGCGCTCGACGCGAGCAGCTTCTATTCGAACCCGGTCCGCAAGGAGGACCGGTCGCGCATGAACGTGCCGTTCAAGCTGCGCGACGAAGCACTCGATGCGGCCTTCCTCAAGGGGGCGCACGAGCGGGGGCTGCTGCAGCTCAAGGGGCATCGATCGGTCGGCGGCATGCGCGCTTCCATCTACAACGCGATGCCGATTGCAGGCGTTCAGGCCCTGGTCGACTACCTGCGCGAATTCGAGCGCAGCAAGGGATAACCGATGCACCGCTTCCGCATCCAGACGCTCAACAACATTTCGGCCAAGGGGCTCGAGCGTCTTCCGCTCGATCGCTACGTCGTCGCCAAGGAACTCGACCGGCCCGATGCGATCCTCGTCCGGTCGCACGACATGCACGCGATGGAACTCGCAGCAAGCGTCAAGGCGATTGCGCGTGCGGGCACGGGGACCAACAACATTCCTGTCGCCGAGATGTCGCGGCGCGGCCTTCCGGTCTTCAACGCGCCGGGCGCCAACGCCAATGCCGTCAAGGAACTCGTTCTTGCCGCGCTGCTGATCAGCGCGCGCAACCTCGTGCCTGCGCTGCAGTTCGTGTCCGGGCTGCCGCCGGGCGCCGAGGACTTCGAAGCGCGCGTCGAGGAAGGAAAGAAGCAGTTTGCGGGAGTCGAGTTGCCCTACCGTGTGCTCGGCATCGTCGGGTTGGGTGCGATCGGCGCACTGGTCGCCGATACCGCGTTCAAGCTCGGCATGAAAGTCATCGGCTACGACCCCGAGATCACGGTCGACGCCGCGTGGCGCCTGCACTCGGGCGTGCGTAAGGCCAACTCCATCGAAGAGTTGCTCAAGCAATCCGACTTCGTCTCGCTGCACGTTCCGCTGGTGCCCGCGACGCGCGGACTGATCGATGCGAAGAGGCTCGCGGCGATGCGCCCAGGCGGCGTGCTGCTCAACTTCGCACGCGATGCCATCGTCGACGAGGCAGCCGTCGTCGAGGCGTTGCGCTCCGGACGGCTGAAGGCCTATCTGTCCGATTTCCCGTCGCCGGCGCTCGCGGGCGTGGCGGGGGCGATCGCGTTGCCCCACCTTGGTGCTTCGACAGCCGAGGCCGAGGAGAACTGCGCGGTCATGGTCGTCGAACAACTGCGCGAGTTTCTCGAAAACGGCGGCATCAGCAACGCGGTCAACTTCCCCAATGTCGAGATGGCGCGCGAATCGGATCACAGAATCAGCATCGCCAATGCCAACGTGCCGAACATGCTCGGCCAGATTTCGACCGCGATGGCCAACGCCGGCCTCAATATCCACAACATGGTCAACAAGTCGCGCGGCGAAATGGCGTACACGCTGGTCGATGTCGACAGCCCGGTGCCGCAGGCTGCGATCGATGCGATCGCGGCGATCGACGGCGTGCTGTCGGTGCGATCCGTGCCCGCCGATCCGCAGCGGTCCGCGGAGGCGGCCGCGAACCGCGACCTCGCTGCGTAGTCAGGCAGCAACGCAAACGCGTCGTGCTGCGGGTGCGTCAGACCGGTTCGCCCGAAACATGATTCGAGTAGAACGTGATGATGTGACCGGCGGGCTCTCGAACGCGAAAGAGCTCGTGCGGCATGTTGGCCGCCGATTCGATCGGCGTGGGCTCCAGTCCCAGCGCCGTGAACTCCTGGTGCGTCGCGTGCAGGTCTTCGACCATCAGGTCGAAGGGAGCCGCGCCCGCGGAGATTTTCTCTTTGGCGATGACGACCAGGTGCGTTCCGCCCCGTAGCTCGAGTACCGCCACACGCGGCCCCGGAAAGATCGTCCGCATGCCGATCGTGCGCATGAACTGCGCGGTGGCCTCGAGCCGATCGCTCTCGAGGACGATGTGCCCGACCCACACCGCTGGACGCGGATCCTTCACGCTCATTGCGCGATTCTCCCGCAATTCACGGTGCCGGATTCACACCGCATCCCACGCGAAACTGTCATCGGTTTCAGTGGCAGTTCCGGGCACGCCGCCAGACAGGGCAGTGGCGCGCATGCCACAAGCCCTCGCCTACTATTGCACGATGTCCGACGCCCACGACCTCAGTCTCTTCCAGAAGATCCTGCTCGCCACCGACGGCACCGTCACCGACCTGATTGCGTTGTATGCCGGCGAACCGATTCGCGTGAAGAAGCTGGTTCAGACGATCGGGGACGAGCGCGCGCCTGCTGAACTGCAGTGCAGTGGGCCGACGCGCTTGCTGAGCCGGCGGATTCTGCTCGCCGGCGCCACGAAGACCTACCTGTACGCCGAGTCGCAATTCGTGCTGGATCGCCTGTCGAAGTCGATCCAGGACCAGATGCTCACTACGGACCGGCCGATCGGCCTGCTGTGGAAGGAAGAGCGGATGGAGACGTTCCGCGAAATCGTCGGGCAGGAAGTCGAGACGTGCGCGGCCATCGCGCAGTACTTCGACCTGCCGACCTCGGCGCTTTTCGTGTCGCGGACCTACCTGATTCACCATGAGGGAAGGCCCTTGGGCCGCATTACCGAGAAGTGGCCCCTCAGCCATTTCCGCGAGCAGATCGCCTGAGTTCGGTCGCCTAGATCAGGTCCTTCACGTCCAGGCCGAAGACAAACGAGTTGCCTTCATGCGCCAGGACGGCCGAGATCTCGGCGCCGCTGCCGGTGGGCTGGACCTGGACGACGCCGAAGTTGAACTGATTGACCACGTCGCGCAAGGTCGAGCGAATGCCGAACGCGAGCGAGAACTCCTCGTCGATGAACGTACCGACCAGTGGTTGAGTGTCGTCGGTCTGGCTGATGCCTGAGGATGTCAGCGACACGGCCTTGGTAGGCGGCCGCATCGCGCTGATGTCGAAGATGCAACCGATGTGGATGTCGCCCGAGAGGAACACCACCTCGCGTCCGGAGGCGGCATTGCGGTGGGTGAAGCGCGCCTTGAAGGTCTTGGTCAGCAGGTCCGTCTGCTCGCGGCGCGCAGAGCGGTGCGACCACTGGTCGCGCGCTTCGTCCAGGTTGGAAATCTGGAAGTTTCCGAGGTTCGGGTTCTGCCCGGTGATGCGGCTGATCTTCGTGCTCGCGACGGCCTGCAGCAGGTCGGTGACGTCCCGGCTGGACTTGGGGCTGAACAACTCCTTTTCGTCGCCGCGCTTGAACGCCTCGACGTCGTCGGTGCGATCGCCCATCAGCCGCTGCGTCTGGCCGTCCGGGTCCTGCGACGCGATCGGCGTCGCGGTTACGACCGCAAGCGCGTCGACATCGGCCGGCAGGTTGGCGTACACCTCGTCGATGAACGTCCATTGCCGCCGGCCCAGGATCGGATAGTCCTTGCGGAAGATGTCGCGTTCACCGCGGCTGTCGAGCATAAGCACCATCAGGCGGCCGCAGCGGAACACGAACGGCATGCCGCGGCGCAGGCCGCGCGGCAGCGGGCCGTCGATGTAGTTGGGAAAAGCCGGGTCGGGCAGCCCGGACAACGGGTCACGGTAATCGCCGGGCAGCGGATTGCGGCAGCCCTGGAAGTGCCAGTAGACGTCGCGCGCATCTTCGAAGAACTCGGTCGAGGCGCGGAAGATCTGCGCGCCGCGCGGATGCAGCGCCGCCATCGTCGGGCTGTCGGACGCAATCGATCCCCAACCGTCGCGGATGTCGTGGTCGTCCCAGACCATGTAGGTCGGCACGTTGGCGAGGACCCGCCGTATGTCGTCTCGCGACCAGTTCAGGCGGTACTTTTCGGCCATCGCGCGGCGGCGCGCCGAAGGGTCGGAATGAAAATGATCGTCGAAGACGTCGGGCTTGTCCTCGTCGAGGTAGACCTGGTCGCCCATCATCACGATGAACGACGGCTGCGAGCGCTCGACGAACTCGCTGAACTGCCGCCATGCACCGTCCTGCTGGCCGTTGCACGAGATCGCACAGAAGAGCAGGTTCGTCATCGACGCGGGCGGTGGCAGCGTGCGCACCGTTCCGCTTGCGCCCTTGACGAAGCGGCCCGCGCGTACCACCCGGTAGCGGTAGCGCAGGTCGGGCTTCAGGCCGGTGACCGTTGCGATGGCGGTGCCGAACTCGACGCCGCCGAACTCGGTGCTGACAAACGGGAACAGGCCGACGTCTTCGACGCGCAGGCCGTAGCGCGACGGATCGTCGGACACCTGGATCCAGATCTTCGTCGACGTGTCGTCGGTGTGCCCGACGACCGGCCCCAGTTGCAGCCGCCGCTCCCGTCGCCGGGCCATGGTCAGCGGTTCGTGCCTTGGGACCTGTTCACGGCCTCTACCCGCGACCGCCGAGCCCGGTGCCGATGGCACCGAGAATCGCCGCGCCGTCCTTCGGCGTCACCGAGAACTTGATGGGGTCAGGTAGCGGACCCTCGATCTTGCGGTTCCTGAAGAGCGTGCGGATCTTTTGCACTTCGGCGTTCTGGCGGTCGATCCTGGGCGCTTCGTGCAGCACGGCAGCGATGCCGGCCAGGTTGGTCGCACCAGCCGACTTGAGCAGGCGGCGCTGCGCGTCGCCCAGCTTGAGCAGCGACGCGGCCTTCTCGAATTCCAGGTTGCGGGGATCGTCAGCCGGAAGCTTCCGCCAGATGTCGACCAGCACGCCGAGCACCTTGGGATCGTTGGCGGCCAGCGGTGTTTCCGGCAGCTTGGAACTGTTCGACAGGAGGTTCGTGACCTGCCGCTCGATCGCGTTCCAGCGCGTGGTGGTTTCGAGCGCGCGGGACCGCGTCGATGTGTTCTGCGAGGCCGACAAGGTCTTGAAACCGCCGATATCGAACAGGCCCGGTGGGAAAGCAACGCGGAACAGCGGGCTCACGGACGAGTTGCTTTTGGTGACGACCGTCGCGCCGGCTTCATTCCGGCCGAAGCAGGTGTCGAGAAGTCGGTTCTCGCCGAACAGTGCGCCGCGCTCGAGCGGCGAGCGTGACGCCTCGCGCTCGTATTCGTCGCGCAACGTGTCGAGCCAGACCTCGAGAAAGTGCTTGTAGTTCGCCCGGCCGCGTGCGGCGACACCGGCCGAAGCCCCCGGCGACACGACGGACGCCACGACCAGGCTCTCGAGCAGGCGCAGCCCCCACAGCTCGACCACCGGCCGGCGAAACGGGCCGCTGCCGGTCAGGCCGCCGATGATGTCGATGTCCAGCTCTTCGAGCGGCGTGCCGATGGGAAACGCGTCGTTGAGGTAGTTGACCATCCGCGAAAGCTGCACCAGCGTGCCGGTGAAGCGTTCGTCGAGGCTGAACGGCCCCGGCGGACTGTCGAGCAGGCAGACACGGCGCAGACGCGCGCTGAGGCAGAAATCCGCGCCCTTGGGCACGACGATCACCGCGGTGAACTCCTGGATGCCCTCGATCCCGCTGGAGCGGCGCGCCAGCAGCTGCTGGAACCACAGGTTTGGATCAGATGGGTCGACCGAGAGCTGCTGCAATGGCTGCGGCGACACCGAGAAACTCAGGTGCGGTGTTCCGATGTACTTCGCGGACAGCAGCGAAATGATGTTCTCGACGCGCGTGGTGTGGCTGACGAGCTCGCGCCGCTCTTCCGAGGCCTCGCGGTTGGTGGTGTCGACGACCTGCGACACCGCCCGGTCACTGGCGACGTCGGTGGTCGTATTGCGGATCGAGCCGCTGGCCCCGAACGGTCCGATGCTGAACCCCGCGGACGCGCTCGTCGTCAGCGTGTTCGAATGACTGCGGAGAGACTCGTTCATCTGCGAGCCGCTCTTGCCGATTGCCAGTGCGTCAGCCTCGCCCTCGTAGGCATCGACGCCGACCACGCCGGTCTGCACCATGCGTCGGTTCAGCGGCGCAGCGGCGTGGAAGTACGGCCGGATCGTGCCGACCTCGCCCGCCGCGTTGCGGACCTTGAGATCCAGCAGCACATGCATGCACGGAATCCCTTCGCCCAGGAAGGTCGCCGCGACCTTCGAGAGTGTTGCCGGGAACGTCGCAGGCGAAATCGATGCGGTGAACTTGACGAAGACCAGTCTGTCGTCGGGAAACTTGCTCGTCAGCGTCGCGTCGTCCGGCTCGAAGAAGAAGAGCGTGAGCGCCGTTTCCGCCGGCTCACCTGCACTGAGCGGCTGCGTCGTCGAGGCCAGCTTCCAGGGGATTTCGATCGGTGGCAGGAGGTCATCTGCTTCGGCCATGTTCCGCTCCTCGAGTGGGCTGGGGGTCGTAGCCGGACCCCCGTGAGTCGGATGCACAACAGCAAATGCGAAAGCGGCGTGGGAACACCGCCGCAGCGCAGGAAGATACCAATCGTCGGAGTGCCGCGGAGAGTTGGTCACGCACTCGGGCGTCACGCGAAGGCGCAACCATGTCGCAGGAGTGTCGGCAATCCTTACGGTGCGCGTCCGTACCCGGAGCCGGCCCTGAACTGACGCGCGCCGGCGCGATGTCCTACCATCGCGGCGCGACAACCCGTCGAGCGCACCACCAGGAACTCCATGCGACTGACTGCCGCCGTCATCACCGCACTCGCCGTCACCGGGTGCGCGAGCCTTGCGCTGCACGAGTTCGACAAGCGCCATGGCACGCCGGACCCCACGCGCTACGACGTCCCGGCCAAGCCCGGTCCGGGCGTGTCGTTCCGGCAGGACGTGCAGCCGATCCTCGAGCGGCGCTGCGTGGTCTGCCACGCGTGCTACGACGGGCCGTGCCAGCTCAAGCTCACTGCGTGGCAAGGCGTCGCGCGCGGCACCAGCAAGGCTCCGGTCTACGACGCGACCCGCCTGCTCGAAGCGCCGACCTCGCGCCTGTTCCTCGACGCGCAACTGCCGTCACAGTGGTGGGAGCGCGGCTTCTCGCCGGTGCTGAACAACCGTACTGCCACGCCCGAGAACAACCTCGCGGCGAGCGTGCTGTATCGCAGCCTCGCCCTCAAGCGCGATCACCCGCTGCCGACGACGCCGATCCTGTCCAAGGCGTTTGACTTCTCGCTCGATCGCGAGGCGACCTGCCCGCGCATCGACGAGTACGAGAACTACGCGGCCAATCAGCCGCTGGCCGGCATGCCGTACGGGCTGCCCGGGCTCGACGAGCGTGAGCTCGCGACGATCCAGCGCTGGCTCGCGGCCGGCGCGCCGTACGAGGGCGACCTGCCGCTGTCACCTGCCGTGCAGGAGCAGGTCCGCGTCTGGGAAGCCTTCCTCAACGGGGACTCGAACAAGGAGCGGCTGATGAGCCGCTACCTGTATGAACACCTCTACCTCGGCACGCTGTACTTCGAAACCGAGCCGCGGAGGCCTATGCGCCTCGTTCGTTCGGCGACCCCGCCGGGCCAGCCAGCGGCGCTGATCGCGTCGCGCCGTCCTTACGACGATCCGGGCGTCGCGCGCGTCTACTACCGGCTGGTGCCTGAACGAGAGACGATCGTCGCCAAGACGCACATGCCGTATGTGCTGAGCGCGACGCGCATGACGAAGTACCGCGGCTGGTTTCTCGCGCCCTCGGTCACGGTCACCGCGTTGCCCGGATACTCGGTCGAGGTCGCGACCAATCCGTTCGTGGCATTCCGTGAGCTGCCGCTCGACGGCCGTTATCGCTTCCTGCTGGACGAGGCGGAATTCTTCGTGATGAATTTCATCAAGGGGCCGGTGTGCCGAGGCCAGCTCGCGCTCGACGTCATTGAAGACCGATTCTGGGTGTTCTTCGTCGATCCGGAGGCCGGCGACGATGCAATGGTCGCTGAACTACTCGCGCGCGAAAGCACCAATTTGCGCCTGCCCGCCGAATGGGGCAGCAACTCGCTCGCGCTTATCCCATGGCTTGAATTCTCCAAGCGCGAAGCAAGCTTCCTGCGGGCGAAGAGCGAGTGGCTCGAAAGCCACACCATGGAGCGCGATGATCTCTCGATGGTCTGGAGCGGCGATGGCCGCAATCCGAATGCAGCATTGACCGTATTCCGCCACTTCGACAGTGCGACGGTGGTCAAGGGGCTGGTCGGCGAACAGCCGAAGACGGCGTGGATCATCGGCTATCCGCTGTTCGAGCGGATCTACTACCTGCTGGTGGCGGGTTACGACGTCTACGGCAATGCAGGACACCAGCTGAACAGCCGCCTGTACATGGACTTCCTGCGCATGGAAGGCGAGTTCAACTTCCTCGTGCTGCTGCCGGAGAAAGCTCGGCGCTCGACGGCCGAGTACTGGTATCGCGACGCGCCCAAGGAGGTGACCGACTACGTCTACGGCAGCTATGCGCGCTTCAACCGGCCCAGCGGCATCAATTACAAGACCAGCGATCCACAACGCGAACTGTACGAATTGCTGAGTGCGCGGGTCGCGCCCGTGGCGGCTAAGCGATTCGAACTTTCATCGGTAGCGGATTCCTCGTTGCGGCGCGATTTGCAGGCCTTGTCGAACGTGCGGGGCGCGAGCCTTGCGTGGCTGCCCGAGGTGGTGTTCCTGCGCGTCGAGATGCCGTCCGCCCCGCCCCAGTACGTCAGTGTCCTGCGCAACACCGCGCACAAGAACGTCGCGCACCTGTTCAAGGAGCAACTGTTGCCAGCGGAGAACACGCTGACCGTTGTACCGGGCTTCCTCGGCGCGTATCCGAACGCGATTTTCAGCGTCAAGGCAGCGGACCTGCCCGCGCTTGCGAATGCCATCGGATCGATGGCGTCGGAAGCCGATTACCGCAGGCTCGCCGACCGTTATGCCATCCGCCGCACGAACCCGCGCTTCTGGGCCACCAGCGACGAACTGATCGACGCTTACGCCGCGTGGGCGCCGGCCGAGGCGGGGATCTTCGACTACAGCCGGCTCGAGAACCGGTGACGCCACGGTCCTTCGGGACGATTCCACGGGAGCGCGCGACAGCACGCCGTTGCTTCACTTCACCCGGGTGGGCGCGGCGACCACCTGCAGCAACCTGGGCCAGGCGCAGCCCCCGGCCCCGGCAGGCACACCCGCCTTCGCCGGTACGCGCGGCGCTTGCGTTGCACGCACTTTGCGTTGACGCTTGCCCACGGGACGCCCCCTTTTCACTGCCGGAGCCGCCATGCCGAATCCGCCGCTTGCCGAACTGTTCGCCCGACTCCTGAACCCACCCGCTCGTACACGTGCCGCCAAGACCGTCGAGGCCTTCGGCTGGCTGATTCTGGCCGAAGGCGCCGTTCTAATGGTCGCACCGCACTTCGCAGCCGCCCTGCTGCATCTGCCGGCGCTCGAACCGCAGGGTGCCAACTACCTGCGGCTCGTGGCGCTCCTGGTCGGCGGGATCGGCATGCTGTATGTCGTCAGCGGGCGACTCAATGCCGAAGGTTTCGTGTTCGCCTCGCTGCTCGACCGCCCGCTGGTGCCGCCGATCATGGCGGTGCTCTGGTTCCTTGGCATCATTCCGGGTCCGCTGGCGCTGCTGTTCGCCATCCAGGACTTCGGCAGCTTTCTCTGGACGCTGTCGGCGTGGAAAGCCGAACAGCGAGCGGTCACCACGACGGCAAGCTAGATCGACCTCGGTTACGCGACCTGCGCACGGTCCGCCGTTGCGGCATAGTGTCGCGATGCGCCGTAGCGGGTCACGCCTGAAGGGCCGCGCGGCAAAACACTGGATAGGGAGCAGGAGTCCACATGGCAGACCTCTTCGACAACCCCATGGGCTTGATGGGATTCGAGTTCGTCGAATTCGCCTCGCCCACGCCAAACGTGATGGAGCCGCTGTTCGAGAAGCTTGGCTTCAGCCTGGTTGCGCGCCACCGCAGCAAGGACGTGGTGCTGTACCGGCAGGGCGACATCAACTTCATCGTCAACCGGGAGCCGCGCAGCCTGGCCGGCTACTTCGCGGCCGAGCACGGGCCGAGTGCCTGCGCGCTCGCGTTCCGCGTGCGCGACTCGCACAAGGCGTACGCGCGTGCGCTCGAGCTCGGCGCGCAGCCGATCGAAGTGCCGACCGGGCCGATGGAGCTACGGCTGCCGGCGATCCGCGGTATCGGCGGCGCGGCGCTATACCTGATCGACCGCTTTGAAGACGGCAAGAGCATCTACGACATCGACTTCGAGTTCCTGCCCGAGTTTCAATCAAACCTGGATCGCCATCCGAAGGGCCACGGCTTCAGCATCATCGATCACATGACGCACAACGTGTACCGTGGGCGCATGGCGTTCTGGGGCAGCTTCTACGAGCGCATCTTCAACTTCCGCGAGATCCGCTACTTCGACATCAAGGGCGAGTACACCGGGCTCACCAGTCGCGCGATGACCGCGCCGGACGGCAAGATCCGCATTCCGCTGAACGAGGAATCGGGCAAGGGCGGCACCGGGCAGATCGAAGAGTTCCTGATGAAGTTCAACGGCGAGGGCATCCAGCACATTGCGCTGCTGACCGATGACCTCATGGCCAGCGTCGATTCGCTGCAAATGGCCGGCGTGCCGCTGATGAGCGCGCCGAACGACATCTACTACGAGATGCTGGAAGAGCGCCTGCCGGGTCACGGCGAGCCGGTAGCGCAGCTGAAGGCGCGCGGCATCCTGCTCGACGGCTCTACCGAAGGGGGCGAGAAGAAGCTGCTGCTGCAGATATTCTCCGAGACGCTGCTCGGTCCGGTGTTTTTCGAGTTCATCCAGAGAAAGCGCGATGACGGTTTCGGCGAAGGCAACTTCAAGGCACTGTTCGAGAGCCTGGAGCGCGACCAGATCCGCCGTGGCGCGCTGACAGTCGATGCCTAGGCTCCCTCGGCTCGACACGGAGCAGGTGCGCGAGCGTCTGGCGACCTTGCCCGGCTGGACGCTGAGTGACGACGGGTTGGCGATCACGCGGAAGTTCAAGTTCGCCGACTTCCAGCAGGCCTTTGCGTTCATGACGCAGGTGGCGCTCGCAGCCGAGCGCGCCGACCATCACCCGGAGTGGAGCAACGTCTACAACCGCGTCGACATGCGCCTGACGACGCACGATGCCGGCGGCCTGACCGAGCGCGACTTCGCGTTGGCCGCGGTGGCCGACGCCGCGGCCGGAGCCGCGTGATGAACGCCGCGACCGAGAAGCACGGGCTGGCGGCCGGCGTGGCCGGACGCCCGCACAGCGCCGACTGGACTGTCCCGCAGCGCTGGGCCGATTACACCGCGGACGAGCACGCCGTGTGGAAAGTGCTGTACGAGCGGCAGACGGCACTGCTGCGCGGGCGCGCCTGCAGCGAGTTCGTCGCCGGCATGCAGGCGCTGCCGATCGCGTCCGATCGCATCCCGGACTTCGCGCAGCTGAGCGAGGTGCTGAAGCGCCACACAGGATGGCAGATCGTCGCCGTGCCGGGCCTGGTGCCCGACGAGGTCTTCTTCGAGCATCTCGCGCACCGGCGCTTTCCTTCCGGACAGTTCATTCGCCGCGCCGACCAGCTCGATTACCTCGAAGAGCCCGACGTCTTCCACGACGTGTTTGGCCATGCGCCGATGCTGATGAACCCGGTGATCGCGGATTTCATCCAGGCCTATGGCGAAGGTGGTCTGCGCGCGCAGCGACTGGGCACGTTGCCGCTGCTGGCGCGCGTGTACTGGTACACGGTGGAGTTCGGGCTGGTCAGACAGTCCGATGGCCTGCGCATCTACGGCTCCGGCATCGCCAGCTCGCGCACCGAGAGCGTGTTCTCTCTGGAGGACGATTCGCCGCACCGCATCGGCTTCGATCTGGAGCGCGTGATGCGCACGCGCTACCGCATCGACGACTTCCAGGAGTGCTACTTCGTGCTGGAGCGGCTCGACGATCTGCTCGAGCTCGCGCACATCGACTTCGCCCCGGTCTACGAGCGCGTGCAGCGCACCGACGAGGTCGAACCGGGGCAAGTGCTGCCCGCCGATCGCGTCATCACGCGTGGCAGCGGCCGCTATCACACGGCACGCCGCGCGGGAGCCCAGCATGCCTTCTGAAGGGTGCGTGCTGATCACCGGCGCAGCGGGCGCGCTGGGCCGTGCGGTGGTCGGGCATTTCGCCGCGCGCGGAGCCAGGCTCGCCCTGCTCGACCGCGACGGTGACGCGCTCGCGGCACTCGTGGCCAGCGTACCGGGCGCAACGGCGCTGCCGCTGGCGACCAACCTGCTCGATGCGAGCGCCGTCGCGCAAGCGGTCGACCAGGCGGTGAGTCGCTTCGGCGGCATTGCGGCCGCGGTGCACCTGGCCGGCGGCTTCACGATGGGCGAGTCGGTGCATGAATCCGCCGCGTCGACCTGGCAGCGCATGCTCGACCTGAACGTCAACACGATGCTGCACTCTGCCGCGGCCGTCGTGCCCGTCATGCGCCGCGTGCGGCACGGCCATATCGTCAATGTTGGCGCCATGTCGGCGCTGCGCGGCGCGGCGAAAATGGGCGCCTATATCGCCAGCAAGAGTGCGCTGATGCGGCTGACCGAGTCGATGTCGGCCGAGCTGCGCGAGGATGGCATCAACGTCAACGCCGTCCTGCCGAGCATCATCGACACGCCGGCCAATCGCACGGCCATGCCCGACGCCGATCCGGCGCGCTGGGTCGCGCCCGAGGCGCTGGCAGCCGTGATTGGCTTCCTGTGCAGCGACGATGCGCGCGCGATCCATGGCGCACTGATTCCGGTCACCGGACTGAGCTGAAACGAGTCAAGGAGACACCATGAAGATCGATCGCATCCACCACGTCGCCTATCGATGTCGCGACGCCAAGGAAACCGTGCTCTGGTACCAGAAGATGCTGAAAATGGACTTCGTGCTGGCGATCGCCGAAGACCAGGTGCCGTCGACCAAGGAGCCCGACCCGTACATGCATGTCTTCATGGACGCCGGCGCCGGCAACGTGCTCGCATTCTTCGAACTGCCGACCAAGCCGCCGATGGGGCGTGACCCGAACACACCCGAGTGGGTGCAGCACATCGCATTCAAGGTCAAGGACCGTGACACGCTGCTCGAGTATCGCAAGCACCTGGAGGAAAATGGCGTCGAGGTGCTGGGCGTGACGGACCACGGCGCGTTCCACTCGATCTACTTCTTCGACCCGAATGGCCATCGCGTCGAACTGGCCTGCCCCGACCCGAACGAGGCGGAGACGCTGCGCAAGCTCGACGCGGTCAAGTGGGACATGCTCGAGGAATGGTCAAAGACCAAACGCGCACCCAAGCACGCCGCCTTCCTGCACGAGCGCGAGTTCAAGCACTGACCGCGACGCACCGTGCACGACGAGCTGTTCCGCCGGTCAGCGCAGTCCGTGGCGGTCGTCGTTCAAGCCGGCGCGGAAATCAGCTCCGACCACGGCTGAAGCGCCCGCGTCGCACGCGGCGCCTCGCACTCGCGCAGGAACTGCTCCAGGCACCGGTTGACTGCCGAGGCGTGCGTGATCGGACCCATGTGACCCATGCCATCGAGCACCCGATGGCGCGCCTGCGGTCGGCGGCGCCGCGCGATTTCACCGATGCGTCGCGTTGACGCGACGGTGGCTGCACCTGTCAGGAACAGCGTCGGACAGTCAGGCAGGCGGTCGAACGCAAAGTCGTCGCGCACCAGCGCATCGAACTGGGGTTGCACGGCACGCATGCGCACCGCAACGGCGTTGCGCCGATCGGCCGACATGTGCCCCCAGGCACCGCGTCCGGCCCAGTAGCTGACGAAGGTCTGCGCGGCAGCGAGGTCGTCACCGGCATCCAGATCCCGTCCAAGCGACGCCGACATCACGGAGACCTCCCGCGCGGCCGCGGCATGCGGAGCGTCGTCGAAAAGCGCGCGAAACAGCACCGGTTCGTAGACGACGAGGCTGTGCACGGCATGCGGAAGCATCGCGGCAACCTTTGCCGCGACCGCGCCGCCGTACGAATGCCCGATGAGATGAACAGGGCCTGCTTCGCGCAGGATCGGTTCGATCAGTGCCGCTTCGTCGGCCAGCATCAGCTGTCGCTCGCCGCGCCACGCCGGTTGCGTCCCGTGGCCATGGAAGTCGACGGTGCGAACATCGAAGCGCGGGCTCAGCAGTTCGAGCAATGCAGTCCACTGGCGCGACGAACTCGCACTGGAGTGCAGCAGCACGACGGTTTGTCGCCCTGCCCTTTCGCCTGTCTTGAATTCGAACGGTTTCATGCTTATCTCGCTTGCCAGAGTGATGGCTGTGCGCGGCACAGGTCCGCGCACAGCCGGGTTCGGTCGACCCGTTTCAGTCGACCGGCTGCAGTACGCGGCCGGCGGCCAGCGTGCCGATCTGCTTGCCCATCGACGTGCCGGCGTCGATGGCTGCGCGGTAGTGGATGCCGGCGTAGATGCGGGAGTCGCCGATTTCACGCACGAAGCCATCGATGCTCGTCCAGCGGCGCGTCGCGCCCTTGGCGGTCGGGCTCGACGTCGCCAGCACCGGCATGGCGCCGTCACCGACGTCGGCTTGCAAAACTGCGCCAACGGCAGCCGCGAGGATCGCGTGGCCGCTCGGGTACTCGGGGTGCATCGGCGCATCGATCAACGACGCCCATGCGGCTTCGCGCGTGGTCGCGTCATTCCCGTCGGTGTCACCGTTGCGGATCGCGGTGGCCGGGCGCCAGAAGTTGTAGTGATACTTGGCGTCGAACACGGCGATCATCGAGTCGTCCAGCGCCTGTGCCGATGCGGCGAGCAGGCGCGCGTTGCGCGCGACGTCGCGGCCGGGCTGTGTAGCCACCGAGCGGATCGCGCCGAAGTAGATCGGCGGCAGCGAGTATTCCCAGAAGCGGGCGATCTCGGTCTGCTCGGCCGTGCGCTTCGTGCTGGACCGACCGCCGAGTTCGCGGACTTCGTTGTAGTCGCGCGCCCAGGCGTCGCTCGTCAGTGCCGGCGGCGGGCCTGCACGGAACTGCGCGGCGCTCGTCATCAGCCAAGGCGTGCGCTGCGACCACTGCGGCGCGGCGGCGGCGGCAGTCGGCACGTACGCGCCGGGCGTGGTGTGGGGACGATAGCTCTCCGGTGCGATGACGTCACCGGCGCGCTTGGCGAGTACGTTGGCCGCGGCCCGCTCGCCGGCGGCGATGCCGGCCGACCGGGCGGCCCCGTCAGGAATGCTCGTGATGGCTGCCTGGTAGGCCGCATCGATCATCGCCTGCTGGCCTGGCAGCAGCTTCGCGAGCACCGCGCGGTTGGCGGCCGCGATGGCAGCCTCGACGGAAGCGGGCTGCGTGCCCGGTTGCGGCGTGCTGTTGCGAACGGCGTCGCTGACGGCGGTCTGCACCAGCGCCAGCACGCGGATGGCCGGCGGGGTGCCGAGCTTGGACTCGACGACGACCTCGTTGGCCTTGATGTTCCAGTCGGTGACGACGTCTGCGCGGGCGTGGCCTGCGACAACGGCGGTGAGCGTGGCTGCAACCGCAAAGCGGACAGCCTGGTTCAGGTGGGTGGGGTTCATGTTCATTCCTTTTCCATGTTTGAGTGAGTTCATCGGTGATAGGCGCCGCCGAAACCCGGTCGGCGCAGCCAGGGATCGAGTTCGCTGCTGGCCGGCGTCATCGCCGGTGGCGGCGCCGACACGCGCGGCCCGGTGGCTGGCCGGGCAACGGTATCGGTAGGCAGTTCACGCTGGCCGACCTCCAACTCCTGGTCGATTGCAGCGAGGGCAACGGCGGCGTTGAGGCTTGTCGCTGCAAGCAGCGCCAGCGCACGCTCGAAGCGCCGGGTGAGTCGAAGGGGTACGGCACGGGGCATGGTCATTTCTCCTGTGTGTTGCTCGCTCAGCGTGCGGTGTAGAAGACGTAGTCGGCCGTGTACGGCACGCGGGTCGATTTGCCAGTGGCGTCCGCATTGCAGCCGGTGGCCGGTGCCACACCGCCGACTGTGTTGACTCGCTGGATGCTGGTGGTGGCGCTGAACGCACCCTGGGCGGCCGTCGACTTCGTCGTGAGCAGCAACCAGGGAATGGCGCCGGGATTCGCTCCCGGGTTCGGTGCGTCGGCGCGCGCCTTGACGCTGCCGACGACGCGGCTGCCATCACGGGCCTGCCAGTACGGGCCTGCGCCGTGACGGCCGATCGGCATGCCGTACGCATCGAACAGGTCGGCGTCGGGCGCGACAAACGCCCACTCGACGCCGGTGCCGTCCTTGCGGGCACGGCACTCGTAGATCTGCACGCCCTTGGCGGCAACGATCATCGCCAGGGTTTCGTTGGCTGCAGGCTTGAGCGTTTCCGGGACCGGGACGGTCGAGGGACTCGCGCAGGCAGTGGCTAGCAGCGCGGCGCCCAGGGCGCTGTGGATGGAATGCTTCATGTCTGCTTCCCTAGTGTTTGGTGATGACGATTTCGAGGTACTCGCTCGGCACCACCAGCGAGGTCGCGCCCGCGGTGTTCATCTGCGTGAGCAGTGCGAGCAGGTCGCGTTCGAGCGCCTGCTGCCCTTCCGCGTTGAGCGCCAGGAACGCCTTGTGAGTCGGGCCGTAGGTGTCACGGAACACCTGCACCCAATGCGCGGCCGAGCGGTAGCGGAAGTTGAAGAAGCGCCGCTCGCAGCGGATCTGCGAAGCGAGCGCGCCGAACAGCTCGGTGAGGTAGGCCTCGTTGCCCCACAGCGATGGCGGCTTCACGCCGGCCGGCGGCGACACGTGTGCGCCGATCGTCTTGAACAGCCGGCCGATGAAACTCTCCGGTGTCCAGTTCGCCATGCCGAGGCGACCGCCAGGGCGCAGCACGCGCATCATTTCGCGCGCCGTGCGGGCGTGGTCGGGAGCAAACATCGCACCGAAGGTGGACAGCACGACGTCGTAGCTGCCGTCCGGGAACGGCAGTTCCTCGACGTCGGCTTCCTGGAAGCGCACCGCGAGCCCTTCGGCTTGTGCGCGCGCACGGCCCTTGTCGAGCAGCGCGGGAACGTAATCGGTCGACGTCACATGCGCAAAGCGGCGCGCGGCCGCCAGGGTCGCGTTGCCGTTGCCAGCAGCCACGTCGAGGACGTGTTCATCGGCGCGAACGTCGACAGCCTCGGCAAGTGACTCGCCGACGATCTGCAGCGTGGTGCCGACGGCGGCGTAGTCACCGCTGGCCCAGGTGGCCTGCTGCTTCTGCTTGATGGCGGTGAAGTTCGGCGCGGACGCCGCTTGATCGAGTACAGCACTCATGGTGATTCTCCTTGGAGGTTGTGCGCAGCCGTCTACCGGCTGCGCGGAGCGCGCGTGGCCTGCACGCGGGTGGTTTCGAATGCGCCGCCGAGTTCGAGGGCGACGGACAGGATTTCGCTGCGATGGAGCCCGATGTCATGCAAGGTGCGCGCATCGAGACCGCGCAGCGCGAGATACGTGGCGCGCGCGTCCCGGCGCTGCTGTGCCTGCTTCAGCAGGTGCCGCACGCGCTGTGCGACGGCACGCCAGATCGCTGCAGCGATGTCTCCGACCCGACGCGAGCGCTCGGCGCGTGCAGCGGCCTCGAGTTGCATCGCGGACGGCACGGCGGGCGTTTCGCCGACCGGCGCGACGACAGCTGCGCCTTCATGCGTGTCGTGACGGGCCTGCGTGCTGGCCTTTGTAATCTGCATCGAGTGCGGCGTCGCCAAAGCCGCTGGCGGCCTGCGCGCGGCGCGCGCTGGCATCGCTCAGCTCACGCGACGCGATGTCGGACTCGTTGGCGCTGCGGCGCGCCGGTGCCAGCAGCACCGGAGTCGCCGATATCGTTGTGCGAGCGATACGGCCGAAGCTTTCGGCCGCGGTATTGCCTACTACGGGTGTGTTGCGAACTACGTAGAGCGGTTGAGTCGAGTGGCGCATGGTCGTCCCCTTGTCGAAGGGGCGAACCGTACGCAGGGGTGCGTTCCTCGGGCGTTCCTCGCGTTCCGCGAGGCGCCGTTGGGTCAGAGGGGAAGACCCGCCGCCGGCGGCGGGCGGAGTGACCGTCAGCGCGCGCCGCCCAGGGCGGCAATCAGGGGGGCGTAGGCGAGGTCGGCCTCGGCAACAATGCGGTGCGCGAGATCATCCAGCGGAGGGCCGGACCACTTCCGCACCCGTCGGCTCCGCGCCCCAACCGCGCATCTGCGCTTCGGCCTCTTCGCGCTCGGCGCCGACCAGGTCCGGTTGCTGCAAGACGAAACCCATGACACGCGCCGCCACCTCGGGTGCGCCTTGCGCCGCCAGCAACTCGGCCAACAGGCGCACGCCCTGGACGATCAGTGCGGTGCGGCCGATCGCGATCGCCACCGTCGTCGACGCGACGAGTTCCGAACGTGCTGTGGCCAGGTCGCCCTGGCGCAGCGCGGCCCAGGTGAGGGCCTGGCGCGCTTCCACCGTGTTCGCACGCTGACCCGTCTGCGCTGACAGTTCGATCGCCTGCCGCGCATGCCGCACTGCGAGCTCCGGGGCGTCGGAGTACATCGCGACATTGGCGAGGTTCACCTCGACCATGACGCGCGTGCTCGGCAGGCCGTGGCGTTCGCACAACTGGCGCGCATCACCCAGCACCGCACGCGCGGCGTCGAGTTCGCGACGCAGGATGTGCACGACGCCCTGGTTGTTCAGGCACAGAGCCTCGCCCCCGGCGTCGCCGACCTCGCGATGCCTCAGTAGCGCCTGCCGGTACAACCGCAACGCCTCGTCGAGGTCGCCTCGCCCGCGGGCGATGATCCCGAGGTTGTCGAGGGCACTGGCAATGTCGAACGGATTCGCGGACTGCTTGGCCAGATCGAGGGCTTGCCGGAACCGGCGTTGTGCTTCGTCGACTCGTCCGAGTCGGGCACAGGACGCGCCGAGCACGGTGGCAGCCCGGAATGCCAACGTGGAGTCGCCGGATCGCTGGCCCTCGAGGCCCTTCGTGTCCAGCGCCTTGATGCCGAGAGCTTCCGCCTCGGCGTAACGGTCGAGGCGATAGGCCATCCAGGCCGCGTGCGCCGCCAGTGTCGGGACGAACTTCGGGTTGCCGGCCACGCTTTCGCTTTCCATCGCCTTGTGCATCAGTTCAAGGCCTTCGAGCCGTCGTCCGCGATGCTCGCAGTAGGTCATCAGGCTGTACGCCGCACGCGCAAGGTCGTCGGCGGGTCCATGCTTCATGGCATGGCGCCAGGCTCCTCGGATGTTCTCGAACTCGATGTCGATCTCGCGCAGGATCTCCGGGTCGGCGCCTCGCACCCGGTGACCGGCGTCGGCCACGTAGCGCAGGAAGTATCGGCTGTGCGCGGCAGCGCTGCTCTCGGCGTCGCCTCGCTGTTCGAGCTTGGCCTGCGCGAACTGCTGCACCAGCGGATGCAACAGGCAGCGCGCACCTTCCTTGCGCAGCAGCGACTTGTCCGCCAGAGCGGCCAGCACCGGCAGTGCAACGCCGCCGACCGCGCGCGCCGCCTGAGGCGAGAAACCGCCGCGGAACACAGCCAGGCGAGCCAGCGCCTGGCGCTCGCGGTCGCCGAGGAGGCCCCAGGAGTGCTCGAACACGGTTTCGATGCTGGCGTGACGCGCCGGCCGCGATCCGTCGGCGGCGTGCAGCAGTTCGGCATCGCGCTCCAGCTCGGCGGCGATGTCCTGACATGACAACACGCGTGTCCACGCTGCGGCCAGTTCCAGCGCGAGCGGCAGTCCCTCGACTTGTCGACAGATGTCGACGATGGCAGCTGCCTCAAGCGCGGGATTCAGATTCGGCTCGACGCGCCGCGCGGCAGCGACGAACAGGCGTACCGCGTCGAAGGACTCGAGTTCGCCGACGTCTTCCGGCTCCGGTGCAGGCAGACCTGTCAGCGGCAGCAGCCATTCCGACGTAAGCCCGAGACGCACGCGCGACGTGACAATCGCCTTCACGCGCGGGCATGCGGTGAGCAACCGGTCGAGCTGCGGCGCGCCTTCAATGAGGTGCTCGAAGTTGTCGAGCATCAGCAACGCCGTGCGCGGGCGCAGTACTTCGATCAACTGGTCGAGCGGATCGGCATTGCTCCTCTGCGCGATGCCAAACTCGCGCCCGAGCCGCTCACCGAGTTCGGTCGCTGCCGTCAGGTCGTCGAGCGGCACCAGGGTCGCGCCATCGGCAAACAT
The DNA here is from genome assembly GCA_963754065.1 of uncultured beta proteobacterium. GTDB lineage: Bacteria > Pseudomonadota > Gammaproteobacteria > Burkholderiales > Burkholderiaceae_F > JALORV01. Next base: position 68,284 of record CAVWFH010000003.1, on the reverse strand, counting down.
CGGCGCGCAATCGCTGAGCACGCGCTGTGCCAGACGCGTCTTGCCAACGCCGCCGGGGCCGGTAACGGTGAGCAACCGGCAGTCGTCCTGCGCGAGCAGCGACGCAGCGCGACGCAGTTCGACGGTGCGACCGACGAAACGGTCGTCGGCAGGTTTGGATGCGAGCGGCGCGGCGCCCGTGGGAGATGCGGTGGTGCCGAGTCCGTCATGCAGCGCCTTGAGTTCGGCGCCCGGTTCGAGCCCGAGTTCGTCCGCGAGGCGGGCGACGAACTCACGATAGGCCTGCCGCGCGCGCGCAACCTGCCCGGCACGCGCTAGCCACCTCATGTAGGCCTGCAGTGCCGCTTCATCGAGGGGGTCGGCGTCGAGCAGTCGCGCGGCAAGATCGATCGCTTCGATGGCTTCGATCTCACCGGCCAGTTGCTCCTGCGCCGCGCTGCGCCAAGCGGACTGCAACCGATCCCGCTCGAAGCTCAGCCACCCGGACCAGGCTTCGTTGCTGTCGTCGTCAAACCCGGCGAGCAGTGCGCCCCGGAAAAGCGGGAGCGCTTCTGTCGACCGATGCTCGCGCAGGGCATTCTCGAACGCCTGAACGTCGGTGTCGGCCTCGAACCGAAGTGCGCTGCCCTGCCCCTCGATCGCGTTCGCCCACGGGAACCGCTGCAGGCGAAACAGCGCCTTGCGCAGGTTCGTGTAGGCGAGCTTGCTGTCCTGATCCGGCCACAACAGCGCCGCCAGTTCGGCGCGCCCGACCCAGGTGCGCTTCATCGCGAGATAGACGAGAAGCTGGGTGCGCCGCTCGAACGCGAGGGCGACCGACGTACCGCCGTAGACGATTGTCGGCGCGCCGAACAGTGTCAGAGCAACGGTCATCGCAGCGGCCTTGGGAGCACGCGAGCATGCCCGTATCCCATTGCGGCCGCAAGCCGCTCACCACACCTCGATGCGCGTCGAGCCCCAGCCCTCGGCGCTCAAGTGCCGGGGTTGCCGACCAACCGGCCCCTCCCGACGCGGGCGAGCACCTTAGCGCCGGCGACGGCCTGCAGCAATCAACAGCAGCGTGGCAAACCACAACGGGATCGCACCGCCGCCGCCGTCCTTCGCGTTCGGATCAGGTGCTGCCGTGATGACGAAGTTGGACGGCGTGCCGTTGCCATAGGCATCGACCGGCACGATCGTCACCCCATGCGATCCCGGCAGACGTCGGTGTCCATGACCAGGCTCCCGTGGCCGCGTTCAGCGAGAAACCCGTCGGACCGGCGACCACCACATAGGTGATCGCATCGCCGTCCGGATCGGTGCCGCGAACGGTCCCCGAGAGAGGCTGTCCGGCGGTGCCGCTCATTGCCGCGGGCGGAAACAGCGTCGGCGGTGAATTGACGATGACCGGCACGACCGCCACACCACCATAGCCGGCAGAGTCCGCTGCCACGAACTCGAACGACAACGCACCCACTGAGTTCGGCGCCACCAGAGTGACGGATGCACCGCTCGCCGCAGGTATCGTCACCGGCGTGCCGGAGGTCTGGCGCCAGCTCATGCCGCTGGTCGAAGGCGTGCGCCCGCCGATGGCCCTGACATCACCCACGAGCGTGAATGTCGCGCCCGGTCGCACACCCGCCGCGGAGCCCTGGATCGAACCCGTCACGATGGGCCGGTTGTTCACGACGAGCTGCACCGCCGCCGCGGCGTCGAGCAGGCCGGAACCGCAGTCGCTGTTCCCCATCGCGCAGTAGGTGCCCACGGGATGCGGCCGCGCCGTGCTCCGCAGGATGGACTTGACCTCATCGGCCGTCAGGCGCGGACTCAGGGACAGCATCAGCGCGACCACGCCACTGACATGCGGCGCGGCGGTACTGGTGCCGACCTTGTTGTCGTAGCCCTCGGCCGCCGGGATCGTTGCTCCCAGGTTGACCGGCGCGTACACCCGGTCGGTCGGGCCGGAGCACGCGACCTGCGATATGACACCGGCAAGATCGTTGCGCGCGGTGTTGTTGAGTCCCACCGCGAGCGCAGCCATGTCCCCGGTGTCCTGCCCGCCAAGGTCGACGCCCATCAATGCCGAATCGAGCGCGGCGCGTGATTTCACGAATGTCAGGCCGGCCGGCGCGCGCTGCATGATCTGCTGGCGCAGCGAGTCGATCGAGTGGCAGCCAGCGCAGGTCTGGTTGAACGTGTCCTGCGCGCCCGAAAGGTCGATCAGCGCGAGGGCACCGCAGCCGCCGCCCGGTGCACTGACAGCAACCTGCACTCCGACGTTCGCATAGCTCGCATTGTCGCCACTGCGGGAGTGCGCGGTGACCGCGATGACACCGTTGCAGTTGGCAGGTTGCGAAACGACCAGCGCACCGTCGTTGCCGGCCGCCGCCACGACCACCGCACCGACGGCACGGACGCGATCGATGACATCCTGGTAGGCAGCACTGCAGGGTCCAGGTCCGCCGAGACTCAGGTTGATGACGCGGGCTGGGTTGGCATTCGCGGGCACCCCCGGCACCGCAAGACCCGCCGCCCAGGCGATGCCGTCGATGATGTCCGACATCGTGCCGACATTGTGGCGGCCCGCCACGCGCACGGGCAGGAGCCGGGCGCTCCAGTCGACGCCGGCGATGCCGACACCGTTGTTGCCGGTCGCGCCGATCGTGCCGGCCGCATGCGTGCCGTGCCACGTACTCGGCCGGGGTTGCAGGCCGTGGTTCGGCGGAAGCTGGGCCAGCAGGGCATCGTCGAGGAAATTGCCCGGGTCGGTGGGATCGGCATCGCGGCCATCGCCGTCGGCCGCGTTCCAGTTGGCCGGATAGTTGAGCGCAGCGAGCGAATCGCTGCTGATGAAGTCATAGCCGGGCAGCAGGCGTCCTGCGAGGTCCGGGTGACCGGGGCGAATGCCGCTGTCGACGACGGCGACCACGACGGTGTTCGACCCGGTCGTGCGCTGCCATGCAAGCGGAAGGTTCGCTCCGCCGACGATCGCGGGCGGTGCCTGCAGTGTCCACTGCCTGGCCGCATACTCCGTGTCGTTCGGCGTCGTCTGCATCAGGTACATCACCTGATCCGGCACGGCGTATTCGACGGCCGGGTCGAGTGCCATCCGCGCAGCGGCAGCGCGCACCTCCGCGGCTGGCATCGCCTTGTCGAGGCGATACACCGCCACACCCATCGCGCCCGCGCGCGACGCCGCGACCTTGACGCGCGCGCGCTCCTCCACCGACCGCATCGTTGCCGCACTGGTGGCCGTCGCCTTGGCAGCCGAAGTCGACTTGTACTTGACGATGATGCCGGCATAGACCTCGGGTGGAGGCTTGCCCTTCTTCACGACCTGGGCGTGTGCCGGAAGCAGCAGGCTGAGTACCAGCAGGCTGAGAAGCAGTCCCGCGGCCACCGGGGCGGGACGTTGGGTTCGGTTTATCAAAGCATTCATCTCGTACCTCATTGGGCTTTCATCGCGGCGAGGGACCCGGCCCGCTTCAGGCCTGTCGACGCCATGAGCTCAGCAAGTCCGTTGTTCTTGGTAGATAGATTTCGCTGTTGGAAGTGCCGGTGAATCCAGGCGCGAGACGAGCGCGGAACGAGCGCAACACCCCTCGCACAGTCGCAAAGTTATTGCGTGCACGATAGAACGCAACGACCTGCTTCTGTGAAACTGAACGGTCTAATCCGGACGTTTGAACTGGCGGCGGACGCTAGGCCGAACGGAGTCGGTACGCGCTTCGGTCGTGGGACGACGACCGCCCGAATGCCTGCGGTCAGTCCCGGACGAGGTCCACGAAATGCAGCGACACGGCGACGACGTGCAGCAGCATCAACGCGGCGAAACACCGGGCTGCAAGGACGTGATGGGCGCGCCAGAGCACCGCCAGGTCCGTGCCCTGCAAAGCGAACCACAGCGTGCCGCTCGCCGCGGAGGCGAGCAGCGCCAGCAATAGCAGTCCCTCGATCATCGCGAACAGTCCACCGCCCTCACTGCCGGGCCGCTGGCCACGGAAGATGCCGGCAAGGTCGCGGCCGATGTCACCCATCTCGCCGGCGATCCACGGGAAGTAGAGGCGCCAGCGCCCGCCGAGCGTGCAGGCCGCGAGATAGACAACACCCAGCGGCAGCAGCGACAGCCCCAGCGCCACATGGCTGAGGTTGATGGCACCGGGCCCGACCGGCATGCGCTGGTACATGCCGATCCAGGGGCTGCTGGCGATGAGCCAGGCGCTGGCCAGCGCGATCAGCAGATGCAGGGGATTGGTGAGCCGGTCCAGCAGTTCACGCATCGGCGTGCCGAGTCTCAGGCGCTGCGGGCTGCGACCAGTTGCGCGACCTGACCGGCGAAGCGCTCGACCTCGTCCCAGTTGGTGAACTGCACCTTGGTCGCGAAGTCGGTCGGCCCCTTGTTGATCCACATGACGAGCCGCATCATGTGCTTGTCGATCGGCCCGTAGCGCGAGTAGTCGAGCTCGCCGGCGAAGACGCCGGTGAGCTTCGGCTTCCACGGCGATTGCGCGACCAGCCGCTTCAGGTAGGGGTTGGTCTGCGGCGTGTTCTTCAGCGGTTTGCGCGCCACCAGGTTGACCGAGAAAGAGCGCGCTCGGCTTCGATTCCAGCAGTGAGCGGTGGGCACGGATGAACTCCAGCACCGCAGGACTGTGCTTGCCGTGACGGATGCTCGCACCGATGACGATCGCATCGAACGATGCCGGGTCGACGGTATGGCCCACCAGCGGTGCGACCTCAGCGCGCTCGCCCTTCTGGTGCAGGCTCGCCTGCAGTCGCTCGCAGATCTTCTTCGACAGGCCGTAGTTGGTGGAGTACAGCAGCAAGGTATTGGCCACGGAGTGCTCGTCGGGTCGGGAGTCGGACGCGCAGGAGCCTAGCAACCGTCCGCTGAGGCATTGCTGATGAAAGTCATTGGCGGTTTCGCGAAGCGGGCGGGAGTGAGGAGACCTTGCGTTGGGGCAGCATGTCGGGCCTGGGACCGATACAGGCGGCCGGTTACGTATTCATCCGTTCATGCGCGAAGCGCAGGGGATCCGGCGAGACCTTGATGAGACCTTCGAGCGGCCGGTCCATCTCCAGTACGAGGAACACGGCCCCCGCCACCGAAACGGCGCAGACGAACAACACGACCACCACCGTACCGTTGCGCGGGGCGAACAATCCGAAGCTCGCGAAGATGATCAGCAGCCAGAACAGCAGGATCACGAGAAACGCAAAGGGGATCGACGTGGTCTGGTCCGCCACTGCCAGCCAGCGCGTGGTCAGCAGGCTCTCGCCGAGATCCAGCGCTCGCGATTGAAGTCGGCGCTGGGCATCATTTTGGGGCGTCAGCGTGCGCATGCTTTCGACCAGGTTCTCGAGCGCCACCCCTGACGGAGCGGGATCGACGTGCGGCGACTTCGATTCATCCTTTGGCCACAGTTGCTCGATCTTGCCGCCGACTGCCTTCTTCAACGCGGCGCGCGTCGGCGCTGCCTCCGGACCGTAGCGCGCCAGCAACCGGTCGAGCGTGAGCAGATCGATCGCGGTGTGCTTGACCGCGGAGTCCACGGAATCGAATGAGTTCTTGGCTGAGGCGGTCACCAGGCCCAGCACGAGAGCCGTCATCGTGGCCACCATGCCGATGCCGAGCTTCACGGTGTCCTTGGTCGCGTCGATTAAGTGATGCTCAGGCAGCTTCGTGCGTATCCAGAGGCCGAACAGCGCACCACCGAAAGTGAATGCAAGTACGACAGCGGCAATCAGGATGGGATCCATTGAGACGACGACCTGTGCGGGTGGGGTCCGACACGATAACCGACCGGCTGCGCTGCTACGCTGCGCCAATGAAAAGTCCCTTCATCGACCTTGGCCTGACGAAAGAACTCGCGCAGGTCCTCACCGGCCTCGGTTACGAGGAGCCGACCCCGATCCAGAGCCAGGCGATTCCGCCTCTGCTCGAGGGGCGCGATCTGCTTGGCCAGGCCGCCACCGGGACCGGCAAGACCGGTGCATTCGCTCTGCCGCTGCTGCAGCGGGTGCTGGCCGGCCAGCGAAAGACCGCGCATCCCGCCGCACTGGTGCTGGTACCGACGCGCGAACTGGCGATCCAGGTGGCCGAGGCGCTGCATAGTTACGGCGCCAAGCTCGGTGCCGTGGTGCTGCCGATCTACGGCGGCGCGGAGTTCGGTCGGCAGGCGCAGGCGCTGAAGCGCGGCGTGCACGTGGTGGTGGCCACGCCCGGCCGCGCACTCGATCACATCCGCCGCGGCACGCTCAACCTGAGCGCTCTGGCCGTCGTCGTGCTGGACGAAGCCGACGAGATGCTCGACATGGGTTTTGCCGAGGACATCGAGCTGATCCTCGATGCGGCACCGGCGCAACGGCAGACGGCACTGTTCTCGGCCACGCTGCCACCGCGCATCGCCGCCATCGCCGACAAGCACCTGCGCGATCCGGTGCGTGTGCTGATCGCGCGCGAGAAGACCGAAAAGGGCGCTCTGCCGCGCGTTCGCCAGACCGCTTACATCGTGCAGCGCGCGCACAAGGTGGCCGCGCTGGGGCGTGTACTGGACCTGGAGTCTCCCGCACTGGCGCTGGTCTTTGCGCGCACACGCACCGAAGTCGACGAACTGGCCGAGAAGCTGCGCGGCCGTGGCTACCAGGTCGAGGCGCTGCACGGTGGGCTATCGCAGGACCAGCGCGATCGCGTGATGAAGCGGGTCCGCAGCGGCAATATCGACCTGCTGGTGGCCACCGACGTCGCCGCACGCGGCCTGGATGTCGAGCAACTGTCGCACGTCGTCAATTTCAACGTACCCGCTTCGCCGGAAAGCTACGTGCACCGCATCGGCCGCACGGGCCGAGCCGGCCGCGAAGGCGTGGCGATCACGCTGGCCGAGCCGCGCGAGCATCGGCTGCTGCGTAACATCGAGCAACTCACGAAGCAGAAGATCGATGTAGCCACGGTACCCACGCCAATGGACGTGCGCGCGCGCCGCCTCGACATGACGCGCGGTGCGTTGCGCGCCGCACTCGAGGAAGGCGAGCTCGACAGCTACCGCGTGGTGACTGACGCGCTGGCCAATGAATTCGATGCGCTCGATGTCGCCGCGGCAGCGGTAAAGCTGGCGCACCAGACGCTGCAGGCCGATGCAGCGCAGGACGAGGAGCACATCCCGTCGATCGACCCGCGCGCCGCGCGCGAACCCTGGTCCAAGGGCGATCGTCCGGAGCGGCCGACACGCGAGCGGCGCAGTGCGTCCGACGCCGCGCCGCGCGCACGCCCACAGGAACGCGGCGGGTACGAACCGTCTCCGTGGGCGATGACACCGAAAGGCGGCAAGCGCCCTGCCCGCCCGGCCCCCACCCATGTCGCGGCCGGCAGCAAGCGGCCGCCGGCGCGTGGGGGAACGATGGTCCGCGTGTTCGTGGGCGCCGGCCGCAGCGCTGGATTACGCCCGGCCGACCTGGTCGGCGCGATCGCCAACGAAGCCAACATCAGTGCCCGCGAGATCGGAGCGATCGAGATCGAGGAGCGCTACTCGCTGGTGGAGGTTTCCGACACCATTGCCGAAGACGCGATCCGCGCGCTGCGCTCCACCTCGCTGCGCGGCCAGCGCGTTACCGTGCGGCGCGATCAGCCGAAGCGGTCGACGAAATAGTCCAGCCGCACGGCGCGGCACTCTCAGAATTTCTCCATCCAGGGCCGCACTTCGATCTCCCAGCTCCACGCGGTGCGTGGCTGCTGGACAAGGTGCCACATGCTCTGCGCTATCGCGTCCGGATCGAGCTGGCTGTCAGGGGTGGACTCGGGATAGCCGCTGCCGCGTACCGCGCCGTCGATGACGACGTGCGCCACGTGGATGTTCTGCGGCGCCAGCTCGCGTGCCATGCTCTGCACCAGTCCGCGCAGTGCGAACTTGCCCATCGCAAACGGCGCCGACTGCGCATAACCTTTGACGCTGGCCGATGCGCCCGTAAAGAGCAGCGAGCCGGCGCCCTGCGCCAGCATGCGCCGCGCGGCCTGCTGCGCCACCAGGAACGCGCCGAAGGCTGTCACCTGCAGCGAACGTTGCACGTCGGCGGCGACCAGATCGATCAGCGGACCACGCGTGCGGAAGCTCGGGTTGTAGAGCACGACCCCGAGCGGCGGCATCTCGTCATCGACTCGCTGAAACAAGCGCGCAACGTCGTGCGCGTCGGTTGCATCGCAGGCAATGCGCAGTGCGTTGTCCAGTTCGGGCGTGCGGTCGGCCGCGCTGCGCGACGCCAGCACGATGCGATAGCCGTGGCCGGCCAGCACGCGCGCGAACGACGCGCTGACACCGCCGCCAGCGCCGACAATCAGTGCGGTTTTATCCATAACATCTCAGGTCAGGGAGGCGATGGCGAGCATAGCCGTGTGGCACAGGTGGCCGACAGCCCGCCTCGACGCCTTCTGCCAGTGTTAGGAACGTGCACGGCGGCGCGGTGCATTGCACGCCGTGCCGGCGTCCCGGCTGACTACCCGGCGCGGGCACGTGACACTGTCGACCGGCTTGACATCCGCGCGACGCGCCGCGCGCAGTCCGTTGATTTTCGGTCGTGGTGCATTGCTTGCTTGCCAGTTCCCTCGCCAATCCTGGTGGCAATCAATAACCCGCGGAGGTGCCCCATGAAGCGAACGATGCTGACCCTGTTTGCTGCGCTGTCTCTGCTCTCGGCGAGCACGGTCCAGGCCGCCCTTTATCACTTCGAGGTTGACCTGCTGGGTGCGAATGAGGCCCCGCCGGTGGTGAGTCCGGGCTTTGGCAGCGCGAAGATCGATGTCGATACGGTCGCCCTCACCATGACGCTCGATGTGGTCTTTGCCAATCTGCTCGGCCTTACCACCGCCTCGCACATCCACTGCTGCAACACGACGCCGACCTCGCCGGTGGCCACGCAGGTTCCCAGCTTTAGTGGCTTTCCGCTCGGTGTATCCAGCGGCACGTACCAGAACACGTTCGATATGGATTTGGCTTCGTCCTACAACCCAACCTTCATCACCAACAACGGTGGGACAGTCCAAAGCGCGTTCGCGGCGCTGGTGGCGGGCATGCTCGGCGGCCGCAGCTACCTGAACATCCACTCCACGTTTGCCCCAGGCGGCGAGATCCGCGGGACATTGATCCAGGTGCCGGAACCTGCGTCGCTGGCACTGTTCGGCATCGCGCTGGCCGGCCTCGGCGTGCTGCGGCGGCGCTCGGCGGCGCGCTGAGCGTCCTGCGCCTGCACGGCCCGCCCATGTTCGGCGGGCCTCTTTTTGCCGCCGTCGCGACGGCCGACGCTTCAGGGAACAGCGGCAACGAAGTCGCTTCTTGAGGATGCAGGCAGAATCGACCTGCGGCGCGCTCACCCCGCGTGCCTTGGCGACCGGGTGCTTGCATGTTCCTGCGACTGATCTGCATCGTTTTCCCGCTGACGATGTTTTCGATCGGCACAGCCTGTGCCGAAACGATCAAGGGCACCGCGACCTTCGTGCAGCGCATCGCGTTGCCGCCGACGGCCGTGTTCGAGGCGAGCGTTCAGGACGTGTCGCGGGCCGACGCGGCGGCAGCGGTCATCGGCTCGGTACGCATCGACAACCCGGGCCCTCCGCCGATCGACTTCGCCATCGACATCGATCCGAAGCGTATCGAAGATCACCGTCGCTATTCGGTGCGCGCAACGATCTCTGTCGAAGGCAAGCTGTTGTTGACGACCGACCGCGCCTACCCGGTGCTGACGCAGGGCAACGGCCGCGAAGTGGCTGTCGTGTTGCGGGCTGCCGGAGGTCCCCGGCCCTTCATCGCTGGCGGTCCGAAAGGCCCGCCCGGTGCTCGGTCATTCGGCCCGCTGCCAGCCAGTTTCACCGGGGACCTGCCCTGCGCGGATTGCGAGGCGCTGCGTTACCGCCTCAACCTGTTCGCGGACCAGTCTTACTTCCTCGGCACCGAGTACGTCGGCCGCAAGGACGGCAGTCACTACGACATCGGCGCGTGGATGGTATCGGCCGATGGCCGCACGCTGACGCTCAAAGGCGGCCGCGAAGCGCCCGAGCTGTTCCGCGTGGTCGACCCGAGGACGTTGCGCAAGCTTGCGCTGGACGGCCGCGACATCGAGTCGACATTGAACTACGCGCTCGTGCGCACTCCGCGATTCGAGCCGATCGAAGCGCGACTGGCGATGCGCGGGATGGTCCGGTACCTGGCTGATGCAGGCAGTTTTTCCGAATGCCTGACAGGCCAGCGCTGGCCCGTCGCTCCGCAGGGTCAGAGTGCGACGCTCGAGCGCGAGTACCTGAAACTGCGGAAGGAGCCTGGACAACCCTTGCTCGTCAGCGTCGACGGCGAAGTAAAGCTCCTGCCCCGCATGGAAGGCAAGGGTGTGCAGCCGACACTGGTCGTCCATCGCTTTATCGGTGCGTGGCCCGGCGAAACCTGCGGTCCGCTTGGGGCGACGGCCGGCCTGCTGGACGTGGCTTGGGTACTGACGGCACTGAACGGAATGCCGGTCGTGGCCACCGAGCAGCCTCGATCGCGTGAGGCCAGCCTGGTTCTGCATACGGAAAACGCGCGCGTCGCCGGCTCCACCGGCTGCAATCGCCTGTCGGGCAGCTACACGTTGAAAGGCAGTGAACTCATCTTCGGCACCCTGGCCGGCACGATGATGGCGTGCGTCGAAGGAATGGAAACCGAAAAGGCATTCCTGGAAGCGCTCGCACGGGTGCGGAGCTGGCGCATCACCGGCATCCACCTCGAGCTGATGGATGCCGCTGGTGCCGTGCTGGCACGCTTCGAGTCACGGCCGCTGCGTTGAGTGCGCCGCAGCCGCGGCGCTCAGTGGGTGATCACCACCAGCACGTTGCAGTGCGCGTTTTCGATCAGTGATCCGGACGTCGACCCGCGCCACCAGCGCGCAGCCCATCCCTCAAGATGCTTGTGGCCGACGACGATCAAATCGGCGTTGATCTTGCGCGCGTACGTCGTGATTTCGTGGACCGAGTCACCGACCAGCAGCTCGCCCTGCACTTCGTGTCCCGATGATTTCAGACGCTGAAGCCCGTCTTCGAGGATGGCGTTGTACTTCTTGCGTTCGATTTCATCGCGGCCGGCGTCGTATACGCCGCCGTCGACTGCAATGAATGCCGCCGGATTCGGCATGACCGCGATGAGGAACAACTGGGCATTGCTCCATTGTGCGATGTCATGGCTTTCGAGCAGTGCCTTCTGGCCGGACTCGGAGCCGTCGTAAGCCAGCAGTATGCGTTGATACATCGTTTCCTCCACCGCCCGCGCGGCTTTTCTGGCGCGTTGACCTTAGCCCCGCCGGCTGAGGATGTAAAGACGAGTCCGGTCACGCTCCGATCACGCGTATGGCGGCATTCCGGTCGGTTGGCAGGGCACGCGGCCGCGCCTAGCGCTCGTCGAATTGCGCCGGCACGAGGGCGCGCCGGGCCAGATCGTCGATTTGCTCGCTATCAGACTGCTGGATCTGCGCCAGCCACTGGGTGAAGAAGCCGGGCGCCTCGCGAGTCACGCGCAGATCGATGCGCGCCGTCGCCCGGATTGGATTGAGGTTCGCATCGAAGAAGTGCTCGCGGATTTCCAGCGCATCGATTCGGACCGCCACCGTACGGTCGCCCCAGACGAACAGCACCGGTGAACTCAGTCCCGCCATTCGCTGCAATGCCGCGAGCTGAGGCCGCACACCATGCCGCACGGCGTCCGAACTCAGGTCCGGTCGCTCCAGCGCAATGGTCGCATCGAACGGCACCCGCAAATGGATACGTTCGACCGGGCGGCCGCGCGTCGCCGGCTCGAGTCGCCGGACGACGCGACTCGGATTGAGCTCGAACACCAGGGCACGCGGCTGCAGACCGAGCGGACCGACGTCGACCAGTGCGCCTTGCGCGATGCGCGCCATGGTGTCGTCCTAACCGCGCTTGCGCGACTTGGCCGTCGACTTGCGCGGGCGCGGCAGCTTGGGGACCCGCACCGGAAGGAATCCGCTCGGCGGCGGCAGCGTGGGGGGCGCGGTCGGTGGAGGAGATGGCGGGGACTTTGGCGGCGACGGCGCTGGTCCCGGAGGCTTCGGGGCCGTCCCCGGCGGCGGGGGCGTCACGTTCGCGGGCTCGTCAAACCCTGGTTCCAGCGGCTCGACGACCGCGATGTCGCGTTCCCAGCCTTCGTTTTCCAGGGTGATCGACTGGATCGCTACACCGGTGGCATTCGCGTCGAGCTCCGGTAACGCCTCGTAGCGCGACACCCAGCAGCGATAGATCAGGTAGGCAAGCACGACCTGGCCTGCCTCGTTCAGCAATTCCAGGCGCACGTCCTTGCGGAAGTCTCTGAGCGAAACCTCGGCACCGAGGCCGGAGTTCAGGTTCCAGACCTTGTTGGCCCAGCGCTCGAATTCGAGATCGTGCGTGACGCCGCGTTCGAGCGTGATCGGCTCGAACTCGGTCTGCCCCGGCATGCGCCGCACGGTGCTCGGATCGCCCCCATTGCGGAAAGAAACGACCTCCGTCGTGCGCACCAGCGCGCTGACGTGGCTGATGCCCGCGACGATGCGCCCATCCCAGATGACCCGGAACTTGAAGTTCTTGTACGGATCGAAGCGCGATGCGTTGACGGTGAACTGAGGCATGGTCCCTCCGCTTGGAATCGAAGCGAGCTTAGACCGTCGGCTCCGATGCAGGCCGAGGCCGGGCGGCGACGGACACCGCCATCGCCGCCCGGCAGAAACGAAGGACTACTTGCCGAGCCCCATCTGCTTGGCCACGCCGGAGTACACGCGGATCTTCTCGGCCATGAACTTGTCCATGCCGTCGACGCCGACGTTGATCAGCTCGAAACCGCTCTTGGCGGCGAGTTCCTTCATCTCGGGATCATTGTTAAGCACCGCCCACAGATCGGAGACGCGCTTGCGCTGCTCCGGCGTCGATGACTTCGGCATCGCGATGCCGCGGTAGGCACCGTCCACCCAGTCGACGCCGAGTTCCTTGAAGGTCGGCGTGTCGGGGAGCAACGGGTGACGCTTGTCCATCGCGACCGCCAGCGCACGGACCTTGCCCTTGTTGTTGACCGCGAATGCGGTGTAGGTCATCGCGCCGTCGACATGGCCGCCGAGAACCGAGGTCGTCATGTCGCCCGTGCCCTTGAACGGGATGTAGGTCGTCTTCACGCCGAACGCGGCATTCATCCGCTCGTTCGCCGCGTGGTTGGCCGAATTGAGGCCGGAGCCGCCGAGGCTCAGCTTGCCCGGATCGGCCTTGGCGACCTTGACGAAGTCCTGGAAGGTCTTGATCGGGCTCGATTCGAGCACCACCAGCGCGTCCGGCGTGTAGTGATACCAGTAGACCGGAACGATGTCGTCGGTCTTGTACTGCACCTGTCCCTCGAGCGGCTGGAACACCATGTGCGGCAGGTTGATACCGACGATATTCTGGCCATCGCCCGGCAGTTGGTTGATCTGCGCCCACATCAGGCCGCCGCCGGCGCCCGGCTTGTACTGGATGATCATGTCGATCGCCGGGCACTTCTTCTTCAACACCACTTGCTGGTGACGTCCCGAGATATCGGTTTCGCCCCCGGGCGGGAACGCTTGCCAGTACATCAGGTTCTTTTCCGGGCAGGCCTGTGCCGACACGGCCGACGCCAGGCACATCAGGACAACAGCAAGCAGACGATTCATTGAAGTAGTCTCCAGGGAGGTCAATTGAATGAGTTCGCACGCTCTCGATTGGCGCGCTTGTACTGCTGACCTGCCGGGAATCCGAACGCTTCAGGCGGACGGCGATCGAACCCTTCGGCGAAAAGGCCGAAGGCATTCTATGTGGGTCGCGCCGCCGACGCGAGCACCGGCCGCGAGGGCCGGGCCGTCAGAACCGAGTGGCGCACCCTTCGTAGCTGCGGCTGCCGTAGCGCAGCATCACCCTGGCGCCGTAGGCCGTTTCCGAGCGTCCGTCGCTGCACATTTCCTCGGTGATCTCGACGCGCACGGTGCCGCCGTCCAGCGACGACCAGGCGTCGATGACGCGCGTGCCATCGCCCTTGGGCGGCGCGAGGAAGGGCGCCGACGGGAAGCGCACCGGTTTTTCTCCTGGGCGCTCGAGCTGGGCACGCTGGGCGGTAACGACGAAGTTCCAGCCCGGGTCTGCGCCACCCGCCAAAAGGCGGATGCCCGCCGCAATGTCACGTGGCGCATCGGTACACGATTCAGCCGTGCCGACCGCGCGCTGGAACTGCCGGGCGGTCACGAGGATCCCCTTGGCATCGCCGCGAAACTCGACATACAGCGGCCGGCTGGAGTTGAGCATGATCGCGCGAACGTCGTCGATGCCTGCCATCAGCGCTCCGTCGGGCGTGTGGTCCTCGACCTTGAATGTGCGCTGGGACAGCGCTTTGCCCTCGCACGGCTGGAACAGGATCACACCGAGCGGACCCGCGCTTGCGAACCCGCGAAAGTCCGCCGCGCCGGCTGTCGCGGAAACCAGTGCAGCCAGCGCGCCCAGGGCCACGGCGGCAAGGCGGCGCGCACCGCGCGTTGCGGATGCGGCTGAATCGTGCGGGGCGGTGACAGCGGTCTTCATCGTCGCGATATGAGTTGGCGCTCAAAATGAAAGCGGGCGCATGGTAAGCCACGCGCCCGCGTTGAAACGGCGCGCATAGCGCGCCTTGGAGGGCCGTTACAGGTTCGGGTAACCGGTATTGGCGGCCGGGTTGAAGAAGTCGAAGTTCTCGGTCGCCGGCACGCGCAACTGGAACTTCGGATCCGACGTCTGGACGCCCAGGTACTTGCGCAAAGCGTCGTGGATATGCCGCGGCGCGATGGTCTTGCCGTTCACCGGATCGACCGCCCCGGTCGCCGGATCGAACTTCAGCCCCTGGTGACGCGGACCGCTGGCGCCGAACACCCGGTTGCCCCAGGCGGGCGGCGTCGCCTCCATCAGGACCTGCGTACCGATCGACCAGTGGTCCTTGCCGTTGCCGGGGTTAAGCGGCGTGCGGCCGAACTCCGAGTAGATGCGGATCATGATCCGGTTGGCGATGCCGATCTCGCCCGACTTGGTGATGATGTAATCGACCAGATCCGTCAGGCGTGGCAGCGACTGTGCATAGCTGTTGGCGAGCTGGCCGTGGCCGTCGAAGCCGCCGCTGGCGAACTGCAGAGACGCAGTGATGCCTGCCTGCGCCGCTACCAGGCCGACATGCGCGGCGTTATCGAAGGTGGCCGGCAGGAAGTCCGACACCCGTGCCAGCAGCGCCCGCGAGTTCGACGCGCCCTCGAACTGCGCGTTGACCAACTGCGCCCGCGGGATCAGGTTGCCTGCGGCCTGCTGGGCCTTCAGGCGCTCGGTACGCGCCGCCAGGACCTTCTGGACATCGCCCGCCTTGATGAAGTCCTGCGTCGCGTTGGCAGAGTTCGGCGAGAGCAGCGTACGGAACGAGTTGCCATCCGGCATCGGCGTGGCAGGCGCCAGACCGACGCTGGTGCTCATGCCGCCGGCATTCAGCCACTGCATGGGCAAGCCCTTGCCGTGCACCGACGCGAACAGTTCCGACAGGTTCGGGTAGTTCATCGCCAGCATGCCGGTGGCATGCGCGCGGGTGCCGTCGTCGTGGCTGTTGGTCTCGCTGTTGACGCCGTTGATCACCAGCATGTTGCGGGAATAGCGCTGGAGGAACGCCGCGTTGTTGCCCATCGGCGCGGCGCGGATGTTGCCCGCCACCACCGCCGGCGTGCGTGCCGCCGCGTAGTTGTTCATCGTCGCGTCGGTTTCGCGCGGGTCGAACCACGAGCTGGCGTCGATACCGCCAGAGGCGTGAATACCGATGTAGATCTTGCCCGTGTACAGCGACGACTGGGCACTCGCGATCGGGATCAGGCCCCAGCTCGGAATTACCGCGCCGGCGATCTTCAAGAAGTCTCTACGGTCGATCATTTGATTGCTCCTTCTCTTCTTGGCGATGCGCCGTTATTCGAACAGGAACTTCGAGTCGCCAATCATGTAGGCGATCACGGCAGCCCACGAGCGCCCCGTGTAGTTCGGGTCGTTGGTGTTGTTGTACGCGCAGGTCGTCGGGCGGGTCGGTGCGTTGGCACGGTCGGCCCACACCGCCTTGTACAGAGCGACCGTACGCTGGACTTCGGCGTCGGTGACGGCGAGGTCTTCCTTCAGCAGCGAGCGGTGCAGGTTCTTGATCGTCTGCTGGATCGCCGCATCGCCCGCAGCATTGGCCGGTGTGTCAGTCAGCGCAATGCCGGAGAAGAGCAGTCGCGTGGCCGTCGGCTTGTTGAAGTCCGTCATCACGATGTTGCACGACAGCTCGGACATCATGCGGTCGGCGATCATGGTCTGCACCATCGTGTACTCGTTGGCACGCACCATGCGGTTCAGGCCGCCGTCGAAGTTGCCGTAGTTCAGCGCCTGGCCCGCGTACTGGTTGTTGAACTGGTTCCAGGCCACGCCGGTCACGCTCAGCAGCTTGCGGTTCAGCGCAGCCGGATTCAGCATGGCCTGGCTGCCCAGCTCCTGCAGTTCAACCGCACGGCCGGCATTCAGGCCCGTCACCTTCTCGGCCTTGAACCAGGGGCTGGTCACCATGTCGACCAGCAGGTCCTTGGCGTTGAAGGCGCCGTTGCCGCGGTTGGTCGCGAAGCGCGTAGCCATGGCCGTGAACTCTGCAACCTGCGCGTTGTAAGCCGACAGCTGGTTGGCATAGGTCGGGCTGGCCGAGTCCAGCGGGGCCTTCATCGGCTCCCGGTTGAACACAACACGGAACCAGAAATCGACCGCACCCTTGGCGAAGCGCGCATCGGCCGCCACCTGCTCGCCCATCCACTGCAGCGCGGTGTTGTTGCCCGTCACGCCACCCGGCATCGGCGTGCTGCCGTAACCTGGGGCGTGCTGGTCGCGGAACCAGTTGTCGCCGTCCACGTAGTAGGCCTTGCCGTCCTTGTCTTTCGGATAGTTGTTGTTCCGGTAGCTGCCCGGCAGTGCGTGGTCCTTGCCGGCCGCCGTGCGGAACGGCAGGTAACGGTTGTTCTCCTGCCAGTTCTGCCAGCTTGCAGCGATCGGATCGATCGTCGCGTGGCAGGCGGCGCAGGCCGTGTTTTCCATCGTCGGGATCTTGAAGTTGCCGCCGTCGTCGATCGGACGCGCAGCCAGGGCGGCGACATCGGTGGCCAGGAACTGCTTGGCCATGATGTAGACGCGGTGACGGTTGCGGTTGGTCGGCGTCGTCGGGAAGCGCTGCAGCCAGGCGTGCGTCGAGATCACGCCGGTATGTTCACGGTCACCGGCGAGACGTCCGTTCGGCAGCACAGCCGGCAGGAACTCGGTGTCGGTCGCGACATTGGTGATCGGGTCGGTCGCGGTGAACGTTCCGGTGACTCTCGCCCCCAGGTACTGCGCCTGCAAACCGTTCACGACCGTGTACTTGCCAGCGACCATGTCGGTCCACGGCTTGTCGGTCTTGACGATGTACTTCATCAGCTCGATCGGCTCACGCATCATCGCGTTCTGGAAGCGGTTACGTACGCCGGCTGCCAGGTTGGTGTTGTTGATGACGTCCGCCGCCACGGGGAGGTCGGTGGCATTCAGGCCCATGTTGTTGCCGAACACCGTGACACCGCGCGACAGGAAGACCGTGTCGCCGGCTTCGTCGAGGAAGCGGTCAAACGCCGGTCCGGTCATGTAGCTGCGGATCGTTTCGCGCAGCACCGGGGCGCCGCCATTCATCACGTTCTGCGTTTCGGCAGCCGTCGGGTTGCGGCCGGCGAACAGCACCGCCGCCTTGGCGAGCACCGTCGAGTCGCTGGCGTACGTGACTCCATTCCAGAACTGTCCGGCGACCGGCGCGTTGATGCCGGAGCCACTTGTGCAGGCCTCCTTCATCACCGGCACGAGGTCCGACAGCGCCTTGTACTGCGCGGAGTTGGCGTCGACGAAAGGCTTGCCGCCGCTGTGGTTCATGCCGCCGATGACCTTCGACAGCAGCGTGTCGCTGGACGTCTTGGCGTAGTTGCGCAGAACGTTGTAGTTCTGCAGTTCGGTGCCGCCCAGGACGAACTTGAGCGCCGAACCGGACGCAGCGGCGCCGTCGCGGTGGCAGGTCGTGCACGCAGCCGGGCCGGAGTTCATCGCCGGCCAAACGGTGGTGCTGAACGCGGCAGGAACGATCGAGCAGGTGCCGCCGTCGTTGACACTGACCATCACCGAGGCGCGGTTGAAGTCGCCCTTGGCATCACGCACCGTCAGCGTGACCGTGTAGGAGCCGGGCTCCATGAATGTGTGTTCAGTGGACTGGCCGGCTTTCACCGGGCTGTTGTCCTTGAAGTCCCACTCATACGCCGCGATGGCGCCCTTGGGCTCCATTGCCATGAACGTCACGGCCAGCGGCGCCGGGCCGTTCGGCTCGGACATGGCTGTCGGGGTCGCAGAAAGCGAGGTGTTCAGCTGACCCTGGGTCGCCCCTGGAGCTGACGGAGCAGAGTCACCACCACCGCAACCTGCAAGCGAAAATGCTGCCAATACAACAAGAGAACTGCACAAGGCACTGGCAACTCTCGCCCTGATCCCTGAAGTCACATCCGTGTTCATCGTCTTCCTCCCTGAGCCACTGCTGACGGGTAGCGCACTGTGCCGCCGTGGCCGGGCGGAAAAAATCGGGGAGACGGATGAGGCGGCGATACCCTGCGCCATGACGGGGGGTGCTCAAGGGGGGTTTTCATTCGGGAAAGCGACGTTTTCATCGCTTGCGTGAAAGCAGAAAAATGCGCGTTTCTAATACGTTCGGATGAGGGTTGGCGGAGCACTCTGGCGCTGCATCGGGGCGGTTCCGACCCTCGTACGGTCCGATGACAAGGCATAAGCCCCGCGATTGCCCGGATCCAGGGAAGGTCCCGGAGCTTCTATCGTGTTTGGCTGACGCGGGCCGATGCTAGTGTTTCGGCTCATGGGAACTGCCATGCCAGAGATCGCCTTCGATCAGCCTGCGACGCTGCAACGCTTCTGTCTCGCGCACGAAAACGCGTTCGTGGTGCCTGCCGAAGCCCTGACTGAGCAAGGTGTTGAAGCCTGGCTCGCGTCCTTGCTGCTCGATGCGGGCCGGCTGACGAGTGACCAGTTGCGCTGCCTTGAACAGGGCTTTGCGCTTTACTGGCAGCGATGTGCCGACCTGTACGCGCGTGCACCTCGTTCCTGGTTCCCGCCGCGGCAGACCAATCTGCTGATCGCGTCCGAAGCTCGCGGCATCGCGCCCTATCTCGAGCCGTTCGGCGGGACGTCGTCGATGCTTTACACCTCGGACCTCGATACCCACCCCGAGTACGTCGCCGCTTTGCTCGTGCACATGGAGCGCCTGTCGCTATTGCGCTCGGTGAAAGCAACCGTTGCCTACAACCTGAGCTACTGGTTTGACCGCGACCAGGTGAGCCGGCTCGCGTTTGCCGATGCGGCACAGCGAGCCCAGCGACCCGACGCCGCCGGCTTCGCAGCGCTTGCCACGGCATTCGACTGGATCGACGAATTGCTGCACGACCCTCTGAGGGCGCCGGCACTGGAAGCGACCGAGCCGTACTTCAGTATCAATGGCGCGGACCTCTATGTACCGAAGCGCCTGCAACCGCAGCTGATGGCGCTGGCCGACGCGGCCGAGGCGGCCGTCCGCAGCGCGATGGACACGGTCACGCCGGCGGTGAGTACGCCAGCTGCCGCGCCGAATCGGGCGCTCGACGACCTGTGCGACTGGCTGGAGCAAACCCGGGCCCATGTGATCGTGCACGGCCCACACGGCGGCACGCTCTGGACTCCTGAACATGACGATCCGATCCGCGTGCGTCGCGTGCTGGCCGAAGCGAACGACGAGGCCGTCGCGAGCATTCACGCCGATCTGCGCGTAATCGACGAGCGTTCGCGCCAGTTCCTCGATCGGGTGCGCGACGTCGATTCATTGCCGACCCACTGCGGAGTGCTCGAAACCGGCGGCGGGGCCTATGTCGATGCTGCGCGTCGCGCCGTGGTGTACGAACTACAGCAACCGGCGTTCGATGCCCGCGCCGGGGCGGCGCCGCCGTACCACCGGCTGCTGCTCGGCGCCCGCGTCATGCACGAGTGGGGGCATATCGCGCACACCGCGAAGATCCTGCATTTGCCGGAGGGGAGTCGCCCCGAATACACCGCGGCCCGCGCCGAGCTCGGCGAACGGTTCGCGAAGGCTGTCGCAGCCGTTCCCGAGGCTCTGCGCCCCGCCGTCGACGAGGAACTGCAGTCGATCGAACCGCGGCGGGCCGAACTGCCCAAGGCGCTCGCGCGCAAGACGCTGGCGCGTGTCGGCGACTATCTGTCCAACATGATGAGCGTGCGGCTCATACCGGCCGAAGAGATGCAGGCCTATGTGCGCACCAACGTGCGCCACCACCTCGACGAGCACCTTGGGCTGGTCAGCGAACTGGCGCGCTATGCATACGAGGTGCACTACCTCGATCTCGTGGGCCTGCCGCGCAGCTATTTCTACCGCACGTCGCGCTTCCCCGACTACTTCATCCAGACCGGCATCGTGTCCGCGGACGACGCCGAGGCGCTGTTCGACGCGGCCGGCCGCGTACTGGCGTGCTACGCGATCGACGAAACGCGTCTGAGCCTTCCCGCTGCCGCACACTGATGCGGTGACATCAGGCGCGCGCGAAGCGGGCGCCCGGCCGTCTCAGCAGCCAGACGACGATCGACAGGTTCAGCAGGTTCCAGGCAATGCCATTGATGAAGGCGGCGCGGTACGAGCCGGTCATGTCGAACACCACGCCCGACATCCAGCCACCCAGCGCCATGCCGAAAAGCGTGGCCATCACCACAAGACCGACGCGCGCTCCGGCTTCGTGCGGTGCGAAGTACTCGCGGATGATGATCGCGTAGCTCGGCACGATGCCGCCCTGGAACAGCCCGAAGAGCGCCGACACGACGTACAGTGACGCCAGTCCGTCGAAGGGCACATACAGCAGGAGTGCGACACCCTGCAGCGCCGATCCCAGCAGCAACGTACGCAGCCCTCCGATGCGATCAGCGATCCAGCCGGACAGCAAGCGGCTCACGATGCCGAAGCCCAGCATCAACGACAGCATGCGTGCCCCGGCAGCCGGCCCGTAGCCGAGGTCACCGCAGTAAGCGACGATATGCACCTGCGGCATCGACATCGCCACACAGCACGACAATCCGGCCAGCACCAGTAGCGCCTGCAATGCGCGCGGCGGAATACCCAGATCCGCCGGTGGCCGCAGCGCCCGACGTGACACCGCTGACGAGTGCGTGTGCGGCGGGCGACGCCGCAGCACCAGCGTCAGCGGCAGCATCGTTAGTAGGCAAACGACCCCGATCAGCAGATGCGTGTGGCGCCAGCCGACACTTTCGATCAGGTGCTGCACGATCGGCGGCCAGACCGTTCCTGCGAGATAGTTGCCGCAGGCCACGATGGCAACGGCCAGTCCACGGCGCTTCTCGAACCAGTGCGAGATGTCGGCGAGCAGCGGACCAAACGTGGCAGAACTACCTAGGAAGCCGATCAGCACGCCCTGGGCCAGCGCGTACATGAAGAGCGTCGGCGCCAGCGCAGCAAGAAAGTAGCCAAGCGCCAGCGCGAGCGTGGCACCGGCGAGCGGGAGGCTGACGCCGTAGCGATCGCTCAGCCGTCCCATCAGGATGCCGCCGATTCCGAAGCCGACCATCGTCAGCGTATACGGGAGGGTCGCTGCCGCGCGGTCGACGCCAAAGTCCGCCTGCACCGCCGGCAAGGCGACGACGACGGACCACATACCGACTCCGCCGAGTGTGGCCATCGCCAGCGTGGCCACGAGCCGCCACCACGCGGCCGGCGAGTCGATCACGGAATCCGACGAGGGAGACATCAACAAGTGAACGTGCGGAAACTAGCGGAAACGTCGGCAGCATACGGGAGCCGGCTCGATCGGATGCAGCAGCCGAGATCGCGGTGGCCGCAGAAGCTATCGAGACTCTCCACGAGCCGTGTCGCGCCATTCGATTGCGCCGCGGACGCCTGCGTTCGGCAACGCGGCGTGATCCGCCGGAAATGCTCGCGCAACATTCTGCGCGCAGGCTGTGCCTGTCGTCCTCACGCATGACGTGTTCGTCACGCATCGAGGTGATTTTCCAGCAATCGCGGAACTCTCGCCCCATTGCGGCATCCATTGTCCTTTGCAGAAGCGAATGCGCGCCCCGGTCCGCTGCGATCGGCACGTCATCGGGTATTCATCGCATGAACACTTTCAATCGTCATTGACCGTCTGCATGTCGCGTACTCCCAGACAATCCGATCGCCGCCGGGCGCTGTACGCCAGCACGGCGTGGCTGATCGGCCCGCTGCTGTCAACGAACTCCGTGCTGGCCCGGATCCTGATCGATGAGTCCGACGCGGTCATCACCGACTTGTCGGCCCAACTCGTCCGTGGTCACAAAACGGCTCGTGAACGCGCCGTCGCGATACACGACTACGTGCGCGACTCGATCCGGTTCGGCTTCACTCCGCATTTCTACGCGATGTCCGCCACCGAGGTGCTGTCTGCCGGTGTGGGCTACAGCAACACCAAGGCGACGCTGTTCATCGCGCTCCTGCGAGCTGCCGGCATCGAGGCTCGGCAGCAGTTCGTCGATGTCAGCGCCGCAGTGCTGTATGGCATGTTCGATCTGCGTACGCCGTTCATCGACCACAGCTATACGGAAGTGCTGCTCGACGGCGCCTGGGTGGCGACCGACAGCTATGTCGTCGATCGCGCGCTGTTCCGCGCAGCGCAGGCGGCACTGCGCGCCGAGGGACGTCGCCTCGGCTACGGCGTCCACGTCGAGGGCCGGTTCGGACTGGGACGGACGCAGGCCGGCGTTTGCGCAGTACCCGTCGGATGAGCCCCGCCTGTCTCGCCACCGCTGGGGCGTATTCCCCGATGTCGCGGCGTTCTACGAGTCCACGCCGGCCGCCTGGAATCGCCTGACCGACATTCTGCGTGTCACTTTCCCGCTGGCGGCGCTGACCGGCAACCGCGCGGCGGACGCATTGCGCGCGCACGGCCCCTCAGCTGTGCGCAACGGAAAGCTGCGATCTCGCGCGTGACGCCCCCATCGGCCACGTCCCCGTTTGGCGGCCACGTTTCACCATCCAGCCGGGATTTCAGACGGAATTCACGACAGAAGCATCGGCCAGAGAAGCGTGAAGCATCGCTCGTGCAACGGCCTCGGCAATTTCGATGCCGTCGACACCGGCCGACATGATGCCGCCCGCGTACCCGGCGCCCTCGCCCGCCGGATAAAGTCCTTGCACGTTGACGCTCTGCAAGTCCCTGCCCCGCGTGATGCGCAACGGCGACGACGTGCGCGTCTCGACACCGGTGAATACCGCATCGGGCATCGCGAATCCCTTGATCTGCCGGTCGAAGGCCGGCATCGCATCGCGGATCGCTTCAAGCACGTCATCGGGCAGGCTGCCGTGGCCGGGTTGCGCGAGATCGGTCAGGCGAACGCCGGGCGTGTACGACGGCAGCACGCTGCCGAAGTCGGTCGAGCGCTGGCGCCTGAGGAAGTCGCCAAGCAACTGACCCGGGGCGTAATAGTCGCTGCCGCCGAGTTCGAACGCACGCGCTTCCCAATGCCGCTGGAATGCGATGCCGTCGAGCGGATGCACCGAACGTCCGTGTCGCTCGTCGCGATGCCCGGGCCGCGCATAGTCCTCCGGGGCGATGCCGACGACGATGCCGGCATTCGCGTTGCGTTCGGCGCGTGAGTACTGGCTCATGCCGTTCGTGACGACATGGCCGGGCTCGGACGTCGCTGCAACCACCGTGCCGCCCGGACAC
This sequence comes from uncultured beta proteobacterium, assembly GCA_963754065.1. Lineage (GTDB taxonomy): Bacteria > Pseudomonadota > Gammaproteobacteria > Burkholderiales > Burkholderiaceae_F > JALORV01. The sequence goes on along the minus strand of CAVWFH010000003.1, from coordinate 44,461 downwards.
ATGCAGAAGCTGTACACCGACCGGCCGTTGGCGGCGTGATGGACCAGCTTGTAGTCCGCCGCTCCAAGCAAAGGATGACCGGCCTTCGGCCCGTAGCGAGCGCGGTCGATCACGCCCTGCGGATGCTCGATGCGCAGCCCGATTGCGAAAGGCTTTGCCTCCATGAACACGCCGCGTTCGTACAGCATCGCAAAGGTATCGCGCGCACTGTGGCCCAGCGCGAGCACGACCGGACCGGCGGGCAGCTCTTCACCCGTCGGATGTTCGGCATTGGCCACCGTCACTCCGCGGAGTTGGCCCGACTCGATGCGCAGATCGATCAGCTTCTGCTCGAAGCGGACCTCGCCGCCGAGCGATTCGATTTCCGCGCGCATCTTCTCGACCATGCTGACCAGTCGGAACGTCCCGATGTGTGGCTTGGCGACGTACAGGATTTCGTCAGGCGCTCCCGCCTTGACGAACTCGGTCAGCACTTTGCGCGTCAGGTGGCGCGGGTCGCTGATCTGGCTCCATAGCTTGCCGTCGGAAAAGGTTCCTGCGCCGCCCTCGCCGAACTGCACGTTGGACTCCGGATTCAGCACCCCCTTGCGCCATAGCGCCCAGGTATCCTTCGTGCGCTCGCGCACGCGCTTGCCGCGCTCCAGCACGATCGGTCGCAACCCCATCTGCGCGAGCACCAGCGCGGCGAAGATGCCGCAGGGGCCGAAGCCGACGACGATCAGGCCGCGGCCGCGGTGCCGCGTAGTAATCGACCGGCGCGTGACCAATGAAGCGATAGCTCGTGTCCGGCGCGCGCCTCAGATGCGGATCACCCGGATGGGCCTGCAGCACGGCCACTTCGTCCTGGACATCGCAGTCGATCGTATAGGTCAGCACCATGGCCGAACGCTTCCGCGCGTCGACGGCGCGGCGGAACACGGTCACGGACTTCAATGCCGCATCGGGTACCCCGAGGCGCGCCACGATGGCAGCGCGCAGCGCAGACTCGGCGTGATCGAGCGGAAGTCGGAGATCGGTGATGCGCAGCATGTGCCAGTGGGTCGGTCGGCCACAGGTACGCTGGCTCGCGCTCATTTCCCGCAGCGACCACCGGGCCGCTATGTGGCGGCGTCAGGATCGGCGTGAACGGGCGCGACGTGGTACCGAGGCGTCGAGGGCAACTCGGGTGTCAGCGTACCCGAGCTCCATGCGCCGCGCGATCGACCCGGGCGCGAAGTCGGCCGGACCCTCCATGGCATCCGGCTGCGACGCTCGAATGACCGTCAGCCGATCGACACGACGATGGTGGCGCATTCGCACGAAGGCCGGATGGCGCCGCAACGGGCTTCTCGCCGGCAGCGCCTTGTCCACCGCACGCATCAGGTCGATCTGCGCGTTGTACATCTCGAAGAGCTTGAGGTCGTGCTGGAACTTGCCGAAGAACGCCAGTTCGAACGCTCGCTGCAACACATCGGTCATGTCCTGCGGCGGCGTGGTGATCGGCGCGAAGAGGTCGACAACGATGATCTCCCAACGCGCGCCCGGATCGCTCGCGTTGTGAAGCTCGATCGCATTCAGTGCCGGTCGCAGCGGCGTGTTCGAGATGAGTCCGCCGTCCCAGTATTCGGCCGCGCCGATGCGCACGACCGGAAACACCGGAGGCAAGCTGGCGCTGGCCACGATGTGGCGTGCGGTCATCCTGCGGCGATTCGAGAACTCCGCGAGTCGCCCGGTCTTCACGTCGACCGCGACGACGATGAGCTCGGTCGGGGAGCGTCGGACGCGCCCGAAGTCGACCCACTCGTCGATTGCTTTCTCGAGCGGTTCGGACTCGTACATGTAAGTGGCGAGCGGCGGCGCGGCAAAGTACATCGGATTGACCCGGTACAGGTTTCCTGGCCCTGGCGTCGGGATCGTGTTGGCGAAAAGGCCGGGCACGAACGGGTTCGTCGGCATCGCCACGCGCCGCCAGAGATCGTCGAGGTCGTCGCGCGGATCGCCGCGCGAACCCACCAGGATGGCCGCCATGATGGCTCCGATCGAACAACCGGTGACGATGTCGAAACGGCGGGCCGGCGGTTCAAGCAGCGCCTTCAGTACACCCGCCTCGTAAGCGCCGAGCGCCGCTCCCCCTTGCAGCACGAGGGCCGTGCGCATCGGTCCGGTGGGCACGTCAGCGCTCGCTCGGGAGGAGGCCCTGGCAGGGTGTTTGCGTGACCTCATGGCGAGGCACACGTTCGGTGGCGCGTCGTCATTCCGGATGGAAGGCAGATGACCCAGCGCACGCTAGTGCAGGCGCTGAACGAGGAGTCCGGTGCGGTCAACTCCCGCGCGCATCGAAAGACTGGATCCCGGTCCATACGGTCTGAGGTCTCCGGACGTCAGGTCGGGTAGAAGAACCACACCGTCGCGATCGCCCCGTCAATGACTTCGTACACAGCGACCGCCTCGAAGGGCAGCGGGCCGACGCCGGTCACACGCTCGTGGTCGATGACCTTGTTACCGATGACGATCCGCTGGACGATCTCGGCATGCAGCGCGGGCAGGTTGAAGCGCTGGCCGGCGTAGAACTCCCGCAATGCCGACCGGCCCGACATGAACGGCGTGGTCGATGGCATGCGGAAGATCTGCACGTCCTCGCGATAGGTGGCGGCAAAGGCCTCGAGATCGCGTCGGTTGTAGGCCTCGACCTGGCGCTGGACGACGGCAACGGCCGTGGACGATTCGATCATGGTGAGATCCCGATCAGTGGCAAGTCACTGTGGCCGCGCGTCGAAGAGCCAGGCCAGCATCGTGAAGGTGGCGAACGCGAGCACAGTCGAACTGATGATGATGCGCGTGATGCGCCCGTTGTCGGCGCCGTAGCGCTCCGCCAGCAGTGACACCGAGCTCGCGGCCGGCAGTCCGGCAGCCAGCACGATCACCGTCAGCGTGAACGAATCGAGCGGAAATCCCAGCTTGATGGCCCCGACGCCGAGGCCCAGCACGACGAGCGGATGCACGATCAGCTTGGCGAGTGCGAGCGGCAGGTAGAGGCGCACGGGCGTGCGCGTGTGCACATGCTGTCCGGCGCGCCAGAGCACGGTGCCGATGGCAAAAAGAGCAACCGGGGATGCCGCGTCGCCCAGCATTTTCACGATCGTGTCGAGCGGACCCGGCAGGCGCAGGTCGAGGCTCGAGAACAGCAGACCGAGCGCGATAGCGGCGGGCAAGGGGTTGGCCAGCGTGCCTTTCAACAGGCGCAGCATCCCCGCCCGCGTGCCGCCCGCTTCGCCACCCTGCGCCTGCGCCAGCGCAATGCACAGCGAGCTGGTGAAAAACAGATCCACCAGCAGCGTCGTGATCACCGGTCCCGCGGCGGCCGGACCCAGCAACGCCACGAGCAGCGGGACGCCCATGAAACCGGTGTTCGGCCAGACCACGGTCAACGCGCCGAGCGACGCATCCTTCATCGGAACTTCGTCCGACCGCGTCAGCGCAATCGTGGCAAACACCAGCACAACGGCGGCGATCAGCGTGATGACGAGCACCACGGGATTGATCACCTGCGCCACCGGCAGCGATGCGCCGAACCGGAACAGCATGCACGGCAACGCAAAGTAGAGGACGAAAATGTTGAGGCCGGGTATGGCGGCCTCGGGCAGCAGCCGGGCGCGACCGGCCAGATAGCCGCACAGGACCAGCGCAAAGAACGGAATCGTGACCGCCAGGATGGCCTGCATGGAGCAAGTATCTCAGGCCAGGCGACGGCGCCCCAGAGGGACCTTCCGGCGCCCTCCGGCCCGACTCCGCCGGACCGTACTTGCGCCGATGGCAACACCGCTGGACAACCTGCACGCAAGCGCGTAGCCTCCCGTTTGCTTTCGTTTAAGTGTCGTTAGTCCATTGGCTCCCTGTGCAGGTCATTGCTTTATCAGACCCCGCCTTGTTCCCCGGTTTACGTACTTGATCGTTTGCACGCAGCAGGACGTTCCTGCCAGCGTTAGTTATCCCTCTTTCATTTCAAGGACGTTTTAAATGGCACAAGGTACAGTCAAGTGGTTCAATGAGTCCAAAGGCTTCGGCTTCATCACCCCGGAAGGCGGCGGCAAGGACCTGTTTGCCCACTTCTCGGAGATCCAGGCTGCGGGCTTCAAGACCCTGCAGGAAGGCCAGCGCGTGGAGTTCACCGTTGCCCAGGGCGCCAAAGGCCCCCAGGCGACGCAGATCCGCCCGATCTAAGGTCTCCTGGCTTCAGAAATCGACCGCCACTTTCTGTGGCGGTCTTTTTTTATCTGCGCGAAACTCGCGCATCCCGTTAAGGAGGCACCGACTTGGCGAAGCCCAACTACTCATTTGAAAAGCGCCAGCGCGAGCTGGCCAAGAAGAAAAAGCAGGAAGAAAAGCGCCAGCGCAAGGCAGCCGACAAGTCCGACAAGGACGCTGCGCCCGACAGCGGTGCACCGGCCGTGACACCTGGCGACGTCCCACCCGCCACACCCTGACACTTCCCGCGTCAGATCCCACTCGACCGCCTGCCGCCGCGTTGCGCGGCCGGCACGCCTCGCGGCCGCCGCGGTACGTGCCGGTTGACGGGCGCTGGCTCTGGCGCAACACTCCCGTTTCCGCTCGTTGAGCGCCGCTCAATTCAGGAGGCGCGCATGTCCAAGACTGATCTGGTTCGCTAGTCGGCCGACTCGGCGCTGACTCGGACGTTTCCGATTCGACCGCTTGAAGCGGCCGGCCAACACGGTTCGACCCCCGGTCGCGTGCTTGCACGCGTGTCGTGTTCGCGGCGCCTTCGCGTCGCTCGATTCGGAAAATAAAATGACTCCAGAGCACCAGGATCGGCTGCGACCGATCGGCTACACCCCGCTCATCGCCCAGGGGCTTGCGCTACTCGACGCTGATGGCTCCGCGATGCGCGTAATTGAAGTTCATCGCGACAGCATCGAGCTGCACGATGGTGATAGCGAACGCCGCGCCCAGGCGCTGCCTGCCCTGGCACGCACTGCTTGGCTCGCAGGCGAGACGCTGGCAGTCGGCGACTGGGTCCTGGCGCGGCCCGACGATTACGGTGATCTCTGGGTCACGGCGCGTATGGCGCCAGTGACACACATCGCAAGGCGTGCATCGGATGGCTCTCGACAGTGCCTGGTGAGCAATGTCGATACGGCGCTGCTCGTCATGGGACTTGATGGCGACTACAACCTGCGCCGGCTCGAGCGCTATCTCGCCATGGTCCAGGGTGCCGGAGTCTGGCCGGTGGTGATACTGACCAAGCGGGACCTCGTGGCCTCTGCCGACGCGAAGACCCAGGACGTGATCGAGCGGGTACCCGCGGATGTCCCGGTGCAGGCCGTCGACGCACGCTCCCCCGCGGTCGTGGCGAGCCTGGCGGACTACCTCGGCATCGGACAGACCCTGGTTTTGCTGGGGTCTTCGGGTGCCGGAAAGTCGACGCTGACCAACGCGCTGATGGGCCGCGATGTCCAGACCACCGGCGCCGTGCGCGACGACGACAGCCGTGGGCGTCATACGACTCGGTCTCGCTCATTGCATCTTCTGCCGGGCGGCGCCTGCGTGATCGACACGCCGGGACTGCGGGGCCTGCAGGTCGAAATGGACGAGGAAAGTCTCGGCGCAAGCTTCGCGGATATCGTGGCGCTTGCCGAACGGTGCCGCTTCCGGGACTGCACGCATACGGACGAGCCCGACTGTGCCGTTCGAGCGCACACGCACCCCGATCGCCTGTCGAACTACCAGAAGCTGAAGCGCGAGGTTCGGCGCGAAACGATGACATTCCTCGACCGGCGCAAGCAACTGGCCGAGTGGAAGGCCCGCAGTCGCGGCGCCGAACAGCGCATGAAAATGAAGCGCGGTTGATCTTCGGCAGTGGCGCGCGTCGCACGATGGGAGCGGCGGGCGTTGACCGTCATCAACGCCCGCCGCCGCGCCCGCGCCACCATGAAATCGGGTGCCCTGCCCAATCGAAGTGATGACCATGAAATTCCCGATCCAGATCACGTTTCACCACATGGACCGTTCGGAAGCACTCGAACAGGCGATACACGACAAAGCCGAGAAGCTCGGCAAGTTCCATCCGGCCATTACCCAGTTGCATGTCGCGGTAACGTCGGAAACCCGCCACAGCTCGTCGGCGCGTGAGTATCGGGTCCGGCTGGATGTCCACGTGAAGAGCAAGGAGTACGCGGTCACGCGCCAGGCGGACGAGGACGCTTTCGTTGCAGCCCGCGATGCCTTCGACGCCGCCCGCCGGGTGCTCGATGAGGACATCGATACCCGCCGCGGCTTCGTCAAGCAGCACTGAACGGCACGGCACTTCACCCGATCGACGACGGCGCCGTGGCGAAATCGCGGTTCATCCGCGTTCGCGCCGCTTTGTCGGGGCGCGAACGGCGTTCGCTCCATGCGGCGCGCATTTCTGCAGCCGGCGCCGCAATTCCCGCAGTTCGTCGCAATCGAATGGAAGCGGCAGGCACCGCTGCCTAGAGTGCGCTCATGGGCGACACGGTTGTCGCCTGGCATTCATATGGAGCGCGCCATGGCCCAGAAATCTGCCACCACGATGGTTGCACTTGCCGCCTTCGGCATGATCGCACTCACTACGGCGCTCGGCGTGCATGGCCTGCAGGCACGCCAGACGGCGCGCGAAGTCGCTGCACTGCCGGTGGTCCGGATGGAGCGCGTCGTCATCGTCGGCGAACGCACGCAGGCGGCGCAGCCGACCGCGACACAGGTCGCGAACAATCCGACGCCGACCGTCCGCTGAATTGAGAGGACAGGAAACGGCCGGCGCCATCTGCACCGGCGGTGCGTCGGCCCTGCCCGGTTACTGCGCCGGAAAGGCGTACTTGATCACTGAAAAGCTGGCGCCCTGCGGATCGCGCAGCACCGCCATGCGGCCGACACCGTCGACATCCATGGGCGGCATGACAACGGCGCCCCCGAGCTTCTCGGCCTGCCGTATCGTCTCGTCGACATCGGAAACAGTCACGTAGACACCCCACATCGGCGGCATGCCGGTGGCCTCCGCCGGGATCTTCATGATGCCCGCCACCGACTCCTCGCCCACCTGGCACGTGGTGTAGGCGCCGCTCGTCATCTGCATGTCCTTCGTGCTCCAGCCGAACAGCGACGCATAGAACGACTTGGCCGCGGCCGGGTCGGTCGTGAGCAGTTCGCTCCAACTGAAGGCGCCGGGCGTATTGAACACATCCATCGGGTACTCCTTTCTTATCATTGGACAGGACGGATCGCAATTGTGTGCGCCCCGGAGCCGATGATGCAGCCGTTGTGTGACGAAACGCCGCTTCGACGGAGTCGATCGGGGTCGCCGGCAACACCGGAACGCGCCATCGGCTCTGGGAGCGCAGCTGCTTGTCGAACGTCAAGGCCGCAGCGCGCCCCGGCGGCGCCCGGCTGACAGCGCGGGCGCCGGGGGGTAACGTCGCCCTTCGCACCAGAAGAACACAGCTGAGGAGAGGCAATGTCCTACACGACGGAGAACCTGCGGACCGTGGCCCTGCTGGGCCACGGCAGTGCAGGCAAGACCACGCTCGCAGAAGCGCTGCTCGCCCGGACCGGGGCGATACCCGCGGCCGGCAGTGTCGAAAGGGGAACCACGGTCAGCGACTTCGACGGACTGGAAAAAACCTTCCTGCACTCGCTGCGTACGTCCGTGCTGCACCTGGACCTGCCACGCACCCGCGTTCACCTGCTCGACACACCCGGGTTTCCGGACTTCATCGGCCAGTCGATCGGCGCGCTCGACGCGGTCGAAACAGCCGCGATCGTGGTCAACGCGCAAAGCGGAATCGAGATGATCACCTCGCGCATGATGGACTGGGCCGGACGCCGGAAGCTGTGCCGCCTGCTGATTGTCAACAAGATCGACGCCGAGAACGTGAACCTGCCGCAGCTGATGTCCGACCTGCGCGCGACCTTCGGCAAGGAAGTGCTGCCGATCAACCTGCCGTCGGGCGGCAATGCGCGCGTCGTCGACTGCTTCTTCAATCCGAGCGGGGACGCGGACTTTTCGTCGGTGGCCGAGGCGCACCAGGCGTTGATCGACCAGGTCATCGAAGTCGACGAAGACCTTATGGCCAAGTACCTCGAGCAGGGCGAAGCCATCGAACCGGAGCAGTTGCACGCGCCGTTCGAAAAGGCGCTGCGTGAAGGCCATTTGATCCCGGTGTGTTTCGTCTCTGCACGCAACGGCGCCGGCATCGATGAGTTGCTGAAGATCTTCGATGCCTTGCTGCCGAATCCGACCGAAGGCAACCCGCCGCTGTTCTTCAAGGGCGAGATGATCGACGGGCAACCGGTCGAGGAATTCCGCTCGGAACCGGACCCTAAGAAGCACGTGCTGGCGCACGTATTCAAGGTTGTGGTCGATCCGTATGTCGGCAAACTCGGTGTCTTCCGCGTCCATCAGGGAACGATCACCAAGGACACGCAGCTCTTCATCGGCAACGGCCGCAAGCCGTTCAAGGTCGGGCATCTGTTCATGCTCCAGGGCGGCAAGACCGCCGAGATTCCGCACGCCACACCCGGTGACATCGCGGCGGTCGCCAAGGTCGACGAGATCGATTTCGACTGCGTGCTGCACGACTCGCACGACGAGGATCACATCCACATGCGACCGCTGGAGTTCCCGACACCGATGAGCGGTGTGGCGATCGCACCGAAGCGGCGCGGCGACGAGCAGCGCATCTCGGAAGTGCTGCACCGGATGACCGCCGAGGATCCAACGTTGAAAGTCGAACATGACGCGACGCTGAACGAAACGGTGCTGCGCGGCCTGGGCGAGTTGCACCTGCGCTCGGCGCTGGAACGCATGGCGCAGCAGTACAAGGTGGAGGTCGATACGCGGCCGCCGCGCGTGCCTTACCGCGAGACCATTGCCGCGAACGCCGAGGGCCACGCGCGGCACAAGAAGCAGACCGGCGGCGCGGGCCAGTTCGGCGAGGTCTATCTGCGGGTCGAACCGCTGCCGCGAGGCGCGGGATTCGAGTTTGTCGACCAGGTCAAGGGCGGCGTCATTCCCTACAACTTCATCCCGGCGGTGCAAAAGGGCGTCGAGTCGGTGCTGGTGTCCGGCCCGGTCGCGGGTTTCCCGATGCAGGATGTACGCGTCATCGTCTACGACGGCAAGCATCACCCGGTGGACTCCAAGGAAGTCGCGTTCGTCGCGGCAGGAAAGAAGGCCTTCCTTGATGCCCTCGGCAAGGCCCGCCCGATCGTGCTCGAGCCAATCGTGAATCTCGAGGTGGAGGCCCCCGAATCGCACATGGGCGACATCACCGGTGACCTTTCATCGCGACGCGGCCAGGTGACCGGGACGCGGGCGATGGGGCCGTCGGTACTGGTCGTCGAAGGCCAAGCGCCGTTGGGCGAACTCGAAGGCTATTCGAACCGCCTCAAGGCCATGACGCAAGGTCGCGGTGCGTGGACGATGACGCTATCGCATTACGAGCAGGCACCGCCGCAGCTGCAGCAGCAACTCGCCATCGACTACGCGGCCAAGCGCAAGCAGGAAGACGACGAGTAGCCGCGCGGGCGCACGGCCTGCGGCCATCGCTGGTCAGTACGGAGTTGCGGCGTGGCTGCGCGCGCCCTGTGAAAAGGCAGCGCCTCGACGCAGCGAGCCAAGCAGGAAGCGGGCCGGATCAACCGCACCGGCGAGTGAGCGCTCGATCGGCAGCGGTTCGCCCTCGATCGACGCCGCGATCAGCTCGGCGAGCAGCGGTGCGAGCGTCAGGCCACGCGAGCCCAGGGCAAAGCACGCGAAAAGCCCGGGCCGCCTCGGAACGTCAACCAGGTGCGCTCCGCGCAATTGACGGCCGGCGGCTCGTGCGGCTGCTTCATCCGGCGCGGCACCCGCCAGCGGCTGCCGGTCACGCGCCACGCACCGCAGGCCGTCGAACGAGCCGATTGTGTCGACCACAGGAGGCGCGGCGAGCAGCCCCTGCATCCGACCGAGATTGCTCTGCAGCGCGCGGGCCGCGCTCAGGGAGGTGTCGACGCCGTCGCCGGGCAGCGTGAGCTCGTAGGTCGCACCCGCAGCCACGCCACCGTCCGGATCACGCAGCAGGTAGCCGTCGCCCGAGATCGGCGCCCGCAGACTCGCGAAAGGTGCCGGGGTGAGATAGGCAACGCGGCCGCGGATCGCCTGCACTCTCGCCTGCGTCATCCCGAGCAGGGCGGGCGATGCCATCGCTGCCGCGACGATGACCACCGGCGCAGCCGCAAGCACATGCCCCGCCGCGTCCAGGGCAGACCACCCGTCGCAGCCCTGACTCAAGCGAACGACATCGCCGCGCAGCAGATTCGTTCCATCGGCAAGCAGTGCGCGACACCAGCGGACCGGCGAGACGACGGCTCCCTGCGGCCACCACAACCCGCCACGCTGCGGAGCCAGGCCGACGTGACGGCCGGCCTCGGCCGTGTCAATTGCTTGGACCCACTGCGTCGGCCACCCGTGCCGCTCCGTCTGCGTCTGCCAAAGTCGGGCGGTTTCCCGATCGGGTGCCATCTGGAACACCCCGCTGGCCTCGGCAACGGCAATGCCCTCGAGCCGCCCTTCGGGTGCGGTGCGTGCCAGCACCGCATGCGCGGCCGCGACGCCAGCGCGCGTCAGTCTGGCCAGCGGCGCATCGTCCGCCGCATAGTGAGGGCGCAGCAGTCCCCAGGGTAGCGCCGAGGCGCCACGGATCGCCGCTGCCTGCGCCTCGATGATCTGGACCTGCCAGCCGCGTCGCCGCAGGGCATCCGCACAGGTGCTGCCGGCCAGGCCGGCGCCGATGATCACCGCGGACCGCTCGCCGACGTAGGCTGCAGGCGGTTCGTGGCGTCGCACGCGCCAGCGCGGCGCGTAACGGCCGGCGAGCATTTCGCGCTTGCGTCCGAAGCCGGGCCGCAGCTGCAGCGCGAAGCCAGCGGCCTCCAAGGCATCGCGCACCGGCCGTGCGGTCGTAAAGGTCGCCAGCGCCGCATTGGGGCGCGCGCATCGTCCGATGGCCTTCAGCAGCGCGGGCTCCCACATTTCGGGATTGCGATCGGGAGCAAATCCGTCGAGGAAGATCGCATCGGCTCCGAGGACGAGTTGAGGCACCAGGTCACGCGCGTCGCCGAGCGCAAGTGTCAGGCACACATCGCCGCCGTCGAATTCCAGCCGGTGCAACCCGGCCATGGGCAGCGGCCACTGTCGTACCAGCGCTTCAGCCAGCGGCCGGACGTCGGGTAGCGCCACCGTCAGCAGATCAGCCGCCTCCAGCGGGTGCTTCTCGACCGAGACAAAGTGCAGACGGCGCGGCCGCCGCGGGTCTGCGCGCCAGGCCTGCCAGGTGACGAGAAAATTGGTGCCCAGCCCGAATCCGGTCTCGAGCACCACAAACTGGTCGCGTCCGTGCCAGGCCTCCGGCAGGCCGACGCCCCCGAGAAAGACGTGCCGCGCCTGACCGACCGCGCCGTCGCGGCTGGCGTACACGTCGCCGTAGCGCTCGCTGTACGGAGTGCCGTCCGCTTCGCGGGCGAGCCGTGCCGGTTGCAGGGTCATGCGGGAATTATCGGCGCGGCGCAGCTAACATTCGGCCCTTTCCCGTCCGGACCACGCCATGTTCAAGCGCCTCCTCCTCTGCCTGAGTCTCGCACTACTGCTGGACCCGACCTATGCGCAACCGCGGCCACGCATCGAAAAAGCCGCGGACCTGCCGCGCTTCACCTACCCCGTCAAGGGAAGCCTAGAAGCACTCGTCAAGGACCCGCAGGCGTTTGCGGCATTCAGTGCCAATGTCCGCCGCGACATCGAGTCCGTGCTGGCCAAGTACGACATCGCCGACAAGTCGAGCGAGCGACAGCTGCTGGGCACGCTGCTGCAGCTCGACCTGCTGGAAGGGCGCGATGCCGATGCGCTCAAGCGCATCGAACAGATCCGCGCGCTGCAGGAAAAGCCTGCAGACAAGTTGCTGACCGGATTGCAGGCCCGCGCCATCGTCGACGGGCGCAAGGCCGCCGGTGGCACCAGCGGCCCGGCATATCTCGCCGCCGTCCGCAGCAGCCTGGAAACGGCGCTCAAGCCCATGCCGTACGCGGTCATTGCGAACGACATCAAGGAAGCCAAAGCGAGCGCGGAGCTGATCGGCGAAGGACGCGTGCTCGGCTACATCAACGAGGTGCTGCAGCCGACCGCGGACAAGACCGGTGCACTGAGCAGCGATCTTGCTCCGGGGGTGATCGGCGCGCGCTATACGCTGCAACTGCGACTGCCGTTGAAACAGACGCTGGTGGACACCTACGGTGCCTATCTTGCCGCCAACAAGGTCGAAAAGCCCGATATCTGGGCCGCGCGCGGCGTGGCGCTCGAACCGGGCCGCCCCTACGCACCGGTCGTCATTGCCGTGTGGGACAGCGGTGTCGACACCGCGATCTTCAAGTCGCAGCTTGTTCGCGACGCCAAGGGCGCACCGGCCTTGATCGGCTTCGACAAGTACGCCAATCCGACCAACACCGAGCTGCAGGTGCTGACACCAGCCATGCAGGCGCGACTGCCGTCGATGAAGGCACGCAGCAAGGGATTCTCTGACCTGCAGTCGAATGTCGAGAGCAAGGAGGCCGACGAGGTCAAGCAGCTGATCTCGACGCTGCCGCGCGAGCAGTACAAACCGACGATCGAGGAGCTCATCCTCGCCGGCAACTACACGCACGGCACGCACGTGGCCGGCATCGCGATGGAAGGCAACCCCTACGCGCGGCTGCTGGTGGCACGCATGGAGTTCGGCAACACGCTGATTCCGGATCCCTGCCCCTCGCTCGAACAGACCCGCAAGGATGCAAAGAGTTACGTCGAGACCGTGGAGTTCCTGAGGCGCAACAAGGCACGCGTCGTCAACATGAGCTGGGGTGGCAGCGTCAATGCGATCGAAAACGACCTCGAACTGTGCGGCATCGGCAAGACCCAGGAGGAACGCCAGAAACTGGCGCGCGAATACTTCAGCATCGGCAAGCAGGCGCTGGAGAAGGCGTTCGCGTCAGCACCCGAGATCCTGTTCATCACGGCCGCCGGCAACTCGAACCAGAACGCGAGCTTCGCGGAGGATGCCCCCGCCGACATCGTGCTGCCCAACCTGCTGACGGTCGGTGCGGTCGACAAGGCCGGCGACGAAGCCTCCTTCACCAGCTACGGCCCGACGGTGAAGGTGCACTCCAATGGGTATCAGGTCGAAAGCTATCTGCCGGGCGGCGATCGCGTGGCCTTCTCCGGCACCTCGATGGCGTCGCCGCAGGTGGCGAACCTTGCCGGCAAGATCCTCGCCGTCAACCCGGCGATGACGCCACCGCAGGTCATCGAGATCATCGTCACGACATCCGACAAGACAGCCGACGGCCGCCGCACGCTGATCAACCCGAAGAAGGCGCTCGAGGCGGCGCGACAGAAGAAGGCCTGACCCGCTGCACGGTCGGCGCACTGCGGACTTGGTTCGGACCGGTCTCCTCCTGCTCTTCGCCGTCCTCGCGGGCGGCGCGCTGGCTCACGCCGACGCGCCGCACTCGATCGGGCCGAACCTGCATCCGGTGACCACGGCATTTGGCCGTACCGGCGACCCGAACAAGGTCACGCGCACGATCGTGTTCGACATGACCGACGATATGCGCTTCAAGCCGGCCCACATCACGGTCAGGCGAGGCGACACGCTGCGCTTCAACGTCGTGAATCGTGGCAAGGTCCTGCACGAGTTCGTAATCGGCACCGAGCGCGAGCTGATCGAGCACGCGGACCTGATGAAGCGGTTTCCGACGATGGAGCACGACGAGCCGTTCATGGCACACGTACCGCCCGGCCGCCGCGGCGAGATCGTCTGGCAGTTCACGCTGGCCGGAACGTTCCGCTTCGCCTGCCTGATGCCCGGTCACGCCTGGAACGATCTGCGCGAGGGAATGGTCGGAACCATCGTGGTCCGGTAAGCCGGCGGCCAGTGCCGTTCTGACCGTGAAGCGAGCGCCAGCGGCCTGCTGATCGGTCGAAGGGGAGCGGCGCCTCCTCGCAAAGGCGCCACGACCAACCCGAGGTCAACTCGAACCCCCGCGCGCGCAACCCTCTTGACCTTCCCATTGTGTCAAGGTGCATCGTCTGGTCTGGCCACACCGTTCGATCAACCCTGACAACTGCGAGCCCTTCATGGACACGACTCAACCGCATGACCTGCACCGGGAACATCAGCGCCGACTTCCTCATGCGCCGACGCCCGCCGGCGCTCCAGCGCAGAGCCTCAACCGACTGAGTTTGTCGGCAACGCTGCACTGCCTCACCGGCTGTGCGATAGGCGAGGTACTTGGCCTCGTGATCGGAACGGCGTTCGGCTGGTCGAATCTATCGACCATCGCGCTGGCCATCGTGCTGGCCTTCATTTCGGGCTACCTGCTGACCATGATCCCGCTGCTGCGGTCAGGCATGGCACTGGCGGCCGCCGCGCGACTCGCACTGATCGCCGATACAGCGTCAATTGCGATCATGGAACTCGTCGACAATGCAGTGATGCTGGTCATCCCGGGCGCCATGGAGGCACCCCTCACCTCCCTGCTCTTCTGGTCCAGCCTGGCCATCGCGCTGGCCATCGCGGCAGTGGCCGCTTTCCCGGTCAATCGGTATCTGATTGCCCGCGGGCGGGGACACGCCGTCGCCCATCGGCACCACCACCATTGACAATCATGCGCGGCCGCGGGACGCGCCCGTCACGCGGCGCGCGCCGCACGAGACAGGGAGGCCGAATTGAAGGGTCCAAAGTACTTCGAGCTCGCGGATGCGCGCCGCGAGGGGTTCATGAACATCAGTGCCGTGGCTCAACAGTCGGGTGTATCGGCCAAGATGATCCGACATTACGAGGCGATCGGCCTGCTCCCGAAAGCAGGACGCACGGTCGCTGGCTACCGCATCTATCGGGCGGCCGATGTCCATATGCTGCGCTTCACACGGCGCGCACGTGACCTGGGCTTCTCGATCAAGGAAATCACCGCGCTGCTCGGACTCTGGAGCAACCGGCGCCGCGCCAGTGCCGACGTCAAGCGCCTTGCACTTCGGCACGTCACTGAGCTCGATGCGCGCATCATCGCGATGCAAACGATGCGCGATACCCTGCAGGACCTCGTCCACCATTGCCATGGCGACGAGCGCCCGGAGTGCCCGATCCTCGACGACCTGGCCAAGCCAGCACAGGTACGTACGGCACGTTCGAGGTGAACTCGGCGTCCCGAACGTGGTGCCGTAGCAATATGACTGCCGCTGCGGACGCGCCGGCTTCCGACGCCCCTATGCGACCCGATCAGACGCGTGTCAGCGGCTTGAAGCGCAGCCGGTGCGGCGCGGCGCCCTCCTCGCCAAGGCGCTTCTTCTTGTCGGCCTCGTACTCCTGGTAGTTGCCGTTGAAGAAGGTCCACTGCGAGTCGCCCTCGGCCGCGAGGATGTGCGTGGCGATGCGGTCGAGGAACCAGCGATCGTGCGAGATCACCAGCACGGAACCGGCGAACTCGAGCAGCGCCTCTTCCAGCGCCCTCAGCGTTTCGACGTCGAGGTCGTTCGACGGCTCGTCCAGCAGCAGCACGTTGCCGCCCTTGAGCAGAGTTGCCGCCAGGTGCAGGCGGCCCCGCTCGCCGCCGGAGAGATTGCCGACAATCTTCTGCTGGTCGCCGCCCTTGAAGTTGAAGCGGCCGAGGTAGGCGCGCGACGGCATTTCGAAGCGGCCGACCTGGAGGATGTCGAGCCCGCCGGAGATCGCTTCCCAGACCGACTTGTCGTTCGGCAGCGATTCGCGCGTCTGTTCGACCGCCGCGATCTGCACGCTGGGACCCATGACGATCTCGCCACCGTCAGGCTTCTCCTGCCCGGTAATCATGTGGAACAGCGTCGATTTACCCGCGCCATTGGGGCCGATGACGCCGACAATCGCGCCGGGAGGGATTGCAAAACTGAGACTGTCGATCAGCAGGCGGTCGCCATAGCCCTTGCTGACGTTCTTGAATTCGATCACCTGGTTGCCGAGACGCTCGGCCACCGGGATAAAGATTTCCTGTGTTTCGTTGCGCGTCTGGTATTCGTAGGACGACAGCTCGTCGAAACGCTTCAGGCGCGCCTTGCTCTTGGCCTGGCGGCCCTTGGCGTTTTGCCGAACCCACTCGAGCTCGTTCTTCATCGTCTTGATGCGCGCCGCCTCGGACTTGGCCTCCCGTTCGAGGCGCTCTTCCTTCTGTTCCAGCCACGAGCTGTAGTTGCCCTTCCACGGAATTCCCATGCCGCGGTCGAGTTCGAGGATCCACTCGGCGGCGTTGTCGAGGAAGTAGCGATCGTGCGTGACTGCCACCACCGTCCCAGGGAAACGCGACAGGAACTGCTCGAGCCAGTCGACGCTTTCGGCATCAAGATGGTTGGTCGGCTCGTCGAGCAGCAGCATGTCGGGCTTGGACAGCAGCAGCTTGCACAGCGCGACGCGACGCTTCTCGCCGCCGGAAAGCTTGTCGATGACCGCATCCCAGGGTGGCAGGCGCAGCGCATCGGCTGCAATCTCCATCTGGTGTTCGACGTCGGCACCCGACGTGGCGATGATCGCCTCGTACTTCGCCTGCTCGGCTGACAGCTTGTCGAAGTCCGCATCGGGCTCGGCATACGCCGCGTAGATTTCCTCGAGCTTCTGCTTGGCCTGCATCACTTCGCCGAGACCCGCCTCGACCTCGTCCTTCACGGTCTTGGCGGGGTCGAGTTGCGGTTCCTGCGGCAGGAACCCGATGGAAAGGCCCGGCATCGGCACCGCCTCGCCTTCGATGTCCTTGTCGAGTCCGGCCATGATCCTGAGCAGCGTGGACTTGCCGGAGCCGTTGAGCCCGAGCACGCCGATCTTGGCGCCGGGAAAGAAGCTGAGGGAGATGTTCTTCAGGATCTCGCGCTTGGGCGGGACGATCTTGCCCACGCGGATCATCGTGTAAACGTATTGAGCCATGGCCGTTGTTACAGAAGCGCCAAAAGGCGCGCAGATTACCGGATCGGCCGCGTCACTTGACGGGCCGCGGCAGGAGGTGGCCGGGCAAGCGCAGAGCCCCGGTGCGGAGGGCGTTGCTTGCGCCCTGGTAATAGCCGATCGCTTCGTCGGTGAAGTGCCGGGTTTCGTCGCTCGGCGGCAGCTCGCGGCCACTCGCGGCATCGATGACGCGCACGCGCCGCTGCGGCCGCAGCTCGACCAGCATTCCGTGCTCGTAGTAACCGACCGTCTGGTAGTTGGCCATCACCGCACGCTCGTGCGTGCGACCTTCATTCAGGATGTCCTGTCCGAAAAAGCGCGAGACATAATTGAAATTCAAAAGCGCGAGTACGGTCGGGGCGACGTCGATCTGCGAGGCGATCGTGTCAATGCGCGCCGGAGCGATGTGCTTCGGCGCATAGATCAGCAGCGGGATATGGAAGCGGTCAAGTGGCAGGTCGGTCTTGCCACGCGAAGCAGCGCAGTGATCGGCGACGATGACAAACAGCGTGTCGTCGAACCAGGGTCGTGTCCGCGCCCGGCCGATGAAATCGCCGATCGCCCAGTCGGTGTACTTCACGGCGCCATCGGCGCCGGTCTTCGGCGGAATGTCGATGCGGCCCGCTGGGTAGGTATAGGGACGATGGTTCGATGTCGTCATCACGTGAGCAAAGAACTTCGTGCCGGCGCCATGACGACGATCGAGCTCACGCAGCGTCAGCGTGAAGAGGTCCTCGTCGGCCACGCCCCAGATGTTCTCGTAGTGAATGTCGGCCTTGTCCAGCGCCGTGCGGTCGATGACGGTGTAGCCGTTGCCACCAAAGAAGTGTTCCATGTTGTCGAAGTAGCCGTAGCCGCCATAGAGATAGAGCGGCTCGTAGCCCTTCTCGGCGAAAACCTCGCCCACGGTAAACAGGTGATCATTGTTGGGTCGCTTGACCACTGAATGGCCCGGCGTCGGGGGTAGCGAAAGTGCAAGTGCTTCGAGCCCGCGCACAGTGCGCGTTCCGGTCGCGTAGAGCTTCGTAAACAGCAGTCCCTCTTGAGCAAGCCGATCAAGATGCGGTGTCAGGCCTTTCGCGTTGCCGAACGCGCCCATGTAGTCGGCCGACATCGACTCCACCGAGATCAGCACGACGTTCAGTGGTTTCTCCGGCCCGGCGCCATGAATTACACGCTCGATCGGCAGCCCGCTGTCCCCGGTGAACTCGACCGGCCCGGCGTCGGTGAACTCGCCGCGCAGTTCCTTGAAGGCCTGTTCGATCGGTACCGTCGCATAGAAACGGTCGTAGTCGATCTCGTTGGTGTTGAACGCGTGAAAAAACTCCCAGTGCCCGTTGCCCGCCAGCTGCTGCGACTGGACGCTGCTCGAGAATTCCTTCCATGTCGACGGAACCAGTAGATAGGACGCGAGCGCCACTGCAATGTAACCGGCCATCTGCACGGAGCGCCGGCCGAATCCAGGCGCAGGCGACTGCGCCGTCCGCCACAGCGGCCGCACCGCCAGCGCGACAAGGACGGCCGTCGTCGCTGCAAGCCCCAGCAGGATCGGCGTCAGTCGGTACGACTCGCGGATGTTGCCGATTACCTCGCGCGTGTAGATCAGATAATCGACCGCGATGAAGTTGAAGCGCGAAGAAAATTCGTTCCAGAAAACGAACTCCGACACGGCTGTGAACACGAAGATGCCGAACGCAACGGTCGCCAGCACGATCGCGACCGCACCGAACGCCCGATGCGCACGGCCCGCAGGCCAAGCCCAAGCGAGCAGCGCGATCGGCAGCAGCCAGAAAGCTGCGGCCGCCAGGTCATAGGCCAATCCGATCAGCAGCCATCCGGCAACGCGCCACGGGAGGAACTCCGTCGCCTCGCCGTTGAAGAATGCCAGTCCGACACGCGTGAGCAGGCTCACAGCGAGGTAGGCGACGACGACAATGCCGGCGACAGCGTAGCGTCCCGGGAAGAGCAGCTTGAACGTGCGAGCGAGGGTCGCGCGCCACCGCGCAAGAACTGAAGTCATCGAGATGAGCGAGTAGACCCGGGCACGGGGACCGCGGACGGCGGTCACTCGCCATGAAGGCAGTTTTTCAAGTGTACGCTTGCGCCCGCTCTGCAGCCTTGCCGGTGCCAAGAGCAAGCACTCCACATCAGAATCCCCAATTGACCGCATTCCTCATTTCCATCGGCGTCGTCGCACTCGCCGAGATCGGCGACAAGACGCAGTTGCTCGCGCTCGCACTGGCCGCGAAGTACCGCAAGCCGTGGCCGATCATCTTCGGCATCCTGGTTGCCACGCTTGCAAATCACTTCCTCGCCGGTGCGGTCGGCACCTGGCTCACCCGCACGATCGGCCC
The DNA here is from genome assembly GCA_963754065.1 of uncultured beta proteobacterium. Classification (GTDB taxonomy): domain Bacteria; phylum Pseudomonadota; class Gammaproteobacteria; order Burkholderiales; family Burkholderiaceae_F; genus JALORV01. The sequence continues at coordinate 25,122 of CAVWFH010000003.1, read as the reverse complement.
GGACGCGATGCGCTGGGCGCTCGGGCTCTCGTTCATCGCCATGGCGCTCTGGATGCTGGTTCCAGACAAGCTCGATGACGACACCGACAAGGCGTCACGCTTCGGCGTGTTCGGCACGACGCTGATCGCCTTCTTCATCGTCGAAATGGGCGACAAGACGCAGATTGCGACCGTGGCCCTGGCCGCGCGCTACGACGCGTTGGTCGCCGTCGTCGCAGGAACCACGATCGGCATGATGATCGCCAATGTGCCTGCGGTGCTTCTGGGTAACGTCGCCGCGGAGAAACTGCCCAAGCGCGTGATGAACGGCCTGGCCGCGGTCGTGTTCGCGCTGATCGGCATCGCGGTGCTGTGGGGCGCGGACATTGGCTTGTAAGACAAAGCCCGCCTAAGTCATTGACTTCGTGTACCATTCGGCCCTGATTGCGGTGCGTCGGTTCCGGTTCGCACCCATCCATCGTGGTTGTCAACACGCTCCCTCGAAGTCTTTTACCCTAGTTGCATCTGCCTGAACCGGTCCGGCGAGCAAAGTTCGCGCAGGCCGTGCTCAGGAGTTTCGTTTGAATTCATCGTTTGAAGCCCTCGGCTTGTCCGAGGCACTTGTACGCGCGGTCACCGACCTCGGGTACACCCAGCCCACGCCTATCCAGTTGCAGGCGATTCCTCCGGTCCTGGCCGGCAGTGACCTGATGGCGGGCGCGCAGACCGGCACCGGCAAGACCGCGGCCTTCGTGCTGCCAATCCTGCAGCGTCTTGGCACCACCCCGCGCGAGCACCGCGCACCGCGCGTTCTGATCCTCGCGCCGACGCGCGAACTCGCCGCGCAGGTCGAGGAAAGCGTGCGCGACTACGGCAAGCATGTGAACGCCAAGTGCGCCGTCATCTTCGGTGGCGTGTCGATCCGGCCGCAGTTCGACGCTCTCAAGCGCGGCGTCGACATCGTCGTCGCCACGCCCGGCCGCCTGCTCGATCACGTCGGGCAAAAGACGATCGACCTGTCGAAAATCGAAGTGCTGGTCCTCGACGAAGCCGATCGTATGCTCGACATGGGCTTCCTGCCCGACATGAAGCGCGTGTTCGCGCAGTTGCCGAAGCAGCGGCAGACACTGCTGTTCTCGGCCACGTTCTCGGACGAGATCCGGACGCTGGCAGCCACGCTGATGCGCAATCCGGTGTCGGTCCAGGCCACGCCGCGCAACTCGACTGTCGAGGCCGTCGACCAGAAAGCGATCAGCATCGAGCGCACCCGCAAGTCGGAGCTGCTCGCGCACCTGATCAAGGACAACCAGTGGTTCCAGGTGCTGGTGTTCACGCGCACCAAGCACGGCGCCAACCGCCTCGCCGAGTATCTCGGCAAGCACGGCGTCGCGGCACTCGCGATCCACGGCAACAAGAGCCAGAACGCGCGCACGCGTGCACTGGCCGACTTCAAGAAGGGCGACCTGCAGGCGCTGGTCGCGACCGACATCGCGGCGCGCGGACTCGACATCGAGCAGCTGCCGCACGTCGTCAACTTCGACCTGCCGAACGTACCGGAGGACTACGTGCACCGCATCGGCCGCACGGGTCGCGCCGGCGCGACCGGAGAAGCGATCTCGCTGGTCAGCCGCGACGAAGAAGCGCTTCTGCGCGACATCGAGCGACTGATCAAACGCCCGATCCCGCGCATGACTGTGCCCAGCTATCAACCGTCCGCTGCAGCCGGCGCGACGCACGACGTCGAGCAGCGCCCGGCCCGGGCACCGCACGGCGGTCGCAAGTCGAACGCGCCGCGCACGGCTCCCCGTTCCCCCGCACGCCGCGATCAGGCTGCGCGCTCCGCGCCGTCGCATGGCAAGGGTCGCGTCAGTCCGCCGGCACAACCCGGCCCGTCGTCAGGCCAGCGAGCGGGTACGGCTGCGGCCAAGCGCTCGGCACCGGCGACTGGTAGCGCGCGCGCGACCAGCCCTGATCGTTCGGCGGCGAAGCCCTCGCCTGCACCGGCGCGGGGCCACACGGCCCGTACGCAGGGAACATCCGGCGGTGACTCGCTGGTCCGCACCAACATTCCCGCGTTCATGCAACCTCCGCATCGCCGCGGGCGCTAAGCTTGCCTCGCGGATCGGGACGAGCCGCGACGCGAGGTACCGATGGACGAAACGAAATTCGCGATCCAGCACAATCCGGCCGCGATGCGCTTCGAGGCGGTGGTGGACGGCATGCTGTGCCGGTCCGACTATCGCATGCACGGCGACACGATGATGCTGGTGCATACCGAGGTGCCGGCGCAGCTGGAGGGCAAGGGCATCGCCTCCGCCCTTGTGAAGGCTTCGTTCAAGCACGCAGCCGACAACGGCATGGACGTATTGCCCGTGTGCTCTTACGTGAGAGCGTGGGTGCAGCGCCATCCGGAAGTCAAGCCGCTGCTGGCCGACAGTCAGTAGCGCCACCGAGCGGGTCACAGTGACCTGCCGCGACTGGCGGCACAGCAACGCGTGGAGCCCTTAGCGGCGAAGCTGCAGCGCGCGTGCGTTCAGTCCGTCGGTGAGCGCAATCTCGAATCGTCCACCGGCCGGCAGTGCGCTGGTATCGAACTCGGCTACACCACCGGTGCGGCTCACACCGAGCACCGTGCGGGCGCCGTCGAGGACATAGGTGACTGCGATATGCGACGCGGCCGCCGTGTCCCATTCGACGCGCAACCTGCCATTGATTTCGTTCCAGTCGATACCACGCAGCCGCTCGATGCTGGCCCGGGTGGCGCGCTGCGCCGTGGCCTGGCCCGACGAGCGTAACGGCACCGGGGTTGAGCCTCGCAGAACGTCGATGCGCGCGAGTGCAGCACCCGGATCCGGGATCGCAATCGCGAAGTGCCGCTCGGGCAACTCGGTGTGATCGACCAGTTCGGCGTCGAAAGCGTGTTCGAACGTGCGGCCATCTCGCAGCAACACCCTCAGTGTGTATTCGCCGGTGCCGGACGCGGGCACGGCGCGCATGGACTGCACCGGCGCGAGCTGAAGTCCGTCCTGACCGATAGTGCCGGCCACCAGCAGCATGTCCTGCTCGACCGCGTCTGCCGCGATCTGAGTCGCCTGTGTGGCCAGCGTGGCAATGAGGCTCGGCTGCCCTTCCATGTAGCGCTGCATTTCGCGGAAGTTGTAGTCAGAGAACCAGGAGCCGCTGCAGTACCCCATGATGTCGGTCTGGCTGACGGGCGACACGATGTCGATCGCCGCAGGCACCGAATCCATCAACGGAGTGCCACTTAGCACACCGCCGGCGTAAGGGTAGTTGGGATCCGGGTTCGCTACGCCGCCACACGGCGCATGCGGCCGGCTGAGGTTGTGTCCCATCTCGTGCGACATCGTTCGCGCCCACTGCGTGGTCGAGTCCCAGCCGAGCGCGGTGCGGCCCGGCACGTAGCCGATGCCGGCGATCCCGCCGCCGGACCGGCGCACGACACCGAAGTAGAAGCGGGTCGCGTTCGAACCCGCTTCCATCGAGCGCAGTTGGTTGAGCTCGATCAGGGCATTCGTCCACTCGCTCGACGTGTCCAGACCGTCGGTCGTGCTCGTCAGCGTATACGACGGACGCACCGTGACCGTGATATTGGCGCGCGGGATCGGAAAGCGGCGCGTGATCTCGTCGCGCACAGCGTCGACGGTTGGCATTGTCGGCACGAACGAGCCCGAGACCACGGGCACCAGCACGACTTCGATGCGTGTGTTCACACCCACCGAGGGAGTCGCATCGACCACGACGGGCGCGCCGAGCTGGCGCAACGGGTCGACCTCGACACGCACCGAAAGGCCGCTGCGCACCCACGCTGCCGGCAGTTCGACGTTGAAGCTCTGTGCTTCGTTGTAGCGGACGCTGTCGGGTGCCGTTGCCCCGGACGCGACCGGCAGCATCGCCGGGCCTGCCATGTCGACGGTGCCGAGGATCGCGGCGCCGTTGTAACCGGTCAGTCGAACGAGCGGTGCGGGCACATTCGCCTGGGCCGACACGACGAAAGCGCGCGCCCAGGTCTCCTTGCCAGGGACCAGCCGCAAACGAGTGTCCGTCGGTCCCTGCGAAAGGACCTGCGCAAACTCGACGCCGGCCACCGTGGCGACGCAGCCCGCTCCGACGACGAGGCTGCCGCCCGCCACCGACGGCTGCGATGCCGACTCCAGCGTGATCGCTCCGCAGGCGAGGCTGCCGGGCGCAGTGAAAACCAGCTGCGTCGCCGCCTTCGTGACGATTGTTGCAGCGGTCGATCCGACCCGGACGGTGGCGACCTCGGTGAGACCAGTGCCGGTGATCGTCACGGAATCCCCAGCAGCCGCCACGCGATATACGGCGTTGGCATCGACCCGAACCGCCGGGATCACCTGCAGCGCGGTCGCCGATAGCGCCTCGTCGCCGGCGTCCGCGCGCACGCGGAACACGCCGCTGGCCGCCGCATCGGGCACCACGGCGGTCAGCCGCGTCGTGCCGGTGCGCGCTGCGATCGTCGCGGTCGCCCCGTTGGCAAACACGAGCGAGGAAGCCCGATCGAGGTTCGTTCCATTCACCGTGAGCGTCTGGCCGGTCACGATCGTGGCAGGCGAAAACGAACTCATGGTCACCGGACCCGCGATCGTGATCATCTGCGCCAGGGGGCGCGCGACGCCGGCCGTATCGACCACGGTCAGCGTCCCGGACATCGCACCCGCAGGAACATCGACGGCCAGCGAAGTCGGTGTGCGTGTGGCAATCGTGAGCACCAGCGCGTTCAGGCGCACTTCGCGCACGAGATCGAGAGCAGTGCCGGCCAGCGTGATGCGCCCCGGCGGCAGCAGCGTCGTCGGCGTCAGCGCGGTGACCGCCGGTACCGACATGACGGTGAAGTCGGCCTCTGACAGCAGCACACGTCCCGCCGCGTTCAATTCGATGCGACCGGTCCGGGCAGTGGCCGGCACGGTGACCTCGAGGGCGGCATCGGAGAGCGCGCGGAAGGTCGCGTCGACGCCGCCCACGCGCGCCGAGGTCACGGCACTCAGCGAAGCACCACTGACATTCACGACGCTCCCGGGCGCTCCGGCCGTGGGTGCAAATCCGGTGATCGCCACTCCTGCGGGCGAGGGCGCCGTCGGTGTCGGGCTGACCAGCGCCGCGGGGGTCGACGGTGTGCTGTCGCCGCCGCCGCAGGCCGCCAGCAATGCGGCGGCCGCGCAGGCAGCGAAGCGCGTCCAACGAGGCGGCATGCGAAGCGAGTCGAACAAGTTGAAGAGCAAGAAACCGCCCGGTTTGAAGATTTGAGCGCCCGCGCGTCGGGCATTCCGAATGCTGCCGCGCTGCTGCCCGGGCGACTATCCCGTCCGGGTTCATCCGGACGCTGTATCAAGAAGGAGGTGAACGCTGCGCGCGCGTCAGCGCAGCAACAACCAGGCGGCGACGACGGCCCATACGGCCAGCGTCCCGAGCAGATTGGCGGCCGCATTGTTCTGGCGGAAGAGCGTCCAGTTCCAGTAAGCGACTGGCTGTCCCGGCAGCGGCGGCCCGGGCATGAAGCGGCGCACGCGGGCGCAGTACTCGTCGTAGCGCGGTCCGAAGATGGGCCGCAGATGCGCCTCTTCGCGCTCGACACGCGTGTCCATGTAGAACCAGTACGCCACCGTGTAGAGCACGAGAATCCACCCTGTACCCAGCAGCATCAGGAAGCCGAGCAGGATGAAGTACCGCCCCAGGTACATCGGATTGCGCACCATCGCGTACGGTCCGCGGATCGCCAGGTCGGAATTCTTGTCGAGCGACGCGAAGCTCCACAGCTGGATCAGTTCGCCCACCATGGAAACGACGAATCCCGCGAGTAGCCAGTCGCGTCGCAGGAACGGAAACGCCACAACGATGGCCACGATGGCCAGCGGCACGCGCAGACGCACATAGGCGCGGCGTATGCCGGGGTGATTGAAGACGGATCGGATCGAGGTCAACATGTGGTGCGTCGTCGCAGTTCAGGACGTGCCGTCGGTGCGCCCGTGAGACTTGCGGGCGCCAGCATACCCGCGCAGCAACCAGAGCCGGCGCCAGCGCGTCATGCGTTCGTTCAAGGCGATGCGCTCGGGTCCCATCGACGCCGGGTCCTGCCGCAACCACTTCTTGTAGACCCCGGTCAGATCGACGTTCTCCAGGAAGCGGCGCAGGAACGCCGGCATCCAGCGCGTCGACAGCGCCGACTGAAAGTCGATCAGTGCCGGTGAACCATCGGGACGCATCAGGACGTTGCCGGTGCCTCGCGTATCCAGGTGCACGATTCCGCGCGCGTGGATCGCGCGCATCAGCCCTTCAAGCGCCGCAAAGTACGCCGGCGTCTGGCGCACTTCATCGATCCGGCCGAGTGTCTCGCCTTCGATGTATCCGAATGCGATCGCATGGGCGTCGAGACGGAATGCGTCCGGCGGAACGCCGTCGATGCCAGCCAGGCGTTGCAGCGTCGCCAGTTCCCGCCGCACGAAGAGCCGGCCGATGCTGTTGCGCACCCACCAGGTCCGCGGCGCGAAGTCCTTGACGACCCAGTGCCGCCCGTGGAACTCCGCGAGTGACACGCGGGCATTGGCCCAGCGGCCGTCACGCAGCAGCGCACTGCGGGTGCCGTCAAAGGCCGGACGATCGAATCGCGGCAAGTCGTGCCTTTGGGGATGGTTGGGCCGATTCGCGGCAACCAGCGGTGACGCGGACAAGGGAAATTATCCCACCCGCTCTGCCATCACCTCGACGCAGGGCCGTCCATCCGCGTGACCTCCCAGGTCCAGGCGCGACCGCACGTCGCTTTGGCTGGCCGAACGGTAGTCCGAAAGGCTGGCCGAATGCCGCGTTGCCCCCTAATATCGGTCGCCATGAATCTGCTGATCATCGGCGGCGGCGTGTTCCTGGGGCAGGCATTGCTCGGCGCTGCCCTGGAAAACGGCCACACAGTCACGGTCTTCAACCGGGGCGTGTCGCGCCAGTGGTGGCCGCCCGGCGTGAAGTGGATCGTTGGCGACCGCGTCGACGATCTGCACCTGCTGATGAACAAGAACTGGGACGCGGTGATCGATACCTGTGGCTACCGCCCGCAGGACGTCGAACTGTCGTGTGCGGCGCTGTTCGACAGTTGCGAGCGCTACGTCTATATCTCGAGCGTCTCCGCTTACGCCTCGTTCGCCAAGCCACCGATCCGGGAGAACGACCCGACCGCCTCGATCGTCGGCATCGACACGCAGACCGTCAACGGCAACAACTACGGGCCGATGAAGGCGGAGTGCGAACGCACGGTCACACGCGTGTTCGGCGCACGATCGATCCTGGTGCGACCGGGACTCATCGTCGGCCCGGACGATCCAACCGGCCGGTTTTCCTATTGGCCCTGGCGGATTGCCGCCGGCGGACGCGTACTCGCGCCCGGCCAACCGGAGCGACCGATCCAGTTCATCGACGCGCGCGATCTCGCCGCATGGATCCTGCGACTGATCGCGCAGCGCGCGAGCGGAGCATTCAACGGCACCGGACCGAACGAAGGCGCAACCTTCGTCGAGTTGCTCGACACCTGCCGCTGGATCTGCGGTGAGGAGGTTGAGGTCGAGTGGGTTGACGAGCGTTTCCTCGAGCGTGAAGGCGTTCAGCCCTGGGTCGAACTGCCGCTCTGGATTCCGTCGCATGATCCGGCCACGCGCGGCTTTCATTACGTCGATACGGCGCGTGCCAAGACCACCGGCCTGAAGACGCGTCCGATGGCCGTCACGCTGAACGACATCCTTGAAGCCGGCATCCCCGTAGCGTCCGACAAGCGCCGAGCGGGGAAGATCACTCGCCAACGCGAGCGCGACCTGCTCGCGGTGTGGCTGTCCTACCGCCAGGGCATGGCAGTCGCCTGATACCGTCATCCGGTGATCCTTCGCGGGGCAGTCGGGGCCGGTTCTCGCGAATCGGCGATAATGTCGGAGCTTCCCCATTCGTTCCGTCATGCACTTCACCGCGCCCGACCCCCGTATTGACCTTTCTCTCCGATTTCTGAGCCTGCTCGTCGCCGGCGCCATCGCCTCGGCGCTCGCCTGGTACCTCTTCGTGCTGATCGAGCCGTGGATCGACCTGCAGCGGTGGCAGGGTGAAACGCCGATCGTCGAACTCGATCCGCTTGCCACGCTGGCAGCCGCGGCTGTCGGGCGCCGATGATGAAGTCGGCCCGCCGGCATCGGCGGCGCGGAGTGACTACGCCCTGGGCACGGGACCCGTCCAGCTGTTCGCGCCCGCTTTCACGGTGTTCCGCTGCGAACTGCGGGGGCGCGTCACTTACGCGGATCAGCCCTGCGAACGCGGTGGTATGCGCGTGCTGCGCCTGCCGCGCAACTGACCCATCGTTACAACTTGAAACTTCTCCGGGTCGACGCCTGACCGACGTGCGCCGTTGAACCTCCTGTCACACCAGGAGATTGAACGATGAACAAACGTCTGTTAGTTGCGGCCTTCGCCGTTGCCGCCCTCGCGCCGCTTGCCGCGCAAGCCGGCGGTGGTGTCACCGTCAGCGTCAGCACGCCGGAGTTCGGTTTCCGCATTGGTGCCCCGTTCTACGGTGCGCCAGTTTACGGTCCGGTCCCTGTCTACGCCCCACCGCCGGTGTTCATCCCGCCCCCGGTCTTTGTCCCGCAGCAGGTGATCGTCGTACCCGCACGCGTAATCCACCGCCCACCGGTGGTCGTGGTCCCGCGCCGCGTGATGTATGCCCCGGTGTTCGTCCCGCCGCCGCACCGCCATGACCGGCATTGGCAGCAGGTGAGCTACCGCGTGCCGCCCGGGCACGCGAAACACCATAAGGGCAGCGGGCGTTACCAGTAGCGTCGACCTCCCGCTATGCTTGTCCCCGCACTGAAACGCGGGGGCGAACATGCGCATAGAAGGACCAGGCAGTTCAAACGTCGAGGACCGTCGCGGCATGAGCCGCGGCGGAAAGGGAATCGTCGGCGGCGGCATCGGGATGGTGATCCTGGTGGTGGTCGGCATGCTCTTCGGCATCGATCCACGGGTGATTCTCGGTCTCGCGGGAACGGTCGAGACGGTGCAGAACATGGGCGCCTCTCAGCAGCCGGCGCAGGGCAAGGCCGGCCCGCCGAGCGACGAGATGGGTCGCTTCGTAGCGGGCGTACTGGCCGATACCGAGAAGACCTGGGGCACGCTGTTCCAGCAGCTGGGCCGTCAGTACCGCGACCCCACACTGGTGCTGTTCACCGGCGCGACACCCACCGCGTGCGGCACCGGCCAGTCGGCGATGGGTCCGTTTTATTGCCCGCTTGACCAGAAGCTTTACATCGACCTGCAGTTCTACCAGGCGCTGCGGGACAAGTTTCGCGCGCCGGGGGACTTTGCGCAGGCGTACGTGATCTCGCACGAGGTCGGGCACCACGTGCAGAACCAGCTCGGCATCATGCAGAAGATGGATGAGTATCGCCGCCGCATGAGCGAGACGCAGTACAACGCGCTGTCGGTGCGGCTCGAACTCCAGGCCGACTGCTTCGCAGGCGTGTGGGCGCATCACGCACAGAATCGCAACCTGCTCGAAGCCGGCGACGTGGAGGAAGCCATGCGCGCCGCGGCCGCGATCGGCGACGACACGATCCAGCGCCGCACCCAGGGTCGTGTGGTACCCGACAGCTTCACGCACGGCAGCTCCGAACAGCGCATGCGCTGGTTCATGACCGGAATGAAGAGCGGCCAGATTGCGGCGTGCAATACCTTCGACGCCAACATCTGATCCGGGCGCGATGACGCTCTTCGAATGGCTCGCTGCGGTATGCGGGGAACTCGGCTGGAGCGTCATGCGATCGCACGAGATGCTCGACGAAACCCGCTGGTCCGACCTGTACGAGCAGGGCGTCAGTCCACGGGACGCCGCCGCGCGCGCACGCGCCGAGGGTTGGCTGGGTGACTAGGGCCTAGCGGCGCGCGAGTACGGCGCGGAAGATGCTGCCACCGCCGTCGCGAGGAAGACAGTGCACTTCGCCGCCGTGCTGGCGAGCAATCTGCCGCACCAGCGACAGGCCGAGACCGACGCCGCCGTTCGCCTCGCTTGCGCCGGTGGCCCGATAGAACGGCTCGAATATGCGTTCTCGCTCGGCGGTGCCGATGCCGGAACCGCGATCGAGCACTTCGAACGTGATGGCATCGTCGGATGCGCGCAGTGCCGCTTCGACGCGACCCCCGCCGTAACGCGCGGCATTTTCGAGCAGGTTGCGTACGAGGCGCTGCAGCAGCCGCGCATTGCCGTCGATGGTCACGGTGTCGGCCTGCAGCGGCACGTCGAAGCGTGCGCACTCTTCCGCAACAACGGCCGTGAAGTCCACCGGCTCGTGCGGCGGCGCGACTCCACTTTCCAGCCGGCTTGCCAGCAGGATTTCATCGATCAACTGGTCGAGTTCGCCGATGTCGCGCGCCAGCTCCGACTGCCGGGCCGGCGACGGATCGACTGCCATGAGTTCCACGCCGAGGCGGATGCGTGCGAGCGGCGAGCGCAGCTCATGCGAGGCATTGGCCAGCAACGACTTGTGCACGTTGACGAGTTGCTCGATGCGCGCCGCGGCGTCGTTGAAGCTCGCCGCGAGCTGGGCGACTTCGTCACGGCCCTCGACGGCAACCCGGGTGCCGAGATTGCCGGCACCCCATGCGTTCACTCCCGTCTGCAATCGTTCGAGCCGTCGAGTCAGTCGACGCACGACCGGATAGGCCCCGACGCCGATGCCGAGCGCAATCAGCGCGAAGGTCAGTATCGGCCCCGGCGGCGGCGGCCGACCCGGGCGGCGTACGAGGAACCGACGACCGTCCGGCAGTGACAGAGCAATTGCCGGACCGCGCGGCGTCGGCACATGATGATCGGGCTCCCCATCCTGCCGCGACCGCACGACGAGATCCTCGCTGGTGCGCGCCACCAGCACGCCATCGCGCGAGTACAGCGCGAAGTCGCCTCCCAGGCGATGGCGCCAGTGATCCAGAGCGGCCTGCTGTTCGGACTGCGGCGCATCTGCGGCGGGCAAGAGCTCGGCAGCCAGTTCGGCAAATCCGGTGACATTGAGAGGTTGCGGCCGCTCGTTCAGCAGACGCCAGGCTGCGCCCGCCAGCAAGGCGAACAGCACCACGGTAGCGAGAATCGCCAGCCAGATGCGCCAATACAGGCGATGCCGCCCGAGGTGCGCTGCGGTCACTGTCGTGCCTCCGCGTCAACTACGCGGCAGCGTTCGTCGATCCATTCGCAGCAGTGGCTCACGCTGCATCCTGCGACCGTGCAAAGACGTAGCCGGCGCCACGCACGGTGATGATGCGCTTCGGATTGCGCGGATCGTCCTCGACGGCGGCACGAATCCGGGCAATGTGCACGTCGATCGAGCGGTCAAAGGCCTCGATCGCTTCACCACGCACCAGGTCCATCAACTGCTCGCGCGTCAGTACGCGCCCGGCACGCTCGGCCAGCGCAACCAGCAGTTCGAACTGATGCGACGTCAGCGCACGGACCTGGCCATCGACGCGAACCACACGGCCCGCGCGATCCAGTTCGAGGCGCCCGAAGCGCAACGTCGCTGCCGCGGGCGTTCCGGTGGCACGCCGCAGCAGCGCCTTGACGCGCGCGAGCAGCTCGCGCGGCTCGAACGGCTTCGGCAGATAGTCATCGGCGCCGATCTCGAGCCCGATCACGCGTTCGATCGGATCACCCTTCGCCGTCAGCATCAGTATCGGCATGCCGAACCCCTCGGCGCGCAAGCGGCGACAGACGTCGAGCCCGTCGCCATCGGGCAGCATCAGATCGAGTATCAGCAGTTCAGCCGGCCGCGACCTCAGCGCTGCGACACCGCTCGCCGCGTCAGCGGCCACGTCGACCGCAAAGCCGGACGCTCCGAGGTAGTCGCGCACCATGGCAGCGAGGCGCGCGTCGTCGTCGATCATCAGCAGCCGCTGCATACGGCGGATCTTAAGCAGGAGGGAGGTGCCGCGGCCACCGGTGAACGCCGGTGAGGTGGAGGGGGCCGCCGGAATTCGGGGAGGGGATCCGGGGCCGCGGCGGGGAAGACTAGTTGCGCGGCGGCATGCGACGCTGCCAGCGTTCAATCAGCTTGGCGCGCTGCTCCGGGTTCAGCACTTCGGCGCTATCCATCATCGCCTGCAGCATGCGGCGCGATGTGACGTCGCCAAGTTGCATCTGCTCGACGCGCAGCTTCTCGAGCTGTGCGCGATCGATGGTCGGTGCGGCCAGGAGTTCGAGCGACTGGCGCCGCGCCTGCATGTGCCGCTGGCGGTTCTGCTGCATGTCGTTCGCCAGGCCTTTCAGGATGGTCGCGATACGCTCGCGCTGCTCCGGCGAGGCATCGATTTCCGCCAGCATGTAGGCCACCCGTGCATCAATGCGCTTGGCCATCACGGCGGGGTCCATGTCACCCATTCCGCCCATGCCACCCATCCGCCATGCCAGCCGCCAGGCCCGTGGCCGTGCCCACCGAATCCCATGGCGCCGGCCTGTGCATGCCGATGTGCCGTCAGCGCGCCGACGGTGGCCAGTGCAGCCACGCCGAGGCCGAGGAGGGTCCAGCGCCGCTTGCCGTTGGACGCTGCCGCGGGTTGCGTGGGCGCGTCAGAGTTCGGTTCAGTCATTGCAGGCTCCTTGTATTCGTCACGATCGGGTACGTGACGGCACTGTAGGGACCCTGCGTTGCTCGTGTTCGAGCAGGTTGTAAAGATGTGTAAATCGGAGCTGCAAATCGCGGCTGCATTGGACCCAGGTCATCGACCGACTGCCCGGCAGCCCCTACCCTCGCATTGACCGCAGCGACAAAGCCGTGCAAGCCAGTCTCTCACCCGCGTCAGGCGTCGTCACACCGCCGCCCTGTGCGTGGCATGCCATCGCCGCGGACGCGGCCGTCGGGCAGCTGTCGTCCGGCCTTCAGGGTCTTTCCGCAGCCGAGGCGGCGGACCGGCTGCAACGCAATGGGCCGAACCTGCTGCCCGAGGCCGCGCCGGTCAGCATGTTCGCGATGTTCGCGCGGCAGTTTGCCGACTTCATGATCGGCGTGCTGGTCGTGGCCGCGGTCGTCGCCGCAGTGATCGGCGAGCCGGTCGAGGCGGCCGCCATCCTCGCCATCGTCGTGCTGAACGCCATCCTGGGATTCACGCAGGAATGGCGTGCCGAGCAGGCCATGGCGGCTTTGCGAGCGATGTCTGCGCCGCGTGCCCGCGTGCTCCGCGCAGGCTCTCGCATGGACATTCCGGCCGCGGAACTCGTCACGGGCGACATCGTGTGGCTGGAAGCCGGAACCAAGGTTCCAGCCGACCTGCGACTGGTCGAAAGCGCCGCGCTGCGTGTCGAGGAAGCCGCACTGACGGGCGAGTCCGTGCCGGCCGACAAGAATGCCGCCGCGGTGCTCGGAGCGGAGGCCGTGCTCGGTGACCGACACAACATGGCGTATTCGGGAACGATGGTGACGGCCGGGCGCGGACTCGGCCTGGTGATCGCAACCGGGGCGGCGACCGAGCTCGGCCGCATCGCGCAGCTGGTGGGCTCGACCGCCGAACAACGCACACCGCTGCAGGATCGCCTTGCGCGCTTCGGTCGTCGGCTGGCGCTGATCGTCCTCGTCATCTGCGCCGTCATCTTTGTCGCCGGCGTTTTCCGCGGCGAGCCCGCGACCTTGATGTTCCTGACGGCGATCAGCCTTGCGGTGGCGGCGATCCCGGAAGCGCTGCCGGCGGTCGTGTCGATCGCGCTCGCGTTCGGTGCGCATCGCATGTCGCGCGAGCGGGCGCTGGTGCGCCGCCTTCCGAGCGTGGAGTCGCTCGGCTCCGTCACGGTGATCTGCAGCGACAAGACCGGGACGCTGACCGAGAACCGGCTGCGCGTCGAGCGGCTCGAGCTCACCAGCGAGAGCTCACGCGAACGGGCACTGCAGGTCCTGGCCCTGAACAGCGATGCCACGCGCTCGACCGAGGGATTGTGGATCGGCGACCCGACCGAGATCGCTCTCGTCGACGCCGCCGCGGCGGCAGGAGTCGATGTCGATGCGCTGCGCGCTGCCATGCCGCGCATCGCCGAGCTGCCGTTCGACTCCGAGAGCAAGCGCATGTCGACGTTGCACGCCGACCGGGGCGCCGCGCTGCTGACCGTGAAGGGCGCGCCGGAGTCCGTCCTCGCCTCCTGCATCGACATCGACCGGGACGAGTGGCTGCTGCGCTCGGAGCGCCTCGCCGCCGAGGGACAGCGCGTACTGGCGCTGGCCGCACGTACGGCCCGGCGCGACGAGGCCATCGACCAGCTCGACACGCGGCTTGAACTGCTGGCGCTGGTGGGACTGATCGATCCGGCACGTCCCGAGGCCGCGACCGCCGTGGCCGAATGCATGAGTGCCGGCGTCATCCCGGTAATGATCACCGGGGATCATCCCGCGACCGCGCTGGCGATTGCACGCTCGCTCGGCATGGTCGGTCCGGAGGCACGCGCGATGACCGGCCAGGAACTGGCCAGCATCGAGGTCGGCGCGTTGCCCGACCGTGTTCATCACGTGCAGGTGTACGCGCGGGTCGATCCGGCGCAGAAGATCCGCATCGTCGAAGCGCTGCAGGCGCGTGGCGAATGTGTCGCGATGACGGGCGACGGCGTCAATGACGCGCCGGCACTGCGCAAGTCCGACATCGGCGTGGCGATGGGTCGCGGCGGTACCGACGTGGCGCGCGAGGCTTCCGACCTCGTGCTGCTGGACGACAACTTCGCAACCATCGTGGCCGCCGTGCGCGAGGGTCGCCGCATCTACGACAACATCCGCAAGTTCATACGCTTCGTGATGGCGGGCAATGCGGGCGAGATCTGGACGATCTTCCTGGCTCCGTTCCTCGGCCTGCCGATCCCGCTGTCGCCGATTCAGATCCTGTGGGTCAACTTCGTGACCGACGGCTTGCCCGGCCTCGCGCTGGCCGGCGAACCGGCGGAGCCCCATGTCATGCGGCGACCGCCCCGACCGCGCAACGAGTCGGTCTTTGCTCACGGCGTATGGCAGCACATCCTGTGGGCCGGGCTGCTGATCGGCGGGATCAGTCTGTACGCCTGCTACTGGGCCATCGAAAACGGCGAGCATGCGCAGACGATGACTTTCACCGTGCTGACGTTTGCACAACTGGTACACGTGATGGCGATCCGCTCGGAACGCGAGAGCCTGTTCACGATTGGCGTCGCCAGCAATCGCCCGCTGCTGCTCGCGGTCGCTGCGAGCGTCGCACTTCACCTCCTGCTGATCTACGTGCCGTGGCTGCAGCGGATTTTCGGGACACAGACTTTGTCGGCGCACGCGCTGGTGCTTGCCTGTGCACTCCCCCTGGTCGTGTTCGTCGGCGTCGAATTGGAGAAGTGGGCCGTGCGACGCGGATGGCTGTACCGAGATTCCGCACAGCCGGTCGCGCTGGTAGCGGGAACGTAGCGGATGGCACGCTGATGGCAGCACGCCGCGGGTATTATCGATTTCAGCAGTTCGCCTGAGCCCACCGCAGACGTCATGCCATGAACGCCCCGGACTCGATCTCGCGCCGATCCAATCTCGACTCCGCGCTGCTGGCGCGCACATCGCCGTTGCCGATTTCGTCGTACTTCGATCCCGCATGGCTCGAGCGTGAAATCCTGCTCCTGTTCGACCGCGGCCCGAACTACGTCGGCAGCCGCATGATGGTGCCGGAGGTCGGCGACACCATGACGCTGCCCTGGACCGACCACGGCAAGGTGCTGGTGCACGGGCCGAACGGCGTCAACCTGCTGTCGAATACCTGCCGTCACCGGCAGGGACTGCTGCTCGAAGGCCGCGGCAACCATCAGAACATCGTCTGTCCGCTGCACCGCTGGACCTACGATCTCGACGGCCGCCTGCTGGGTGCGCCGGACTTCGAGCACACACCCGACTGCTCGCTGCCGCGCACGCCGCTGACGGATTGGAACGGGCTGCTGTTTGCCGGGCCGCGCGACGCGGCGGCGGACCTTGCAGCGTTTCCACTCGCGACCGACTACGACTACTCGAAGTACGTGTTCGACAAGGTCATCGTCGACGAGTGCCCATTCAACTGGAAGACATTCCTCGAGATCTTTCTCGAGCTGTATCACGTCGAGGCAATGCACCCCGGCCTGCAGAAGTGGGTCGACGCCGGCAACTACGAATGGGGTTTCGGCGATCGCTGGAGTTACCAGATCCTTGGCATCAAGGACGGACTGCAGTCGCAGATCTCGCCCAACTACCAGCGCTACCGCGATGCGATCCTTGCGTATTCCGGCGGCGTGCTGCCGAAGTACGGCACGGTGTGGTCGATCCTGTATCCCAACGTCATGCTCGAGTGGTATCCCTACGGTCTGGTCGTCAGCACGCTGATCCCGCGCTCACCGGACCACACCACCAATATCGTCGAGTTTTACTACCCCGAAGAAGTACAGGCGTTCGAGCGGCAGATCGTCGAGGCGCATCAGGCCGCCTACGCCGAGTCGGCCGTCGAGGATGCCGAGGCCTGCGGGCGCCTGCACCGGGGCCGGCGCGCGCTTTGGCTGGCGGGCGAGGACGACGAGGGGCCGTATCACACGCCGCACGAGGACGGCATGATTCACATGCACGACTGGATTCGCCGCGAGATGAGGCAACGGCGTACCGCCTGAGCGGCAGTCGCCCGGGCCGCTAGGCCACCGACCGTTCCATCCGCACCTCGTCGCGGGCGGTGTTGAGCCACTGCGCCAATGCCGCGTCCATGCTGCCGGCATGCAGTTCGAGCCACTCGACGAGCGCATCGGCCAAACGGGCCGCCGGGTCACGCTCGCCGCCGGCATAGCGCCGCCGCACTTCGGCGACCACTTCGCGCACCGAGGCGTGCTCGCGCTGATGACAGCCTGACGGCGGAAAATCGGACGCCGCCATCAGCGACTCTTCATGCTGGAAGTGGCGCTCCAGATGGTCGTGCAGTTCCGCGAGCGCGATGGTCGCGTCGCTGTCGGACTCGATCGCAGTGGCCAGCTGCGCGATCATGGCTTCGCATTCGACGTGCAACGCGTCGATCGAGTCCACGCCGACCGCGAACCGCCCTGCGCCGCTTGCCATGGTCAGGCGGCCTGCCCCTTGAGGAAGGCAGCCAGTTCCGCGTCCTCGGACGATGCGTGAATCGCAAACCAGTTCATCAGGTCGGAGCTGTAGCGGTGCACGGCATCGATGTCGCCGGCATCGAACTTGCGGCGGACCTCAGAGACGGAATCCAGCAGGTGCTCGTGCGCACGCTTGTGACGCGCGTAGTGCGAGTAGTTTTCCTGAAGCATGAAGGTCTCTTCGGTCTCGCAGTGGCGCAGCAGGTGTTCGTGCAACGCAAGCAGATGAGCACCGTAGTCCGCCTCAGCGGGATCGTTGAGTGCCTCGAGGATGGATTCGAACTCCTTGTGCAGATCATCGATCGGCTTGAATCCGACCAGTATGCGGCTGTGAGTGACGACGGCGGCGTTCATGACTTGCCCCTGAAGACGTTGGCTCCTGAGCGACGCTACGGCCTTGGTCGCGGCACCGGTTGATGCAGAGCAAGAACGTGATGGCCGCCACACGGCAGTGCGCAAGTTACCAAGAAAAAGGCCCGGACACATCGATGTGTGCCGGGCCTCGCGGCGACGGATCGCCGTGGGTGGCAGCCGTGGCCGCCGATACCGTTACCTGTACACCATGACCGGAATCGTCGAATGAGTCAAGACCTTTTGTGTTTCGCTGCCGAGCAGCACGGCGCTCAAGCCCTTGCGACCGTGGGACGCCATGAAGATGACATCGCAGCCCTTGGCCTTCGCCGTGTCAATGATGGCCTCGAACGGAGAAAAGGACTTCACCGTGACGGTTTCGACCGGGACGGATGCCCTGGCCGCGGCATCGGCCACTTTGCCGAGACGCTCGGCGGCGACCTTCATGGTGCGCTGCTCGTAATCGTCAAGTGTCTCCGGACGATACTCGGACAGATTCGAGTACGAATACGGTTCGATCACCGTCAGGCCGACCACTCCAGCCTTGAGCGCCTTGGCGAACTCCAACCCTCCGTCGATCGCCTTGGTGGACAGGTCGGAGCCGTCAGTCGGCAGCAGGATTTTCTTGAACATTGAGTGACAACTCCTTCAATTGAAGCCTAGGCCACCGTCCACCCTCGTGATTGACAGGCGTCAAGCGCCACCGCCGGGCGCCTGCGCGAGCTGCGTCAGCGCAACGGAGGCCGCGGCGAAACCCATGGTTGCCGTGACGGTCACGCTGGATCCAAAACCCGTACACGCCAGGCCACCGACCACGTCCGATGACTCGCCACAGGCGGAAGCTGGCCGCTGCACCGGTTCGTCGGAGTACACGGCGACAACGTGAAATTTCTTCCGGCGCGAGCCGGACTCTCGCGGGAAACCATAGTCTCGGCGCAGCCTTTGCCGGACTTTGGCCAGCAGCGGATCGCCGGTCACGAGCGCAAGGTCATCGAGTGAAATTCTCACCGGATCCTGCCGACCGCCCGCAGCACCGCAGGTAACAACCGGGATGTTGACGGCGCGCGCCCGGGCGATCAACGCGGCCTTGGCGTTCACCTGGTCGATGCAGTCGAGGACGAAATCGTAGCCAGCAATCAGCCGCGCCGCATTCTCGACCGTGATGAACTCGTCGATCGGCCGGATATCGCACGACGGGTTGATGTCCGCGATGCGCTTCGCCATCGCATCGACCTTGGCCTGGCCATAGGCATCGCCGAGTGCGTGGATCTGGCGGTTGGTGTTCGACTCCGCGATGTGATCCATGTCGATCAGGGTGATCACGCCGACCGCAGAGCGGGCGAGTGCCTCGGCCGCCCAGGTGCCAACTCCGCCGATGCCGATGACGGCGACGTGGGCGCGGCGCAGCTTCGCTGCGCCTTCCTCGCCATAGAGCCGCGCAACACCGCCGAAGCGGCGCGCAAGATCGGCCTCGGGGGGTGACAGATCGAGAGCGGACAAGCGGCCGTCCGGACTAGTTGTTCCGCACCAGCTGCACGATGCGCGACACATCCAGCGTGCGTGCCTGCTGCTCGATCTGCGGCAGGTACTGCGCCTGCAACGCCTTGCCTTGCGACAGCACCTCGCTGAAGGTGCGCTTGAGCAGATCGGCCGACATGACACGGCCGCCTGCGTAATAGCGGCGCGCTACCTCGCCAATGGCGTACGTCGTGGCGAACGAGAACACCGCACCCGTCGCGCCGCGCGCCAGCGAACCGGCCATGCCACCGGCCACCTTCCCGAACAGTCCCCCGACGAGCTTGCGCCCGATCTGCTCCAGGTATTGCCCGGTCAGTCCCACACCGAGCGTGGCCAGCAGATCGCCGATCTGCGTCTTGTCCGACTCGTAACCATGCGCCTGCCCAATGCGATAGACGAGCTTCATCTGCAGCGGAATGATGGCCATCGAAGCAATCGACTGCGGCAGCAGTTCGAGGGCGCCGTTCAGGATCGACGCATTGAGGATCATCCGGTCGAGCTCTGCGGCAGGCACGGAAGGTGCGGCGGCCACCACTTCCTTTGTCGTCACGCCGGCGGCCGGCAGCGGCATCGTTGCCAGCTCGTCGGCATCGACAGCCGTTTCGACGATAGTCGGCTGGTCCAGTCCCAGCCGATTCCCAAGGTCCGCGAGGAAGCGCGTCTCCGCCTCGTTGCGCAGGCCGTCGGCATCGCAGACACCCACTGCGAGCTCGAACGCCAGCCGGCGCAATTCCGGCGTGGTGAGCGCCGCCGCGGCCGCCTCAATGGAAGTCCGCTTCAACAGCACATCCTGCACCAGCGCCGGCATGTTGAGCGAGGTGCCCAGCGCATCGGCAACGCGTCGCAGTTCCTCGCGCTCGCGATCCGCGTTGCGGTCGTCGGCAAACGCTGCGAGCAGGGCAATGTTCATGACGGCTTGTTGTTCTTTCGCGTCCATGCGGCTTCTCCAGTGATGCGAGCTTACGCGTCCTGCGCTGCGCTCGATCCGCCCAATCTTCCGTCGTCCAGCGCAATTTCAATACGGAGTTCCCCCTGTGCATCAACCAAGACTTGCCCGCGGTCACGCGGCGCCGCAGGCCCTGCCGTAGACTGATATCAGTCGAATGCAGTCGGTACATCGGAGGCAACAATGAAAATTCTCGTTCCAGTCGATGGCAGCGAGTACAGCCGTGCCGCAGTCGAGTTCGTGGCTTCGCGGTCCACGCTGATCGGCACCGAACCGCAGGTGGATGTGATCAACGTGCAACTTGCCGTGCCGGCGCGCGCCGCGCGCGTCGTCGGCAAGTCGGCGCTCACCGAGTACTACACCGACGAGTCCGACAAGGCGCTGAAGCCGGCGCTCCGTCGCCTGGCCAAGGCGGGACTGACGGCCTCCGCACACTATCTCGTGGGCCATCCGGGCGAGGAGATCAGTGCCGCCGCGGTCCGCGACAAGGTCGACCTCATCGTGATGGGCTCGCATGGACATTCGGCGCTGAGGGGGCTGCTGTTCGGCTCGGTCACCAACAACGTGCTCGCCCGCACGCGCGTGCCGATGCTGGTGGTGCGACACCGCGAGGCGCCGACCACCGACACGCTGAAGGTCGGCATCGCCGTCGACGGCAGCAAGTACGGTCGTGAGGCAGTCAAGTACGTGTTGCGTCATCTCGCATTGTTCGGCGCCAGGCCGGAGGTCACGTTGCTCCATGTCGTCAGCGACTTCGCCGGTGCGGTCATGCCCGACATGGGCGGGATTGCCCTGCCGGCGTTTTCGGAAGACGAGATCCTTTCGTTGCAGAAGAAGGCCTTCGAGGCGGCCGTCGGTCCCGCTCGCAAGCTGCTGGCCAAGGGCAACATCAAGCCCACAGAGGTCTGCCTCGTCGGTAACGCCGGCGACGAACTGTGCGCGTACGCGAAGAAGAAGAAACTCGACGTGCTCGTCATGGGTTCGCACGGATACGGTGCGTTCAAGGCCGCCGTGCTGGGATCGGTTGCGACCCGCGTGATGGCACACTCGAACGTGCCGCTGTTGCTGGTCCGACACGCCTGATAAGGCACGGTTCGCAGCGGGTCGAGCGCCGCCGCACCGGTCAGGCAGACCGTACACTGTCGCGCGCCGCGGGGCCACGGGATCGTCCCGGCGCTCCGCGGGCGAAACGGCCTGCCACCCCACGATGAGTGAAGTTCGAGCGCTACTCCTGACTGACGTCGTCGACAGTACGAAGCTCGCCGAATCGATCGGCGATGCGGCGATGGCGGATGTGTGGTCGGCGCACGACCGCGTCGCGCGTGACCTCTTGCAGGTTCACCATGGGCGCGAGATCGACAAGACCGACGGCATGCTGATGATGTTCAGCGGCGCCGCGGATGCCGTGAAATTTGCGATGGCCTATCACCGGGCGCTGGCCAGTTTGCCGGTCTCTCTGATGGCGCGCGCCGGCCTGCATGTCGGCCCCGTGCTGTTGCGCGAGAACAGTGCCGAAGACATCGCCCTCGGCGCGAAGCCGCTGGAAGTCGAAGGCATGGCCAAGCCCACCGCCGCGCGCGTGATGTCGCTCGCCCGTGGCGGCCAGACCCTGCTGACGCCCGAGGCACGCGAGAACCTGGGCCCGACCGAACTCAAGGTCGAGTCACTCGGCCACTGGATGGTCAAGGGCGTCGAGGAGCCGATCGAACTCTTCGAGGTCGGTGCTCCGGGCACGCGCTTCACGCCGCCCGCCGACAGCGAAAAGGTGTTTCGTGTCGTGCGCCAGGCCGACTGGTGGATGCCGGTCAAGGACATTCCCAACAACCTGCCCTTCCAGGCCACGTCGTTTGTCGGCCGGGAAGTGGAGCTCGACGAAGTCAAGTCCTATCTTGAAAAGGTGCGTCTGCTGACGCTGCTCGGCATGGGCGGCCTCGGCAAGACCCGGCTGTGCCTGCAGGCAGCGGCCGAACTGATGCACAAGTTTCCCGATGGCGTCTGGTTCCTCGACCTTTCGCCGTTGCGCGACGACGCACACGTGGCCGCCGAAGCCGCACAGGTGATGGGCGTGAAGGCCGAACCGGATCGCACATTGGTACAGGCGATCTGCGCCCACCTGAAGGCACGGCGCGTGCTGATCGTCATCGACAACTGCGAGCACCTGGTGAAGGCCTCTGCCGAAATGGCGCAGGCGATCCTGCGCGCGGCGCCTTACGTGCGCCTCCTCGCGACCAGCCGTGAGGCACTGCACGTGCCGGGCGAACAGAGCTATCCGGTGCATCCCCTGCCGCTGCCGGCACGCGGCGCCGGCATCGACGACGTGGCGCAATCGACTGCCGTGCGGTTGTTCGTCGCGCGCGCGCAGCAGCACAAGCCGTCGTTCACGCTCGACGCGGCTCAGGCCACAGCCGTGGCCGAACTCGTCGCGCGACTCGAAGGCATCCCACTCGCGCTCGAACTGGCCGCCGCGCGCGTCAAGTCGCTTCCAGTAGCTGAAATCAACGCACGATTGAAGGACCGCTACAAGATCCTGACCGGCGGTGCGCGAGTTCTGCAGGAACGGCAGCAGACGCTGCGAGCGCTGGTTGACTGGTCCTATGACCTGCTGACGCCGACCGAGCAGACCCTGCTCGACGCGCCTCGGCGTGTTTGTCGGCGGCTTCGACCTCGAGGCCGCCGAACAGGTGTGCGGCGTCGATCCGCTGGCCCGCGACGACGTGCTCGACCTGCTCGGGTCGCTGGTCGACAAGTCGCTCGTGCTGCTCGACGAGCAGGAGAGCGCCGGCGCGCTACCGCATGCTCGAAACCATCCGCGACTACGCGCGCGAGAAGCTCGCACAGGACGGCGCGCTGGCCGACGCCGCGGCGCGGCATGCCCAGCACTATTTCGCGATGGCAAAGCTGGCGCGCGAAGGCATGCAGGGGCCGGAGCAGGCCGAGTGGATCCAGCGACTCGAGGCCGATATCGACAATCTGCGCGCGACGATGGCGCTGGCGCTCGAAGGCGGCGTCGATCCGTTCATCGCGGTCAAGCTGGCGCTCTCGCTCCTGCAGTTCTGGATGCTGCGCGGTTACGCAACCGAGGGTCGGAAGTTGATTCGCGCCGCGCTGAAGGTCGACGCCATTGCTTCATCCGAACTCGCGCAGGCTTGGGCGCTCTACGTCGGCGGCTGGTCTGGCCGAGAGCCAGAGCGACTTCGGCGAGGCGCGCGACATGCTGGAGCGCTGCCTGGTCCTGCGGCGACGACTGGCTATCCCGTTGGACACGGCGGCGGCGCTGTCGACGCTTTCGCTCGTCCGGCTTGCGCACCGGCGATGCAGCCGCGGCGGCCGAAGGAGAGCGCGAGGCACTGCAGATCTTTCGCGAGGTCGGCCACCGCCGCGGCGAGTTGATCGCACTGGTTCACCTCGGCCAAGTGGCCGAAGCCCTCGGCGACGATCGAGGCCGCAAAGAAGGACTTCGAGCAAGCGCTGGCGATCTCGCGCGAGATCCAGGACCAGGAAGCCGAGGGAGAGTGCGAGCTGCGGCTCGGACAGCTTGCGTTCGCGCGTGGCGATCTCGACCGAGGCCGAGCTGTGGTTCAAGCGATCATCGACGCTGTGCCGCGAGGCGGCCGATCAGCGCGGTGAGGCCAACGCGCAGCGGTGGCTCGGCAAGGTCGACGTTCGCTCCGGGTCGTTACGCTTCGGCCCGGACTCGCCTGGCCGAAGCGCTGGGCGCCTATCGGCGCTTCGAGATGTGGGACGAGCTGCTCGGAAAACTGGAGATGCCTCCGGAGCCGCTGAAGGCGAGCGCGAAGCGTTGCAGATCTTTCGAGATATCAAAGATCGACGTGGTGAGTTGGTAGCGCTGGTACATCTTGGCCAGATCGCCGAGTATCTCAGCGATGACGAGGAAGCAAAGGCGAACTTCGAGCAGGCATTCTCGATCGCTCGCGACATCAAGCATCAAGAGTCGCAGGGAGAGTGCGAGCTTCGTCTGGGAAGACTCGCATTTATCGGCGGCAAGCTGGAGGACGCTGAGCTCTGGCTGAAACGGTGCCTGACACTCAGTCGCGAGGCCGCAGATCGACGCGGCGAGGCCAATGCAACACGGTGGCTCGGCAAGTGTGATCTTTGTAGTGGTTCGCTTGCTTCCGCACGGACGCGGCTCACTTTTGCGCTTCGTGCGTTCCGAAAGTTTCGAGATGTGGGACGAACTGCTTGACTGCCTCGAGGACTTTGCGGAACTCTGTCAGGCCGAAAGTCGACCCGATCGATCAATCCAGCTCTCAGCGGCGACCCAGCGCGCCCGTGACCGGCTAGGCCTCAATCGGGCGCCGCGCTCAGTGGCACTCCAATCTGAGCTGCTTGCCCGCTATCGACACGCATTGCGAGGCGGTGCTTTCGACGAAGCTTGGCTAAAAGGCGGCAGTTGGGACGTTGAGGACGCAGTGCGGAGTGCCCTCGAGGTCGAAGAATTGCGAGTCGAAACTGTCTAGGCGCTCGTCATTTCTGTACAAGCCACCCGGGTCAGCCTCCGGCGCGCCGCGAACACGGCGAGTGCCAGCAAAGCCACAGCCGCAAGCGCGAAGCTGCTCGGTTCCGGTACGACCCGGAAAGTAATGAACGGAGCGCCATCTGGCGGGTTCCGATCACTGACACCGCGTGTCTTCGGCCCATCGGGCGGGTCTGAGATGAACCCCATGCGCGCGATGTCGCCTTCAAAGAGCAGCACAAAGTCCGTGTAGGGACCGCCGGCGATCGCCAGCGTTGACGGTAGGAAGTAGTCGAAGGTCGCATACAAGCCTGTCAGTAGACCCTCTTCGATCTTCATCGCCGCGACGAATGACGACGGATCGTCGAACGAAAGTGTTTCCTGAAAGGCGGGATTCGTCGGATCGCTGAGTCTGTAGAACTCTACTTCGGCGCTGAGGACCTTCATTTCGAAATTAGAGCAACCCTCGAAATTGAACACCCAACCCGATTCGGAGGCGCACGCATCCGGTACGAAAAAGGTCGCCTCGCCGCGCCAACCAAGATCGGGAAACGCGGATCCGAATGCCGGGTCCCACGCGCCCGTGTAGATCAAAGCGTTCGACGGTGAGACGAACGAGAGACCTGCAGCAACAAGCAACGCTGCACGCGCCCGCTTCAGTTTCTCAACCAAATGCACTGACATTTCTAATCCTTCCCGGGCTCGTTGTCTGATCTTGCGACCCGA
>CAVWFH010000002.1:0-85770 GCA_963754065.1 uncultured beta proteobacterium | reverse complement strand
ATGACCGGCCCTCAGCGCCGGATACCCAAGTGGCGGGAAAGCGGACAGAATGGCCGCAAAGCAGATGAGGCAGGAGAGCCCGTGACACGCATGACGGAGCGAATGCTCGCCGCCGGCATTGTGTTGGCGCTGGCGACCTCGGCGTATGGCCAAGCCAATTCCGTCGGGGCATACGTCCCGACCGGTGCGCCCGCGCCGCGTACCTATGCCCTGATTGCGGCCTTCGGCGAGCACATGACTTTCGTGCAGGGCCGCGCCGAGACGGGTTCGCGCATCGAGGCGTACCGGCGCAAAGGGCTCGCCGTGGCAGACAACGGATTGAACAAGGTCATCCTGCGTGCACTCGACGCCGCCGTCGCCCAGCAGGCTCCGCACAGCCGGCGGATTCATCTGGCGCTTGATCCCAAGGTGGTCGACTCGCCGCATCCGAACGAGCGGGAAAGCGCCGCCGTCGACGCGGCCATGGAGGTCGTGCGGCGCCTGCCCCAGCGCCAGCAGTGGGACGAGATCTTTGTCGTAACCCCGGCCTACGTGCTGGGGCCCAGCGACGGGCTCGCACCGCGGTTACACGGAGCGGGTGTGTACGTCCAACCGGTAACAAGTGCTGAACTCACCTTAGGCAACGGTCGCATTCTCAATCCCGATACGGCAGGTTCGCCAACTGAATGGCCAATCTCCCTGGAAGGTGTCGTTCATGCATCGCGCGTGTTCATCGCGTTGCACTACTACGCAAGGGTGCGCCGCTTCGATGCGAAGACGCTGGAGCTGCTGCACACCGAGAGTCGATTCGAATCGGTGAAGCTGCACGATCCGAACTCCGACAACATTCATCTCGCGTACTCCATACCAAAGTCGGTACTGGAACAGAGACTGTCAACCATCATCGAGGAGACCACCATGGCCGCGGCGCGACGTGCGATGGGGATAATCGAAGTGGGGCCGCTGCGGCCAGCGGAAGCGAGTGAGTAAGACTGCCGATGCCGGCCAGAAGCGGAAGTCCACTGCTCGACCGACGGGCGTCCCGTTGAAGACGTCGCAGGCCTTCTTGCGACTGATACTGTAAGTTTCGTCGCCGACCATCTGATTCTCTATCGAAAGCAGGGCACTGCAGCTCAAGGGCGCGCCCAAGTTCTTCCGCAAGGTCCCAGCAATCCCGCAGCCACTCTGCGGACTACAAGTCAGGCGCGAGGGCGTTTGACCTGACCGCGCCTTACCCAAGGGGAACAAGTATGCGTACTAATCGCTTCTACCGCGGCGCCGTAGCAGTTCTCGTCACGGCGACCTTAGTCTCCACCAGCCTGGCACCGGCGGAGGCCTGCACCCGTGCGCTGTACGTGGCCAAGGATGGCACCGTCATCGTCGGCCGGTCCATGGACTGGGGCGAGGACATGATGTCCAACATGTGGGTGCTTCCGCGCGGCATGAAGCGCGACGGCCGGGGTGGCAAGAACACGATCGCGTGGGAATCGAAGTACGGCAGCCTGATCGTCTCGGCCTACGACATCGGCACGGCGGAGGGAATGAACGAGAAGGGGCTGGTGGTCAACGAGCTCGCCCTGGTCGAGTCGAACTACGGCAAGCCGGCCGCAGGCGACAAGGTGATCTCGCTGAGCACCTGGCCGCAGTACGTTCTGGACAACTTCGCTACCGTTGCCGAGGCCGTCGCGGATTTGCGCAAGGAGAACTTCCGCGTGCAGACCGTGGTGCTGGGCACCGGCCGCCCCGCCAATATGCACCTCGTGATCTCAGATGCCACCGGCGACTCGGCGGTATTCGAGTACGTCGACGGCAAGCTCGTCATCCATCACGGCAAGCAGTACCGGGTCGTGACCAACTCCCCCACCTACGACAAGCAGCTGGCGATCATGGAGTACTGGAAGGAAGCCGGCGGCACGTCGAAGTCCCTGCCTGGCACCTCGCGCGCGGCCGACCGCTTCGTGCGCACGTCCTTCCTGTTGGATGTGCTCCCCGCAGTAGCTTCCCCGACATACATCAGCGGCACGCCAGAGCAGAGCTTCAAGTTCCAGGCGCCGATGGCGGTGCTTTCGCTGATGCGAAGCGTCGGCACCCCGCTGGGTTTTGCCAATGAAGAGCAGCCGTGGGTCTCGTCGACCATCTGGCGGACCGTCAGCGACAGCACCAACCGCGTGGTGATCTTCGATTCGGCGCTGACGCCGGCGACATTCTGGGTGAAGCTCGATGAGCTGGACCTCAGGCCGGGCGCGCCGGTCAGGAAGCTGCAGCTGGCGGGTGGCAAGACCTACAGCGGCAATGCCGTGGGCCAGTTCGTGGACGCCAAGCTGTTTACCTTCCAGGACCTGACCGACGTCGCTCCAGCGAAGTGATGCGACCGTTCGCTCGAACTCGGTTCGGTGCTTTTGCAAGTGATGCTGGATCGGTCGCGGCGGCCGGTCCGCAAGCTGTCCGCCGCTGAACCGGGGCGGGTTCGGTTCCTCAACTCGGAAGACTCCCCATGCTGAGCCAATGTCCGCTCCCAGTGTGAACTCGGCGGCCGCTTTCGCGCGCCGCTGAGGTCAGCTTAGGGTCGAGCTGAGCCGCTAGACCTGAACGAAAGCGGTCGTGAGAGTTAGGGAATTTGCAGACTCTTTGAGAACAGCGTGAGAGTCAGTTCTCACTGAAGTCGCGGGCGCCGCTCTGGGAGGGCCTGCAGCGTTGGCAGGTATTTCGAAAACCCTGCGGACGGCCCAGCACGTAACATCCGGGTTCTCGGGATTCTCCCGACTGCAGCCATGGCCTCCGCACTCGACTTCTACTTCGACTTTTCGTCGCCGTACTCGTACCTGGCTTCCGAAGAAATCGAGGCGCTCGCCGAACGGCACGGAAGCGAGCTGCGCTGGCGGCCGATCCTGCTGGGCGTGGTGTTCAAGGCCTCGGGCGGCACGCCACTCACCGAATCCTATGGCCCGAAGGCACGCTACTCGATCCGCGACTTCGCACGGTCAGCAGCCTTCGTCGGCGTGCCCTACCGGCATCCGACGGTCTTTCCGGTCGGCGCGGTTGCGGCTGCGCGCGCAGTGCTCTGGCTGCAGCGCGAGCAGCCTGCACAGGTTGGGCCGTTCATCCACGCGGTCTTCCGCGCGCTGTTCGTGGCGGATCGCAACATCAGCGAGGCGACGGTGGTGATGGAACTGGCCAACGGCATCGGCATCGACGTCGCGAAGCTGGCTGCAGGGATACAGGAAGACTCGATCAAGAACGCACTGCGCACCGAGGTAGAGCAGGCGATCGCGCGCGGCGTGTTCGGCGCGCCGACGTTGTTCGTCGACGGCGAGATGTTCTGGGGCCACGATCGACTCGCCCAGGTCGAGCGCTGGATCACGACCGGGCCGTTCTAGGAACAGCGATGACGACCACCGTTTACGGAACGAGCACGATCGGGCAACTGCCACAAGGTGCGCATGGTGCTCGACATCACGGGCCAATCGTACGAATGGCGCGAGATCGACGTAATGACCGGCGAAACACGCACGCCGGAGTTCCTGCGGCTGAACCCCAACGGCAAGGTGCCGGTCGTCGTGCTCGACGACGGCTCCGCACTTCCTGAGTCGAACGCCATCCTCTGGTACTTCGGCGAAGGGACCAACTTGATTCCGGCTGACCGACTGCAGCGCGCACGCATGTTGCAGTGGATGTTCTTCGAACAGTATTCCCACGAGACGGCGATCGCCGTGGCGCGCTTCATCCGCGCCTTCTTGAAGCGGCACGACGATCCCCGCCTGCCGGATCTGCTGGCACGCGGCCACCGCGCGCTGGGCGTGATGGAGCAGCACCTGGCCGATCACGACTACTTCGCCGGGGACCGGCTGAGTCTGGCGGACCTGGCACTGTTTGCCTACACACACGTGGCCGAGGACGGCGGCTTCGACCTCGCGTCGTATCCGTCGGTACGCGAGTGGCTGACACGCTGCCTGAGCGAGGCGGGCGTGACGGTGATGCCGTCGCCCTGAGGCGAGATCGCAGTGGACTCCAGCCCCCTGCAGCAGACCATGCGCACGCTCGCGCATGCCAACCGGCTCGCCAACTTTCGCCTGCATGCGGCCTGCCTGCAACTCGCACCGGAAGAGTTCAAGGCGCCGCGCACCAGCTTCTTTCCCAGCCTGTGGGCAACACTCAATCACATCCTGATCGTCGACTGGTACTACATCGCCGCGCTTTACCGCGAAGCGGACATGGCCCGGGCGTGGACCTCCGAGACGCCATTTGACACGATGCCGGCACTCGCCGCTGCACAGGTCACGTCGGACCAGCGCCTGATCGACTGGTGCGAGCGTGCCGATGACGCTGCACTGGACGAGATCATCGACATGGATCGCGGGAGTTTCGTGCAGCGGGACCGTGCGCGCGACGTGCTGCTGCACCTGATCACCCACCAGGTCCATCACCGCGGCCAGGCCCACGCGATGCTGAGCGGAACCGCGGTCAAGCCGCCGCAGCTCGACGAGTTCGTGATGCCGTCCGACGCGAAGTTTCGCGTCGACGATATGCGCGAACTCGGCTGGAGCGAAGAGACCGTTTACGCCCGCTGAACCCGCACCGCATGAAGCGCCGTCCCGCCATCGTCTTCATCCTCATCACGCTGCTGCTCGACGTGATGGGCTTCGGCCTGCTGCTGCCCGTGCTGCCGGCACTCGTGGGCGAGTTCACCACCAGTCGCGACGCCCAGACCTACTGGTACGGCGCGATGATCGTCACCTTCGGTTTGACGCAGTTCTTCTGTTCGCCGTTGCTCGGTGCGCTGTCGGACCGTTTCGGCCGGCGTCCGGTCCTGCTCGGATCGATCGCCGGGCTGGGGACGATGTTCCTGCTGTCTGCGCTGGCCACCTCGCTGACGGGACTGCTGCTGGCGCGCGTGCTTGGTGGCGTGCTCGCCGCCAACTTTGCCGTCGCCAATGCGTATGTGGCCGACCTGACCACGCCCGAGAACCGCGCGAAGAGCTTCGGCCTCATCGGCGCTGCGTTCGGCATCGGCTACATCGTCGGGCCGATGGTCGGCGGGCTGCTCGGCAGCATCGATATCCGCCTGCCGTTCTACGTGGCGGCTGGCCTGTCGGCCCTCAATTTTCTCTATGGCTTGCTGGTGGTGCCCGAGTCGTTGCCGGCGGAGCGGCGCAAGCCGCTGCAGTGGAAGCGTGCCAATCCGATCACGTCGCTGCGTGGCCTAACGAAGCTGCGCGCGGTCGGCGTGCTGGTTGCAGTCATCGCGGTGGCCAATCTGGCGCAGTTCATCCTGCACAGCACCTGGGTCCTTTTTACCGACTTCCGCTTCGGCTGGGGGCCGCGCGAAACCGGTTTTTCGCTGTTCGTTGTCGGCCTGATGGCCGCGCTTGTCCAGGGGGGTCTGCTGGGCTGGCTGATGCGGACACTGGGCGAACGACGCGTTGTGCTGGCCGGACTTGCGTCCGGCACGCTGGCCTATGTGGCCTATGGGCTGACGACCGTCGGCTGGCTGATGTATGTCGTGATTGTCGCCAACGTGCTGGCCTTCGCGGTCGGGCCGGCCTTGAGCGCGATCGTCTCCAAGGCAACGGACCCCGGCGAACAGGGTCTGGCCATGGGCTCGCTGACATCGCTCAGTGCGCTGATGGCCGTCACCGCCCCGTTCATCGGCACGCCGCTGCTCGCGAGCGTCAGTCATCTGCCGGCCGGGGACTGGCGCATCGGTGCACCCTTCTTCATGTCGGCCGTGCTGTCGCTGACGGCACTCGTGCTTGCATTCAAGCACTTCCGCCGCCACCCGGCCGCCTCGGTCGCGCACGTCGCGCCACTCACGCACGGTTAGGCGGGCGGCTACCATTCACCTGGCGGCGCCGGACGGCGACCGCGATCCTTCCGGACACCATCAATGACGATCCTGGAGACCCGGCTCAATCCGCGCAGCCCCGAGTTCAAGGCGAACGCCGAGGCGATGAATGCGCAGGCGGCCGACCTGAAGACAAAGATCACGCAGGTATCTGCCGGCGGCGGTGCCGAGGCGCGCGCCAAGCATGCGGCCCGCGGCAAGCTGCTGCCGCGCGACCGGGTGCAGTTGCTGCTCGATCCGGGCACGCCGTTCCTGGAACTGTCGCAGCTTGCCGCATGGGAGATGTACGACGGGGCCGCGCCCTCGGCCGGCATCATTACCGGCGTCGGGCGCGTGTCGGGCCGCGAGTGCGTGATCGTTTGCAACGACGCGACCGTCAAGGGTGGTACCTATTACCCGATGACGGTGAAAAAGCACCTGCGCGCGCAGGAGATCGCGCGTGAAAACCGACTTCCGTGCATCTACCTGGTCGACTCGGGTGGCGCCAATCTGCCGAACCAGGACGACGTGTTCCCGGACCGCGAACACTTCGGCCGCATTTTCTACAACCAGGCGACGCTGTCGGCGGCCGGCATCCCGCAGATCGCCGTCGTGCTGGGTTCGTGCACGGCCGGCGGCGCGTACGTGCCGGCGATGTCGGACGAGTCGATCATCGTCGCCAACCAGGGCACGATCTTCCTCGGCGGCCCGCCTCTGGTGAAGGCAGCCACCGGCGAAGTCGTCACGGCGGAGGACCTCGGTGGCGGCGACGTGCATACGAGGCTGTCGGGCGTGGCCGATCATCTGGCGTCGAGCGACGCCCATGCGCTGGCATTGGCACGTCGCATCCTGGCGACGACCAACTACGTCAAGCCGAAGCAGATGCAGCTGCGCGAGCCGCGCGCGCCGCACCACGCGACGACGGAACTCTACGGCGTGATACCGACCGACACGCGCAAGCCCTACGACGTGCGCGAAGTCATTGCCCGCATCGTCGACGCATCCGAGTTCGACGAGTGGAAAGCGCGCTTCGGGTCGACGCTGGTGACCGGCTTCGCGTGGATCCACGGCATGCCGGTCGGCATCGTCGCCAACAACGGCATCCTGTTTTCCGAGAGCGCACAGAAGGGCGCGCACTTCATCGAACTGTGCTGCCAGCGCAAGGTGCCGCTCATCTTCCTGCAGAACATCACCGGCTTCATGGTCGGGCGCAAGGTTGAGAACGAAGGCATCGCCCGCCACGGCGCCAAGATGGTGACGGCCGTGTCGTGCGCGCAGGTGCCCAAGTTCACGGTGATCATCGGCGGCAGCTTCGGCGCCGGCAACTACGGCATGTGCGGCCGCGCGTTCGGCCCGCGCTTCGTCTGGATGTGGCCGAACGCGCGCATCAGCGTCATGGGCGGCGAGCAGGCCGCCAGCGTGCTCGCAACGGTCCGGCGCGACAACCTCGAGGCCAAGGGTGGAACCTGGAGCGCGGAGGACGAGAAGAAGTTCAAGGCGCCGATCCTCGCGCAGTACGAGCACCAGGGCCACCCCTACTACGCCACCGCCCGGCTGTGGGACGACGGCGTCATCGACCCGCTCGACACGCGCGAAACGCTGGCCCTCGCACTGAGCGCCTCACTGAATGCGCCGATCCCGGACACGACGTTCGGCGTGTTCCGCATGTAACTGCGCCAGAGCATGGCCAGCAGCGTGTATTCGCGCCCCGAGCACGAGGAACTGCGCCGCCAGGTCGCGCGCTTCATCGCCAGCGAGGTCGAGCCCTTTGCGCTGGCCTGGGACGAAGCCGGCAGCACGCCGCGCGAGATCCTGCGCAAAATGGGGGCACTCGGCTGGCTCGGCTTGATGTATCCGGCGCAGCACGGCGGGTCCGAAGCCGACATGACGACCAACGTCGTGTTCCAGGAAGCGTTGTCGCGCGCCACTTCCGGCGGCTTCATCATCACCGTGCTGGTCCACACCGACATGGCCAGCCCGCATCTGGCGCACGGCGGCTCACCCGAGCAGAAGGCACGCTGGCTGCCGCGGATCATTGCCGGCGAACTGATCACGGCCGTCGCGGTCACCGAGCCCGACGCCGGGTCCGACGTTGCTGCGATCCGCACGCGCGCGGCAAAAGATGGCGACCACTGGGTGCTCAATGGCAGCAAGATGTTCATCACCAACGGTGTGCTCGCCGACCTGGTGTTCGTGGCCGCACGCACCGACCCGAACGCCAAGGGCTCGCGCGGTCTCTCGATCTTCGCGGTCGAGCGCGGCACGCCCGGATTCCGCGTGGGCCGCGCGCTCAGCAAGCAGGGCTGGCTCGCGTCCGACACCGCCGAGCTGGTGTTCGACGACTGCCGCGTGCCGGCGTCACACCTGATCGGCGCAGAAAATGGCGGCTTCCACGCGATCATGCGCAACTTCCAGACCGAGCGCATCGCGCTGGGCAGCATGGCGGTCGGACACTGCCTGACGATGCTGGACCTGACGCATCGCTACGTGAACGAGCGCAAGGCCTTTGGCTCATCGCTGTGGAACAAGCAGGTGATCCGCCAGCGTCTCGCCATGCTGGCGGCGAAGACCGAAGCCGCGCGGCAGTTGCTCTATCACTGTGCGTGGCTCGTCGATCAGCAACGCGACGCCGTGCGCGAAATCTCGATGCTCAAGGCGCTGAGCGGCGAGCTGGTCAATGAGGTCGCCTACAGCTGCCAGCAGTTTCACGGCGGCGCGGGCTACATGCGCGAAAGCCCGATCGAGCGGCTGGTACGCGACGCGCGCGTACTTGCCATCGGTGGCGGTGCGACCGAAGTGATGCTCGAGGAAGTGGCGAAGCGATGGGTGTCGGCAGCGTGAAGCCGACCGGTGCGTGTCGGTCGAAGTGGTCCGTGGCCCGCTGGCGCGGACTGCTGGCCGCGGCTGGCGTGGCCTCGCTGTCGACCGTGCAGGCCTTTGCACCGGTCGAACCGGCCCCCGGACCGGAGCTGCGCCTGCAGTGGCAGCCGGCGCCAGTCCCAGGTCGCCGGCCGGTGGTCGTCGCGCTGCACGGATGCGGCGGTCTTTATACGTCGCGCGGTGCGATGGACGTCCGATACATCGAGTATGCCGCTCGCTGGAACGCGGCCGGCTGGCACGTGCTACTGCCGGACAGCTTCAGCGCTCGCGGCAAGACGTCGACCTGCCGCGAACCCAGCGCCGAGCGCAGTGTCACGGTCGCGATGCGGCGCCGCGACGTCAACGCCGCGCTGCAGTGGCTGCAGTCACAGGCCGACGTGGATCCGCGGCGGGTTGCGCTGGTCGGCTGGTCCAACGGCGGCTCGACCGTACTGCGAACGATTCATCGACCGGAATGGCCGCTGGCACCGGTGGCGGCCGTTGCGCTCTACCCCAGCTGCGCCGGGCCACTGAGGGACGAGCGCTATTCGGCCACGATTCCGTTGCTGCTGCTGGTCGGCGCGCTCGATGACTGGACTCCACCGCAGCCGTGTGAGGACCTGGCGCGCCGCCAGGCCGACCGCACGTCGGCCGTCGCAATCCAGTTCGTGAGTTACGCGGACAGCTACCATGGCTTCGACAGTGCGGCCCCGGTGCGCACGCTCAAGGACATCCCCAGCGGCGTGGATGGTCGCACCGTGCGGGTCGGTGGCAATTCCGCCGCCCGCGCCGACGCCCTGATGCGCATCGATCAGTTTCTCAGGCAGCACCTCGACTAGCATGAAGTTCCTACACTCACTGTTCCATCGTCGCGGCCCGACCGGCCCTTTTGTGCTGATCGTGCGGCCAGCGCAGGCAATGACATGACCACCACCACACTCGACATTCATACCAGCCACCGCGTCGCCGTCGTCTGGATGGCGCGCGAGACCGTGCGCAATGCTTTCAATGAAACGGCGATCGCCGAACTGACCGAAGCCTTCCGGTCGCTCGGCGCGGATCCGGACGTGCGGGCCATCGTGCTGGCCGGCAAGGGGCCTGCCTTCTGCGCCGGAGCGGACCTCGCCTGGATGAAGCGGATGGCGGGTTTCTCCTATGACGAGAACCGTGACGACGCCATGAAGCTCGCGACCATGCTGCGCACGATCCACGACTGTCCCAAGCCGGTGATCGCGCGCGTGCATGGCGACGCCTACGCCGGCGGTGTCGGGCTGGTGTCGGTGTGCGACATCGCGGTCGCCGCGATCGATGCGAATTTCTGTCTTAGCGAGACGAAGCTCGGCCTGATTCCGGCAACGATCGGGCCCTACGTGATCCGCGCGATGGGCGTGAATGCCGCACGACGTTACTTCCTGACGGCGGAAAAGTTCGATGCGGGCGAGGCATTCCGCATCGGGCTGGTCCACGATCTGGCGCCGCCCGAAGAACTCGACGTGCGCATCAACACGCTGCTCGGAACCCTGATGCAGACGAGCGCGCATGCAGTAGCGCAGGCCAAGCGCCTGGTGCGCGATCTCGCGTCGCGCCCGATCGACGATGCTCTCATCGCCGATACGGCCGAGCGCATTGCCTCGATTCGAACAAGCGACGATGGCCGTGAAGGCGTGCGCGCGTTCCTGGAGAAACGCAAGCCACGCTGGGTCACCGAGTACGAAGCGATGATGTCGCAGGACGGCGACGATGAAGAAATGTAAGGGCTTCGGCCGAAATGTACGCATCGGCTGCGCCGATGCACGTGCATTTCGGCCGCTAGAGTCAGCGAGCCGGGCTTCGGAACGGCCGGGCGCCCGTCTCGAGCACAACAACGTGGCCTGCATCGCTGTAGCGGCACGCCTCGACGGTTTCCTCGGTGCAGAAGTCTCATGGACTCCCTCGACCTGACTCAGCTGATCGCGCTCGCGGCAGTGCTGGGGTTTGCCAGCGGCATCCGGCTGTATGCGGTGTTGCTGATCGTCGGACTGGTCGGCTACGCCGGCTGGGTCGACCTGCCGTCGGGGCTCGGCATCCTGCAACACCCGTTCGTGCTGATCGCCTCCGGCGTGATGTTCCTGGTCGAGTTCGTCGCCGACAAGATTCCCGGGGTGGACACCCTTTGGGACGGCATCCAGACCTTCATTCGCATTCCGGCCGGTGCCGCGCTGGCGGCCGGCGTGTTCGGTGGGCTCGACAGCGCCGCCTGGACCACCGTGGCGGCTATTCTCGGCGGCTCGCTGGCGGCGACCAGCCACTTCACCAAGGCGGGCACGCGGGCCGCAGCCAACACCTCGCCTGAACCCTTCTCCAACATCGCGCTGTCAGTAGCCGAAGACGTGGCCGTCGGCGGGCTGCTGTGGCTGGTGATGACCTATCCGTGGGTCGCGGCGGCGATCGTCGGCGTGCTGGTACTGCTGGCGCTGTGGCTGCTGCCGAAGTTCGTCCGTTTCGCGTGGCGCATGCTGCAGGCGCTCTTCGGCGTCCGGCCTACGGAGCCGGGACGATGAGGCGCGCGGCAGCAGCAGTGCTGCTCTTTGCGTTTGCACTTGCGGGCGCGGCGTGCACCTCGGTCCCGGTGTCGACGATGTGGAAATTCGCACGTTTTGATCGCGCGGACCTGCTCGCGGTAGACCCGGCGCAGTTGCGGGCGGCGGCATTGATCGACCCGCGTGCCACGATGAAGGACGTCACCATGAAGGTGACGCTGATCCCGAAGGACGGCAAGGAAACCGCCTACACCGTCATGCTTGCTGCACCGGTCAGCCGCGATGCGCGCCTGCCGGCCGCTCCGCCCGGGCGCCGCTGGGAGATCTTCGCCCTGACCCCGGACGGCCAGCGCGACTTCCTACGCATGCGCGAGGCGGCTGTCAGCCTGCCTTCCGGCAGCTCGCTGGCGTTGACGCTGTCCGCGCGCGAAGGCATGGTGCCACCGGACCTGGTTCGCCGCTTTCCATTGCGGCTCGACCTGATGCTCGACACGCGCGAGGGTTGGTTCACCGTCCTGAAGGATTCCGTGGTCGATCTGACGCCGATGGTCGGAAAGGGATAACGATGCCCCGAACGATCCTGATCGCGACTCGTGGCGACCGAGCGGCCTTGGGCCGCGAGCCACATACTGCGGGGCGCGTAGCGCCCGATCTCGCCGCGGGGTGACGATGTTCCGAAAGACCGAGCGGCCCTGGGCCGCGAGCCAACACTGCGGCGCGAGCGCCCGGCAATCTTGCCGCGGTAACGATTCCATCCTGATAGCCAACCGCGGCGAGATTGCCTGCAGGGTCATCACGACCGCGCGCCGCATGGGAATCCACACGGTCGCGGTGTATTCCGACGCCGACGCCGGCAGCCTGCACGTGGCCCTGGCCGACGAGGCGGTGCGCCTCGGTCCCGCGCCGGCCAAAGACAGCTATCTGCGCGGTGATCTGATCCTCCTGGCGGCGCGCGACAGCGGCGCGCAGGCGATCCATCCGGGTTACGGCTTTCTATCGGAGAACGAGTCGTTTGCCCAGGCGTGCACTGACGCCGACATCGCCTTCATCGGGCCGCCACCGTTTGCGATCCACGCAATGGGCAGCAAGAGCGAAGCCAAGGCACTGATGGAGCGCGCCAAGGTGCCGCTGGTGCCGGGCTACCACGGGTCCAAGCAGGACCGCGACTATCTGCATGAGCAGGCCGACTCAATCGGCTATCCGGTGCTGATCAAGGCCAGCGCCGGCGGCGGCGGCAAAGGCATGCGCGTTGTCAGCGCGACCACGGAGTTCCTGGCTGCCCTCGAGTCGTGCCAGCGCGAGGCCAAGGCCTCGTTCGGCGACGACCGCGTACTGATCGAGAAGTACGTCGAGCGCCCGCGACATATCGAGATCCAGGTCTTCGCCGACAGTTTCGGCAACGCCGTCTACCTGTTCGAGCGCGACTGCTCGGTGCAGCGGCGCCACCAGAAGGTCATCGAAGAGGCGCCCGCGCCGGGCATGACGCCGGAGCGCCGGCGCGCGATGGGTGAGGCAGCCGTCGCCGCCGCGAAGGCCGTCGGGTATGTCGGCGCGGGCACGGTCGAGTTCATTGCCGATTCGCACGGCAACTTCTTCTTCATGGAGATGAACACCCGATTGCAGGTCGAGCACCCGGTGACCGAGATGATCTCCGGCCACGACCTGGTCGAATGGCAACTGCGAGTGGCCGCCGGCGAACCACTGCCCTTGCCTGGACCGGATCGGCAGAAGGCGCTTGCGATCCGCGGCCACGCGATCGAGTCGCGCATCTATGCAGAGAACCCGGACAAGGGCTTCCTGCCATCCATTGGTCGCATCGTCCACCTCGGTGAACCGGCCGCCATGCGCTTCGAGGGACAACGCGGGGACCCGCCCGCCTCGGTGCGGATTGATACCGGCGTACGCGCCGGCGACGAGATCACGCCGTTCTACGACCCGATGATCGCCAAGCTGATCGTCTGGGGCGAAGACCGTGCGCAGGCGATCGCGCGGATGCAGGAGGCGCTGGCCGAGGTGCATATCGTCGGCGTCGCCAACAACGTCGACTTTCTCGCCCGATTGTTTGCCAACGCGAGCTTTGCGCGCGGCGAGCTCGATACCGGCCTGATCGAACGCGAACGCGAGCGCCTGTTCGCGCACGATGCCCACGACGATCGCGTCGGCAACGAGCTGCTTGCCTTCGCGTGTGCACGCGTGCTGGCCGACGAGGCGCGCCACGAATCAACCGATCCGTGGAGCTCGACGCTCGGCTGGCGACTCAACACCACCTACACGCGCACGCTCACCTTTAAGTCGGAGCGTGGCGTGCACGACGTCGATCTCGAGTACGCGCGCGTCGGCTACCGCTTTCATCATGCCGGCGCCCATGCACCGCTGGCGCTCGCGGGCATCGAAGGCTCGCGCCTGGCCATCGCGTTCGGTGGCCGCTCGCTGCGCGCCGATGTCGTACGGCAAGGTGACGAACTGCATGTCTTCACGCATGGCCGCCATCGCGTGCTGACGCTTGTGGACATCATCGCGCAGTCCGGCGAGCATGAGGCGGGGGCTGGCAAGCTCACCGCGCCGATGCCGGGCAAGGTGATTGCATTGACGGCATCCACCGGCGCGCGCGTGACTCGCGGCACGCCGTTGCTGGTGATGGAGGCGATGAAAATGGAGCACACCATCGTGGCTCCCGCCGACGGAGTCGTCGCCGAGCTGCTCTATGCCGTGGGCGACCAGGTGGCCGAAGGCGCTGAGCTCGTTCGCTTCGAGGCGGAGTAGGCGAGGCCCCGCCGGGCGCCGTACCAATGACCCTGAGAATCGTGTTCTGCGCGCATGAAACGACGGCGCAGGTATGGGCGGAAGCGCTGCGTGCGGCGCTCGTGCGCGAAGGCGTCGATGCCGACGTCTGGCCGCGCGACGCCGGGCAGTCGGTGGCCGACGCGCATGCACCCCAGGCCGACGTCGCCGTGGTCTGGCGACCCCCGGCGGTGCTGTTCGAGGAACAGCGGCACCTGCAGGCCGTGTTCAATCTCGGCGCTGGCGTCGATGCACTGCTGGCGCTGCCTGGACTGCCAGCTCAGCTGAGCGTGTTCCGGCTCGAAGATGCCGGCATGGCGCGCGCACTGTCCGAGTACGTTCTGGCCGCCGTGCTGCGCGTCTATCGGCGTTTCGATCGCTACGCGGTCTCGCAGTCGCAGCAGCGCTGGCAGCCTGAATCACTGCCGGCGCGCGATCGCTACAGCGTTGGTGTTCTGGGTCTCGGCGTGCTCGGCACCGCGATTGCCACGGCGCTGACCGGGCACGGTTTCGCCGTGCGCGGTCATGCCCGCACGCGCAAGGACATCGCCGGCGTCGACTGTCGCTGCGGCGACGCCGAGTTCGCCAGTTTTCTCGACGGACTCGACGTGCTTGTCAGCGTGTTGCCTGCCACGCCCGCGACTCAGGGCATCCTCGATCACCAGGCACTGGCGCGCCTCGCCGTCGGCGCGCACGTCGTCAACGTGGGCCGTGGCGCGGTACTGGTCGAAGCCGATCTGCTGGCACTGCTCGATACCGGGGACCTGAGCGGCGCAACGCTGGACGTGTTTGCGACCGAACCGCTGCCCGTCGATCATCCGTTCTGGGTGCGGCGTGACATCGTCATCACGCCGCATGTGGCGGCCGAGACCGAACTGGAACCGGCGATCCGGCAGGTCGCCGAAAAGCTCGCCCGCTGGTCACGCGGCGACTCGGTAAGCGGCGCAGTCGACCGCGTGCGCGGCTACTGAGTCGGGCGCGTCAGCCCATCTCGCCCGGAGCGAACGACAGACGGTTCTGCTCGCGAAACGCGAACTGCACGGCAACCGCTTCGGTCTCGCACGACTCGTCCCCGAGATTGGCCGCGAAGTAGCGCACCTGCAGATAGTGGGCGTATTCGTGGGCCAGCGACTCGTCGAGCGTCCGGCGCAGGCGCCGGTAGTAGGCCGGATCGTCCGCCAGGTAGATCTCGTTGCGCGCGACCACATAGACATTGGCGATCATCGGCGGACGGAAGTGCCACTGGGGAGCGACGGCATCCTGGAACTGCGCGAGCGGCGTGCTGCTTTCGAAATGAATGCGCGGCAGCGGTTCGTCGGCGCGCAGCGTGATGTTCATCTGACGCGCCACCGATTCGAGGATGTAGCGCGGATCATGCTGCAGCCTGGCTCGTGCTGACGGGTCCGCGCCGACCGTCCCATGCAGTCCGAGCAGCAGGCCGAGCAACGCCGCCAGCACCGCGCCGCGCCGCGCTCCGCCCGCCACTTTGCGGGCCTGCTGTGATGACGTTTCCGTTTGCATCTGCCGTTTCCCCTGCGCGACGAATCGCGAAGTTCAGATGCACCCATGCTGACCGTTGCGCCGCCGGCGCGCGACGGCGGATGCCGCTGCCGGGACGCAGGAAACCCACGGTCATCGTGACGAAGAAGCACAAAGACGCAGCGGCCGCGGGGCGCAATGCGCCGCCGCGGCCGCTGTGACAGGGACTGCCCGGTCAGGGCTTGAGGAATGTGATCCGGGTTGCGTTGACCTTGCCTGCCGACAACGTTGGCCTCGACCTTGACCAGGTCGCCGTTCGTGAGGTCGGCCTCCGCACCGAAGCGGAACTGCGTCGTGGCGCTCCAGGTCACGGTCTGCCCACGAACGACGAACGTCTTGTCAGCCGACTTGATGTTCGCTGACGAGGCCCAGCAGCCTGGCCGTCGCACTCGGCACCTGGACCTCGACTTCGCGCGCCACGACATCCGCGCCAACGAAGTTGCGCACGCACCTCGACGCGCTGACCATTGGCGAGCGGCCCGTTCGTGATCACCGTGTTGGCGTCGATCTTGATCGCGGAGCCGTTGAGCGTGAAGCCTGTCGCCGCAACATTCGAGATGGCTCCCTCCAGATAGACCGACGGCGTGAACACGGACGACTTGAACTCGACCTTGCTGACCAGGAAGACCGTGCCGTCCCACGCGCCCTTGACTTCGACGGCGTCGCCGTCGGAAAAGTCGCCCTTGACGCCCCCCTCGAACACCGCGCCGGGCGCCAGCTTCATCGCGATACCGAGCAGCTTGAACGTGCCGTCGGCCGCCTTGTATTCAGCTACGACACCGAACAGCCTGAAGTCCATGCCGCGCGGCGGTGTGTCGAAGCGGACTTCGTCGGCCTTGACGACATCGCCCGCGATGCGGCCCTTGATCACGACGAACGCGCCGTTCTTGAGGTCTTCCGCTTTGCCGTCCCTGAACATCGCGGCGTTCGCGTTGACCGGCACGCCGCGCACCTTGAAGTTCGCCGCCAGCGCCGTGAAGTCCGTGACCTGTCCCGCGAGGAAAACCCGACGCTGCTCGGAGGCCGGAATCACCCACACGCGCGTGGCGGTGAGCACGGTGCCGGCCGGAGTCGTCGTCAGCGTGCCCTCGACCCGCACCAGCGCCATGTTCTTGATGTCAGCGAACGTCGGGCTCTGGCCACCCTTGAGTTCGGCGTTGGTCGCATCGATCGCGAGGCCGTTGAGCTTGAACTTCTTGCCGTCGGCCGCCGCGTCGGTGACCAGTCCGCCGATGTGCAGTCGGCGTCCTTCCAGCGTGGGCATCTTGACCACGCGCACCGCCTTGGCGGCCAGCGTTCCGGCCACCGGCAACTGATCGCTGTAGACGGTAACGAAGACATCGTCCTCGATCTTCGCGCCGTCGGGCTTGACGATGGCATTGGTGAAATTGATCGTCAGGTCGCCGAGCTTGAACGTCTTGGCTGCTGCATTCAGGCCTTTCACCAAGCCACCGGCGCGCACCTTGATCTCGCCAACTGCAGGCTTGACCTCGACCCGCGTGGCGACGATGGCCTGCGTCGCATCGAGCGTGCCGTGGACTTCGGTCCAGTCCCCGATCTTGAGCTTCGACAGGTCGTCGATCCCTTCGAATACAGTCCTGGCGTCGCCGGTCGTCACGACCTTCACGGTCTGACCAAGCACCTTGAAGCTGCCGCCGTTCAGATCGATCGAGTCGACCGGCCCGATGGCGGTCGCCCGCACGAGCAGTTTCGTGGCCTGACCCGACGCATCGAGCGCGACTTCGACCTGCTGGCCGAGCTTGAGGTCGGCCATGGTCGCCGCTGTCTCTGAGCGCGGGTCGACATCGAGTGCGACGCTGGCGTTGCTGGCAGCGCTGTAATCGACGCCGTCCACGGCAACCGTCGTGGCGAATCCCGTGATCGTTCCCGCAACGACGGACATCGCATCGGCCGGCGACGACGGTGGCGCCCCGGCCGTGCTCGGCACCGGCGCTCCGTCGGTCTCGGTACTCCCCGGCGCCAGGTCACCGCCACACGCAGCCAGCAGCACGGTCATCAGCAATGCTGCAAGCCGAATCGAACTCGATCTCATTACTTCTCCCCATTGTGAGTAGCGATCGTGCGCGCGACCCTTCGCGGCGGCGGCGCAATGCTCGAAACTATGCGCGATCAACGTCGGCGATCACAAGACGCTGCTTCACCGTGATGCGCTAACCCATTGGTCGGGTCTGTCCGGCAGGAACAACCCGACCGCATCGAGTCAAGTGCGATTGAGAAAATTTCCCAACCGCAGGTCGAAACGCCTGCGCGCTACCATTTGACTGTTCATCACCGCATACCCGGGAGCACACATGCCCCTGCCCGCACGCGTCAAGATCGTCGACGTCGGCCCACGCGATGGGCTACAAAATGAAAAGCAGATGATCCCCGCCGACGTCAAGGTCGAGCTGGTCGATCGACTCACGGCGGCCGGCTTCGGCGCGATCGAGGTGACCTCGTTCGTGTCGCCGAAGTGGGTGCCGCAGATGAGCGACGGGGCCGAAGTGATGTCCCGCATCCGCCGCAAGCCGGGCGTCGTGTACTCCGTGCTCGTGCCGAACATGAAAGGTTTCGAGAGTGCACTCGCGGCCCGTCCCGACGAGATCGTCGTGTTCGGCGCGGCCAGCGAGGCGTTCTCGCAGAAGAACATCAACTGCTCGATCGCCGAATCGATCGAACGCTTTCAACCCGTCGTGGCGGCCGCGCGGTCCCACGGCATGCAGGTGCGTGGCGCCATTTCATGCGCGCTGGGCTGTCCTTACCAGGGTGAAGTCGCGCCGGATGCGGTCCGATATGTCGCACAACTGATGCACGACATCGGCGTGCAGCATGTCGGCGTCGCCGACACCATCGGAGTCGGCACGCCCGAGAAGACCAAGCGCGCGATGGACGCGGCGTTGCAGGTCTACGAATTGGCCGATGTTTCGGGCCATTTTCACGACACCTACGGCATGGCAACGGCCAACGTCTATGCCTGCCTGGAGCTCGGCATTGCGAGCTTCGATACCAGCATCGCCGGACTCGGCGGCTGCCCGTACGCCAAGGGCGCGACCGGCAACGTCGCCACCGAGGACGTGCTGTACCTGCTGAATGGACTCGGCATAGAAACCGGCATCGATTTCGCACAAGTCGTCGCGACCGGCCAATGGATCAGCACGATCCTCGAGCGCAAGGCGTTTACGCGCGCCGGCAACGCTGTCACTGCGAAACTCGCGGCCTGATTTCAAGGTGAGCACGGGCCGCCGTGCAGCGGGCGACCTGTAGGGACGCTCGCACTGAGCGCATGGAAGTACACCGTGACAATTCAGGGAAGTTGCACGGCGGCTCGCTGCCGTCGCGGTATCGTTCGCCGCGATGTCCCTTCTCGACCTGACCGCAGCCACGTCGCGCCACCTTGTTCGCTGGGCGCTGCG
The DNA here is from genome assembly GCA_963754065.1 of uncultured beta proteobacterium. GTDB lineage: Bacteria > Pseudomonadota > Gammaproteobacteria > Burkholderiales > Burkholderiaceae_F > JALORV01. Next base: position 66,859 of record CAVWFH010000002.1, on the reverse strand, counting down.
CGCGGTCATTGCCACCCTCGGCCTGTGCCTGGCCATCGCCCTCGGATTCACGCTCTACGCGGTCAGCGCGCTGCCGCCGCTGCAGCCCTGGCATCGCGACATCCTGCACGAAGAATTTTCCGCCCTTCGGCACGGCACGCTCGACCTCGACGGCTATCTGCAGCTCGAGGATCGGCTGTTCGACGAACTGCGTGTCCGATCGGCCTCCTGGGCCAACGACAATGAAGCGTTCGTCGACAGCCGCTTCAACCCGGAAGGAATGCCTCGGCGCCTCGCCGATGGAGCGAAATACAACCGCTCTTTCCGCCTGAGTGTTGTGCAGCCGGTCGGCGCAGCGCTGCTGATGCACGGGCTGACCGACTCGCCCTACTCGATGAAGGCCCTGGCCGAGGCGCTGCACGCGCGCGGCTTCGATGTCACCGTGCTGCGGCTACCGGGTCACGGCACGCTGCCGTCGATGATGACCGAGATGAGCCATCGCGACTGGAAGGCAGCGATGCGCCTCGCAGTACGGGCCGTCGCGGCGCGCGCACCCGCCAATGGTCCGTTTTACATCGGCGGCTACTCCACCGGAGCCACGCTGGCACTGATCCATGCGCTCGACAGCCTCTCCGATCCCGCGCTGCGCCGACCCGATCGCGTTCTGCTGATATCGCCCGCGATCGAAATCGCGCGGGTTGCATCGCTGGCGAGCATCATCGATATCGCGAGCGTCGTGCCGATCCCCGTGCTGGAGAAGGTGCGCTGGCAGGAGATCGTTGCCGAGTACGACCCCTATAAGTTCAATTCCTTTCCGGTCAATGCGTCGCGGCAGGTCAATCGTGCGACCCGGGAGCTGCGCCGCTCGCTCGAGCGCGAGCGAATTGAAGGGCGCATCAGTCACATGCCGCCGGTGACGGCGTGGCAGTCGGTCGTCGATTCAACCGTGGGATCGAGCGGTACGGTCGATATCCTTTTCGCTGCGCTGCAGGGGCCGCAACATCGACTGGTGTTGTTCGATGTCAACCGCGATTCCGGGTTCAGCAGCGTGCAGCGCCCCGCGGCGCGCGCCCTGATCGAGCGCACCGCTCGCGGCGCCCGTTCCTACTCCCTCGATGTGGTGACCAACTTCCAAACGCCGGGTAATCGGATCATGGTCCATCGGCTGGCTCCCGATGGCGGTCGCGGCGAAGAGATCACGGACCTGACGTGGCCGCGCGACCTCGTCTCCCTGGGTCATGTCGCGCTGCCGTTTCCTGCGGACGATCCCGTCTACGGCTTCATACGCGGCAGCGGTCGCGACGGCATTCCGAGCATTGGCTCGTGGCTGCTGCGCGGCGAAAGCGGTGCCATTTCGATCTCGCTCGGCGCACTGACGCGCCTGCGCAGCAACCCATTCTGGTCCCTGATCGACCGCCAGATTGGCGCACTGGTCGACGCCGACCTGGCGCGCACGCGTTAGCCCGGGCCGGTGAGCGGCGCCCGGCGCAACAACGCCGCGCGCCGTCCCCAGATCCACACGTACTGGGCGCCGGATGCGACGACCGTCGCAAACACCATCGCAAACAGCACCGGGAGCTGCACACCGATCTCGACGAAGCCCGCGGCATCCGCAAGCACGGCCGCGAGCACGGTGAACTCGAGCACCGTGTTGAGTTTGGAAAGCCACGTTGGAGACATCTCGACCGGCCCGATCAACCGGTGATAGGCGACCGCACCGCCGACGATGACGACATCCCGAAACATGATCGCGGCCGCGAGCCACAGGGGCAGCAGTCCCTGCCATGCCAGCACCAGGGTGACGGTCAGCATGGTCAGCTTGTCGGCGACCGGATCGGCAATCGCCCCGAAGCGCGTACGCGCATTGAAGCGGCGGGCAACCTGCCCGTCGATGAGGTCGCTCAATGCCGATGCCAGCAGCGTCCAGAGGGCCGCCACGTAACGCTGCTCGACCAGCAGTGCACCGATCACCGGGATCAGTACGGCGCGGACGACCGTGATCGCATTGGGCACGTGCCGCACTACGCGGCCGGGCACGGCGTCAGAAGCGGGATACATGATCTGCGATCGTCCGCCGTAACGCGGCATCCGGCAAGCGGCCGCGCGCCGCCGCGATGTTCTCACGCATGTGTTCCGGGTCCGTCGTCGCCGGGATGGCGCAGGTCACCGCGGGGTGCGAGACGATCCACTTCAGGCAGATCTGGGCCCAGCTCGTGCACCCGATCTCGGCGGCCCAACCCGGAAGCCGGAAGGCGTTCAGCCGGTCGACCAGCGCGCCGCCGTCGAACGGTCGATTGATGATGACTGCGGTGCCGCGTTCCGCCGCCAGGGGCAGCAGGCGCGCTTCGACGCTGCGATCGGCAAAGCTGTAGCTCACCTGCATGAAGTCGAAGTTCTCACGCTTCAATGCCGCTTCGAGTGCCGCGTGGCGGCGTCCGTGCGAGGTGGTGATACCGATGTAGCGGACGCGTCCATCGCTTTGCCACTGCCGCAGCGTCGCCAGGTGCGTCTCCCAGTCGACCATGTTGTGGATCTGCAGCAGATCGAAGCGCTTGAGGCCCCAGAGCTGCAACGAGTCGAGCATCTGCCGCGCACCCGCATCACGGCCCTGGGTCCAGACCTTGGTCGCCGAAAACGTGGTCGCGGCGCTGCCCAGTTGCACGATCAGTTCCCCGACGACCGCTTCGGCGCGTCCGTACATGGGGCTCGAGTCGATCACCCGTCCGCCCCCCGCATAGAACATCTCCAGCACCCGGCGCCGCCGCGCAAGATCGAACGCGCTGCGGCCGATATCGAAGGTCAGCCACGTGCCCATGCCGACGGCGGGAATCTGCTCGCCACTGCGTGGTATGGAGCGTGTAATGAGCGGGCCCGCCGATGCAGGCTGGCCGAGAACCAGGCCAGGGACCAGTGACAGACCCGCTGCCGTGAGCAAGCGGCGGCGACGGCACGAAATGATATGGGACGAAAGAGCGGGCATCGATCAGCTTCGCCGTGCGTTGACCAGCGCAATACCGACAGCGACCAGCAGCGCGGCGGCGATGAACGATGCTGACAGCCGTTCGTCCAGCAGCACGACACCGAAGGCCACGCCCGCCAGTGGCGCGATGAACGCAAAAACGGACAGGCGTGCGGCGTAGTAGCGCGTCAGCAGCCAGAACCAGGCGAGGTAGCTGGCGAAGGCAACAACGACACCCTGGTACAGCAGCATCGAGACCGTCACGGCGTCGAGGCGGACGACGCCGGGTTCAGCCAGCGCGATCGATGCCAACGGCAACAGCAGCGCCGAGACGGCCAGCTGGTACAGCAGCGTCTTCTCGGCCCGTGCACCGGACAGGCGGGTGGCGCGGATCAGCACGGTCGTGGCTGCCCACAGCGCCGCGGCCAGCACGCCGCAGGCATCGCCGAGCAGAGTCTGGCGATCGCCGCTGGCGTAGCCGTCGGCGAAGGCAGCCACGATGCCGGCAAATGCGAGCGCCACGCCGAGCCACTGCAGCGCGCTTAAACGCTCGCTCGGCACCCACCAGGCGAGTCCGATGGCGGTCAGCACCGGCGCGAGATAGATGAAGATCACCATGCGCGATGCCAGCGTATGCGCCAGCCCGTAATAGATCAGGAAGAACTCGGCCGCAAACAAAAGTCCGGCGACGAGTCCAGGCATCATCGTCCGGTCGCGTTCGAAGAGCGTGATGCCACGGCTGCGCGACCACGCAAGCAGCAGCAGCGTGGCGAGTACGGAGCGGATGCCGCCCTGCATGACGGGCGACACGCCGGCCGCCGCGACCTTGACCGTTACCTGCTGCAGGCCCCACAGCAGCGTGCAGACCAGCATGACCGCGTACGCGGTCGGGTCCAGGGGGCGGCGCGTCATAGCCATGGCTGACCGCATTCTGCCCGTGCCCCAATGGACGCGGCACGCCTAGAATCCGACCACGCTGGAGGAACCCGATGAGCCCCGACCTGAAGCCCGGGATCAGCCATGTCTTCGACTACACCGTGCCGGACAGCAAGACGGTGCCGCGGCTGTATCCGGAATGGAGTGAGTTCGGAGAAATGCCGGAAGTGTTCGCCACCGGATTTCTGGTCGGCCTGATGGAAGGCGCCTGCCAGCTGGCGATCAAGCCGTACCTCGACTGGCCGCGCGAACAATCCCTCGGCACCCACGTCAATTTCTCGCATCTGGCCGCGACCCCGCCGGGCCTGACGGTGCGCGTCCGCGTCGAGGTGGTTGCGGTCGAGGGTCGCAAGGTGCGGTTCCAGGCCAGCGCCCACGACGGGCACGATCTCATTTCCGAAGGTACGCACGAGCGCTTCATCATCGACGTGGCCCGCTTCAACGACAAGCTCTCGGCCAAGCGCCGGGCAGCGGGGAACTGAGCGCGATGGCCGCGCTGGTGCTCGACGACCGCGTGCTGGAGTTCCTTCAGCACCGCCTCATGATTTCGGTCGCGTCGCGCAGCCCCGAGCATGTGCCCTCGGTCGTCCGCTGCCACGGCTTTCGCCTGTTCGAGCAACCGCAGCGCCTCGCGGTGTTCGTGCGCTCGCGACACTCCGAACGCGTGCTGGCGGACATCCGTGCCACCGGGCTCGTCGCCGTGGTGTTCAGCGAGCCGAGTACGCATCGAACGTTGCAGATCAAGGGCGAGGACGCCGTGGTCGGCACGCTCGAGGAAGGCGACTGGCCGATGATCGGCGCCCACATGGAGGCCGCCGTCGCCGAGCTGTGTCCGCTCGGCTACGGAGAGACCTGGGTGCGCACTGCGTTCGAAGCCACGCCGGCTCAGGTGCAGGCCGTGCGATTCACCCCGTCGAGCGCGTTCGCGCAGACGCCGGGGCCTCGCGCCGGTGAACCGCTCGCAGGGCAGCGGCTGTGAACGGGCCCGCGCTGGATTCGATCCGCGCCTGCCTTGAAGGCGCGGTCCCGAGCCTCGTCGCCACCTGCGCCGCGGACGGCGTGCCGAATCTGACCTACGTGTCGCACGTCCATTATGTCGATCGCTCGCATATCGCGCTGTCGTTCCAGTTCTTCAACAAGACGCGCGCCAACATCCTCACGAACCCGCGCGCCACCGTGTTCCTTGTCGATCCGCACACGGCGGCACGCTACGTCCTGCACGTGCGCTACCTGCGCACCGAGGCCGAGGGAGCGTTGTTCGAACGGATGAAGGCGTACCTCGCAGGGATCGCGTCGCACACCGGCATGGCGGGTGTGTTCAAGCTGCAGGGTGCGGACGTCTACGAAGTGCTGGAGACCGAGCACCTGCCCGGCCCGGAGCTGCCGCCGCCGTCGACCCGCTCTGGCCTGCTCGCAGCGGTGAGCAGAGTGTCGTCGCTTCTGGCCGCGGCGACCGACCTTTCCTCGGTGCTCGACGAGGTGCTGGCCGTGCTCGATGCCGATCTCGGCATCACGCATTCGATGGTGATGCTGATCGAGCGCAGCCGCTCGCGCCTGTACACGGTCGCGAGCCGCGGCTATCCGGCATCGGGAGTCGGTTCCGAGATACCGCTGGGGCACGGCATCATCGGCGTGGCCGCGCGCGAGGGTGCGCCGATCCGAATTTCACATGGCACGAGTGAATATGCCTACAGCCGGATCATGCGCGAAGGCGCGGAGCGCGACGGCCTGACGAACCTGATCGAGACCGAGATTCCGCTGCCGGGGCTGGCGGCCCCGGGTTCACAGCTCGCCGTGCCGCTGCGTGTCGGCGGCTGCACGGTGGGCGTGTTGTTCGCGGAGAGCCCGGTGGACGCCCGCTTCAGCTGGGAAGACGAGGACGCGCTGGTCGCGATCGCGTCCCAGCTCGGCATGACCATCGCCCTGCTGCAGCAGGCCGCCGATGCCAGTGACGACGCACCGGCGGCGAGCCAGCGACCGGCCCCGCCGCGCGGCACGCCACTCGCGATCCGACACTATCCCACCGACAACTCGGTCTTCATTGGTGACGACTACCTGATCAAGGGCGTGGCCGGAGCCATCTTCCGCAAACTCGTGCGCGACTTCCTGGAGCAGGGCCGCACGGACTTCACCAATCGTGAACTGAGGCTCGATTCATCGATTCGCCTGCCCGACATCACCGACAACCTGGAAGCGCGACTGATCCTGCTGGTACGACGCTTGCAGGAACGCGGGTCCGACGTCCGCATCGAGAAGACAGGACGCGGCCGGTTCCGTCTGTCGGTGGAGCGGCCGCTGACACTGGTCGAGGCCGGCTAGGCGGCCAGCGCCGCGTCGGCACGCTCCATTACATCCCGCGCGTTGACGACTTCGGTGGCCGGCGGCGCCATCGGCCCGATCGCAGCACTCAGCTTCGCCAGGTCGCGGTCGCTCAGGAGTGGCCGGATCAATCGCATTACGCCATCAAACACAGGCCGCGGCGCGCTGGCCTGCATGCCGCCGAGCACGGCGGCGCGTTCCGAGGCGCTGAGATGGGGAACCATCCAGCGCAGCGCGGTCACCATCGTTTCGGGATCGACTGCCGCGACCAGGCGCGCGTTCAACTCGAGCAGCTCCTGCTCGGAGTAGCACGCAACCAGCATGGCGTGGTTGTCGGTTTCCTCGACGTGCATGTGCTCGAAATTCTCGGCGACGAACAGCGCGAGTTGCCGGTACAGCTGCAATGCCGCCGCGGTCCGTCCGGAGCCCGTGCCGCGTTCGAGGTTGCGCACGCTGCCCTCGAGCAATGCGAACGTTTCCAGGTGCCGCTGATGATCGGCCTGCGTCCCGGCACTGGAGCCGGGACGACGCGCTTCGAGTGCCGGATGAATCCACTCGTCCTCGTGCTGCAGGTGACTCCGACAAAACTCGATCAGCCCACGGACGGCGGCCACGGCCGCCTGCACCTCACCCGAATCGTCCGGATCCAGACGCCCGACCTGCACCAGGACCTCGCTCATGTAGGCGCGCAGTCCTTTGTGAATTCCGGTGTAGAGGTTGAAGCGATCGGCGCTGCTCATGGAAGTCTCCGGTTGGCGTGGAATGAGTTGATTCGTCGCACCCACTGTAGGTTGCCTCGGGACACGGCGTTGCTAAATCCTGGCTCAGCAAACGCTAAGACTTTCATAAGGACATTCGGGTCCGGACCGGCGCCGCATGCGAAAATTTCCGGATGACCTCTCCTGTCACCATCTCGCCTGCGGCCACATCGGTGCCTTCGCCCTGCATCTCGGTCTGCAAGATGGATCCGGCCACCGCCTTGTGCACCGGCTGTGCGCGCACCATCGATGAAATCGCCGGGTGGAGCCGCTATTCCGAGTCTGACAAGCAGGCGGTCTGGCTGCGGATCGCCGAACGTCGCACCCGCAGCTGATTGACTCGCTTCGACGATGCCATCGAACCATCTGGCCGTAGCGCTACCGCCGACGATGCACGTCTTCGAGCGTGGCTGGCTGTCATCGAACAATATCCTGTTCCTCGACGACGACCGCACGGCGACGCTGGTCGACACCGGCTATGTCAGCCATCGTGAGCAGACACTGGCCCTGGTGCAGAGCCAACTCGCGGGTCGACAGCTGACGCGCATTCTCAACACGCACCTGCATTCGGACCACTGCGGAGGCAATGCCTTCCTGCAGCAAGCCACCGGCGCACGGCTCGCCATCCCTCCGGGGCTTGCAGAAGCGGTGGAACACTGGGACGAGGAGTTGCTGACTTTCCGCGCGACCGGTCAGGAATGCGATCGCTTCCGGCATGACGACGTGCTTGCGCCGGGCTCGACGTGGCGCCTGGGCGAGCGTGACTGGCAGGTGCTGTCGGCACCCGGCCACGACCCGCATTCGATCATGTTGTGGGAGCCTGCCGATCGCGTTCTGATTTCGGCAGACGCGCTATGGCAGCACGGCTTCGGCGGAATCTTTCCGGAGATCGAAGGCGAGTCAGGCTTTGCCGAACAGGCCGCCATGCTCGAACTGATTGCACGGCTTGCTCCGCGCGTCGTCATCCCGGGTCATGGGGCACCGTTCACCGACGTCGACGCTGCACTGGGACGAGCCCACCAGAGGCTGTCAGCGCTTTCGGCGGACCCGGCACGCAACGCACGCCAGGTGGCCAAGGCACTGATCAAGTTCCACTTGCTCGACGTGCGCTCACAGTCTTTGGAAGCGCTGGTGCGGCAACTGAGCAGTGCACGCTACTTCAACGTGATCAACGAGCGCTACTTCCGCGTTTCGTTCGACCAGTTGATCGAGCGTATCGTGCACGAACTCGTCGCGGTCGGTGCCGCCGACTGGCACGAGGGAGTGGTCGTCAACAGGGACGGCTGAAAGACCCGCTCTCGCGAGAGCCAAGTCGTGCCGGGAACGGCGTCTACGCAGTCGCGCGGCGACTGGCGTTCTCCTGCGATTGCTAAATGCAAATGGCGGTGGCCAGAACCACCAGTACAACCACTGACCAGATGCCGGTAAACAGCGGGAGGTCCCCGATCCGAGCGAGACGGTCATCATCGGCTTGATTCATGCTGCCCTCCCCAGGGTGCAGGTGGCATCCCTGACCGGAGTATCGGAAGGTCGACACCGGATGTTTATCGTCCTGACAGACGAGTGTGCGGTGCCTGCCCGGTGACTACGACGCGTGGACTAGCGCATGCCGGACCGCCCAGGGGCGGAATGCAGGGCCTGCTGCAGTCGCCGCGACGGTCGCGGGGCCGACACCCCGGGGGATGTCTGGATCCGATCTTTGTTGTGTCGATGTATATGCAGAGACGATCTGCACGCAAGCAAGCGCACACCTGCAGCCTTGATTAGGCGAACGATGGCGAGGCGCTGGCAATGAGTTGCTCCTAGTCGGGGCGCCGGTCGGTCAGTGCTGCAGCGGGCACGCCAAGGGATCAGGAAGCGCCGCTCGATCTCCCAGTTGGAGCGCAGGTGCGCCGTGGCCAAAACAACGGGCGCCCGCCGCTTGCGGGAGCGAGATCGCCGGGCTCAGCTGAGTTGGCCGAAAGTCGCCGACCGACGGGGCGCGCTTCAGAACTGCTCGTCCACGCAGGTGCCGCCATCAGCACCTTATGCCCATCGTCTTAAGCCATATGCCGCGACGAATACAACGTCCGATGAATGGTGAGGCGACGCGCTTGCGCCCAGCATGGCATGGCGTCGCCCTCGACGTGAAACAAAACGGGAGCCTGCCATGCGCCAAGCACACATCGAAACGAATGCCGACCCTTCGGGCAACCGCGGGAATCGGCGACCCGCAATCACCTTGGCCGCCGGACTGATCGCCCTGGCGATCGCTACTGCGGTCGTCCTCGATCAGCCCGGTGGTCGTTCATCTGCCGGTAGCGACACCTCGATGTCGAACCTCGCCAGCCCGGCTACGGCCCGCCTGGACGGGAATGCGGGCACAGGCATGACGTCCGCTGTCGATGCCGCGACGCCGCGCTTCGAGCGCTCGGACGAGCCGGCGATCGCGGACTCGACGAACGCACACGGCGGCTGAGCCGCGGCGTTATCGCGGCTCATCGGCCGCGACACTCAGGGAGGGCTTTGCCGCGTGGGAAGCGCCGCGGCGCGGCCTGCCACGCGGGCATTGCTAAAGTCCGAGTTCGAACACAACTCGGACCCGGGCCGCGCAGGTTGAGCGGCCAATGCCCACATGAAAGTCTTCGGATTTGCCGGTTGGTCTGGCAGCGGGAAGACCGTGCTGATCGAACGCATCATTCCGCTCCTGACCGGCCGCGGCCTCGAGGTATCCCTGATCAAGCGGGCGCATCACGAGTTCGACGTCGATGTGCCAGGCAAGGACTCCTTCCGCCACCGGCAGGCAGGGTGTCGGGAGGTGCTGTTGTCCTCCAGCGCGCGCTGGGCACACATGCACGAGCTGCGGGGTGCACCTGAGCAGACGCTGCAGCAGTTGATCGAGCGCATGTCTCCCTGCGACCTGCTGCTGGTGGAGGGCTTCAAGCGTGAGGCCATCCCGAAGATGGAGATTTTCCGCCGCGGGAACGACAAGGCAGCGCTGCATCCCCACGATCCACATATCATCGCGGTAGCCGCCGACTGTCGATTCGATACGGCGCTGCCGCAGTTCGATCTTGACGACGCGGCGGGCATCGCCGAGTTCGTTTGCACGTTCAACCGGCTGGGATGACGTTTCGCATCGTCCACCCGGCACTTGCACATGAAGCGTCCGCCCGCTGCCGATCGACCTGAGCCGGCCGATGTCCTGCTGCATCTGTCGTCGCGCTACTCGGTCAGCCCTAAGCATCTCGGCGCTCCCGCCCCCGGGCACGCGGAACTGTTGCGCGCAGCCGCACTGGCACTGCGGGCGCCCGACCACGAGGCACTGAGGCCGTATCGGTTCGTGCACATCGACGCAGCTCGGCGCGCGGCGCTGGGCGAGTTGTATGCGCAGGGAGCAAAACGCCGCGGCTGCGGCGACGCCGACGTGCAGCGGGCCCGGGAACGCGCCAGCAACGGCCCATGCCTGCTGGCATTGATCGGTTGCATACACGATGGTGAACTCGGCGTGCCGGCGCAGGAGCAGTGGTTGTGCATCGGCGCGGCGTTGATGAATTTCCTGAACGCGCTGCACCTGATGGGCTATGGCGCCAAGGTCCTCAGCGGCGCGTCGATCCACGACCGGGACGTGCAGCAGGCGTTCTGTGCGCCGGGGGAAACCTTGCTCTGCTGGATCGTCGCCGGCACGCCGACGCGCTCGGCGCATTCGCGTTACTCGGATGACGCGACGTCGATCCTCAGCGACTGGGACGGTGGCTAGCGGTAAGCCACGTTGCAATACGACAGGCGATAAAGCTTCGCACTTCTCGCTTCGAATCCGCGAGACGGCCACCGAAAAACGAAGGCGCCCCGTAGGGCGCCTTTTGATGCAAACGATGGACCGCTATTTCTTGGCGGCCGCTGGGGCAGGCTGCGCCGGGGCCGGAGCAGTTTTGGCCGGAGCAGCAGCAGGTTGCGCTGGGGCGGCCGCTGCCACCGGAGCCGCGGCTGGCGGCACGAACGGGCCGGGATTCACGCAGGCAGGTGTCGCCTCGGGCGTGTAGACCTTGCCGCTTGCCTTCTGTTGCTGGACATACGCGTCCGCAACCTTGGCCTGGGACATGCACAGCGTATAGGCATCGACCTTGCCGGCGTGTGCCGCCTTGGCTGCATTCACCGCCGCCGCTGCCTGCTGTTCAGGTGTTGGCGCCGGCAACTTGGCCAATCCGACCGCGGCAAAAGTCAGCCCGCAAACCGCGATGATGATGTGCTTCAGCATGACTCCCCCGATGACATTACTTGTCTGCTAGCAGGACCGCGCGGCGGATGGGTTCGGGCACGGCGGCCTCGGACACCATCGGACTTTCAGCCACCTTGCCCGCCTTCACGTCGTTGTACCAGAGCTCGTGATGGTGCTTGGCCCACTCGGCCGTGACATACCCGTCGCGCATCGCACGGTAAGCCCCCTTCATGCCGATCGTGCCAAGGTAGATGTGCACGGTGGCCATAGCGATCGCAACATAAGCGAGCACCATGTGGATGACGCTGAAGGTCTGCATCGTGGCACGCGTCTGCCCGAAGTTCGGGAAGTTCAGCACCAGTCCGGAGACAATCAGCAGCGGTGTAAGGAGGACCAGCAGGAACCAGAACACCAGCTTCTCACCGCCGTTGAACTTGCCCGAGGGGTACTCGTGGCCAGTCAGGTTGCCCACGATCTTGGTGAGCCAGACAAAGTCCTGCTTGTTGAGCCAGTTGTAGGGCAGGTAACGGATGAACATCCACACCACACCGACAATCAGGACCGGTCCGATGAAGTTGTGAACGTTTTTCGCCGCCGCCGCCAGCCACGAGTAAAGGCCGTGTCCGAGGACCGGCAGCAGCAGTACCTTGCCGAAGGTGAGTATCAGTCCGGTGATGGCCAGGGTGACCCAGACGATGGCCATGGTCCAGTGCGCATACCGATCCGCAGGTCGAAAGCGCTGGATCATCGACTTCGATCCGGTCTCGCCGACGGCGATCGAGCCGCGTATGGCGTAGAAGCCGCCGAGCGACAACATGGCCAGTGCGACCAGCAGTCCGCCGATCAGAGACACCGGCGCGCGCGCTTGCCGCCATGTCTCTCCGCGCGACTGGATCAGTACTCCCTGGTCCGGCGCTGCGCCGACCTGAGTGAAGCCCGGGTCGCCATCACGCACCTCGCGCCAGACCGGGGCATTGTTGTAAGGCTGGGTAATACTTTGCTGTACCTGCTGGCGCGCGGAATCCTGCTGCTGCGGAGTTGCGGGCTGTGCGGCCGCGTAGCCTGCAAAGGCCAGCACGACAGCCGCCAAGCCGGCCCGCCACGGGGTGATCGTCATGAGGCCGCTCCTACTTCATGCGCAAGTAATCGTTCTGGGCCTGCGTACGCTCCTGCAGGGCCGCCTCCCATTGCGCCTGCTTGCCCCCGTACTGCGGCGAGTCCCACGGCGCGGCCACAGGCGCGCCGGAGTACTTGCCCGGCTCGTACGAGGTCACCTTCTTTTCTCCGCAGGCCGACAGTCCAAAGGCCAGTGCAATCGCGGCCAGCACGGCCGCGGGTCTGGTGAACTTGTGCATCACTTCTTCCCTTCGGTCGCCGCCGGAGCCGCCCCACCCTTGGGCGGTCCGTACGCCGTCGCCCAACCGATGACTTCGGATCCCTTGCCACGCACCGTCACACGCTCGCGGAAGATATTGGCGATGACTTCGCCGTCGCCCGCCAGCAGCGCCTTGGTGGAACACATCTCGGCGCACAGCGGCAGCTTGCCCTCGGCGATGCGGTTCTGGCCGTACTTGCTGTACTGCTCCGCCTCGCTGGCCTTGCCGGGTCCGCCCTGGCAGAACGTGCACTTGTCCATCTTGCCGCGCGCACCGAAGGCACCCGCCTGCGGAAACTGCGGCGCACCGAACGGACAGGCATACAGACAGTATCCGCAGCCGATGCACTGGTCCTTGTCGTGCAGCACCACGCCATCTTCGCTCCGGACGAAGCAGTCGACCGGGCATACCGCCATGCACGGCGCATCGGAGCAGTGCATGCACGCGACCGAGACCGAGCGCTCTCCAGGTACACCGTCGTTGAGAGTGACGACGCGCCGGCGGTTCACACCCCAGGGCACTTCGTTCGCGTTCTTGCAGGCCGTGACACAGCCGTTGCATTCGATGCAGCGGTTGGCATCACAGATGAACTTCATGCGGGCCATCGTGAGTCTCCTTGTTTCGTTCTCGAGGCCTCTCAGGCCAGCTTGGCAACCTGACAAAGGGTCGTCTTCGTGCCTTCCTGCATGTTCGTCACCGAGTCGTAGCCGTAGGTCGTGCTGGTGTTGATCGCTTCGCCACGGACGATCGGCGCTGCTCCGGCCGGATAGCTGTCAATCAGGTCCTTGCCTTGCCACCATCCGGCAAAGTGGAACGGCAAGAACACGGTGTCCGGTCCGACGCGTTCGGTCACGAGAGCCATGACCTTGAGCTTGGCGCCGGTCGGGGTGTTGACCCAGACCCATTCGCCATTGCGGATGCCACGGTCGTTCGCCGCTTTCGGATTGATCTCGACGAAGGCATTCTGTTGCAGTTCGGCGAGCCACGGGTTCGAGCGCGTCTCGTCGCCTCCTCCTTCGTATTCCGTCAGGCGGCCCGACGTCATCACGAGAGGGAACTTCTCGTAGACCTTGTCGGCCATGTTCTTGTCCTGGACGGTCTTGTAGAGCGTCGGGACGCGCCAGAAGTCCTTGCGATCGGCGTGTGTCGGGTACTTGGCGACCAGATCGGGACGATTGCTGAACAGCGGCTCGCGGTGCAGCGGGACGGGATCCGGGAAATTCCAGACCACGGCACGCGCCTTGGCATTGCCGAACGGATGGCACTGGTGCTTGGTCATCACCACGCGGATGATCCCGCCCGAAAGATCCGTCTTCCAGTTCTTGCCCTCGGCCGCCTTCTTCTCGTCCTCGGTCAGTTCGTTCCACCACCCGAGCTTCTTCATGAACACGTGATCGAACTCGGGGTAGCCCGTTGTGATCTCGGCGCCCTTCGAATGCGAGCCCGCTTCGGCCAGCAGGTTGACGCCGTCGCGCTCGACGCCAAAGTTCGCACGGAAGTTGCCACCACCGTCCATCACCGACTTCGAGTTGTCGTACAGGTTGGACGTGCCCGGGTGCTTCATTTCAGGCGTGCCGTAACACGGCCACGGCAGGCCGAAGTAATCACCGTCGCACGGTCCGCCCTTGGCACGCAGCGTCCTTACGTCGAAGGTGCCCATGTGCTTCATGTGCAGCTTCAGCCGTTCCGGGCTCTGACCGGTGTAGCCGATGGTCCAAGTGCCCTTATTGATCTCGTTACCGAGAATGTCCTCGATCACCGGCTCTTCCCAGCCGCCGGCGCCCGGAATAGTCCGGATGTTCTGCTTGCCGTCCCGCTTGCCCAGCAGCTGGTCGCCGAAGCCCCACTTCTGCGCGAAGCGCAGCATGATCGCGTGGTCCGTGCGCGATTCGAACAGGGGTTCGATGACCTTCTCGCGCCACTGAATCGAGCGTCCGGAGGCTGTGACCGAGCCCGTCGTCTCGAACTGCGTGCACGCGGGCAGCAGGTAGACAGCGCGGTTCGGATTGAGCTTGCCGCCTTCACCTGCCGGCATCGCCGCCATGGCGGCGGTCGCCGACGGATACGGGTCGACCACGACGAGCAGGTCGAGCGCGTCCATGGCCTTCTTCATTTCCAGCCCGCGTGTTTGCGAGTTGGGCGCATGGCCCCAATAGAACACGGCTCGCAGGTTCGGACCCTGGCCGATCGTGTCGTTGGGTTCGAGCACCGCATCGATCCAGCGGCTGACCGTCGTGCCTGGCTTGGTCATCATCGCATCGGATGCGAAGCGCTTCTTCAGCCAGTCCAGGTCCACGTTCCAGACCTTGGCCCAGTGCGCCCAGGACCCCGGCACGATGCCGTAGTAGCCGGGCAGGGAGTCCGGGTTCGGGCCGACGTCCGTCGCGCCCTGGACGTTGTCGTGGCCGCGGAAGATGTTGGTGCCGCCACCGGAGACGCCGACGTTCCCGAGGACGAGCTGCAGCAGGCACGAGGCCCGCACGATGGCGTTGCCTGTCGTGTGCTGGGTCTGCCCCATGCACCAGACTATCGTGCTGGGCCGGTTCTTGGCCATCGTTTCTGCTGCCAGCAGCACCTGGTCTTCAGGCACTCCGCAGGCTTCGGTCACCTTGTCGGGAGTCCACTTCATGGCCTCCTCTTTGACCTTGTCGATGCCATACACGCGAGCGGCCAGGTACGCCTTGTCCTCCCAACCGTTCTTGAAGATGTGATACATCATCCCGTACAGGTACGGGATATCTCCGCCCGAGCGCAGGCGGATGTAGTGATCGGCCTTAGCCGCCGTGCGCGTGAAGCGCGGATCGACGACGATCATCTTGGCCCCGTTCTCCTTCGCGTGCAGCGAGAACAGCATCGACACCGGGTGCGCTTCGGCCGCGTTCGACCCGATGTACATGATGGCCTTCGTGTTCATCATGTCGTTGTACGAGTTCGTCATCGCACCGTAACCCCACGTGTTCGCCACACCGGCGACCGTCGTGGAGTGGCAGATGCGCGCCTGGTGGTCACAGTTGTTGGTGCCCCAGAGCGAAACGAACTTGCGCATCAGGTACGCCTGCTCGTTGTTGTGCTTGGACGAGCCGATGAAGTAGGCCGCGTCGGGACCGGACTCCTCTCGAATCTTGGACATCTTCGCGGTGATCTCGTCGATCGCCTGATCCCAGCTGATCTTCTGGTACTTGCCGTCGACCAGCTTCATCGGATACTTCAGGCGGTGCGAGTGCTCGGTCATGCCGTGCTCGCGCACCGAGGCGCCCTTGGCGCAGTGCGCACCGAGGTTCAGCGGCGAATCGAACACCGGCTCCTGGCCCACCCACACGCCGTTTTTCACGACCGCGTCGACCGAGCAGCCGACCGAGCAGTGCGTGCATACGGTGCGCTTGACCTGCACGCCCGAAGCTGCCGGCGCAGATTTCGTCTGCGCCTCGGCCTTACCGATCGCACCGTACGGAAGCTGTGACGCAAAGGCCGCAGCTCCCGCAGTTACGCCGGAGCGCTTGAGGAACGTGCGTCGATCGATCGTCCGGCCGTGCATGCCGGAAACAGCGCGCGCAAGGCGACCCTGGGCCGTCGCGGCCCCCGCGGATTTCTTCGTAAGCATCGGGGAGTCTCCCGTCTAGACCTGGGTGGTGCGGTAGTAGTGCCGGATGTGCGCCGTTTCGCGATAGCCGAGTTGCTTCGAGTCCTCGGCAACTGCGACATCGCTGAGAATCTTGCGCTCGCCGACGAGAGTCGTCGCCACGGCAGCCGCCGCAGTTGCGCCACCGATCGCGACTGCCTTGAAGAAGCCGCGACGGCTCGGTTGTACGTTATCCATATGTTTAGTCCTTCATACCCCTTGGCCCCTCGATCATCGCCCTGCGATCACTGTCCGTCAACGCTCGGCTTCCCCAATCGCTTACTAGCCCATCTCGAATTGAGCTAGATCAGACTCCATAAAGGCTGCCAGCGTGCGAACCGCCGCCTTGTAGTAGGCGCTGAGGTCGGCCTTGTGCGCCGCATCACAGAATCCGCGGTAACCGGGTTGCAAATAACGGACAAAAAACTCCCGCTGACGCTGCAGAGACTCCAAGTCGGATCCGGACGCAACGAGATGCCGCATGACTTCCAGCACCGCAGTGAGGTTGTCTTCCGGTTCAGCCGAGGCGGCCGTGCGCGCCAGCCCGAGTTGAGCCAAGGTGTCGCGCAGATCTACCAGGATGGCTTCCTTGCGCAGGCCAGGGTGGTAGTGCGACAGGTAGGTGCTGACGGGAGCCTTGCCGACGCCGACGAACTTTGCGTCGAACTCCAGCGTCGCGTCCCGCGCCGATGTATGCATGGCCGCCGCCGCCAGTTCATTCCAGGCTTGCGCCAGTTCACCGTCGCCCTCGATGCTCCCGGTTGACTGCGCCAGTGCGCGCAACAGGGCCTCGTCCGGCCCGGCGGCGAACAAGCGCGCCAGCAGCGCATACAGCTGCAGGCGTCCCTCGTCCTCGGGCGCCAGGACCCCGTCCCCAGCCGCGTTGTCTGCGCTCATCGCTTGACGTCGAAGATCGAAGTTTCGCCGGGCGATTGCATCATGTCGATCACACGACAGTCGGCGCACATCTGGATGCGCCGCAGCGCCGTACCGGAGAACATCGGATGCGCGCCCAGACGGCCGGTCATCACGTCGATCATTTGCCGAGTACCGAATGGCGTTCCGCACCGCACACAATGGAACGGCTCGGCTTCGTTCAGCGTGACCGGCTGACGTGCAGCCGGCGTCACGAGCAGTCGCGGCACCAGGGAGATGGCATGCTCGGGACAGGTCGTCTCGCATAGTCCGCATTGCACGCAGTTGCGCTCGATGAAACGCAACTTTGGTGCGTCCTCCGCATCCTGCAGTGCGGAACTCGGGCAGGCACCGATGCAGGCCTTGCACAGGGTGCAGAGGGACTTGTCGATGGCGAGCGCACCGAACGGCGAGCCCGCGGGCAGTGGGACCTCGTCCGGCGGCGCCGACGCCTGTTGCACGAGGTGATGAATGGAGAAGTCGAGCGTTTCGCGCTTGCGGTTGGACAGGTGAAAGGTCGCGGGCTCGGCGACAGTCGCCGCCGGCTGGGATGACCACAACGCCGCCTGCAGCGCAGCGGGCTCCTGCGCACGCAGTACCTGCCAGTGCGTGCCCGCGTACCCCAGTCCATTGAGAATCGCATCGGCAAGGCGCGCCTGCTGATCCAGCAGAGCACCGTGCTCGTCAGCCCCGGAATCGTCGACGAGCGCGAACACCTGGCTCGCGCCAAACGCAATGGCGCCCAGCACGACGTCGATGCCGACCGTCGCCACGCTGTGCACCTCGATCGGCAACACGCGCGCCGGCAGCCCCTTGCCCACCCGCGCCAGTCGCGCGATGAGTTCACGACCGCTCGTGGCATTGTGGAAGAGCAGCGCGGCGTCCTTGCCTCCCGCCCCCCGATACACCGACAGGAGCTTGCGCAGCCTTGTACCGATATCGGCCACGGCGGGGTACGCAAAGTGCAGCGCGCCGGTGGGACATGTGGTCGCACAGTCGCCGCAGCCCATGCACAGGAACGGGTGCGCCCAGATCTTGTCGCCAAGAGAGCGGACGGCGTCGGTCGCGCACACGTCGAGGCAGCGCGTGCAGCCGGTCTTGGTGTTGCGGCTGTGTGCGCAGAGCTTTTCGTCATATTGCACATAGCGCGGCTTCTCGAACTCACCCACCATCTGCACCAGACGCGTCGCCGCCTGGGCCTGCTCCAGCGGGTCGGCGCCGGGCGCCTGGTAGCCGAACGGCTTTTCGGACATCTGCAGCAGCGGCTGCGCCGACAGATCGAGCACCAGATCGAACTGCTCTGTGCGTGGCGACGCGGCGCGGCCAAAGTCGATCGCACCGATCGAGCCGCAGGCTTTCACACAGGCACGGTGCGACTTGCACCGCGTGAGGTCGACCTGATAGGTGAAGTCGATCGCCTGCTCCGGGCACGCCCTGATGCAGGCGTTGCAGCGGGTGCAGACCTCCAGATCGATCGGGTTGCTCGGCTCCCACTGGACTTCAAACTTGCCGAGATAGCCCTGAACGGATCGAGGATTCCCCGACCAGACCGGGTAGCGCCGGATTGCCGGCAGCTCCGCACCGCGGGCCGTCGTGATCAGAACATTGACCGAGAGGCTGTCGGCGAGTTGCTCGGCCCAGGCGACGGCAGCTTCGGCCGGCCCGATGATCAGCAGTTCGCCCTTCGACGCGTACGAGGAAATCGCGACCGGTTGCGGCTCAGGCAAATCCGCCAGCGCGAGCAGGGCGGCGATCTTCGCGGTCGCCGCCGCACCTTCGGCCGACCACCCGGCCGCTTCGCGAATGTTGATGAACTTCAACTCTGACTTGGAGCCGGCGCCTTCGGCCAGCTGGGTGAAAAGCGGTGCCTCCTGCGTGCAGGCGACCGTACACGAAGAGCCTGTCAGCGCCGATGAGAAACCGTCGACTTCCTTGCGGCACAACTCGGTGTAGATCGGAATCGCGTCGCGCCCGAGCGCGCGCCCAAGCGCCGCTCCGTCGAGCGTCATCGTTCGATTGCAGTTGCAGACTTTCAGCGTGTCGCCGGGTGTGGCCATGCGGGCTCAGGTGGAAGAGGGATCGGGTGCCGCGGTCTTGCCCGGCGGGATGGCCGTCGAAGGCGTGACGTTCAATGAAATGTCCGGCGCCGCTGTCAGCGCCGATGTCGATTCGACGTTCGCGTCCTCGACAGCAACGCCACTCGCCACTTCGACGGTGTCAGGATTCACTGCGTGCTCATGTTCTGCGCCAGCGGCTGCCGCGAGCGACTCCGATTGTTCGCCCGCCGCGGCCGCCTTTGCTTCGGCTGCCTCCACCTCGGCAAGTTCCGAACCTTGCAGGAAAGCGCGCGCGCTGGGAAGACGCATGCGCAGCGCAGCCGGCAGCGGCTCGAACTGTGTGTAGTCGTCGACATACACGTCCAGCATGTCCATCTGGTTGAAGTGCGGGTCGGCGAAGAGTTTCTTCAGCGCTGCACGGCGCAGATCTTCAGCGACGGGCTGCTGGAAGAACGCCTCGTAGTCCGAACGCAAGCCCTCGAGCGACTCGATCGGCGGCAGCGGCATCTCGGTTGTGCCCGCTTCGCGTTCCGGTGCCGGTGCCGCGGCAAGTCCGCCTTCCGCCGCTCCTTCGCCCGCGGGTGCCGCCGGCACAACGGCGGTCGCCTTAGGCGCCGCGTCGGCAGGCCGCTCTGCTTCGCGCTCAGCCGCGCGCTTTCGCCGCGACCAACGGGAAAGAAACGGTTCCGGTTCAGTGCTCATACAGGGACCCGTCGACAGCGGTACGCCACGCATTTCGGAAGGAAACTCGGTGTGCAAATGTGGAGCGGCCGCGCGGATACATCAGTTGTCGCGCTTTGCGCCGAGAAACGAGGCCGGTGCAGGACGGCGTTTCTTCTTTTCCGGTATCTGCAGATGTTGCTGCGTGAAAGCTGCAAGCCATGGCAGCCATTGGCCGGGAATAGGCACCGCCTCGACCTGGGCGCCGCCGTCGAGGCGCCGCGCTGCCTCGTGATAGCTGAGTGTGACCCAACGCGGCTCGGCGCCGACCTCGGAGAGTTCCCACTCCACGAAGGCGACCGGGTGATCGGTCGTCAGGTTCAGGTAGTAGCCCTCGGCCTCGGTGCGATTCAGTTCGACTTCAAAGCCGAGATGCAGCCACTGCTCGCCCGCAGCAGTGCGTTCGAGCAGGATAGGCGGGTCATCGCGCGCGCCATCGCGCTCGATGACTGCGACCGGGACCCAGATCTCCGAGGTCCACGGATTGTCAACGATGCGCTTGGCCGTCACGACCGCAGCCGGCCTTCGTAAAGGGTTTGCCATGCCTTGGATGTTATCTTCCTTCAGGCTGCGGAGAATATTCCTGCTTACGCTCGCCGCGTGCAAACCGGAATACGGAAGACGATTGAAGGGTCTTTTATGGACCGCGCGCGCAGAGCCGGAATCCAACCAACGATGCCACTGCTGCTGACCAACGCGTCTCGCCCACTGATCTTTCCTGTCGATGCCATCGACGAACGCGGCGCAACCGTGCCGACACCGATCGCCGGCGAACATCCGCTCACCCTTTACGTCGACAAGTGCGAAGTCGTCACGCTGATGACACTGGGGCAGGCACCTGAAGCGCTCGCCATCGGCTACCTGCGCAACCAGCGCCTGGTGTCCTCTCTCGACGAACTCGCCGCGGTGCAGGTCGACTGGGAAACCGACGCCGTGGCGGTGACGACGCGACGAGGCGTCAAGTCTCTTGCAAAGAAGCTCGCCAAGCGAACGGTGACCACCGGCTGCGGACAGGGCACGATGTTCGGCGACCTGATGGAGGAAGTCGATTCGATCCGACTGCGCGACGACGTGCGCTTATCGGAAGCGTCGCTGGTCGCTGTGCTCGAAGCCGTGCGCCAGCACGAGACCATCTACAACGCGGCAGGCGCGGTGCACGGTTGCGCACTGGCGACGAACGAGGGCGCCGACAGCCGGATCCTGGTGTTCATAGAGGACGTCGGGCGGCATAACGCAGTCGATGCCATCGCTGGCCGCATGTGGCTCGACAACATCGACGGGTCGGACAAGGTCTTTTACACGACGGGCCGGCTGACCTCGGAGATGGTGATCAAGACGGCGCAAATGGGCATACCGTTCCTGGTGTCGCGCTCGGGACTGACCGAAATGGCCTGGCGCATCGCCAGCCAGGTCGGCCTGACGATGATCGGCCGCGCCGCCCGCAAGCACTATCTGCTCTTCACCGGTCGGCACCGCTTTGACGCGGCGCGCGCAGCATGAGCGCGCACGGCCGCTCCGAAGCGCTCATGCCGCAGCGCGCAGCGCGGAGGCTAGTCCGGTGACGCACGGGATCTGCGGGCTCGTTCTGGCCGGCGGGCAGGGACGCCGCATGGGCGGCGTGGACAAGGGCCTGCAGCTGCTGCAGGGTCGGCCACTGATGCAGCATGTGATCGAGCGCCTGCGCCCGCAGGTCGACCGCGTGCTGATCAATGCCAACCAGAACCTCGAGCGCTATGCCGACTTCGGCTGTCCCGTCGTGCCCGACCGGGTGGGCGGCTTCGCAGGCCCTCTGGCCGGACTGGACGCCGGCCTGCACGCGACCGATGCGCCGCTGATCGTCACCGTGCCTTGCGATTCGCCGTTCCTGCCGCATGATCTTGTTGCCCGACTGGCGACGGCGCGCATTGCCGACGACGCCGATGTCGCGGTGGCGCGCACCGGCACTCAGCCGCATCCGGTGTTCGCGCTGGTGTGCACCCGGGTGCGCCCGCACCTGTCCGACTTCCTGGCCCGCGGCGAACGCAAGATCGATCTCTGGTACGCCAGCCTGAACGTCGTAGAGGTCGCCTTCGACGACGAAGCCGACGCCTTCGCCAACATCAACACGCGTGACGAGCTAGCGCAGCATGATCGCCGGTGAAATCGCGAGCGTCGGCCGCGCGCGTGCCTGCTGTCGGAAACCGCTGACCCGCGTGATCGTGCAAGGCAGCGGAAGCCCGGCTGCTGTATAGCCGCCTAGCTAGCTGAACTTTGGCGATCTCGTTTGGCGCCTCGGTCGACACGCTCACCCCACCATGGAAGGACGTCGCGCAAGGACAGCGCCTCACCACTGCGCGCCGGAGCGTAGCCGGCCAGTGTCGAGAGCCGTCGTATCCAGGACTCGCTACGCAGCACCGTCTGCAATGTGCGGATTGCGGGCTGCGCCATCGTTGTCTTGTCGCACACCAGGAAATACTCTTCCCAGAGCAGCGACACGAAGTCAAGGTCGCGCGAGCGCGCCGCCGCCTCGATGCACAGGCCGGTGTCCGCCTGGCCTGCGACCACGGCCTGGGCCACCGCGGCGTGCGAAGGCTCTTCGTTCTCGTACCCAACCAGCGTGGACCGATCCACACCGTGCTGCTCGCACAACGCATCGAGTAGCAGTCTCGTCCCGGTTCCAGCCGGCCGATTGACGAAGCGCGCACCGCGCGCCGCCACGTCGGCGATCGTCAGCAAATCGAGGGGATTGCCGCGGGCCACGGCCAGGCCCTGAACGCGCCGCGCGAATCCGATCAACTGGTGACGGCTGGGATGCAACAGGGGTCTGTAGGTCCGGGCGATCAAGCTCCCCGTCGCAGTGCGGGGCGGCAGATGAAAGCCGGCGATCGCACAGCGCCCGGTGTTCAGTTCGTGCAGCGCGTCCGCACTGCCACTAAATCGGATGTCGAGGTGCAGGCGGGACGGCATGCAGTGTTCGCCCAGCAGCGCCAGTGCGATGTCATGGCTGGCGCGCATGACGAGCACGCTGGCGGACGTGTCGAAAGCCATCGCGAAGGCGCGTTCGAGATCGGCGTGCAGCGCAGCGATCTGAGGTGTCAGCCGCGCCTGCGCCTGCC
The DNA here is from genome assembly GCA_963754065.1 of uncultured beta proteobacterium. Taxonomy (GTDB): domain Bacteria; phylum Pseudomonadota; class Gammaproteobacteria; order Burkholderiales; family Burkholderiaceae_F; genus JALORV01. Next base: position 43,928 of record CAVWFH010000002.1, on the reverse strand, counting down.
GTTCGGCCCACAGCAGCTTGTCGGCGAATTCGGTCAGCCGCGCCGGCTGACCACGATCCCAGACGATCAGTCGGTGCCCGAGTTCCTGTTCCCATCGTTTGAGCTCGCCCCAGACATGCCGGTACGACTGGCCCAACGCACGCGCGGCGCTCGAAATCGAACCCTGGGCGCGCACAGCAGCCAGCAGATCCATGAGGGGATTGCGGATCAGCGCCTCCGGCGCGCGCCCGCTGGCCAGCACATACGACAGTTCGATCTTGTGCACCCCGCGAGTTTGCCGCAAAGCTCGCAACCGCGAAGTCGACATATGAAGTCGATTGCCTAGGTGGGCCTAGCCTATTGCGGCCATAACCCCCGCACGCTTGCCTACGATCTGCCTCGCAATGGACACGATCCCGCAGGCAACCGCCGCTGCGCTTTATCTGTTTGCTTCGCTCGACCCGGCGCTCCTGTCGGTGGTCGGGCGCTCGCTGGCGGTCAGCACAAGTGCGTGCCTGCTCGCTTTCGGCATGGGCGTGCTCGCCGGAGTCTGGCTCGCCGTCTCCCGCTTCGCCGGACGCGGCGCAGTGCTTGCCGTGCTCAACACCCTGCTCGCGCTGCCCTCGGTGGTCGTTGGCCTGGTCGTCTACCTGCTGCTGTCGCGTTCAGGTCCGCTGGGCTTTCTGGGTTGGCTGTTTTCCTTCGAGGCAATGGTGCTGGCGCAGACGATCCTGGTCATGCCGATTGTCACGGCGCTCACGCGCCAGGCGATAGAGGACGCCGACCGTGTCCAGGGAGAACAGTTGACGTCGCTGGGTGCCACGCCACTCACGCGCGGTCTCCTGCTCGCCGGGGACGAACGCTACGCGCTGCTGACGGTGCTGCTCGCCGCGTTCGGGCGCGCAATTTCCGAAGTGGGCGCCGTGATGATCGTCGGCGGCAATATTGAAGGCTTCACGCGCGTCATGACGACAGCGATCGCGCTGGAAACCAGCAAGGGTGACCTGCCGCTTGCGATCGCATTGAGCATCGTGCTGCTGTTGGTGGTACTGGCATTGAACGCGCTGATCGCTGCGCTGCGCAGCTGGCGCGAACGCGTTGACGGAGCGGCCACGCAGGTCGCGCGGGTTGGGGTCGCATGAACCAGGCCTACGAAGCGCAGGTCGCATTGCCGAACGCTCAACGCGAGCGCGTTGCCGCGCCAACCCTGTTCAAGCTGGATCAGGTCGGCGTGCGCTACGGCTCGACGTGGGCGCTGCAGTCGGTCAGCTTGTCGATCGGTGCCGGCGAACGCGTCGCGCTCGTCGGCCCGAATGGCAGTGGCAAGACGACCCTCATGCGCGTGCTGAACGGCCTGATCGAGCCCACTGCGGGAACCGTGCAGCGGCCCGTCACGACGCGCCAGACATTGTTGTTTCAGCGTCCCTACATGCTCCGCACGACCGCGCTGCGCAACGTCGCACTGGGTCTTTGGCTGCGCGGCGCGCGCTGGGGCCAGGCCTGCAATCAAGCGAAGGATGCGTTGGCGCGCGTCGGCCTGGCCGAGATTGCTCAGCGCAACGCCCGCACGCTGTCGGCGGGACAGCAGCAGCGGTTGGCGCTGGCACGCGCGTGGGTGTTGGCCTCCGATGTGATGTTGCTTGACGAGCCGACCGCCAGCATGGACCCGGCTGCACGGCGGGAGGTCGAGGCGCTCATCGGCGAGTTCACCCGAGGGCGCCAGCAGACCCTCGTCTTCAGCAGCCACACGCTCGGCCAGGTCAGGCGCCTTGCCAGCCGCGTGGTCTGCCTGGAAGACGGCCGCATACGCGCCGACCTTTCGGTACGGGAGTTCCTGCAAGGCACCGAATCCGCTGAGGCAGGATTTTCAATTGAAGGAGAACTGAGATGACGACATTCAGGAAAGCAAGATCCCTCTTCGTGGCGATCCTGTGCATCGCGAGCGGCGCGGCCGGAGCGCAGAGCATCACACTGTCCTCGACCACGTCCACCGAGCAGTCAGGGCTGTTTGCGCATCTGCTGCCGCAGTTCAAGCAGGCCAGCGGCCTGGATGTGAAGGTGGTGGCGGTCGGCACCGGGCAGGCACTGGACATCGCGCGCCGCGGCGACGCCGATGCCCTTCTCGTCCACGACCAGGCCGCCGAGGAGAAGTTCGTCGCCGAGGGCTGGGGGCTCAAGCGATTTCCGGTCATGTACAACGACTTCGTGCTGATCGGGCCGAAGACTGATCCGGCCGCGACACGCGGTTCGGACATCGTCGCCGCGCTCAAGAAGATCAGTGCCGGCAATGCCGCATTCATTTCGCGCGGCGACAAGAGTGGAACCCATGCTGCCGAGAACCGGTACTGGACCACCGCCGAGCTGGCGAGCCAGCGCGGCAGCGGCTACAAGGAGTGTGGTTGCGGCATGGGTCCTGCGTTGAACATCGCCGCCGCTTCCGGGGCGTATGTGCTGACCGATCGCGGCACCTGGCTTGCGTTCAAGAACCGCGGCGACCTTACCGTTCTCGTCGAAGGCGACAAGCGCCTGTTCAACCAGTACGGCGTGATCGTGGTGAATCCCGCAAAGCATCCGCATGTAAAGGTCGTGCAGGCGCAGAAGTTTGCCGACTGGATCATCTCGCCCGTGGGACAGGCAGCGATCGCCGATTACAAGATCGGCGGAGAACAGCTCTTCTTTCCGAATGCCGGCAAGTAACGCAAGCCAAGGATCGCGAAGCTAGGCCCTCTGTTCCGCCGACAGTGCGGAGGGATCTGAACCGGATCCCGCCCTTGCCTCTCGCCCGAGCGCACGGCATGCCTTCCCGCGACTGCGGGAAGGGTGCGCAATAATGGATGCGCGTCGCATGTCACACGGCGCTTCGCGTACCGTCGATCGCCGTCTCGCGTGTTCAACGAGGCTGCCGGAAGGCCTTGCATCGTGCACAAGTATTGTTCCTGCCGCCTGAGTGCTGGATGAAAGCTGCAATCGCTCCGATCCCCGACGTGCGCATGCACGGTTTCCGCAAGCGCAGCGAAGTGTCGGCTGTGCTCGATTGGATTGATCAGAGCGCGAGGCAGCTGGGCGCTGAGTCGGTTCCGCTCGAGGAGGCCTGCGGCCGCACGCTGGCGGCTGAAGTGACAGCGCCGCTCGACGTCCCGGGCTTCAATCGGGCCGCCATGGATGGCTTTGCGCTGCGCGGCGCGGAGACGGCCGGAGCCAGCGAATACAACCCCCTCGAGTTTCGCGTACAGGGTCAGGCCATGCCCGGTCAGCCGTTCGCCGGGGAACTACCGCCGCGCGCGGCCGTGCGGATCATGACCGGCGCGCCCGTCCCCGAAGACGTCGACGCGGTCGTTCCGGCCGAGTTCGCCACGGAGACCGACGAACAGATCGTAGTCACGCGACCCGTTGCGCCGGGCCAGCACGTCGGCCATCGCGGAGAAGATCTTCAGTCAGGATCGATCGCCCTCGCCGCTGGCCGACGCTTGCGCCCACAGGATCTGGGACTGGTGGCGTCCCTGGGCCTGGACCAGGTGACCGTTGTACGGCAGCCCCGCGTGCGCATGCTCGTCACTGGCAACGAAGTGAAAGCCCCGGGTGCATCGAAAGGCACGTACGAGGTTTACGACGCGAACTCGTACATGCTGCGCGGCCTCATTGCCCGCGACGGCGGCGTGCTCGAGGCGCATCTCCGACTGGGCGACGATCCGGACCGAATCCGCGCTGCGCTGCTCGCGCCCGGGGCCGATGTGATCGTCGTGTCGGGCGGCTCCAGCGTAGGTCGTGAGGACTATGCGCCGCGCTTGATTGCCGAAATCGGCGAACTGGCGATACACGGCGTTGCGATGCGCCCGTCGAGTCCCGCCGGGCTGGGACGCATCGGTGAGGCGCTGGTGTTTCTGTTGCCCGGCAATCCGGTGTCGTGCCTGTGCGCCTACGACTTCTTCGCGGGTCGCGCACTTCGTTTGCTCGGCGGTCGATCGCCCGAGTGGCCGCACCGGAAACTGCAGGCCCGCGTCGCGCGCAAGATCGTTTCCGCCATCGGACGCGTGGACTACTGCCGGGTCCGCCTCGTCGATGGTCGGGTCGAGCCCATCGCGCTCAGCGGTGCATCGATTCTTTCGTCGACGACCCGGGCCGACGGATTTGTGATCGTGCCGTCGAACGACGAAGGCTACGGGCCTGATTCGGACGTCACGGTATATCTCTACGACTGAGCGCCCCTTTGAACATGTCGACTCCACACGATTCCGGCACGCTCGGCGCGGATCCCATCGCCGGGCAGTCCCAGTTCCTGCATGTCGTTTCGCGGGACGAGGCCACTGCAAAGTTTCGCGAGCACCTGCGGCTCGTTCCGTTGGGCGAGGAACTCGTTTCTCTCGCCGAGGCTCTCGACCGCGTGCTCGCCAGGGATGTCGCGGCGGGCATCGACGTGCCGGGTTTCGATCGCGCCAATGTCGACGGCTTCGCAGTGCAGGCCCAGAACACGTTCGGTGCCATGGAGGAAACACCGCGCACGCTGCGGCTCAACGACGAAGTGCTCGCGCCCGGAATGGTGCCCACCATCCCCGTGACTTCCGGCCATGCGACGATGATCGCCACCGGCGGCATGCTGCCGCGTGGCGCCGATGCCGTGCTGATGGTCGAGCATTCGGAACTCGTTGGAAGTGCCGATGCGCGGCTGGTCGAGGTCCGTCGTCCCCTCACCGGCGGCGAGAACGTGAGCTACGCCAGCACCGACGTTGCGCGCGGGGAAACCGTGCTCCGTTGCGGACAACGTCTCACGTCCCGCGAGATCGGTGTGCTGGCCGCACTGGGACTGTCCGAATGCGCGGTCTTTCGTCGGCCGCGGGTGGCGATCTTTTCGACCGGCAATGAGATCGTGGCACCCGGCGCATCGCTGCGGCCCGGTGCCGTCTACGACTCCAACGCAGCGATCATCGGGGCTGCTGTCGAGGAGCTCGGCGGCGTTGCCGTGTACCTGGGAGTGATTGCCGATAACGAACGGGCGCTGGCGGCGGCAATGGCGCGCGGCCTGGAGTCGGACGTCGTCGTGTTCTCCGGTGGTACGTCGAAGGGAGCGGGTGATATCTCGTACCGTATCGTGCACACGCTACGCAATCCCGGCGTGGTCGCCCACGGCGTCGCGCTGAAACCGGGCAAACCCATCTGCCTGGCGGTCACCGATGGCAAGCCGGTCGTCATACTGCCCGGGTTCCCCACGTCCGCCATCTTCACATTCCACGAATTCCTCGCGCCGGTGATCCGCGCGTTTGCCGGCCTGCCGCCCGAACGCCGACATGCGGTAACAGCGACGTTGCCGATGCGCGTGAACTCGGAGCGGGGACGCACGGAATATCTGCTCGTCGGTCTGGTCCAGGCGCCGGAGGGTTACTACGCCTATCCGATGGGCAAGGGTTCGGGCTCCGTGACCACGTTCAGTGGAGCCGACGGCTTCATCACCATCGACCAGCACACGGAAATCCTCGATGCCGGCAGCGCCGTCGCAGTGACACTTCTCGGGGAAAAGCTGGAGCCCGCCGATCTCGTGATCATCGGCAGTCACTGTGTCGGCCTTGACCTGCTCGTGGGCAAGCTGATGCGCCAGGGCGTCCGGGCCAAGCTGATGATCGTCGGAAGCCAGGGGGGCCTGGCCGCGGCCAGGCGCGGCGAGTGCGACATCGCCGGCATCCATCTTGATGGATCCCGCAACGGGCGAATACAACCGCCCCATGCTGACCGACACGCTGACACTCGTGGCCGGCTACGGTCGCATGCAAGGCGTCGTCTATCGGCACGGGGATGCCCGCTTCGAAGGAAAGTCCCTCGACGAGGCCATAGCGGCTGCGCTGTGCGATGCAGGGTGCGTGATGGTCAATCGCAACGCCGGAAGCGGCACGCGCATCATCATCGACAAATGGCTAGGCGATCACCGGCCCGCCGGATACTGGACTCAGACGAAGTCCCACAATGCCGTTGCAGTGGCGATCTCCCAAGGGCGGGCTGACTGGGGCGTGGCGATCGATACCGTGGCCCGGCAGTACGGGCTCGGCTTCATCCCGATGCAGGAAGAGCAATACGACTTTGCGGTTCCGACGGCTAGGCTCGCGCGCCCCGCCCTGCAGGCTTTTTGCGCCCTGCTGGAGGATCGGGAAGTGCGCGATGAGCTTGCGTCGCTAGGGTTTCGGCTGCCGCAGAATTTGCAGACCTAGCCTGACTTCTTGGCGTCCGTAACGGTCGTGGCGGGCAACCAGCCATTGGGCGGCGCTGCGATACAGCGGAAAGAATGCTCCGGGTACGATGGGCCAACTGGGGATTCAATACGATGAACTTTTCGCTTCTTCGCATCCGCATTCGCGCGAGCCTCGCTATCAGCACGGCGCTCCTTTCTGCCTGTGCGTCCGTCGGTCCCGGCCCCGCCGCCACCGCGGGCCCAGGCAAGGCCGCTTCGGTCACGGCGCCGAGCCTGGGGCTCTTTTCGAGCATCAAGGTGCCATCCGATCGCGAACCGACGTTGCAGTTGTCGGCGCAGGGAGTTCAGATCTTCCGCTGCGAAAAGCGCGATGCCGGGTTTGCCTGGGTGTTTCGGCAGCCTGAGGCGCAGTTGACTGACGCGAACGGCAAGCCCGTTGGTCGGCACGGAGCCAGCTTTTCGTTCGAACATAGCGATGGCAGCCGTCTCGTCGCGTCCGTCGCCGCATACGACGAAGCCCCGAACGCGGCCGACTTGCGCTGGTTGTTGCTGACGACTCGTAGCTACGGCAAGGGCGCTTTCGAGGGAGTGACCCACGTCCAGCGCGTGAACACACGGGGTGGCATGCCTCCCGCGAAGTGCGATGCAGCACAGGCAAACCAGCTGTTGCGTGTGGATTTTTCGGCTGATTTTGTCTTCTACCGGGTCAAATCCGGAGCGGCTGGCTGAACGTCCGGGAGAGGGTTCGGGCCGTCGCCTGGCACGCCCGCGGCCAGCGGTCCAAGGCATTTCTCAAAAAGCGTTAAAATTCAGCGTTTTCGGACGCTGTACGCCGGAGGAATGCACATGAACCCGACTGCCTCGACGGTAGGCGCCTATTTGCGCGACCTGCCGCCGGACCGTCGCGTGGCAATGGCGCGCCTATGCAGCATGATTCGTCGCTCCGCCCGCGGAGTGCGCGAAAGCATGCGCTACGGGCTCGCCTTCTACGAACTGGACGGGCCGCTGTTCGCCCTGGAATCCGGCCGCCGGCATATGTCGCTGTATGTGGCCGAAAAAGACGTCGTCCTGAAACACAAGGACGCGCTGCAGGGCGTCAACGCCAACAAGAGCTTCATCAAGTTTTCGGACCTCAATCGATTGCCGCTCGACGTCGTCGAGAAGATCGTGCGCGACTCGGTAGCGGCACGCCGGCAACGACTGGCGCAGGGCACGATACCGACCCAGCCGGAACTGCTGAAGCTCTGGGGCATCAACGAGGAAGCGGCGGCACCGCCGGCAACCACGGTCAAGCTTCCGGTCGCCAAGCCGGCCGCCTCGATGACTGATGCAATCAACGCGATGGCCAGCACGGTGCGGGATGCAATGATTGCAGCGATCGACATGGCCACGGGTATGCCGGTGGCCGAGAAACCCAAGGCGCGCAAAGTGAGCCCGTCGAGGTCTGCAGCAGCCAAGGCGCGCCCCGCAAAGCGCACCACGTCCCGTGCGGCAACACGCACGACCGCGACTGGCAACTCGCCGAAAAAGACAGCGGCCAAGAAGGCCGCATCGGCACGACGCCGCTAGTGTTCGTTGCTTCTCCGAACGGCGCCTGAGGGCGCCGTTTGCATTTCAGGATGCAGCGCGAGGTTCAGTGCGCGCGCGTGTCCTCGATGACCTTGCCATCGTTGGGCAAGGATCCCGGAGCAATCAGTTCGACGGTGCCACCGAGCTTGGTGATCGCCCGCAGGGTTTCGGCTAGTGCCGCGGACAACGTTGCGTCGCGATCCGCACTCTCTGCCTTGAGCGTCATGACGTCGGACTCGCCGCTGCGCGCGACCACCAGTCGCATCCGACCCAGGCGCGGGTGACGCTGTCCGATTTCGGCGACCTGTTCGGGGCGCACGAACATGCCCTTCACCTTGGTGGTCTGATCCGCGCGCCCCATCCACCCGCGTATGCGGGCGTTGGTGCGGCCGCACGGAGATATGCCCGGCATGATGGCCGAAAGGTCACCGAGCGCGAGCCGGATCCAGGGGTGGTGCGGATCGAATGACGTCACCACGACTTCACCGACCTCGCCGTCAGGCACCGGGTCCCCGGTCCCGGGTCGCACGATCTCGATCAGTACATCTTCGTTGACGACCATGCCGGCGCGAGCCGGCGTTTCGTAGGCAACGATGCCGAGATCGGCCGTGGCATAGAGTTGGTAGGCATCGATCCCACGCGACCGCATCTCGGCCTGCAGCGACGGCGGAAACGCGGCACCGGACACGGCCGCGCGACGAATCGACACGTCGCGCTTCGCCGCGCCCGCGGCGTCCAGCAGGATCTTCAGGAAGTCCGGCGTGCCGGTATAGGCCGTCGGATGCAAGTGCCCGATCAGATCGAGTTGCTGCTCCGTGTTGCCCGGTCCCGCAGGAATCACGGCGCAACCGACAGCACGCGCCCCACCATCGAGGATGAAACCGCCGGGAGTCAGGTGATAGGAGAACGTGTTCAGCACGATGTCGCCGGCACGGAAGCCCGCCGCATACAGCCCGCGCGCTGCGCGCCAGGCATCATCGTGTCGCCCTTCCGGTTCGTAGATGGGACCCGGCGAAGTGAACAGGCGCCCGAAGCGCTCGATCGGATCGGCGATCAGTCCACCGAAGGGCGGCGCTGTCTTCTGCAGCGCGGGCAGCTCGGACTTGCGCAGCACCGGAAGGCGCGCAAGGTCGGCGCGCGTGACGATAGTGGCCGGATCGATGGGGCCCAGGTGCTGCCGCCAGCCCGGCGCCTTCAGCGCGTTGGCAACCAGCCCGGGCAGATGTCCCATGAGATCGAGTTCGCGCTGGCGGGGATCGCGAGTCTCGCGACTATCAAAGTGCTGCGTCATGCGAACCTCGCCTGTGAATCCGCTTACTTCGCCGCGCCATCGATCTCTGCACGACGGCGTTCCGCATCCTGCTGGGCCGCATCCAGTTTCTTGACGACCGGATCGATGGTCGTCTGCCGCGTCGGCAACGGTGTCGACGACTCGTCGGCGCGAGGAGTGCAGCCTCCGGCCAGCGCGAGGGAAACCAGCGCCGACATCAGAGCGGGTCCGTACGTTCTCATCGAGGTCGACATCGTCACAGCAGGCATTGATACGGCAGGGCCGGGTCGACCAGCGAGCCCGGCACCTGTCCCGTCGGAGTCGCGTCTACAGCTTCGCGCGCACCTTGGCCACGGCGCTGCGCAGCCGCTTCACCAGCTGGTTCGCGGCCTTCTTCGCCACTTTTTTCACCGTTGACTTGCGCGTCGCCTTCTTTGCGCCGCCCTTCTTCGCGGCCTTCTTCGCAACCTTCTTCGCTGCTTTCTTTGCTACAGCCTTTTCCTCGGCGCTGCTACCACGCTTGATGTCCATGGCGTGTGCGCGCGAGTACTGCTGGATGTCCTTGAACTTGCCGCTCGCGTCGCGCACGGCATACAGCTTCTTGCCTCCCGTGCTGTACATCACCGTCCGGCGGGACTTCTTCTTCGCAGCTTTCTTGGCTGTGGCCATCTATGCTCCTTGAGGATTGCGCGGCCCCGAATCCGCTTTCGCCAACCCGCGCGCGCTGGCGAAAGCCCCCGCGCATCTCTGCGCGGAAATACGATGCGCCGCGCTTCAGGCGAGCCAGCGTTTGCGACGCTTGTAGAACTTGGCCTCCCGGAAACTCTTACGGCCGGCCTTCGACACACCGAGATAGAACTCCTTCACGTCCTCGTTCTCGCGCAGCGCCGACGCATCACCGTCCATGACGACCCGGCCGTTTTCCAGGATGTAACCGTAGTCGGCAAAGCGCAGCGCGATGTTCGTGTTCTGTTCCGCAAGGAGGAACGACACCTGCTCCTTCTTGTTGAGATCCTGCACGATCGCAAAGATCTCCTCGACCACCTGCGGCGCCAGGCCCATCGATGGCTCGTCGAGCAGGATCATCGAGGGCCGTGCCATCAGTGCGCGACCGATCGCCGTCATCTGCTGTTCACCGCCCGAGGTATAGCCCGACTGGCTGGTGCGCCGCTGCTTCAGACGCGGGAAGTAGGTATAGACCTTGTCGAGATCCACCGCGATGTCGGCCCGCGAGTTGCCGCGCCCGGAGGCTCCCCTCGAATACGCGCCAGACAGCAGGTTTTCCTCCACCGTCAGGTGGGCGAAGCAGCGCCGTCCTTCCATCACCTGCACGACACCGCGCTTGACCAGGTCGTAGGCCGTCAGCCGTTCGATCTTCTCCCCGCGGTATTCGATCGAACCCTTGGTGACTTCGCCGCGCTCGCCGTGCAGGAGATTCGATACCGCGCGCAGGGTCGTGGTCTTGCCCGCGCCATTGGCGCCGAGCAATGCGACGATGCGGCCTTCGGGCACGGTCAGCGAGACCCCCTTCAAGACGAGAATCACGTGGTTGTAGATGACCTCAATGCCGTTGACGTTGAGCAGCGGGGCTGTCACGTGGACTCCATAGTCGCTGTGCGAAGCACTCACACCGTAAGCACTTCGCACAGCCGGCCGCACAAGGCGGCCGGCCATGCTGATATCAAACTTACTTCTTTGCCGGCGCCGGCGCCGTCTTCACTGCCGCCGGGGCCGCAGCCGGGGCGGCCGCTTTCGCATCTGCCGCGATCTCGTCTGCGCAACTGCGCATGGTCAGTTTCTTGTCGGTGACATAGCGCTGCGCCGCGGCCTTGATCATCGGCTTGATGATCTGGTTATCCGCCTCGTAGAAGTCCGAGGTGAAGACCCACTTGGTGCCATCCCACTGCTGGATGCGCGCTGAACGGGCACCTGCGTGGTCGCGGCAGTTCGTTGCCAGCGGCTTCATAACTCCCGCCAACCCGAGGCTATCCAGGCGCTTAGCGTCGAGATTCAGGTTTTCCAGCCCGTAACGAACCTGTTCGCCTGTCAGCGGCTTGTTGCCGTAGCGCAGCTGCGCCTGGCGTACGCCTTCGACCTGCAGCATCGCGCTGATCATGCCGCGCGTGTACAGCACGCTGCCGACCTCGTCCTTCGGCCCGGTCCCCTGTCCCTTGTCATGCACGAGCTTGAGTATTTCTTCGTGCACCTTGGCTCGACCCGCGCCGTGCTGCAGCGCCAGTCCGTTGTAGCCCTTCGCGTCGGCGCCTACCGGCGTTACATCGGGCTCGGCCGCCGCCCACCACACGCCGTACATCTTGTCGCGCGCATATCCGGTCGCCACGGCTTCACGCAGTGCGGTGGAATTCATCACGCCCCAGCCCCACAGGAACACATAGTCCGGACGGTTCTGGCGGATCTGCAGCCACGCGGCCTTCTGCTCGACGCCCGGATGCGTTACCGGGATCGTCATCAGTTCGAAGCCGTGCAGCTTGGCGCGCTCCTGCAACAGCGCAATCGGCTCCTTGCCAAAAGGCGAGTCGTGATAGACGAGCGCGATCTTCTTACCCTTGAGCTTGTCCACGCCGCCGTTCAGCTTGCCGACGTGCTGTACCAGGACATCGGCCGCGTCCCAGTAGGTGCCCATCAGCGGGAAGTTCCACGGGAACGCCTCGCCCTCGACCGACTCCGAGCGGCCGTAGCCGGCCGTGATCAGCGGGATCTTGTCCGTTGGGACCTTGTCGGTCAGTGCAAATGTGATGCCGGTTGAAAGGGGCTGGACCGCCGAAACGAAAGGCTTCGTCTTCAAGCGCTCATAGCACTCGACGCCACGGTCCGTGGCGTAGCCGGTCTCGCACTCTTCCCACGTGAGCTTCACGCCGTTGATGCCGCCCTGCGCGTTGACCAGTTTCAGATAGTCGACGAAGCCGTTGGCCCAGGGAACACCGTTTGGCGCGTACGCTCCGGTCCGATACACCAGTACCGGGAAGAACTGCTCGCCCTTGCCGGCCGCCGGGGCGGCCGCTTTCTGCTGAGCTTCTGCCGTTGCGGACAGGCCAAGCAAAGCGCCCGCTGCAATCCCGGCTACCGCCATGGCGGCGACCCTCAGTTTCAAATTCGTTGCCATCGTTGTCTCCATGCGTAAATAAGGGTCCAGCGTTGTAGTGATCAACCGTCTCTCCGTGGACCTTAGTGCGGGAACGGCCATAGTCTCAGCTTTTCCTTTCCGATCGACCAGAGCCGCGCCAGGCCGTGCGGCTCGACGATCAGGAAGAACACGATCAGGCTGCCAAAGATCATTGCTTCCAGGTGCGATGCAAATGCCGTCGACATTTCGATTCCGATCCAACCCGGCGCCTGGTTCAGGAGCAATGGAAGTATCACGATGAATGCAGCGCCGAAATACGAGCCTAGCAGTGACCCCATCCCGCCGATGATGATCATGAACAGGAGGTTCAAAGAAAGGTTCACATTGAACGCCAGTGGCTCCCACGCGCCGAGGCGGATAAACCCCCAAAGGGCTCCGGCCACGCCGGCATAGAACGAACTCACGGCGAACGCCGACAGCTTGGCGTACAGCGGCCGAATGCCGATCACCTCGGCGGCCACGTCCATGTCCCGGATCGCCATCCAGCTGCGGCCGATGTGGCCGCGCACGAGATTCTTCGCCGCAAGGGTCATCACGACCGCAATCGTCAGGACGAACAGATACTTCTCGACCGGGGAGTCGACGACCCAGCCAAAGATCTCGATCGGCGGCGTCGACACCGACCCCGACGAGGAGTAATTGGTGAACCACTTCACCCGCGCGAACAGCCAGTCGATGAAGAACTGCGCGGCCAGTGTGGCGACGGCCAGGTAGAGCCCCTTGATGCGCAGGCTCGGAATACCGAACAGCACGCCCACCAGCGCGGCGATGCCGCCGGAAAGCGCCAGTACGAGGAGGAAGTTGAGCGCCGGCACACGCACGACAAAGTTGTAGGCGGCGTAGGCGCCGACCGCCATGAAGGCAGCGGTCCCCAGCGAGATCTGGCCGCAATACCCCACCAGGATGTTCAGGCCCATGGCCGCGATCGAAAGGATCAGGAACGGCACGACCAGGGACAGGAACAGGTACTCCGTGCCGAATGCGGGCATCGCCAGGTAGGCAAATGCCAGCAGCGCCAGCATGAACCAGCGGTCCTGCACGATCGGCAGGATCTGCTGGTCCTCGACGTACGAGGTCTTGAACTGGCCGTTTTCGCGGTAGAGCATGGCGGTCTTGTCTCGTCGGGCGCTACACGCGATCGATGTGCTTTTCCCCGAAGAGACCTTCGGGTCGGACGAGCAGGAACAGCAGCGCCAGCACGTAGGCAAACCAGTTCTCGATCCCACCGCCTGCCAGGTCGAACTGCTTGACCATGATCGGGCCGAGGAAGACTTCGGCGAATTTCTCGCCGACACCGATGATCAGTCCGCCCAGGATGGCCCCGGGAACGGAGGTAAAGCCACCCAGGATGACGACCGGCAGGGCTTTGAGTGCAATCAGCGACAGCGAAAACTGCACGCCAAGTTTCGAACCCCAGATCATTCCGGCAACGAGCGCGACGAACCCCGCCACGGTCCAGACGATCACCCAGATGCGATTCAAGGGAATGCCGATCGATTGCGCGGCCTGGTGATCGTCCGCCACCGCGCGCAATGCGCGGCCGGTCGGCGTCTTCTGGAAGAACAGTGCCAACGCCAGTACGAGCAGGCCCGCGATGGCCGCCGCGACCAGGTCTTCCGTATTGATCAGGATGCCACCCTCGAAGATCGACTCGGCGACCATCAGCGGCGTCTTCGGCAAGCCGGTGTCGATCTTGTAGATGTCACTGCCCCAGATCGTCTGCCCGAAGCCATCGAGAAAGTACGTCACGCCCAGCGTGGCCATCAGCAGGACGACCGCGTCCTGGTTGACAAGATGGCGCAACACCAGGCGCTCGATCAGCCAGGCCAGCACCGCCATGATGCCGACAGCGAGGACAAAGGCGAACGGCAGCGGCATCACTTCACTGATACGCGCCACCGAAAGGGCGGCGAACAGGACCATCGCACCCTGGGCAAAATTGAACACGCCGGACGCCTTGAAGATCAGAACGAAGCCCAGCGCGACGAGCGAGTACATGACGCCCGACATCAGGCCACCGAGCATCACCTCCACGTAGAAGCCGGGCGTTGTCGTGCCCAGCGCCAGCGGCGCAACCACTCCGATGCTCATCAGGATCAGCATCAGGACCACCGGCCAGTTCTTCGTCAGCGTCTGGATCATCGTTGCCTCAGTGCGCCACGCCCAGGTAGGCGTCGATGACCTGCTGGTTGGCCCTGACTTCGTCGGGCGTGCCGTCGCCGATCTTCTTGCCGTAATCCAGCACCACGACACGGTCGGAAATATCCATCACGACCCCCATGTCGTGCTCGATCAGCACGATGGTCGTGCCGAACTCCTCGTTCACGTCGAGTACGAAGCGCGACATGTCCTGCTTCTCTTCGAGGTTCATGCCCGCCATCGGTTCGTCGAGCAGCAGGATCTTCGGTTCCATCGCCAGCGCGCGCGCCAGGTCGACGCGCTTCTGCAACCCGTACGGCAAGCGGCCGACGGGCGTCTTGCGATAGGCCTGGATCTCGAGAAAATCGATGATGTGCTCGACGAACTCGCGATGCCGAAGTTCCTCGCGCCGGGCGAGGCCGATGTGCAGTGCCTGCATCAGCAGCCCGGTGCGCATCCGCAGGTTGCGCCCGGTCATGATGTTGTCGAGTACCGACATGCCCTTGAACAGGGCCAGGCTCTGGAACGTGCGCCCGAAACCCTCGGCGGCCGCGTCGTGCGGATCCATCGACGTGCGCACCTTGCCGCGAAACGAAATGCGGCCTTGCTGCGGGTGGTAAACGCCGTTGATGACGTTGAGCATCGAACTCTTGCCGGCGCCATTCGGTCCGATGATGGCGCGTATCTCGTGCTCACGAACGTCGAACGACACGCCCTGGATTGCCTTCACGCCGCCGAACGAGAGCCACACGTCATCGACGTTAAGCAGGATGTCGCCGACCGACTGTCGCGTCACAGCGAACCCCCCTCGCGACGACCGGCGTTCGAAGGCGCCGACGATGCATCGCCCTTCATGTCCCACGCCGGGGTCGCCGACTTCGGGATCTCGTGCTTGGGCTTGGCCGCCTGGTTCATCGCCTCGATCACAAGGAAGACGAACACGAGCACGAAAGCAAGGCCGACCAGGCCCAGTAGCAGCGAGCCGTTGGCAAGCCCCCAGGCGGCTACCGGGACGCCGATGACGAGGCAGGCGATGGCGATCCAGACGCGTCCACTGATCACGTTCAGGCCGCCTTCTGCATCGGTGCGTAGCTCTTGGCGTCGCACACCTTGAGCGTGGCCGCGATCTTGCCGGTGCGGCCGTCCTCGAACTTCACCATGGTCTCGATGAACTGTTCGTTGCGGCCGGCGTACATGGCATCGACGAGCTCGCTGTACTTGTCCTGGATGAAGCGGCGTCGCACCTTGCGCGTGCGCGTCAGCTCCTCGTCGTCGGCATCGAGTTCCTTGTGCAGCACGATGAAGCGACGGACCTGGGCGTTCGCCAGCTTCGGATCATTGGCGAGATCCGCATTGACCTTCTCGACCGCCTCGCGGACCAATTCGACGACTTCGGGCTTGCATGCGAGGTCCGTGTAGCCGGAGTACGGCAGGTTGCGCCGCTCGGCCCAGTTGCCGACCGCTTCCATGTCGATGTTGATGAAGGCACAGACCCGGTCGCGCGCGTGACCGAAAGCGACCGCTTCCTTGATCGTCGGGAAGAACTTCAGCTTGTTCTCGATGTACTTCGGAGCGAAGAGCGTCCCGTCGGCCAGCCGGCCAACGTCCTTGGCACGATCGATGATCTTCAGGTGGCCTTCGGTGTCGAAGTAACCGGCGTCACCGGTATGGAACCAGCCCTCCGGATCCTTGGCCTCGCGCGTCGCATCAGGCGACTTGTAGTACTCGCGGAACAGGCCCGGAGAACGGATCAGGATTTCACCGGCATCGGTCAGGCGAATCTCGACACCCCGGACCGGGGGTCCGACCGTGTCGGGCTTCACGCCGCCGTTCGGCTGCACGCAGACGAACACCGAGGTCTCGGTGGAACCGTACAGCTGCTTCAGGTTGATGCCGAGCGAGCGGTAGAAGGTGAAAAGATCCGGGCCGATCGCCTCTCCGGCCGTGTACGCCACGCGTATCCGGCTCATGCCAAGTGCATTGCGCAGGGGCGCGTAAACAAGCCAGTCGCCGACCGCATAAGCGATCCGGTCGCCCAAACCCACCGGCTGCCCGTCCAGCAGCCGGCCACCGACACGCCGGGCCACATCCATGAAATGGTGGAACACGCGCCGCTTGATCGCGGAGGCATCCTCCATGCGGATCATCACCTGGGTCAGCAACGCCTCCAGCACGCGCGGCGGGGCAAAGTAGTAGGTCGGGCCGATTTCGCGCAGATCGGCCATCACCGTGGCCGCCGACTCGGGGCAATTGACCGTGAAGCCGCAGACGAGCCACTGCGTATAGGAGAAGATGTTCTGCCCGATCCAGGCCATCGGCAGGTAGGCCAACACCTCCTCCCGATGCGACAGGCCTTCCATGTCCGCGCCCGCCTGTCCAGCCGCCAGCAGGTTGCCGTAACCCAGCACCACGCCTTTCGGATTGCCGGTGGTCCCGGACGTATAGAACATCGCCGCGACGTCGTCGGCCCGGCCTTTGTCGATCTCGTCGTCGACGAGCGAAGGGCGCTCCTTCAGCAACTGTTCGCCCAGCGCCCGGATCTGCTCGTACGAAGCGAGGCCTGGTTGGTCGTAGTTGCGCAGGCCGCGCGGATCCTCATAGATGATCCGCTTGAGGTGGGGCACGGTTTCGCGGATCTCGAGCAGCTTGTCGACCTGCTCCTGGTCCTCGACCACGGCGAACTTGATCTCAGCGTTGTCGAAGACGAACGCCATCTCGGTGGCAACGGCGTCCTGGTACATGGGCACGGGGATGCCGCCCAGGCACTGAGCCGCAATCATCGTGAAATACAGTCGCGGTCGGTTCTCGCCGATGATGGCCAGATGCTCGCCGCGCTTGAAACCGGCCTGATGCAGGCCGGCAGCGATCTGGCGCACTTCGGCCAGCGTCTGTGCCCAGCTCCAACTCTGCCAGATGCCGAGGTCCTTTTCGCGTATCGCAGCAGCGCCCGGCCGCTGCTGGGCATGCAGCTTCAACAGGCGAGGAAAGGTGTCAGCGGTGAGGTGCTCCGCCACGATGTTCTGTCTCCGACTTGTTCTCGTTCGTGTTTCGAGCGAACACGTAGTGGGTTAGCTTAACCCACCGCCCGCGCCGTCGGCACCGCCGATCGCGAGCGCGCCAGCGAACGGTACGGCGACGCAAGGCAGATGGCTGTCGTCCGGACGACAGTCTTCGGCCAGAATAGACCTCATGGCCGAACCCGATCCGCTCCGACTGGCCGACATGCTGGCGGCGAGTGCATGGTGGCCCGCGCTGCAGCTGGCAGAGCGCGAGCGCATGCTCGCCGAGATCGAGGAACGCCGCTACAGCGGCGGTTCGGTGGTCATGCGCAAGGGCGAACTGGTCGACGCCTGGACCGGTGTCGTCGACGGCCTGGTGAAGATCAACGTCGTGTCGCCGTCGGGCAAGACCGCAACCTTCACCGGCGTTGGCCCCGGAGGCTGGTTCGGCGAGGGCTCATTGATCAAGAGCGAGGCACGCAAGTACGACGTCGTTGCCCTGCGCGACACGCGCATTGCCTGGATGCCGCGACGGACATTCGATCGTCTGATGGACACCAGCATCGCGTTCAATCGCTTCCTGCTGACGCAGCTCAACGAAAGGCTCGGCCAGTTCATCGGCATGGTGGAATACGAGCGGCTGCTGGAACCGGATGCGCGGGTCGCGCGCTGCCTGGCGGAACTCTTCAATCCGTATCTGTACCCCGGCAATCGGGCCGAGCTCGAGATCTCGCAGGAGGAGATCGGGTACCTGTCGGGCGTCTCGCGCCAGCGCGTCAACCAGGCGCTGCAGGTGCTTTCCCGCGCCGGTCTGCTCGAGGTCGCCTACGGCCGCGTGCGCATCCTCGACCTGGCCGAGTTGCGACGGTACGGGGATTAGGGAGCTGAGGAGCGGACGCATGCTCGACGCACAGACCTGGGAGATCGCGAGCTACGTGGTAACCGTCATCGGACTGCCGATGGCAATTGCGCTCTTCTTCTTCGAACAGCGCAAGGAGCGCACCACCGAGGAAGACGAGGTCTACCAGTTGCTGTCCAACGCTTACAACGACTTTCTCAAGGTCGTGATGGACAACCCCGACCTGCGCCTGCGCAGCGAGTTCGCCACGCTCGACCTGAGCCCGGAGCAGCAGGAGCGCATGCTGATCGTCTTCGACATGCTGATATCGCTGTTCGAGCGGGCCTACCTGACGGCCTACAGCGAGCACATGACGCCGTTACAGCGACGCCGCTGGAACTCGTGGGAGGACTTCATGCGCGAGTGGGTGCGGCGCGACGACTTCTACCATCGGCTGCCGAAGCTGCTGAAGGGCGAGGATCCAGAATTCGCGGCGTACCTCCAGCGCATCGCCGAGGACGAGCGCGGCAAGCCGCTGCCGCGCCTGCCGGTGTCCTGATCGCCCGTGCCTGGTCGAATCGGTGAAGGAACCTGATCGATGAAGACTGTTCGGCTGGCCGGGAGTACCGGCGTGTCGGTTCCGGCCCTCGGCCTCGGAACCTGGCGACTCGGCGAGTCCGCCCGAAGTCGCGGCGCGGAAGTGACCGCGCTGCGGCGCGCGTTCGAACTGGGTTATCGCCTGATCGACACGGCTGAGATGTACGGTGAAGGAGGCGCCGAGCAGATCGTCGGGCAGGCGCTCGCCGAGGCCATCGCAGCCGGCAACCTGCGCCGCGACGAGGTGTTTATCGTCACCAAGGTGTATCCGCACAACGCCAGCGCCCGCGGTGTCGTCCAGGCCTGCGATCGCAGCCGGGCGCGACTGCAGCTCGATGTCATCGACCTGTACCTCCTGCACTGGCGCGGCAGCCATCCCCTGGGCGAGACGATCGCCGGC
Organism: uncultured beta proteobacterium; assembly: GCA_963754065.1. Classification (GTDB taxonomy): domain Bacteria; phylum Pseudomonadota; class Gammaproteobacteria; order Burkholderiales; family Burkholderiaceae_F; genus JALORV01. The sequence continues at coordinate 24,817 of CAVWFH010000002.1, read as the reverse complement.
TTTGAATCGCTATTCGACGCCGGCCGGATTCGCGCCTGGGGCGTTTCGAACTTCGACGTCGACGACATGCAGCAGCTATGGCGACAACCCGGCGGCACGAAGTGCGCTGTCAACCAGGTCTATTACTCGGCCAGCCAGCGCGGCATCGAGTTCGACCTCGTGCCCTGGCACCGCGAGCGGTCGGTGGCCACGATGGCCTATTGCCCGATCGATCAAGGCACCCTTGCGGCCAACGCAGACCTCGCACGGATCGCTCGACGCCATGGCATCACCGCGGCCCAGGTGGCGCTCGCCTGGGTGCTGCGTCATCCGGATGTCATCGCCATTCCCAAGGCCGTTCGCGAGGACCACCTGCGCGAGAATCTGGCCGCAGCGGCGGTCATGCTCGACGCCGACGACTGCGCCGCGATCGACCGGCTGTTTGTCCCGCCACGGAGAAAGCAGCGCCTCGCGATGACCTGAGCGCCGGGGTGCGGCATCGCGCGATCGCTCCCCACACAATTCACGCTTGGGTCCGGCAATGCGGCACCCGGCACAATGACTGCATGAAGGATCGATTCCATCCGCTTTGCGCGGCCCTGGTCGCGTGCCTAGGCGTCGTCCAGACGGCGACCGCGGCATCGGCAGTCCGGATTGACGCCACGCCCACGGCGCTTGCCGGCGCCATGGCCGAACGGCGCAGCGTCCTGCTCGGCGAAGTCCACGACAACGGCGAACAGCATGCGCTGCGTGCGGCGGCGCTGCGCCTGCGGATCGAGGGGGGCGCGCGACCGGCGCTGGTCTTCGAACAGTTCGATCGGGAACGGCAGGCCGACATCGACCGCGTGCGGCAGGACAGACCCGGCGACGCCGACGCGCTCATCGCCGCGGTCGGTGCGAAGAACTGGGACTGGAAGCACTACCGGCCGTTCGTGCAGATCGCGCTCGACCATGACCTGCCGATCGTCGCGGCGAACCTGTCCCGCGCCGACGCGATGAAGGTGGCAGCGAACGGATGGGACGGAATCTTCGACAGTTCGACCCAGGCTGCACTCGGCCTCGACCGACTAACGGCCGAGTTCATCGAGGCCCATGAACGCGCTGTCGCACGCGGTCACTGCGATCTGCTGCCGGCCTCGGCGCTGGCGCCGATGGCACGCGCGCAGATCGCGCGCGACATCGTGCTCGCGCGTGCCCTGCGACCGTACCTGCCGCGGGGCGCAATACTGCTCAGTGGCAATGGCCACGTACGCAAGGACATCGGTGTTCCGGCCTGGCTGAACGCGGACGAACGGCGCGACGTCGTGTCCATCGGCCTGCTGGAGCGCGATCCCGACGGGGCGATCGAAGACAACTCAGATCAATTCGATATCGTGATCGAAACAGCGGCAGCCGAACGGCCCGATCCCTGCGTTGCCTTACGCAAGCGACTTCAGCCTGCTCCTCGGCCTTGAAACGGATTGAATCGAAGCTGGCCTCCCGGGTCACCCGCCGTTGCGCAGTGACAAGCAGAGAGACAATCAGCGCGACAATCAGGGCGACGCGGCCGCGACGATGGGCCGCCGTTCGACGCGTGGCTCCCGGATCGGCAGATTGACCAGCGCGGCGGCGAGCGCGAGCACCGCATCCGCGTACCACATCCACAGGTAGCTGCCCTGGGTGCTGACCGCGATCCCGCCCAGATAGGCGCCGAAGAAGCCGCCGATCTGGTGCGATAGCAGCGTCAGGCCGAAGAGCGTGGCGAGATAGCGTGTACCGAAGAGCTTGGCCACGACCCCGGCGGTCGGGGGCACGGTGGCCAGCCAGGTGAATCCGAGCCCGGCCGCGAAGAGATAGAACGTGAGCGCGGTCTTGGGCGCGGCCAGGTACACCACAACGAGCACCGCGCGCGAGAAGTACATCCAGAACAGGATGTACTTGCTGCGAAAGCGGTTGACCCAGAACCCGGCGACCAGACTGCCCACGATATTGGCCAGGCCGATGATCGCGAGCGACCAGCTGGCAACCGAAGATGGCAGTCCGCACAGCCCGACTTCACCGGGCAGGTGCGTGACCAGGAAGGCAATGTGAAAGCCGCAGGTGAAGAACCCCGCGTGCAGCAGCAGGTAACTGCGGTCGCCCAGCGCGCTGCGCACCGCATGGCGCAGCCCGTGGTCGCCGGGCGCGGCCGGCGCATGCGGTGCCGGCTGACCGCGCAACGCGCGCGCGAGCGGCAGCGTCGCGAGCGTGATCGCCGCCAGCGTCCACATAGCGCCCATCCAGCCCATCAGCGAAATCAGCTTCTGCAGCAGCGGAGCGAAGACGAATTGCCCGAACGAACCCCCGGCGTTGATGACGCCCGATGCGGTGCCGCGCGCTTCGACCGGAACGCGCTTCGCTGCCGCGCCGATCAGCACTGAAAAGCTGCCTGCGCCCGATCCGGCCGCCGCCATCAGTCCGAGCGTGAGGACCAGACCCAGTCCGCTCGATATCAGTGGCGTGAGCGCCGTACCGATCGCCAGGACGACGATGCCCACGGCCAGGACCCGGCCCGGGCCGTAGCGATCGGCGAAGGCTCCGGCGATTGGCTGTACCGCGCCCCAGACGAACTGCCCGATGCCCAGCGCCAGGCTGATCGTCACGATGCCGAGTCCCGTCGTCGTGTTGATCGGCGAGACGAACAGACCCATCGACTGCCGCGCGCCCATCGTCACCATTAGCATCGCGGCGGCGAACAGCGTGACGCTCCACCAGGCGCGCTGCGGGTTCCCGGTCATGAACGGCTCGCGGGTTCGATGTCGAGCTCAGCCAGCGCTCGTCCAGCGGCATCGGCCGCCTGCATCAGCGTGGCCTGCAGGCGTGCGCCGAGCAAAGCGTCGACCCGGCTTTGCACTTCCTGCCAGGCCGGGATGGCGGAACGCAGCCGTCTTTCGCCCTTGGCGGTCAGCTGCAGTGGTCGCATACGCGCATCGCCGCGCAGCCGCTCACCGCGGGCCTTGCGTGCGTCCACCCGCGCGACCAGTCCGGCGCGCTCGAGGGGGCCCACCAGGCGCGACGTCGTGGTCCGGTCCATCTGCAGTCGCTGCGCGAGATCAGCCACCGCGAGCGCGCCGTCGACGCGGGCAATCGCAACGAGGGCCGCGTATTGCGTCACCGTCAGGCCGTGCGGGGCCAGCGCCGCGTCGTACATCCCGGTCAGGCGGCGGGCCAGCCCGCGCACCTTCGAGCAGGTGCAGGACCCACGCACCGGTAAAGGCAGATTAGCGTGCATATGCACGCATACTGCCAGAGATGATCGCGACCGTCCAGTCCGGTCGCGCCCGGGCGGCCATTGCTGCGACAATGGTGCACCTCGATGCAGGAGCGATTTCATGGCTGCGATGCACCCCTTCCACCTCGCCTTTCCCGTCACTTCGCTCGCCAAGGCGCGTGCCTTTTATGGCGACCTGCTGCGCTGCCCGGAGGGTCGCTCGAGCGATGCCTGGATCGATTTCGACCTGTACGGTCACCAGATCGTCGCCCACCTCGCGCCCGAGGAAGCCGGTCATCGCCGTACCAGCGCGGTCGACGGCGACGATGTCCCGGTGCGCCACTTCGGCGTCGTGCTGTCGATGGAGGAGTGGAACGCACTGGCCGCGCGCCTGCGCGACGAGGGCGTCAAGTTCATCATCGAACCGCATGTGCGCTTCAAGGGCGAAGTGGGTGAACAGGCGACGATGTTCTTTCTCGACCCGTGCGGCAACGCGCTGGAGTTCAAGGCATTCGCCGATCCGGCGCGGCTCTTTGCCAAGTAACGAGATTGGCGATGACGTCCGTCGATTTGCGTTCAGTCGCCTGACGACGACCTTCCCCGGCGTGCGTGACCGATGAAGATCTTCATCTCGTACTCGTCAAAGTATCGCGACCTGGTCGAGCGGCTGCGACTTGCGCTCGTGGCGGAAGGCCACGATCCGTTCGTCGATCGCGCGGAACTCGAGCCTGGTCAGCCGTTCGACGAGGAATTGCGCGAGGCGATCGAGGACTGCGATCTGTTCGTCTACCTGGTGAGCCCTGAATCGGTTGCGGCAGGCAGCTACGCGCTGGCGGAACTCGGCCTCGTGCAGACCCGCTGGCCGCATCCGCGCGGCCGCGTGCTGCCGGTAAAGCTCGCACCGACTCCCCTCGCCAGCGTGCCGCCATATCTCAAGGCGGTGACGATGTTCGAGCCGCAAGGTGATCCGGTGCCGGGCACCGTCGCTGCAATTGCCCGCCTGGCCCCGGGCCGTCGCCGCCTGGTGTGGCTGGCCGCGGCCGCGGTGCTGCTGCTGGCTGTCCTCGCCGGCGGCTGGCTGTGGCGCGAGCAGCGCATTGAAGCCGCCGCGCTGCGCCAGTCGATCGCTTCGGCCGCGGAACTTTGCGCGAGTGGCGGCTATGCCGCCGGCTGGCAGCGCCTGAGCGAGATCGCGGGCCAGCACGCGAATCTCGCCGACCTGCAAACCGCGCGCGAGGACTGCGCCATGCGCTGGCTGCGCGACATCCGCGTGCGCAGCGACACCGAGTCTTTCACGGCGATCGTCAACCGCCTGGTGCCCGTGCTGGCCGCCGGACTGGCAACGGCACACGGAGGGCGGGCGGCGGACCTGCGTGCCCACATCGGGTGGGGCGACAACCTGCGGGCGCGCGAAGGCGCGTCCGACGCGACGCCGGATGCCCACTTCCGCCGCGCCCTCGAGGACGATCCCGACAACGTGTACGCCAACGCGATGCGCGCGCACTACCTGGCCGTGCGCCGTCGCGCAGACGAGGCGGTCGTGCACTTCCGCACGGCGGTTGCCGCCAAGCGCGAGCGCCCGTATGTGCGGCGCATGCAACTCGGTGCCTGGACGTGGAGCGGGGACTACGGGACCCATCTTGTCCGCACCGTGAACGACATGCGCCTCAACGGCGAAGCGTTGACACCGGAGCAGCGGAGCGGCCTGTGGAGTCCGATCTACTTCTCGCAACTGTTCAATGTGCAGGACGACGCCGGGTTCCTGGCGCTCCTCTCCAGTGAAGATCATCTCCGGACATTCGACTGGCTTTTTCCACAGCCGCGCCACGAGAGTGAATCGGCGGTGTGGCGTTACTGCCGCGCGGTGCTGCTGGCCAACGCTGGCCAGCGTGACGCGGCAATCAATGCATTGACCGCCCTGCGCAATGAACTGCAGGCGAACAAGCAGACCGGTCGCGTGCTCGACCAGACGCAGCGAGCGCTCAAGCGGCTGACGGCAAAGTAGCCTCGTTTACGTTCGAGGCGCTGCGCGGCCCTGCGGTTTCAGCCGCGCCCGACAAACGGCATCTTGGTGGCCATCACGGTCATGAACAGTACGTTGGCGTCGAGTGGCAGGCTCGCCATGTGCACGACCGCGTCGGCGACGACATCGACGTCCATGACCGGTTCGGACGCGGTCTGGCCATTGGCCTGCAGCACACCCTGCGGCATGCGTTCCGTCATCGGCGTAGCGGCGTTCCCGATATCGATCTGACCAACCGCGATGTCGTAGTTGCGACCGTCAAGCGATGCGGACTTGGTCAGCCCGGTCACCGCGTGCTTGGTCGCTGTATACGGAGCCGAATTCGGGCGCGGCGCGTGCGCCGAAATCGAGCCGTTGTTGATGATGCGGCCACCCCGCGGGGTCTGTGACTTCATCACGCGGAAAGCCTGCTGCAGGCAGAGGAATACCCCAGTCAGGTTGACGTCGACCACGCTCTGCCATTGCGCGGGCGTCAGGTCCTCGAGCGGAACCGGTGGCGCGCCGCTGCCGGCGTTGTTGAAGAGCACGTCCAGACGGCCGGCCTCGGCGAGCACCCGGTCGAACAGCGTCCGTACCGCCACCGCATCGCTGACGTCGGTCGGCAGCACCAGCGCTCGGCGACCCGATCCGGCCAGCGCCGCCGTTTCGTTCAGCGCCTCGATCCGCCGCCCCGCCAGCGCCACCGTACAGCCGGCCCGAGCAAAAGCCAGGGCCACAGCGCGTCCCACCCCGCTGCCCGCTCCCGTTACCAACACGACTTTCGATTCCATTTCTCAGTGCTCCCTGACGGTTACGGTGAGTTGCGGCGAATTCGGCGGGTAAGAAGCGCACCGTCGACGGGCAGGCTGCGACGACGGCCGTCGAGCTTACCCTCGGCCGTCCTTGCCGATGCAGGCGCAATCGATCCCGCCTCAGGCCCGCAAGGACCGCGGCCCCAACGTCGCTGCCACGGGTGCAATCGCGCAAACAATGACGCAGATGCGGGTGATGACAAGCGGCCGCACCATAGTCCGCATTGGCACAATAGTGGGCTCGACTCCCTGCCTTGTCCCGCCACGTGCGCTTCTTGTACCGGCTTGTCCTAGCCTTGTCCTCGCTGCTGAGCACGCCGGCGTGGGCGGTGGACGATATTGCCGCGCTGCTTGACCGTGCGCGTGCAGAAACGCGGGTCGATCCGGAATCCGCCCGACGCCACGCCGAGGCGGCGATGAAGCAGCTTGCGCTGAAGCCGGATGCCGACCTCGAGATCCGCGCCCACGCGCTGCTCTGCGACTACTACTCCGAGCGGGATCGCACTGCCGCCCTCGCCCACGTCGCCCAAGCGCGCGCGCTGCTGCCGGGCGCCAGGCGCCCCGGTCTGCGTGCCCACGTCGCGACCTGCGAAGGAGAGCTGTACGAGTTCGCCAACGACTCGGGCCGGGCTGCGGCGCTGTATCAGGAAGCGGTCACTGCCGCCGAACAGAACGGCGAGCGCGAACTGCTGGCCGACGCCCTGTTCCTGCGCGGCTACCTGAACGGAATCCAGGGCAGTTTTGCTGCCGGCCTGGCCGACCTTCAGCGCGCGCACGGACTGTATGAAGAGCTGAACCTCACGCAGCAGCTGCGCAACACGGTCAACGGCATCGCGAGCCTTTACAGCCGCGTCGGCGATTTCCAGCTGGCGCGCGACTATTACGAATCGTCGCTGCAGATCCAGATGAAAGCAGGCCTGACCCGCGACGAGGTCGTGACGCGCGCCAACCTCGGGCGCGTGCTGGAAAAGCTGAAGGACTGGAATGCGGCCGAACAGGCGTTCAACGAGGTTCTGCGACTGAGTCGTCAGATCGGCTATGCGCGCGGCGAAGCCTACGCGCTGCGCGGGCTGGCTCAGGTCCACAATTCGCGAGGCAATCACCTCGACGCGCTCACGCTGACCGACCGCGCAGCCACGCAGCAGGGCGCGACGACCGACGAGATGCTGCGCGCGCAGATCCTCCTGCAGCGCGGCACCGCATTGCGCGGACTGCAGCGGCCGCGCGAAAGCATCGAGGCCCTGCGGGAGGCTCTCGACGTCTTTGTGAAGGCCGATTCGGTCGGCGAAGTCTCGACGACACGGGCCGAACTCTCGCGTGCGCTGGCCGGCCTCGGCGACTGGCAGGGCGCTTACGAGCAGCACGTGCAGTTCCAGACCGCCAACGATGCGCTGCTGCAACGACAGCTCGACCAGCGCTATGCCAGCCTGACATCGGCGAAGGACAAGGAAAACGCACTGCTGCAGCAGCAGAAGGACGCCACCGTGCACGCGTTGAACCAGGAAAGGCGCGCCACGCGACTGCAGGAGGCCGTGATCGTATTGATCGTGGTGCTGGCCGCGGTGCTCGCGACCCTTGCATGGCGCGGTCGCCGTACCAGCCAGGCCATGCGCACGCTCGCGATGACCGACGAGCTGACCGGCGTGCCGAATCGCCGGCAGGTACTTGCGCAGCTGGATGAGTTCCTGAGCGCCAGGCACGGATGCTCGGTGCTGATCGTCGACATCGATCACTTCAAGACGATCAACGACGAGCACGGGCATCTGGTCGGCGACGACATCCTGCGTGCGGTATCGACGGCCTTGCGCGCAATTGCCAACGGTCCGATCAAGCTTGGACGACTGGGAGGCGAGGAGTTCCTGATCGCCAGCCCCGAAGGAAACGAAATCGCCGCGCGCCGGCTGGCAGAACGACTGCTGGCGCAGGTCCGCACGCTCGACCTGAGTCATCACCTGCCGGGGCGTCGCATGACCGTCAGCATCGGGCTCACGGTGTGCGCGCCCGGCGACACCATCACTCAGCTGCTGCGCCGCGCCGACGAGGCGCTGTACGCCGCCAAGGCCAGTGGGCGCGACTGCGTCGTTGCGCGCATGCCGAGCGTGACGCCGACACCGACACCGCGCATCACCGCCGCCTAGTCACTCGGGCGAAGCGCCGGATGCGGGGCTACCGCCCGAGTGCGACCCGATCGCGGCGTGATTATTGCGTCGGGCGCGGAGGCACCGGGCGGGACACGTGGACGATCAGGCGCCATTCGCCCGCGCGCTGCTGCCAGACGTTGAGATAGGCCAGGTCGCCCGACTCGGCCGACCGCGCCCAGCGGCCCCGGCCATATACAAAGCCGAAGTCCCCGGACTCCGCAACCGCGGCTGCTTCCGGCGTCCAGCGGAATGACTCCGCCGCCGCGCCCAGGTCGGCAAGAATCTCGGCGCGTCCCACCACCGGCAGGCGACCGCCACGATGCAGCCGCGCATCGTCCGCCAGCACGCGCGCCAAGGCCTTTGGTCCATCGCCCTGCGCCGCCACGCCGGTCTGTGCGTCGACCCGACGCAGCGCTTCCAGCGCGACCTGCCGTTGTGCTGGGTCGAGCACTGGGACTGCAGCCGGCGCCGGTGCCGAAGCAGACCAGTCCGGGATGCGCGCCGGAGGAGCCGGGTGATCGATGCCGACATCGATGAGGACCAGATAACGGCCGTCGGGCTGCTGCTGCCACACCGACGTGTAGTGCCCGAAGCCTGTCGGCGCCGCGTCAGGAGAGGGTCGGTACTCCGATGGTCCCGTCGTGTAGCCCATGTCACCGGCACCGGAGATGGCCGCCGCCGCGGGATACCACTGGATGTTGACGCCCCAGTCGGGACTTTCGCGCAAGCGTGGGAATGCCGGCGCCGCAAAGGGTGCGAACAAAATCGCGTTCGGTGCGAAGTACTCGACAAAGGCCTGCCGCGCATTGACAACCTGAGCGCGCGCAGCAAATGCGCGCTCGCTTGCCACCACGCGCTCGAGCTCCGCCGAGCGGTCCGCCGCCATCACGCAGGGCCCCCACAACGCCAGCACGATGGCGCCCAGTCGTTCTAACCGTTGCATGCCCGCCTCCAGGACAGGATCGCGCACGCTAGCGAGGTTTCAGGTCGTCGGCGACACCGTGCGACGGACGCCCGGAGTGGCAGCGCGAATCAGGCCAATGCGCGATCAAGCACGTCCGGTGCGCGTCCGATACACAACAGATCGGCTTGCGGTCAACCCGCCACCCCGGGCGCGGACAAGTGCAAAGCCGCTTCTTCCTCGATCACGGGAAGCACGCGCGTGTCACGGATGATCTTCTGGCGCCATGCCACAGCGGCAATCGCCAGCACCGTTATGCCGGCGAAGGCAAGCGCATAGCGCAGTCCGAGGTGCTCCCCCAGCCAGCCACCGAGCAGTGCGCCGGGGCCGGCCGGTATCAGGATGAGCCAGCGCATCGTGCTCGTCATGCGACCGAGCAGGTGCGGCGGCGTGACGGCCTGCCGCAGCGCGAGGAAGGTAATGAAGATCAGCACGGCACCGACGCCGAACAGCATCAGCATCAGTCCGAACATGGCGATTCCCAGCGGCGACGCGGGCGCCACCGCGCCCAGCAGCCAGCCGACCCCACACACCACAAAGCCCAGCACAAGCGTCGGTCCGGGTCCTAGCCGCTTCGAGATCCGGTTGCCCACTGTGCTTGTCACGATGGTGCCTACACCGAGGGCAACGTACGACAGACCCACGCCGCCTTCGGACAGGCCCAACGTGCGGGTCGCAAAGAGAATCTGCACCACGAGCGCCGCCTGGTGGCACATCTGCCAGCCGCCGACGATCAGCGCCATCGTCAGCAGCAGGCGGTGGCGGGCAACGAAGCGCATGCCGGCGCGCAAGGCGGGCCAGAAGTCCGTCGCGACATGGAGCGGTCCCTCGGTGACGCGGATACCCCGCAATATCAATGCCGAGACCATCAGCAGCACGGCATCGGCCAGCAGTGCAAATGGGGCTCCCACCAGCTTGATCAGGGCGCCGGCCAATCCCGGGCCGGCGACTTCAGCGGACGAACTCGCGAGCGCGTTCTTCGCGTGAGCTTCCACCAGCCGTTCGCGCGGCACGATCTGCGTCAGAACAATCTGCGCAGCACTGCCGGCGATCGTGTAGACCGTCCCGAGCGCAAAGCCGATGACATAGAGCCAGGTCATCGACAGCCAGCCGGTCCACCAGGCGAGCGGAACGCTGGCGACGAACAGTGCCAGCAGCAGTTCACCCCACACATACACCGGCAACTTGCGCACGCGATCGAGGTAGACCCCGGACGGCAACGAAAACAGCACGAAGGGCAGCACTTCCATCGCTGTCAGGACGCCCATTTGCGTCGGCGTGGCGTGCAGCAGGACCGCCGCCGTCAGCGGCAGCGCCAGCATGGTCACCTGCGCACCGAAGGAACTGATGAAGATCGAGATCCACAGCCGCCGGTAGATCGCGTCGCGCAACAGGTCATCCGCGGCAAGCGCAAAGCGCCGCAGCCAGTCGTTTGGCAGCGTGAGAACGAACGATTTCATGGGATGCACGGGCGTACCGGATCGGGTCCGGCAGCGAGGCGCGAAGCGTACCCGAGCCGCGGGCGGATCGCAGCCTGCGCCCCGGGCATCGCGCCCAATCTAGCCGATCAGCGTGAGGACCAGCGGTGTCGTCAGGGCAGCCAGCACCGTCGAAAGCACCATGCTCGTGGCGACCGCTCCTTCCATCGAACGGAACTCGCGCGACATCAGGTAGACATTCACACCCACGGCGAGCGAGGCGAGCAGGACCACGGCCTGGGTTTCCACCGGCGAGAGCTGCAGCAGTCGTGCGAGGGCCCAGACGACGAGCGGTTGCACGACGAGCTTCAACACTGTGATGGCGATGCCTTCACGCCAGCCCTGCCGCACGCCGTATTCGGACAAGCCCATGCCCAGCACGAAGAGCGCCAAGGGTGTGGCCGCATCACCGACCAGGCGCAAGGGTTCGTCGATCAGCGCCGGCAACCGGCCGCCTGCCAGGCCGAAGATGGATCCCGCCATGATCGAAGCCACGATCGGGTTGGTCAGCACGCTGCGTGCCGTCGTGCGGAAGCCCTTCAGCGACAGTTCGCCATGGCGTGCCCATTCGACCGACACGGTGACCAGGGTCCAGAGCAGCAGCGTGTTGAACACGAGCACGAGAGCCACGGCAGGCATTGCCGCCTCGCCGAGTGCAGATCGCGCCAAGGGAACGCCGAGGAGAACGTTGTTGGAGAAGATGCCGCCGAGTGCGAAGACCGACTGCCCGACGCCGTCGAGCCGGAATGCGTAGCGCGCCACGCCGCGGCCGAGAACGAACACCAGCACGCACCCGCCGAAGTAGGCAAGGAGCAGGCGCGGATCGACCGGTGGCAGAGCCGCGAGGCCACTCATCAGCCGGAACAGCAGCGCGGGCAGCGCCACCGCAAAGACAAACTTCGCCAGGGCGGCGCTCACCTCCTTGGACCACCGCCCCCAACGGGACAGCAGATAGCCGATCAGCACCAGTGCAAACAATGGCGCCGCGATCTGGAACTGTTGCGCGAAAGTGGCCACGGCCTCGGGCGCAGCCACTGCCGCGCATGGGTGAAATTGATCAGGGCATTGCGCAGAAGCTTCGATCGCGAGACGCGGCCCGCTCGCGATGTGCCGGTCAGCCCGGCTACGACATCATCGCGTTACCGTCGCCACTTCGCTTTGTAGCATCGCCTCGATCAGCACCTTCGGCGGCTGTGCACCCGAAACGGCGCGACGCTGATTGAAGATGAAAAGCGGCACTCCGCTGACTCCCATGGCGCGCACGCGCTGATCCGCAGCCACGACCCCGGCACGTCCTTCATCGGAAGTCAGCATGGCCGTCGCGCGATACGCGTCGTAGCCGGCCTGGCCCGCCAGCCGCGCCAGTTCCTCGACATTGCCGATGTCGTGGCCCAGCGTGAAGTACGCACGGAACAGGTGTTCGACCAGCCCCGAGGCCTTCGTCGGATACAGTCGTTGCGCCCACGCAATCAGCCGGTGCGCGTCCAGCGTGTTGGGCTGCCGTTCGATGCGTTCGAACTCGAACCAGACGCCGGCGTCCTGGCCGGCGGCCACAACGCGTGCATAGGCCTCACGCGCGCCCTCAGGGCCCCCGAACTTTCGCTCGAGGTAGCTGCGCCGGTCAATTCCGCCGCGGGGAATCTCCGGGTTCAGCTGGAACGGATGCCACCGCACCGTGACCGGTGCGGAGGTGCCGCGCTCGGCCAGCGCAGCCTCGAGCCGGCGCTTGCCGATGTAGCACCACGGACAGACGACGTCCGACACGACGTCGACTGTCAGCGGCTCGGTGAGGGAACTCATGACACGGGAGCATAGTCAGTCGGTGCGCGGATTCAAGCGGGGATGGCCCTCTGTCACCGGCGCCGGGCGTGCAAACGGACCGTCGTACCGCAAGCGGGGGATCAGGCGAAGAAGATCAGGTAGACACCGAGTCCGATCATCACGAGGCCGCTGACCAGCTTCAGCACGCGTCCTTCCCGTTCCTGCAGGCGGTGGCGACTCAGCATCACGACACCGATCGTCAGGATGATGATGTCGTCGAGCATGTAGGCGGCGATGTAGAGCAGCAGGTAACTGTAGTAAGCCGCCGGCTCGAGTTCCCGCAGCGTGAGGATGCGTGTGAAGAGCGCCGGGAATCCCGATGTGCAGAGAAACTCGACGATCTGCACCAGGATCGCCAGGACGATCGCGCCCACGATCGCCGCCGTGAGGCTTTCTGCGTGCAGGATGGCGCGCATGCGGCTGTAGATGCCGGGCTTTGCCTTCTCGGGGATCGACAGGGACACCCCGATGTTCAGCGCGAAGAAGTCCTTCACGTTGATCAACCCGGCGATGATCGCGATGGCGGCGATGATCAGTTGCGACGCCCGCGACAACCCGATCACGAGGAACAGATTGAGCCAGGCGGCCATGAAGAGGAAGTAGGCGATGCCCTGGATCAGCACGAACGTGCCGGCGATCGCGAGCATGCGGCGGCGATTGTTCATCGGCGCCAGCAGAGAGATCATCAGCAGCAGCACCCACATCGAACACGGGTTGAAGCCGTCGAGCAGGCCCATCGCGAGCGTGAAGGCCGGCAGACCCACATCATCGAGCGTGAGGGTGCGTCCAAACAGAGAAACCTCGAACGTCTCCGGCGGTGCCGCGCCCTGTGAGCTTGTCTGCGGACACGCGAGACTGTCTTCCGCCTCGCAGGTTCCCGCGGCCGCCGCGGCGGCCGATGCGGCACGACCGGCCAGTGCGCTTCGGATCAACTTGTCGGTGCTCGCCTCTTCCGAGTACCCGATGATCAGTTGCCCGCCGACGTACACGGCCGGCACGCGTGCGGCGCCGGCACCTTGCGCTTGTGCGAGATCCTTGAGCCGCTCGAGCGCCAACGGGTCCTTCTGCACGTCGCGAACGACGATCCTTAGCGACGGCTGCTCCTGCTGCAGCCTGGCGAGAAACTCCTCGGCCTTGGCGCAGTGTGGGCAGCCCTCGCGCACGAAGGCCTCGATCGTTGCCGCGTCTGCGCTGCCCGCTGCGTGCACGCCGGCCGCCAGCCCGACACTCAGCAGGAGCCCCACTAGGGCCTGCAAGCCTCGCACCAGCCACCGTCCCAGACCTGCTTGACTCTCCATCACCGCCATCCGGTCGGGCGCCGGGCGCCCGTCACCGCCATCACAAAGACCGCGCCGAGTCTAGAAACCAACGTGGCCCGCAGCCTGCGCTACCTCACCCTGGACTCCGACCGGGTTTCATCCGGATCAAGTCCGCACGAAATTCCCGGGGTAACGGGCGGAATCCACGCCTCGGCCCGGCCCCTTTACCATCCGCGCTTTGCCTGCATCCGACGCCATGCTGCGACTTTTGGTCCTCGTGCTCATGCTGGTCCTCCAGGCCGCCGGACCGGCGCTGGGACAGGGACCGGAACCCACGCCGCAGGGGACGATCCTCATACCCGACGCGGCGAGGCCAGGGCCGGCCTTCGACATCGAGCGGGCCACCCGGGCCTACCTCGACAGCGTTCCAGCGGACGCACGCGCGAAGTCGGATGCGTACTTCGAGGGAGGGTACTGGCTCAGGTTGTGGGGATTCCTGTACGGGCTTGGCGTCGCCGGTGTGCTGCTGTTTGGTCGCATCTCGTCGCGCTTGCGGTCATGGGCGGAACGACGAACCCGCCGCCCCTGGCTGCAGACGATGGCCTACGCCGCCGGACTGATCGTGGTGATGACGCTGCTGGGTCTGCCGCTTGCGTTCTATCAGGGGTGGTACCGCGAACACGAATTCGGCTTGTCCAACCTTTCGTTGGTGGCGTGGTTCGCGGAACGAGGCAAGGGTCTGCTGCTGACCGTGCTGCTGGGCGCTCCGGTGCTGGCCCTGATCTTCAGCGTCGTGCGCAAGCGCGAGGGGAACTGGTGGTTGCCGGCCTCCGTGCTGAGCGTGCTGTTCATGCTGCTGGTCAACTTCATCGCGCCGGTGTTCATCCTGCCGGCCTTCAACCACTTCCAGCCCCTGCGCGCCGGACCGGTACGCGACGCCGTGCTCTCGCTCGCACGCGCCAACGGTGTCACGGCCCAGGACGTCTACTGGTTCGATGCCTCGAAGCAGACCACGCGCATCAGCGCCAACGTCAGCGGCCTGGGCAACACGATGCGCATCAGCCTGAACGACAACCTGCTGGGCAAGTCCTCGATGCCGGAGATCAACGCCGTGATGGCGCACGAACTCGGCCACTATGTGCTCAATCACTCCTTCAAGCTGGTACTGCAGATGGGGCTGGTGCTGACCGCCGGCTTCGCGTTCACGCAATGGGCGCAGCGCCGGCTGGTCGCGCGCTGGGGTCCGGTGTGGGGCCTGCGCGGTCCCGACGACATGGCCGGTCTGCCGGTCGTGATTGCGCTGCTGTCGGTGTGGTTCTTCCTGATGACGCCGGTGACCAACTCGATCGTGCGCAATGCCGAGTCGGAAGCCGACCTGTACGGGCTCAACGCCGCTCGCGAACCGCACGGCTTCGCTTCCGCGGCCATGCGGCTGGCGGCATACCGCAAGCTGGAGCCGACCGCCCTCGAGGAACTCGTGTTTTATGACCACCCGAGCGGGCACACGCGGGTGAAGATGTCGATGACGTGGTTTGCGGAGAACCCGTCTGCGGGGGCTGCGGCCCGCTGAGAGCGACCTGGGAGTTCCGGATTGCCGGGGCTCCCTTCCAGTCCTGGACGGGGTCGATCGCCGGGATCCCGATGCGGGTCGACCCGTCTCCGGTGGCCGTCCATCCGATTCAGACCGCGCAAATGGAGGGGGGCGGGTCATGCGTTCGTACGGTGGGGTTACGACGTTTGTACGAGGGAAAAACGGGCGCCGGGACCATAGACTCGGTCGCAACAACTTCCTGTTGTCGGGCCCGCCATGTCAAATCGCAAATCGCTGTTCCACCTGCGCGCTTTACCTACGGCCGCGATAGCGCTCGCTGCGGTCGGCATGAGCGGTACCGCGTACGCGCAAACCAACGCTACCAACGGTGCCACGCTCTACAAGCAGCCGGTCCCCATTCTCGGTGGCTCGCCGGCAAGCTGCGAAAACTGTCACGGCCCAGCGTTCATCTTCAAGGCCGCCTCGACCGCGGGTGCAATCAGCGCCGCCATTAGCGCTAACCGCGGCGGCATGAATGCGTTTGCCTCGTGGACGCCGGCGCAGATTGGCGATGTTGCCACCTACGTCGCTGCCGCCGCGCCCCCATCGCTTCCGCCGCTGGCCCTGCCGCCCGGTACCCCGGCTCCCGCACCGACCCCTGCCCCTGCGCCGGCCCCGGCGCCGGGTACGCCAACGACGGCACCGACGATCAATCCGAGCCCGGCGATGTTCAGCAGCACCGAGGTCGGCAAGTACAGCGCCACCACCGGCATCCTGGTCACGAACAGCACGACAGTGGCCGTCGCGTTAGCCACCCCCGCGCTGGTGCCGCCGTCAGGCACGACGACCGAATTCGTCGTGACGACCGCACCCGCCGGCACTACCAACTGTGTGCCGGGATTCAGGCTCGATCCCGGGGTGAGCTGCTCGTTCGGTGTGCAGTTCGCACCGCTTGCAGCGGGAGCGCGCAGCGAAAAATGGACCATACAGTTCGCCGACGGCGTGGCCGCCCGCGAAGTGACCCTCGAGGGCACAGCCATCGCGGGCACCGGAGCCACTGGCGGGACAGCGCCCACAGGTTCCAGCGCAGCGAACTCCCCGGCGGACGGCGGCGGCGCCGCGCTGGGCTGGATGCACCTTCTGGGCCTGTTTGCACTGTCGGCAGTCGGCAGCCTGCGCCGACGCATCGACTCCTGACGCTTCCCGTCCACCCCGGTCCGGCTGATCCCTGCCGGACCGCGTCCTGTCGTCGTTGCCGTTCGACTAGCGGCCGGCAAGCGCAGGTGCTCGGCGATCGACGCTCGCCGGTCGACATCACCCGAATCGAGCTCGCCCTGAATTCGATCGCAAGCCGCGGAGTTCCAGCGCGATCGTGACGCCATAGCCTCCGGTCATCGCTAAGATGATCGGAGCCTCGAGTGAACATGACCACCACGTTGGAGCGGCGCGCCGCCGCCACTGTCAGCGATCCCCGCTGGACCGCCGTCGTCACGCGCGATCGGCAATCTGACGGCGAATTCGTCTATGCAGTCAGGACGACCGGTGTGTATTGCCGCCCGTCCTGCGGATCACGCGCGGCGCGGCCGGAAAACGTGGAGTTCCACGCGACCGCAGCCGAGGCGGAGCGCGCGGGCTTTCGCGCCTGCAAACGCTGCCGGCCCAACGACACGACGCGCGGCAGTGTCCAGTCAGCGCTGATCGCCGACTTGTGCCGATACATCGAGAGTGCGGACGAAGCACCGACACTCGACAAGTTGGCGCGGCGCGCTGGAGTGAGTGCCTACCACCTGCATCGGCTATTCAAGGCGGCGACCGGTGTGACACCCAGGCAGTACGCGGAAGCGCATCGCGCACGCCGCGTACGGGCCGAACTCGGGGTCCGCCAGACAGTGACCGACGCAATCTACGGCGCCGGTTTCAACTCCAGCGGGCGCTTCTATGGTCAGGCCGCTGCCCTGCTGGGGATGACGCCGACGCGCTTTCGCGCCGGCGGCACGGACACGACCATCCGCTTCGCCGTGGGCGAATGTTCGCTCGGCTCGATCCTGGTGGCAGCCAGCGACCAGGGCGTGTGCGCCATCCTGCTCGGCGACGATCCCGAGGTCCTGGTGCGCGACCTGCAGGATCGATTTCCGCGCGCCCAGCTGATCGGCGGCGACGCAGAGTTCGAGGGCCTCGTGGCGCGAGTGGTCGGCCTGGTCGAGGCACCGGGACTCGGACTCGATCTGCCGCTCGACGTGCGCGGAACCGCGTTCCAGCAGCGCGTCTGGCAGACGCTACGCGAGATTCCGGCCGGCCAGACCGCGAGTTATTCCGAAGTGGCTCGCCGCATCGGCGCGCCGACGTCGGTCCGCGCCGTAGCACATGCCGTGGCCTCAAATCCGCTGGCCGTGGCCATTCCCTGCCACCGGGTCGTGCGCACCGATGGCGCCCTGGCGGGATACCGCTGGGGCATCGAACGCAAGCGCGCGTTGCTCGAGCGCGAAGCGTCCGGCGCCTGAGTTAACGCCCCTACCGTCGAGCCAGGAATTTTCGCGGCCGCGTGTCGAATCTGCGTCGTCGCGTTCGACGTACTGTCAGGGAACATTTCTGCGCGTGCACGTCCACAGGTGCAGGCGCCAGGCGCTGACATGACGGCCGTTCGCGCTTATCGTCCCTCCGCAAAGAACCGACGACCGGGGAGAATTCATGGCAACCAGGAAGAAGAAGGCATCGACCTCTGTCCGCGTTCGCGCGGCAAAGCCTACCGCGAAGAAAGCGGTCCGCCGGTCAGGTCGGAGTAGCGCACGCAGCGCACGGCGTGTCGTGGTGCTGATCGCAACACGCAAGGGGGCATGGCTGCTCCACGGTGACAGTGCACGCCGAAGCTGGCGCACCGACGGACCGCACTTTCTCGGGCACATCGTGAACCATCTGGTGCTGGATCCGCGCGACGGGCGCACGCTGCTCGCCGCCGCGAAGACCGGCCACCTGGGCCCGACGGTGTTTCGGTCGACCGACTTTGGCAAGACCTGGAAGGAAGCGGCGAAGCCACCCGCGTTCGACAAGAAGCCCGACGGCAGCGGGCGCGTGGTCGACCACACTTTCTGGCTCACGCCGGGTCACGCGAGCGAACCCGGAGTCTGGTACGCCGGGACATCGCCGCAGGGGCTGTTCCGTTCGGACGACGGGGGAATCTCGTGGCACTCGGCCTCGCCGATCAACGACGATCCGAAGTACATCGCGTGGATGGGGACGGTGCAGGACGGCACGCCTGACGGGCCGAAGATGCACTCGATCATCGTCGACCCGCGCGATCCGAAGCACATTTACTTCGGCATGAGCGGCGGAGGCGTGCACGAGTCGCACGACGGCGGCAAGACGTTTTCGCTGCTGATCGACGGTCTCGATGTGGTCGAAGGCTTTCCAAAGAACGACCCGACCGTGCACGACCCGCACTGCGTCCGCCTGTGTCCCAGCAACCCCGATCGCCTGTATCAGCAGAATCATTGCGGGATCTACCGCATCGACCGGCCGTCGACCACGTGGACTCGCATCGGACGCGCGATGCCGAAGAAAGTCGGCGACGTCGGCTTCACGATGAACGTTCATCCGCGCGACGACAACACCGCGTGGGTGCTGCCGATGGACGGACAGACCGTGTGGCCGCGCACCAGCCCCGAAGGCAAGCCCGCCGTGTACGTGACCCGTAACGGCGGCAAGACCTGGCAACGACAGGACGCGGGCCTGCCGCCGGCGCAGGCCTGGTGGACCGTGAAACGTCAGGCGATGAGCATCGATGCGCACGATCCGGTCGGGCTGTATTTCGGAACGACCAGCGGCGAGCTGTGGGCCAGTCGCGACGAAGGCGCGAAGTGGGCCTGCATCGCGCGCAATCTGCCCGAGATCTATGCGGTCGAGGCAGCCGAGATCGCGTGAGTCGTTGAGCGCATCGACCGCGGAAACCAGCGATGAGAGTGCTGATCCCCAGTCCGCTGCGTTCGTATACGCAGCAGTCGTGGGTCGATGCCAACGGCGCGACACTGGCGGAGGTGCTGGCCGATCTCGACCAGCAGTTCCCCGGCATTCGCTTCCGGATGATCAACGAACAGGAGCGCATGCGGCCGCACGTGCGCTTCTTTGTGCGAGGGGAACCGGTGTTCGATCTGGGTATGCCGCTTGCCCCGAATGACGAAGTGCTGATCGTTCAGGCGCTCAGTGGGGGTTGAGCCGGTCGGCTGAACGAGGCGCAGCTGCCGAGCGCATCGGCCAGCCCCCGCCGACGTCGATACCAGCGCACCCTGTTCGACGTACTTCTGTAGCCGGCAGCCGCCGGTGCAGACCGAGGAGAACCGAATGCGTGTGATGGTGATGGTGAAGGCGACCCAGGATTCCGAGGCCGGGGCCATGCCCAGCGAGGAACTGCTCGCTGCAATGGGCAGCTTCAACGAGGAACTCGTCAAGGCCGGCGTGATGCTCGCGGGCGAGGGCCTGCATCCGAGCGCGAAAGGCAAGCGAGTGCGCTTCAGTGGCCGCCAGCGCACCGTGATCGACGGTCCGTTTGCGGAAACGAAGGAACTGGTCGCCGGATTCTGGCTGTGGCAGGTGAAATCCATGGAAGAGGCGATCGAGTGGGTCAGGCGCTGTCCCAATCCGATGCCGACCGAATCCGAAATCGAGATCCGGCCAGTGTTCGAGGCCGAAGACTTCGGTGCCGAATTCACGCCGGAACTGCGTGCGCAGGAAGATCGACTGCGGGCGCGGGCGGATGAGCTGGCCCGGCGCAGCAGGTAAACCGCACCGACCGCGAAGGAGATCTGCGATGCCGAAACTGCAACGCATCACGCCCTGCCTGTGGTTCGAAGCCGACGCCGAGCCCGCCGCAAACTTCTATGTCTCTGTCTTTCCGAACTCGCGCATCAAGACGGTCTCGCGTTACGGCGAGGCCGGCTTCGAGCATCATCGGCGACCGGCCGGCTCGGTCATGGTGGTGATCTTCGAGCTCGACGGCCAGGAGTTCATGGGCCTCAACGGCGGGCCGGTGTTCAAGTTCACCGAGGCGATTTCGCTCGTCGTCCATTGCGACACGCAGGACGAGATCGATCACTACTGGAACACGCTCGGCGCCGGTGGCGACCCACGCGCGCAGCAATGCGGCTGGCTTAAGGACCGCTACGGACTGTCGTGGCAGATCGTGCCGAGCATCGTCGGGCAGCTGATGACCGGCCCGAACTCGGAGCGCGTGATGGCGGCCATCCTGCAAATGAAGAAGCTTGACCTCGCGGCGATGCAGGCCGCGGCCCGCTGATGTAGACGAGAAAGGTAGACGAGAAAGGACATCCCATGAACGTACAACCGTACCTGTTCTTCGAAGGCCGCGCCGACGAGGCGCTCGCGTTCTATACGAAGGCGCTCGACACCAAGGTCGACATGGTGATGCGCAATCGCGAAGCGCCCGAACCGCCGCCGCCCGGCATGCTGCCTCCGGGCAGCGAGAACAAGGTGATGCATGCGTCGTTCAAGGTCGGCGACACCGATGTCATGCTGTCGGACGGCCGCTGCTCAGGGAAGCCGAATTTCGCCGGCTTTTCGCTGTCGATCACTGCGCCCGACGAGGCCGCCGCGCGTCGCATGTTCAGCGCGCTCGCTGAGGGCGGCACGGTAACGATGCCGATCGACAAGACGTTCTGGTCGCCGTGCTTCGGCATGCTGACCGACCGCTTCGGACTCGGCTGGATGGTCACGGTCGATCAGCCCGCCTGACACGCCACGGGAGAAACTCAATGAAGGCTGAAGTAACCGCGCAGCACACCTGGTTGCACCAGTTGGTGGGCGAATGGCGCGTTGAAGGCGAAGCGGACTGCGGGCCGGACCAGCCTGCGATGAAGTCCGAAGGTAGCGAGCGCGTACGCCTGCTCGGCGACAACTGGGTGCTCTGTGAAGGCAGCGGCAACATGGGCGGCGGCCCGGCCCTGACGCAGATGACTTTGGGCTACGACCCCGCGAAGGGTCACTTCGTCGGCACCTTCATCGGCTCGATGATGAATCACCTGTGGATTTATCACCGCGGCGCGCTGGACGCCGGGCAGAAGTCGCTTGCGCTTGACGCCGAAGGGCCGGCCTTTGAAGGACCGCCCGGCACGATGGCGCAGTACCGCGACGTGATCGAGATGATCAGCCGCGACGAACGCCTGCTGCACGGACATGTCCAGGGACCGGACGGCCAGTGGACACGCTTCATGACCACGCGCTACACGCGTATCGGGTAAGGTTGCCGCTGGACACGTGCGAGAGGGTGGGACCATGAGCTACATGCTGCTGATCGTGGAACCGGTCGGCCAGCGCCGCGAACGCACCGAGGACGAAGGGCGCGCGTTGTACGACAGCATGCTGAAGTTCAGCGCCGACCTGAAGGCGCGCGGTCTGCTGACCGTGAGCCAGTCGCTGCGCAGTGATGCCGAGGCGGTGCGCGTGCAGGTGCGGCAGGGCAAACGCACGCTGATCGACGGACCGTTTGCCGAAGCAAAGGAAATGGTCGGCGGCTACTTCCTCCTCACCTGCAAGAGCAAGGAAGAAGCCGTGGCGATCGCGGTCGAGTGCCCGGCCGCACAGTGGGCCACCGTCGAGGTGCGCGAGTTCGGCCCCTGCTTCACCTGATTCCTTGAGTACTCGCGATCCGATCAGCCTGCATCGCACGATCGATGCGGTGTGGCGCATGGAGTCAGCGCGCATCATCGCCGCCCTGACGCGGCTGGTACGCGACGTCGGCCTCGCCGAGGAACTCGCGCAGGACGCGCTGGTCGCTGCGCTCGAACAGTGGCCCACCGACGGCGTGCCGGACAACCCCGCGGCGTGGCTGACCCAGGCGGCGAAACACCGCGCGATCGACCGCATCCGTCGCAAGGCGCTGCACGAGCGCCAGCAGGACGCGATCACCTGGGAACTCGAGACGCAGCTGCAGGATGTAGCGCCCGACCTCGAGGCGCAGATCGAAGCCGCGTTCGACGATCCGATCGGCGACGACCTGCTGCGGCTGATGTTTATCGCCTGCCATCCGGTGCTGTCGCGCGAGGCGCGCACGGCGCTGACGCTGCGACTGCTGGGCGGTCTCACCACGGACGAGATCGCACGCGCGTTCCTGGTGCCCGAGCCGACCATCGCACAGCGCATCGTGCGCGCGAAGCGGACGCTGGCCGAGGCACGCGTGCCCTTCGAATTGCCGCCCGCGGCCGAACTCGCGCCACGCCTGGCCTCGGTGCTGGAAGTGCATCTACCTGATCTTCAACGAAGGCTACGCCGCGACCGCGGGCGACGACTGGATGCGACCCGCACTCGCCGAAGAGGCGCTGCGGCTCGGTCGGGTCCTGGCCGGACTGGCTCCGCGGGAAGCCGAGGTTCACGGCCTGGTTGCGCTGATGGAAATCCAGGCCTCGCGCCTGCGCGCGCGCACCGGGCCAGAAGGTGAGCCGATCCTGCTGCTCGACCAGGACCGGTCCCGCTGGGACCGGATGCTGATCCGGCGTGGACTCGCGGCCCTCGATCGAGCCGACGAGCTCGCGCGTGCGCAAGGCGGACTCGGCACGTACGCGCTGCAGGCCGCAATCGCGTCGTGCCACGCCCGCGCGAAGACGGCCGACGCGACCGACTGGAAACGCATCGCCGCGCTGTACGACGCGCTGGCGCAGCGCGCACCCTCGCCCGTGGTGGAACTGAATCGGGCCGTGGCGCTCGCGATGGCGTTTGGCCCGGCGGCGGGACTCGAAGTGGTCGATGCATTGCGCGATGACGCGCAGCTCAGGGACTATCACCTGCTGCCGAGCGTGCGCGGCGACCTGCTGTTCAAGCTGGACCGCTTCGACGAGGCACGCAACGAATTCGAGCGCGCGGCGTCGATGACACGCAACGCCCGCGAGCGGGAACTGCTGACGCGGCGCGCCGACGAGTGCGCGCAGCGGGCCGGGTCCTCGCGTTGAGGACGCGGCCCGCGCAGACTACTTCGTCGCGACCGGCAACGCCGGCGGCAGCGGCTCCGGCACCCGGTTGCTCACCGCGGGGATCGACTGCAGGTAGCTGAAAATCGCTTCGAGGTCGGCGTCCGTGAAGTTCTTGTACATCGGGTACGGCATCGGCGGCAGGATCTCGCGGCCACGCCCCATGTGACGGCCCGTGCGGATCGTCTCCTTGAAATTGCGCAGCGTCCACTTGCCGAGTCCGGTTTCCCTGTCGGGGGTCAGGTTGGCGGTGAAGCTCACGCCCCACGGCCCGGCCCACGCGGTATTGGTGCCATAGGCCGTCATGACCCACGGCCCCTGCGCGGCCGGCGCCGGCGGCACTTTCTCGCTCTCGGGATGGCCCGACAGCATGCGGCTCATGTCGGGTTCGGGACCCTTTTCTCCCATGATCCACGGCGTATGGCAGTCGTTGCATACGGACGTCGTGACCAGGTACTTGCCGCGCGCCACCTTGTCGGCGGTTGTTTCGGCGGACTTCGAGGGCGTTTGCGCGCGGGCCGGCAGGGTGACCGCGAGCGTGGCCGCGACGGCGATTGCGAGGACAGCGTATTCCACAGGGATGCGTTTCATTTCAGTTCTCCTTTTGCCAGGTGTTGAGGTTCGCGTGAGGCCTGTACCGCCTCGGTGATCCAGCGTTCGACGAGGGCCACGCCCTCGCTATCGACCACCTGCACGCCGAGCGGCGGCATGCGGGCCAATCGGTTTTCACTCTTCATGCGCAGCGTCAGCATGTGCGCGCCGCTGCCGTCGGCGGCGACGCGCTGCGCCGTTGCCGCGCCTTGCGGACGGAAACGGCTCGAGTGGCCGAGCAGGGAGCGCAGCGTCTGCTCGGCGCTGTCAGCGCTCGCCGCTGCCGACTGCGACAGCACCAGTTCGAGCCCGTCGAGCGCGCCCGCTGCGTTGTGACAGTGGCCGCAATTGGCGTGCAGGTAACCGAGCGCCGCGCGCTCCGTCGGCTGTGCGTGCCGCGATGCGCACGGGCGCGGCGAGCAGCGCGGGCGGCAGGTTCACGATCCGGCCCTGCGCAACCAGCGAGCGCAGATCGGCAAACTCGCGGCGCGGCGCATCGGCGTGCGGCGCCAGCGGATCGCGGTCCGGCGACAACTGCAGTGCGCTGAAGCCGAGCACCGGCACCGCCGGTCCGTCGTGGCAGGCCAGGCAGTCGTTGCGCGACGGCACGGAGTAGCGGCCGCCCGGCGCATCGGCCGCCACCACGACGGCCCCAGCTTCCGGCACCAGCACCGCGTCGGTCCCGTTGGCGTTCCATGCATAGCTGGCGAAACGCCACGACCCGTCGGGGAGCCGTTCGATCATGCGCGTCTCGATGCGGCTGCTGTAGCCGAACTCCTTCCACAGACGCGTGCCGACCGGAAACTGCCAGGCGTCCGGCTGCGCCGCATCGATCGTGCGACCGCGCGGCAGGCGGATCCAGCGCTGCTTGCGCGTGCCGTCCGACCACAACGGGTACTGCGGCGCAAAGGCGATGACCTCGGCGCGAACGACGGTCGTCGAACCTGCCTCGAACAGTCCCGTTTCGCTCAGCAGGCGCGGCAGCGGCGGCACGGCCGGCTGCGCCGCCATCGCGGCCTGCACGGCCGCAATGGCGATCAGCG
>CAVWFH010000001.1:0-104124 GCA_963754065.1 uncultured beta proteobacterium | reverse complement strand
GGACCCTGAGCAAGCACGAGGAAACGCTGGCCCGGCATGCCGGGACGCGCTGTGCCCGGCACCTGATGACCGCACGCGAACCGGAAGACAAGTCGCCGCGTAAGGAGGCCGCCAAGGCCAACCAGAGCCGCAGCTACCTGCACGTGACCGGACTGTCCTGCGTGCATCCGACCGATGCTCGCCTGCTGGTCGAAGTCGGCGTGTCCGAACGCAGCCCGCGCGAAGCGATGAACCCGGCGATCCTTCGCGACGCCGAACAGGCGATCGCGAGCCTGGCGTTTCAGCGCTACTCCGAGCAGGCCCTGCAGAAGTCGGCCGAGGCGGCGCGGGTCGGCAACGTGCAGGACGCCGAGGCCCTGCTGAAGCCGTATGTCGACGCCGACGCGGCCTGGGCGCGCTATTTCCTGGCGCAGATCGTCCAGCGCGCGGTGCCTGCGCCGCCCGATGCCGGGCAACGGATCAAGGCACTGCTGGAGCCCGCCGCAGAGCGCGGCCTGGCCGATGCGCAATGGATGTTGGGCACGCTGTATCTGCGCGGTGCCGCCGGCGTTCCAAAGGATCCCGCCTTGGCCGAGGCCCTGCTGCGCCGTGCGGCCGAACGAGGCAATCCGGGCGCCGCATTTCAACTCGGCATTGCGCTGCTGTCCGGCAAAGACGGCCTGTCGCCCAACCAGCGCGAAGCGGTGTTGTGGATCTCCCGGTCGGCAGCCCGGGGCCAGAAAGAGGCCCAGGACCTGCTCAAGAGTGCCCGCGACGGTCAGCCACCGCCCGCCCAGGCCCCAAAGGCGCCGGCCAAATAGCCTGCGGCCGACCCGTCTGTCGTCGGCAACTACCATCCAGTCCGCTTCCTGTGCACTGCGTCGCACGGCGCGTGCGGGGCGACGACTGCATGGGCAGGATACAAGCTGGCCTCGAAAGCGGACACATGCGACTCCTCATCCTGACCCTCGGTATCCTTTGGGGCGGCTCCAGCCTTGCCCAGTTCGGCGCAGCGCCGGTTGCCGGTACGGTGATCGTCGGCTCCGCCAGCAGCCGGATCGACGGTTCCGGCCGGCGTGCCGACGACGTCCGGGCCCTCGAACCGTTTTCCGCCGTGAAGGTCGACGGACCGATCGATGTCGAGCTGAAGGCGTCGGATCGCGAGCAGGTCACCGTGAACTTCGATGACAACCTGCTGCAGCTGGTCGAGACACGGGTGGTCGCTGCCGCATCGCCAACCCTTGAAATCCGCATTCAGCCGAGCGCCGGCTTCAAGAGTTCGCGCAAGCCGAAGGTCACGATCGAATTCAAGTCCATCAGTGCCTTATCGCTGCGCGGATCGGGCGATGCCCATGCCGACGTACTGCGCGGCCCACTCTTGGCCATCTCGATCTCCGGCAGCAGCGATGTGAAGGTCGACCTCATGGACGTGGACGTGCTCGGCGTTTCGATCGGCGGCAACGGCGACTTCGCGGCAACCGGCCGGGCGGACGAGCAGGGCTTCAGCATCGCCGGCTCGGGCGATGTGCTTGCAGGCGAGCTCGTCGGGCAGACGGTCAAGGTTCGCATCGCCGGCAGCGGAGATGTCCGGGTGCACGCCCAGCAAATGCTCGACGTGGCGATCGCCGGAGCGGGCGATGTGCTCTACCGTGGCTCGCCGGTGATCCGCAAGAGCATCGCCGGCTCGGGCGAGGTGCGCAAGGCGAAGTAGCGCGGCAGGCGGTACGCTTGCCGGATGCTGACCACTACGCTCTCCGCAACGCTGGCGCAGACCGCGCTGGCCAACGTGGTCACCGAGTACCCGTACAAACTCGATCAACTGCTCGCCGGCAGCGAGGACCTTGCGTCTCCGCGCGAGCTGCATCCGGTTTTCTGGGGCAGCTACGACTGGCATTCGTGCGTCCACATGCACTGGACGCTGGTCCGGTTGCTGCGCCGGTTTCCGGATCATCACCTGGCCGGGGCGACGCGCGCCCACCTGCAGGACCGCTTCACACCGGACGCCATCGCCGGTGAACTCGCCACACTGCGCGAGCCGCATCGGCAGACGTTCGAGCGGCCCTACGGTTGGGGGTGGCTGCTGAAGCTGGCTGCTGAGCTGGAGGCCCTGGCGCAGGAGCAGAGCAGTACCTCCGGGTGGTGCGACGCCATGCGGCCTCTGGCCACCGAGTTTGCCGATCGCTTCCTCGCCTATTTGCCGCGCGCAGACTACCCGGCGCGCGGCGGCGCACACGGCAACTCGGCCTTCGCGCTGCTGCTCGCACTCGCCTGGTGCGACACGGTCCAGCACCGCGCCCTGCGTCAGGTGATCGCGGAGCGCGCCAACCGCTGGTTCGGCCGCGACCGCCGCTACCCTGCCGCGTACGAGCCCAGTGGCGAGGACTTTCTTTCGGCCGGCCTGGTCGAGGCGGCGCTGATGCTGCGCGTGGTCGACGGATGTTCGTTTGCCGACTGGTGGGCGCTGTTCCTCCCGCCGGACGATGCGCTGGCCACCTGGCTGTCTCCGGTCGCTGTCAGCGACCCGGCGGATGCCAGGATCGTGCACCTGCACGGAGTGAACCTCACACGCGCCTGGTGCTGGTCTCAGCTGCGTCCGGAGCTGTCGCCCGAGCTGCGCGAACCGGTCGAGCGCGCCATTGCGGCTCATCTGGAAGCATCGGCTCCGGCCGCGACCAGCGGCGATTACGTCGGTACGCATTGGCTCGCGTCATTCGCACTGCTCGCGCTGGACGACGCGCGCTGACCGCGGTCAACACCGCTCCCGGTCGGGTAAGGTGAGATACGCGATTCGGGAGGTGCATCGTGTCTCAGTGGGACGTCATCGTCATCGGTTCCGGCATCGGCGGATTGTCCGCGGCGGCTGCGCTCGCGCGTGAAGGCAAACGTGTCGTCGTCTTCGAGCGCCATAGCCAGCTGGGGGGCCTGACCCAGACCTTCGAACGCAATGGCTACCGCTTCAACGTCGGCGTGCATTACATCGGTGGCGCGGGCGACACCGAGGGGCGCGCCGGGCCGGCGAAGAAGATCTTCGACGCCCTGACACCCCACGGAATCCCGATGGCATCGATGGGGCCGGTGTACGACCGGGTTCACTTCCCCGGGATGACGATCGAGTTCGAACATCCCGCCTCACGCCTCGTGGAGACGCTGAAGGTCCGTTTCCCTTCGGAAGCCGCCGGCATCGATCGTTACTTCGACGGCATGCGATCGGCCGGCAAGGCGCTCGAGGCCGTTTTCGCGGCGCATTCGATGCCTCAGCTCGTCGCGCGCGGTCTGATGTGGTGGAAGGAGGACGACGTCCAGCGCTGGGTCGGCCGCACGCTGTGGGACGTGATCCAGGAGTGCGTCAATGATCCCAAGCTGCAGGCCGTGCTGGCCGCGCAGTGGGGCGACCACGGAGGAAGGCCCAGCCAGGCCAGCTTCGCTCTGCATGCCGTGGTGATGTCGAGTTACTTCGACGGTGCCTGGTATCCGGTGGGTGGGTCCTCTGTCTTCGCCGACGCGTTCGGCGAGGCCGTGCAGGCCGGCGGCGGCGAGCTGCGTACCGGAGAATCGGTGGCTGCTATCCGCGTGAGTGAGGGTCGCGTGCAAGGCGTGACGCTCGCCAGCGGCGCCATGATCGACGCGCCATGCGTCATCTCCGACGCCGGCGTGCGTACGACATTGCGCCTGCTGCCGTCGGAAGAGGTGGATTACGAGTGGGCCCGCGATGTGCTGCAGATCGAGCCGTCGATCGGTTACGTCGGCCTGTATCTCGGCCTTGAAGGCGACATTGCTGCCAACGGTGCCAGCACGGCCAACGACTGGATCTATGAAAGCTGGGATGTCGATCAGCTTTGGCGCAATCCCTTGATCGAGCCCGATGCACCGATGATGTTTGTCTCGTTCCCCTCGCTGAAGGATCCGCTGCACGATCCCGGAGAAGCGCTGCGCCACACCTGCGAGATCGTCACCTTTGTCGACCCGGACGCCTTCGCGCCCTGGGAACGCGAAGGCATGAAGCGCGGCGACGCGCGCGATCCCGGTTATCTCGAACTCAAGGAAAGGATCGAGCAGAACCTGCTGAGCCAGTTCGCTCGCCACTTCCCGCGATTGGCACCCATGGTTCGCTACGTCACGTCGTCGACGCCGATTTCGGTGTCGACTTATACCGGTGCCGAGCACGGCGCGATGTACGGACTGGCAACCACCCCGGCTCGATTTCTGAGCGATGCACTGCGGCCGCGCACGCCGATCGGTGGGCTGTTTCTGGCCGGCCAGGACGCCTGTTGCCCCGGTGTGACGGGCGCACTACTCGGTGGCCTGATGGCCGCGGTGTCGGTCGAGCCGCGGTTGCTTGCATTGCTGCGCTGAATTCCCCCGAGCCAGGAGCACTTGCCTGAGTCAGGCAGGCGCATGTGTTCCAATCCGTGCCACTTGGGCACCCACACAGCTTCATCACACGGTCATGAAGAAGAAATCCACCAAAGCCTCGCCGAGCAAGTCCGCATCGCGCAAGCCCGTCCTTGTCGATCTGGCACTGCAAGGGGGCGGCTCGCACGGAGCATTCACCTGGGGCGTACTCGACCGTTTGCTCGAGGAGTCGTGGCTGCAGTTCGAGGGCGTGTCGGGGACATCGGCGGGCGCGATGAACGCGGTTGTCATGGCCGATGGCCTGGCCGCCGGAGGGCACGCGCAGGCGCGGGTCGCGCTCGACAACTTCTGGCGGCGCGTTTCGGACGCGGCCATCATGAGTCCGTTCCGCCGCGGACCCCTCGAAGTCCTGACCGGCCGATGGACCCTCGATTACTCGCCGATCTTCGTTGCCATGGATCTCGCGGCGCGCGTGTTCTCGCCGTACGACCTCAACCCGCGCGACAACAACCCGCTGCGCGACATCCTCGCTGAAAGCGTCGACTTCGACCGCGTCTCCAAGGCGCCAATGAAGATCTTCGTCAACACGACCCACGTTCGCACCGGCCGCGGCCGCGTATTTCGCAACCGGGAACTGACCCCGGACGTGCTGCTCGCATCGGCCTGCCTGCCAACCCTGTTCCAGGCCGTCGAGATCGATGGCGAGGCGTACTGGGACGGCGGCTACACGGGCAACCCGACGATCACGCCGCTGGTGCGCGAGTGCAAGTCCGAAGACACGATCCTCGTGCAGATCAATCCCGTCGATCGTCCCGGAACTCCACGCACGGCCAACGAGATCCAGAACCGGCTCAACGAAGTCTCGTTCAATGCGACGCTGCTGAAGGAACTGCGCGCCGCCGCCCTGCTACGCCAGGTGGCCACGACACGCACCGGGGAACTCGGGGTGCTGGCCCGCATGCGCTTTCATCGCATCACCAGCCCGATGATGGTCGAGCTCGGCTATTCGTCAAAAATGCTGGCCGAGTGGGCTTTCTTCCAGATGCTGCGTGAGGAAGGGCGTCGCGTGGCCGATGAGTTCCTTGCGAACCATGGCGGCGATCTCGGCGTCAATTCGACACTCGACCTCAACGAGATGCTCGACTTCGAGTAAGCACCGGCAGTTGCCGCCTGGCCCGGGTTCGTCAATGTCACGTGCGCCGCGGAGTTGCGATGACACTCCTCCGGAAATTGTCGGTTCTTCGCAGGTCCGGCCGCGCGGCCGACGCCCGTTTCCTCTAGGTTTGCTGACCCTTGTTGCCCCTTGATGCCAGGACCAGGAGCGTCACGATAATGGCGTGCAGAACGACCGCCGGCCACAGCAGCATGCCGCTCGAGCCGCCGGACACGCCGACGTAGGCGAGATACAGCGTGACGGCCGCGCTGTAGATCAACATGCCGATTCGCGGTGGTCCCGGCCAGCACGCGACCCCCAATCCGATCAGGGCGATGCCGGTCACGCGCGCTACGGTCATCGCCACACCCGTCAATTCGACGCCAAGCAGCAACTGCCCGACCAGCGACGGCACGAGCAGCAACGCGACCCCGGTCGCAGTCTCGCCGACCGCGGCGAGAACCAGCACCCAGTTCATTGCGACCACATCCTGTCCGTTCACGCTCCACATCGGGCCTTAACACCTCTATCGTGGCAGCACCGTATCAAGCTCCGGCGACCGATTCAACGGGACCTTGGTCCAGGTCCGTTGCGTTTCAGCCGGGTGTGTCGACTGGGTTGCGATAAGGAGGTCTATCCGTCCTCGCGAGGCGCTCGGATGGCCTCGGCGCCCAGCAGTGGCCGGGCAATTGCGGTGACAGAATTCGTCCGCCGTTGGAGGGCGGCCGCCGTGCAGCGTCCATGCTCAAACGAGCATGGACGCTGCACTAGACCCCGCGGATGGACCAGCCGAGCATGAGCAGGCCGCTCGCGGCAATCCAGCTGCCGCCGACACGCACGGCGATTCGTGCCCAATACGCGCGCAGTCGAACGACTAGCGCGGCGACGAGGACGACCAGTACGAACACTGCAGAAGCCAGTCCGAGCGCTGCCGCGACCGACGATATGGAAAGCCCCATTCCCGTTCCGTTGAGATAGCCGTGAACAAGGCCGAGCAATGCGCCGAGCGCCGTCATCGAGCGCAGCGAGAGCTGCGCATCTGCCACGACCAGGCTCCCCAGCAGCAGGAACCAGAACGATGCCCCGAGCGCGCCAACGCTAGCGGTTGCCGCGGTCAAACCAAACAGGCTCCCCAGCAACCACGCTACCGGCAGCGTGAACATCGCCCGCCGACCGTATTGAGCGCCCCGCAGCCCTGCCAGTAGCGCCAACGCCAGCGCAGGCACCAGATCCTCGGGGCTGGTCAGAAAGTGCATAAGGCCGTCGTATACCGGGCCCATGCCGGTTGCATCGAGGTGCGCGTCGGCAGGTCCGCACCACAGTGCAATGGCGAGCAGGACGAGGCTGCAATCGTGCATCCGCAAGGGCATCGCGCGCTTCATGCGACTGCCCTCCAAAGGAAGAAGACGCCTCCTGCTGCGACCACCATACCCGCGCCACGCAACAACTGCCGCCCCCACGTGCGGCGGTGGACGGTGCCGATGCCGATGCCCACCGCATGCAGGCAGCCGGTCGCGATGACAAAACCCATGCTGTAGAGCAGCGCACTCTGGCCTGCCGGGAGTTCTGTACCGTGCGCATGGCCGTGGAAGATCGCGAAGCATCCGACGACGAGTGCCGCGATGACCGGCGCAGGCCGCACCTCGAAGGCAACTGCGGCTCCGAGCACAATGGCCGACGCCGCTATCCCGTATTCGACTCCCGGAATCGGCACGCCGAGGAATCCAAGCATGCCGCCCATCGCCATGACCAGCGGAAACGCCACCGGCAGCACCCAGATCGCCGGCGCGCCAAGCTGAGCACCCCACAAGCCGACGGCCACCATCGCGAGCACGTGGTCTGCACCGGACAGCGGGTGCAGCAGGCCAGTGAGAAATCCGCCCGCTTCCCCCTGCAAGCCGTGGCCCAGGGCCGACCGCGTCCAGACAGCCGCCAGCAACGCGACAGCAAGAATCGAACGATGCACGGGTGCGTTCTTCATCGCAGCGCTGCAATCAACAACGCTGTGCGCTGGATTGTCCAGAACGCACCCAGAGTTCCGACCGCATACCCGGGAAGCATCTGCACCCAGCGCGGCCAACGAACTTCCAGCACGCGGAAAGAACCGATCATCGCCAGTATCAAAGCCACGAAACCGAGCTGCCCCAGTTCGACGCCGACGTTGAAGGACAGCAGCGCCAGCGGCAGGTCCTGCCGCGGCAGGCCGGCGCTCGTCAAGGCCGTGGCGAAACCGAATCCGTGCAGAAGCCCGAACGCAAACGCCACCACCCATGGGTGACGGATCGTGAAGCTCGTCTCTCCGCGCCAGACGCGCACGATCTCCGGGCCAAGGAATAGGATGCTCAAGGCAATTGCAGCATTCAGCGGCAACGCCGGGACATCGGCGACGCCGAGGGTGGCGATCGCGAGCGTGATGCTGTGGGCGACGGTAAAGGCGGTGATCGTCTTGACCAGCATCCACCGGTTGCCGACGATCAGCAGCAGGCCCAGCACGAACAGCAGGTGATCAGCACCGAACAGGATGTGCCGGACGCCCTCGACGACGTAGGTTCCCATCACCTCCCACCACGCCTGAGTGGCGGCAATCTCGACCCACGGTTTCGAAGGGCGCACGATGGTCTGCACCGTTCGGCCGTCCAGCAGTTCGACGCGCACCAGGGCATCGGTGATCGTGAATTGCAGGCCCTTGATCTCGATGCGCTTACCGGCCAGTCCGTTCGGCCCGCCGTCGAGCCACCGGCGCTCGACGAGCGAGTCGGTGAGCTCTTGCATGACCGGCGGCTTCAGGTTCGTCACACCATCGGGCAGCGTCAGCACCAAAGGCAGGCGCGCACCCGCCAGCACCGGCGTGCGCCAGAGCAGCTCGTATTGGCCGGGAGCCATCTCCTTGATCTCGAGATAGGCCGGCCGCGACTCGTGAGCGCTCGCCGCGGGCAGTCCGGCCAGCAGGACGAGCAGCACCGCTGCGGCGAATCCGACGATGCGGCGCACGCCGATCATTTCGAGACAGGGCCTGATGTTGCGGGCGCCTTCGTTACTTGCGAAGACGACGGGGCGGCAGAGGACTCTGGCGGCGCCGGCAGCAGCACCGTGTACTTCGCACGCAGTTCCTTGTAGGCCTTCTCCCAGGCCAGCGTCTTCTGTTCGCCGAGCCACGCGGTCCTGACGTCGGCCTCGACTTCCTCGAAGGCGGGGACGCGGCCCGGAATCACGGTGTCCACGAACACCAGGTGCCAGCCGAAGCCGGACTCGATCGGCCCCTGCCAGGATCCTGGTGTGAGTCTGGCGACAGCCAATGCAAACTGCGGCCCCATTTCCTTGCCGAGAAACTCAGGCGCGCGGTCGCGGTAGTACTCCTGGAACATAAACGGGTCGGCGAGCGCGATCGCGCCTTTCGCATCGACTGGCTGACCAGCGAGCTTCGCCAGCGCCTGCTGCGCATCGTCTCGTGCACGGGCGCCGCGCCGATCGGGCGAGAAGTACAGATGGCGGAAGCTAAGGCGGGGCGGCTGCGCGAACTTGGCGCTGTTCTTCTCGAACCAGCTCCTGAGCTCCTCCGTCGCCGGCTCGCGCGCGGCGGCCACATCCTCGGCCAGGAACTGCATCTTCTGCGCCATGCGCCGCTTGACGATCTCGTCGTCCCTGTCGAGGCCCATCGCAAGCGCTTCGCGGTAAAGGATTTCCTGCTGGACCTTGTTCTCGACCAGACGCTGGAGCTCCTGCGGCGTCGGCAGGCGGCGCCACTGCGACTGGTGCAGCAGAGTAAGTTGGGAGATCTCGTCGAGCGACAGCCGGATCTCGTTCGATGCCGTAGGCCCGGTCCGAGCGTCGGGCGCCAGCGCGTACACGCCGAACAGCGCTCCGCCGAGCAGCAGGAAGTGAAGCAGTGGCTCGCGCAAAAGGTGCTTCATGTGGGGGGAAGAGACGCTGCAGTGCTGACAGAACCGCGCCCGGACTGCGCGATGGTTTCGGGAGAAGACGGAGATTACTGGCGCGTCCCCGGCAACGCCGGGGTCCGAAGTGCGAACTCACGCGCCTCGGCGGAGGGACTTTGCCGCAGGTACGCGAGCGTCGCCAGCCGGGACGGTAACTGCTGCCGAACGTCGGATTTCATCAGTGCTGTGTACGCCGGCACCGCGTCCCAGTACTGCCAGGCTGCCAGGTCCGGTGCCACGTTTCCGGAGATCTCCGGGTGCTCCTTGATGAACTTCCGGTACGACTGGATCACTCGCTCGCGCGGGATCACGCCGCTCGCATTGCCATGTACGGAAAGTGCCAGCAGTGCCGCCGAGATCTCGGGCCCC
Source organism: uncultured beta proteobacterium (assembly GCA_963754065.1). Lineage (GTDB taxonomy): Bacteria > Pseudomonadota > Gammaproteobacteria > Burkholderiales > Burkholderiaceae_F > JALORV01. Next base: position 94,335 of record CAVWFH010000001.1, on the reverse strand, counting down.
GAGCGCGCGCGGTCGCCCAGGTACTTCTCGTCGATCCACGTCATGCGGGCTGCGACCTCGAAGTTCGAGGTCTGCGGCGAGCATCGAGGCCAGGTTCGTCGCATCGCCCGCTTTCCATGCTGCTTCCAGGCGCTTATCGAGGACGTCGGCGTCGTCCGCATTGCCGGCAAACCCCAGCAACAGGAGGTAAAGCCGATGCCGCGCGGCAAGCTGCGGTTCCGCGAGCCACGCGCGAATGGCACGCGCGTCGAGCTGCGGCTTCGCCGTTCGCATCACGGCATACGGCGCGGCAGCAAGCTCGCCGTAGGCGAGCTCGGCGACCAGCGGGTCTGAGTTCTCGAGATAGGGCAGCACGAGCCTAATGCGGGCTCGCCAGTCCTCAGCGCTCATGTCCTCGGAGTGCTTTCCAGCGGCGAACTTGCGCAGCCAGCCCGACTGCTCTTTTCCGATCGCCCCGAGGATGGCCCACGTCGGGAACGGATCGTTTCGCACGAGCAGCAGCGCCTTGCTTTTCGGCACATTCTCTTCCGCCGTGGAAGCGCGGCGGGGATATCCACCTTCCACCGTCGTGCCCGAAGGCCGGTCGCCATGGACGACTTCGATGACAAGGAACCGGCTCGCATCGGCCGTCGGGACCGCCATCACCGCCTGCTGCGCGCTGGCCAGTTCGTGTGCCTTGGTCGGCTGGCCCGCACCCATACAAATGGGACATGCCGCAGCCGCGGTGCTCACCGCCAGCAGCAGTGCTGCTAACAACGCCCGTGTCGCCCGCCGCTCCAGGTTCGCCGGATAGCCAGCGGCTCGCGCTGCAGCCTGCACAGCTACTTCTTCGTGTTGGCGAACCACGCTTCTACGGCCACTTTCGCCTTCTGCACCCCCTGGCTGGCCGCCTCCTCGAGGATTCGTCGACGCATCTGTACACGTATTTCCTGGAACCTCTTCTGCTGCTCCGGGTTGAGCAGCGGCGAGATCTGCTCGTCGAAGGACACACCGAGCTTGCGCAGGGCCTCGACCTTCTGCACACCGCTGAGCTTGGTATCGGTCTTCAGCGCGCCGAGCTGCTTGAGCTCGGCCTGCAGGATCGGAACGATCTGCTTCTTCTGCTCTTCGGTCAGCTTGAGTTCGAGCGAGAACTGGTTGGACAGCGCCGTCAACGGATTGGCGGCGATCTGCGGCGCAGGCACGATCTCGTAGTTGACATGGCCGAACTCGTTGCTGCGCGCGGCGTAGTAGGTGTCGCCGACCTTGTAGAAGGCGAACGCATACGGGTCCTGCGCCACGGGGATGACGAGCCTGCCGCCCTCGATGCGGTAGGCGGTGGTCGTTCCCTCGTAGCTGCCGCGCTCGACGTTACCGAACGCGCTCGGGAAGACGGCGCCTGTTCCGACGCGCAGCACGGTCGTCTGCCCTTCGGCCGTGAACGGCTGGAAGAACTGCTCGCCGGTCACGTTGTTGCGCAGCCAGATGGCCTTGCCGACGATGAGCGCCTTCAGCTGCGCGTCGTTCAGCGCGGTTGCGCCCTTCTTCTGCAGGTCGGCGACGGTCGTGGCCGCCGAGGCCAGCTTGCGCGATTGGGCCGACGGCGTGTACCAGATCGGCGTGGTCCAGGCACGTTCCTGCCCAGTGAGTGGCACGACGTCGGGCGGCGGCAGCCCGGCCTTCACTGCCTGGATCAGCGTCCAGCGCGGGGTCGGGATCTCCAGCACGCGCACGTAATAGAACGCGTGGAGGCTCGCATCGAACTCCGGGTCGGACCACACTGCCTTCAGCTCGGCCGCGCCAACGTCATTGGTGTAGGTGGCCTTGTCCAGGTCCACCGTACTGCGGATGGCAGGCACGCGGCCGGACCACTTGTCGGGCTTGCGGTCGCCTGCCCATACGACGTCGAAGACCTTCTCGAAGCTCTGGCCGTTCTGCGTCCAGCCCTTGACGACCTGGATGCGGTCGAGGTTACCCGAGGTCGGATCCTTCGCCGCCCAGACAACGAAGCGCGGCGCCGTGCCCTTGCCGCCCGAAGGCATCGCAGGCAGGTCGGCGCCCATCGGCACGCCGCCGGCGTAGGACTGCTTGACCCAGTCGCGCGCGTCCAGGACGCTCTTGTCGTAGCCCCAGCCGCCGAACAGGCGCACCTTGATGCGCGGGCCACTGACGCCGAAGGTCTCCTTGCGGTACATCGCGTCCCACAGCGACGCGCGGGTGTTCTCCTCGGCCCACACACCGGTCAGTCCGCCGGGATTCTCCAGCCGCACGTCCATCGTGCCGCCGATCAGCACGCCGGCAAAGCGCCGCTCGACCGTGCCATCGGCGTCGGCGTGCAGGCCGAAGAAGTTGTCCTGGCGATACGGGCTGGCGCTGTTGTGCGAATCCGAGCCGCCGGCCATTCCCTGCTTGTACGGGTTGTAGCCTCGCGTGTCCTGCATTGCGATGCCGTCCTTCAGTGCCTGGCGCACGAAGCTGCCCGTGATGCGGTCGATGCGGCCGACGTCCGCCGGCAGGCCGAGGATGGCCTGGAACAGCTCGTAGTTGGCGAACTCGTCGTTGGGCGACAGCAGCGGATGCGTTTCCGATTGCCCCTTGCCCTGCTTGATCTCGGTGAGACGCTCGTTGCGGTCGCGCGCGGCCGCCCAGGCGGCGTCGATCGGCCGCCCGGTAGTGTTGTCGACGTCGACCGGGAACATCCAGCCGTCGCTGACGTTGGCGTTATGCGAGATGGCGAGCAGATCGTTGCCCGCCTTGCGCTGGGCGTCCATCCAGTTCCACAGTTCCGTGGGGAGCGTGGATTCAAGCGAGCTGAAGGGATAGTCCGGCACCTTCGCGCAGTCTCGGAAGAAGACGTTGCGGTGCATGTTGCGGTTGTCCGGCATAGAGGTCCACTCGTAGGAGCAGAACGCGGTGAACTTGCCGGGCTTGTTCTGCTCGTCGGCGATCTGCACGTTTTCCTTCCATACCGTGGCCGTGATCTTCGGGTCCATGAGCGCCTTCACCGGCGCGCCCGAATTGAGCTTGAGCAGGTACGAGAAGACCCGGTTCTGTTCTTCCTGGCTGGTCGGATCCTTCATGATCATCGGCTGCGCCGCGGGCAGCTTGCTCACGTAGGACCCCGGAGTGTTGGCCTGCTTGGTGACGCCGACGTACTCCGAGTGGTCGGTCACGCCCATAAAGTCGAGTGGCGTGTCGATCTTGATGTCAAAGCCCATCGGGTGCTTGATGGTCTCGCCCTGCGCGTACTTATAGGCGTCGGCCGGGCCGGCGATGCGGTTGCCCATCACCCACGCGTCGACCGACCAGCTGGTGTGAAGGTGCGTCTCACCGAAGTACGCGTTGCGATCGGGATTCGGCTGCGACGCAGACGTCAGTGCCGCCGCCTGCTCGGTGGGTGCCGCTGCCGACTTCTTGGCCGCCTCGTCGACGACGGACTTTGCCGGGGCGGGCGGTTCGGGCTCCTTCTTCTGGCAGGCGCTGAGCGTTACGAGCGCAAGGACCACGAAGGGGGTTGCGTAGCGGCGTGAACTCATGACTGCGACTCCCGCGTTGCGTTAGCTTGAAAGTACTTGAGGCAAGACACGTTGTGATCCCACGTTAAACGCGAGGTTACACACTCGTCGTTCTTCAGGAATGTTGCCGCTCCGGATCGATGCAAAAGCGCCGGTCACGATACTCAAAGACCTCGCCTTTGCATCGTCAGTCGACCGGCTACACCTCTGACGCAAATTGCAGATTGCTGCAGCGAGAAAGCGGATCGGGCGAAGCCTGACCCGTTGGACCGTGTCCGCGCGAGGCATACGTCACTGAACGATCTGCTGCAGCAGCTTCTGCGACTCCGCCTGGTATTGGGCCTCGGTGATCAGATTCTGGCTTTGCAGCGACTTCAGTTCCTTCAACTTCTGTACTGCCGCCGCCTGGCTGCTGCTCACTGCAGGTGCCGGGGGTGCCTGTACCGTTTCGGTCACGTTTACGATGGGCACCGGCGTCGTGTAATACACCGGCGCGGGGGCCGGCGGGTGGTAGTAGGCCGCTGCAGTCGCCGTCGACGCGGCCGCGGCACTGCCCCACACCACCGTACGATAGGCCGTGCGTCTCGCAACACCCGCGAATGAGAGCGGCGTGAACGGCAAGCCGATGATGTCGATGAAGAGCGATGCCGGACCGTTACCCGGCTTCGGCAACGCTCCAGCGACGACTGTAATGTCGTAAGTCAGGTCGCTTCCGCTCACGCGCGGGTTGCGCAGCGTCACCACGACGTCGGCAAGCTCGTCCTTACCCTTCTCAAACACCGAGAGCGTGGCGTTCGGCGGGTCCTTCAGGAAACTGTCCGGGCCGCCCTTCCAGAACTGCAGGTACTCCTCAGTGCGGTAGTGGCCGGCAATACGCACTGGGCGGTCCGAAAAGAAGAGCGTGGTCGGGCTCACGCCCTTGAGCGTCAGCGTCCGACCACCGGCACCCACCTCCACGCCCGCGGCGTTCTGCACGAACAGCAGTTGTGCCATCACTGGCGCTGCCGCGGGCACTTCCGCTGCTGTCGCCAGCGGCGTGATCAGCGCCGTCGCGGTCGCGAAGCACAGGGTGGACACGAGCGACCGCAAGAGAGGTTTCATGGTCAATTCCCTTCAAGTTTTCGTGGCCGCACAGTGCCGACGACAGTCGTCCAGTAGGGTCTGGATCTGACGGAGCGTTCCTATCGCACCATTTCGTTGAGGACCTGCTGCGACGCCTTCTGATACTGGGCCTCAGAGATGAGACCTTCCTTCTGCAAGGCCTTGAGCTGCTCAAGCTTCTGCGTAGTCGCCGACTGCGGCGCCGGCGCGGCCGGCTTCTCCGTGACCTGTACGTTCACTGTCGCGGGAGGTTGGGGCGGTGCGGCGGCCCGCGCCGCCGCGGCCGATGCCTCGGCGCTCGAGGTCGCCACCGCCGCAGTCGTCACCGCCGCCGCGGTCCCGATGACCGCCACGCGCCGGATGTTCCGGCGCCAGAAGCCCAGGATGTCGATGAACAGCACGGCGTCGCCCGCCGACTGCGGCACAGTGCCCTCGATAATCGTGATGTCGTACAGCAGGTCTTTGCCCTGCATGCGCGGGTTCTTCAGGTTGATGACCGCGTTTTGCAGGTCGGCTTTTCCGACTTCCAGCATCGAGAGCGTCGCATTCGGCGGGTTCTTGGCGAAGCTGTCCGGGCCTTCGCTCCACAACGGCAGGAACTCGTCACGCGTGTGGTAGTGGCCGGCCATGCGCACCGGCCGGTCAGTGAAGAAGAGCGTCGAGCGGCCGATATTCTTCATTCGCAGCGTGCCCTTGGTCTTGTCGTATTCGATGCCGCTCGAATTCTGAACGAATAGCAGTTCCACCTTCTGCTGCGATATCGCCACCGGCGATGGCTTGGCGGGCGCCTGTGCGAAGACCGCTTGCGGCAAGGCGATGATCGTGGCAAGCGCGATCGCAAGCGCTTGGCGCAGTTGAAGACTTAACGGGAACATTTGGACCTCCTCTTTGAAGGCAATCGTGCTTGATTGCCGTTTCACGCAGCGTTTCCTACTTTCCGATATCCCGTGGGCTTTCGAGACGCTGGGCCGTCAGCGCCAACCGACGCCGCGGCGCCCGACACCGACACCATGGAAACCCGGCCCGACCCCGCCCCCGACGCCGTACCAGTCGATGAACAGGCTCGTCGCGCCGCCGTTTGCCGGCATGGTGCCTTCGATGATCTTGTAGGTGTACAGGAGGTCCGCACCGTCCACGACCGGCTTCATGAGCGTGACCACCACGAGCGTCGGGTCCGCGCGCCCCGGCTCGTACACCGAGAGGGTCGCGTTCGGCGGATCGGCGCCGAAATTGTCCCGTCCTTTCTTCCACGTCTCCAGGTAATCGGCCATCCGGAGATTTCCGGCGATCCGCTCTGGCCGATCGGAGAAATACAGGGTCTGCGGATTGACCTTTACCAGCCGTAGGGTGGTCCTTGCAGCATCGACCCGCAGATCCTCTGCGCTCTGCACATACATCAGTTGAACCTGCGACCCGCCGGCAGCTGGGCTGGATGCTGGCGAGCTCGCGCAGCCGGCGAAAACGCCGGCGACCGTCACGAGCAGGGCGTGGAAGATGATTCTCACTTCTGGCCTCCTTCCATTGAACATACGGTCCTGCCTGCATCGTTCTGACCGACCGCAAGATGGCAATGAATCATCGTCATGGTCGCACCGAGTTCGATCGGGCAGGGACAACGTCACCCGCCTGTAGGTAGGTCAACACGATTCGCCTCGCCGTGTTGAAGGCGATACACCACTCATGGCGCTGCCGATCGCTGCTAGCAGTGCTTCGTCATTGACGGGCTTGCAGAGATAGGCCGTGGCGCCGAGTTGAATGGCCCGCTCATGCGACTCGGGAGTGTCGTGCCCAGTGATGACAACGACCGGTACAGACGCATGAGAAACGGCGAGTGCGCCTTGAACGTCGAATCCGCTCATGTCCGGCATATGCAGATCGAGCACAAGACAGTCCGGCTCGTGGTCCTCGATAGCATGCAAAAACTCGGCGCCGGACGCGAACGTCTCGACCGCAAAGCCGGCCGACGAAACGAGTCGCTGCAAGGCAAGTCGCACGTCTGCATCGTCGTCCACTACGGCCAGCAGCCGTGCGTCGTATCCCATCGTGGCTGGAACGTAGCAAGTGCAGGCGACCGCTCCTACTGGACCTTGGTCCAGGTTTGCAAGACGCCAATGACGCGGCGGCGCGAACTCAGGCCCTGGGCCTCGAGCCGACCCCCGCTCGTTCCGCCAGCTTGACCAGATCGGCAACCACGCGCACACCCATTTTGCGCATCAGGTTGCCGCGATGGAACTTGATCGTCTTCTCGCTCGTGCCGAGATCGGACGCGATTTGCTTGTTCAACCGGCCGGCACAAATCTGCTCGAGAACCTGCCGTTCGCGTTCTGTGAGCGATGACAGGCACTTTGCGACACGCTCTCGTTCCGAGCGCACGGGACGCAGCGCCTGATCACGTGCCAGCGCCGCGTGAATCGCGGCAATCAGTTCGGTGTCGTCGACCGGCTTGGTAAGGAAGTCCGCTGCGCCATGTTTCATCGCCTGCACACTCGAGGCGATGTCACCGCGCCCGGACAGAAAGATGATCGGCAGGGCGCTCGCCTCCTGTTCCAGCGTCTGCTGCAGCTCGAGTCCGCTCAATCCTGGAAGCTCGAGATCGAGTACGAGGCAAGCCGGAGCGTTGCGGTCATAGTCTTCAAGAAACTGCTGCGGTGAGAGGAAGGTGACAACCCTCAAACCAACGGACTGGAGCAGTCTATCGATCGCCTTCAGTATGTCCGGATCATCATCAACCAGGTAAACGGTTGAGAGCTGTTTGTCCATCGACGTCAGGACCGCTTCTCAGGAAGTTCGCAATGCAGCGTTGCGCCGCCGTCGAAATTGTTGGTCGCCCAGAGCCGGCCGCCATGAGCGTCGACGATAGATCGGCAGATGGTCAGGCCCAGTCCCATGCCGTGCGATTTGGTGGTCACGAACGGCTCGAATATCCGCTCGAGGTCCGCCGATGGTATTCCTGTGCCGCGGTCGGCGACAGAGAACTCCACGTTGCCGTCCGCCGCCGTTCGCGTTCGCACCAAGAGACGGCGGTCCATATCCCGTCCGTCCATGGCGTCGCATCCGTTCATCATGAAATTGAGCAAGACCTGCTGCAACTGGTTCCGATCGCCGCTTACGGCTGGCAGCCCTTCGCCAAGATCGGTGCCAACGGCTACGTGCCGGTTCAGCAAGTCACTACGCATCAGGCGCAGCGTTTCCTCTACGACGTCGTTGATGTCAAGGGGGTCGCGCTGCGCCGATTCCTTCCTCAAAAGGGATCGAATTCGCTGAATCACCGCTCCGGCACGGTGATCGCTCTTCACGATGTCAGAAAGAATCTCCGCAAGCCTGTCGAGACGTGGCGGGCTCTGCGCAAGAAACCGCTGTGCCGCCTGCGCATTGCTCAGAATGGCCGTCAGCGGCTGGTTGAGCTCGTGGGCGAGCGATCCGGACAGTTCGCCCAGCATCGCTACTCGCGACAGGTGGGCGAGCTCGTCGCGCTGGCGGGCGGTTGCACGTTCGAGATCCCTGCGTTCGGTAATGTCGACGACTGACACCAGTACGAAGACTCCCTCCTGAGTCGGCATCGGACTGAGCGCGACTTCGACCGGAATTTCGCTGCCGTCCCTGCGGGAGGCGAACAGTTCGCGTCCCGTCCCCATCGCTCGAGTCTGAGGGTCGAGCAAGTACGTGTCCCGAAAGCGAACGTGCGGGACATGAAAGCGTTCCGGAATCAGTCTTTCGACAGGCTGCGCGACGAGTTCAGCTCGCGGGTAGCCGAAAACGTTTTCCGCCTGCGCATTCGCGAGAGCGATACCGCCTTTGTCGTCGACCAGAAGAATCGCGCTAGGCGCTGCCTCGACAACCGCACGGAAGCGCTGCTCGCTAGCGCGGAGCTGCACCGCCAGTTGCGCTGCCGCGATCATGTCCCAGCTGAGTTCGTAGGCCATCGCCAGGACGACGATGAAGATACCTGGCATGACAATCGTGGCGGCATGAACCATCCCAAGAGTAATCAGCGCTGCGAAACCGGCGACCACCGTGATGCAGACGATGAGACTGCCGCCGACGACAACTGCCCGGCGCCGCGCGTCGGGGCTGCCACGACGCCAGAGCGACACGGCGGCATCGAGGACGAACACGACGAGGAGAATATTGCCAACCTGAGGCACGATCCCCCAGGGATTGGAGACGCCGATCGGGCCCGACACGACCGCGCCACCCCAAAGAAGCGTTTGGTCCAGCGCGGTGACTTCGCGAAAGTTGATGTTCGCGCCGGTCACGAAATTCAGCGCGAGCCCGAGCAGCCGAAAAATTGAGGCTGCGTACGCGAGCCACAGTCTCCCGGCGTGGAAGTAGAAATGCACGAACCAGATCATCGACAGCACGACCATCGCGAGCGGCACATGAGCCCAGCGCAACGTGGCTGCGTAAACAGCAGGAGACTGCGCCTGCATCATCGCCAACTCGAAAGCGCCGAAAGCTGTCGCCGAGATTGCGAGCGCGAAGAACAGGAGATGGGCGTATTGCGATCTTTGCTTGGACCAGACGAATAGATGGATGACGCCGAGCGTCATACATGCCGCGGACATCACGATCCAGACGATCTCTACCCAATTCATCTCACTGCCAATGGTAGATGCGACGGGTGACGACGTATCAGGTCATTTCTGGCCATCGCCTGGTGGGCTGGACGACAGCCTCAGTACCGGATGGTCAGCCTGTACTAGCGGCAGTTACTGGTCGCCCACGGTCCCACCACCGTTCGACGGACGTTTGGGCCTGAAAGCAGTCCCGGGCAACTAGTCTTAGATCCGACCTTCTTCCACCGCGTGGCAGGCCACTTCCGTCTCCCCGGCGGCATGGCGTTCGATGCGCAGTACCGGCGCCTCGGCCTTGCAGCGTGCATTGGCGTGCGGACAGCGCGGGTGGAAGGTGCACCCGCTCGGCGGGTTCAGTGGATTGGGAACTTCACCGGCCACCGGCGTGCGCGCGCGACCCGTCATCTCGAGGTCCGGGATCGCGTCGAGCAGCATGCGCGTATACGGATGCCGCGGTGCCTCAAACAGCACGCGCCGCGGCGCCAGCTCGACGATCTTGCCCAGGTACATCACGCCGACGCGATCCGAGATGTGATGAACCACTGCCAGGTTGTGCGAGATGAACAGATACGTGAGCCCAAGCTCGCGCTGCAGGTCCTTCATCAGGTTGAGCACCTGCGCCTGTACCGAGACATCGAGCGCCGAGGTCGGCTCGTCGCATACGAGGAATTCCGGCTTGGTCGCCAGCGCGCGCGCGATCGACAGCCGCTGCCGCTGCCCTCCGGAAAACTGGTGCGGATACTTCTCCTTGTCGGCCGGTCCGAGCTTCACCTGGTGCAGCAGTTCATCGACCCGTGCGGCGATCTGCACCTTGTCGCGCATCAGTCCATGCGCGATCAACGGCTCGGCAATGATGTCGCGCACCCGCCAGCGCGGATTCAGGCTGGCAAACGGATCCTGGAAGATCATCTGCAGCTTCTGGCGCAGGCTGCGTCCCGAGGCGGTATTCATCTCGGCCAGGTCGTGCCCGAAGAACTCGACCCGGCCGCGCGTTGGCGTGTACAGGCCGACCAGCAAGCGCGCCACGGTGGACTTGCCGCAGCCCGATTCGCCGACCAGCGAAAGGGTCTCGCCGCGACGGATCGTGAAGCTGATGCCGTCGACGGCATGCAGGATCTGGCGCCCGCTGCGCTCGAGCACGCGATTCAGCCACGGCGGCGATACATCGAAGTACTTGGCAATGCCTTCCGCCTTGACGATGGCCTCGCCGGACGCCGATTCCGACGCCCCCTGCAGGACGGGATTCGGGACGGCTGACATGGCGTCAGGCGGCACGTCGCAGCGACGCCGGGTCGTGCAGCCAGCACGATGCAAATGACGCACCGGCTGGCAGCAGGTCAGGCCGCTCGCGCGAGCACCGCTCGAACGCCCGGGTGCAACGCGGATGGAACGCGCAGCCGTCGGGAATCGCCGTCAGGCGCGGCATCGCGCCATCGATCTGCGTGAGCCGTTCCTTGTCCGCAATCATGCTGGGGATCGAGCCCATCAGACCGACGGTGTAGGGATGCTGCGGACGATGGATGACGTCCGACACCGGCCCGATCTCGGCGATGCGGCCGGCATACATGACGGCGACCCGGTCGGCCGTCTCGGCGATTACGCCCATGTCGTGCGTGACCAGCATTACCGCTGTGCCGTGGTCCCGGCACAACTGTTTCAACAGGGAGATGATCTGGGCCTGGATCGAAACGTCGAGGGCAGTCGTCGGCTCGTCGGCGATGACCAGCTTGGGCTGCGCCGCCAGCGCCAGCGCGATGACCACGCGTTGCCGCATCCCGCCCGAAAACTGGTGCGGGTAGTGATCGATGCGCCGCTCCGCTGCCGGGATACCGGTGGACACCAGCAACTCGACCGCGCGTTCGCGCGCCTGGCTTGAAGAAATGTTCAGGTGCGTGGTGATCGTCTCGACGATCTGCTGGCCGACCGTGTAGAGCGGATTCAACGACGTCAGCGGGTCCTGGAAGATCGCGCCGATCTCGCGCCCGCGGATCTTGCGCATGTCGTCATATGGCAGGTTGTCGATGCGAAGGCCCGCCAGCTTGATTTCGCCGGCCGCAATGCGGCCGGGAGGTTCAAGCAGCCCGATGATCGCCGCGCCGGTCAGCGACTTGCCGGCTCCGGACTCGCCGACCACGCCGAGCACCTCGCCCGGCGCAATCGAGAACGACACGTCATCGACGGCAAGCAGCGTGCCGCGCCGTGTCGGGAACTCGATGCGGAGATTGCGGACCTCGAGCAGCGGACTCGCCATGCGCTACTTCTTCGCCGGCGGATTCGGATCGCAGCCACCCAGCGGCTCCATGTAGTCGACCCGCGGAGTGAACTGCGCCGATATCCGCGTGTCGCGCACGGCGACGATGTAATACGTGAAGCACGGCTTGATGTCGACCTTCAGTTCACCGGTCTCCTGGGGCGCGCCGGGTACCGGCATCGCCTGCACGCGTATCACATGGACACCGGGCTCGACCAGCACCCGTCGCTGCGTCGTGTCCCAGTTGTCCACGCCCAGAATCATGACCGGCTGCGTGTCGATGTTGGTCTTGATGTAGCGCTGTCCGACCAGGTAGGAACCATGGAACGACGAGGCGCACCCGGTCACCAGTCCGGTCGTGGCGATCAGCACTGCGGCAGTAACGAACTTGGTCTTCATGGTGCTTCTCCTCTTGTAAACGTCATACGCAGGCAATGGTGCCAGCTCAACGCAACTTCGGATTCAGTGCATCGCGCAGCCAGTCACCGAGCAGGTTGACCGACAGTACGAGCAGGATCAGGGCAAGGCCGGGGAAAATGGTGATCCACCACTCCCCGGAAAACAGGAACTCGTTGCCGATGCGAATCAGGGTCCCCAGCGAGGGCGTCGTCGGCGGCACACCGACACCGAGGAAGGACAGAGTCGCCTCGGTGATGATCGCAGTCGCGATGTGCACGGTGGCGAGCACGAGCACCGGCCCCAGCACGTTCGGCAGCACATGCTTGAGCATGATCTTGAACGGCGAGACGCCGATGACGCGGGCAGCCTGGATGTACTCCTTGTTCTTCTCCACCAGCGTGGAGCCGCGTACCGTGCGTGCGTATTGCACCCAGCCCGAGAGCGCAATCGCGATGATCAGCACGCCGAAGGCCAGCTCGTTGTGCGAGTCGCGCGGGAGCACGGCACGCGCAACGCCGTCGATCAGCAACGCCACCAGGATGGCCGGGAACGACAGCATGACGTCGCACACACGCATGATGAAGGCGTCGATGCGGCCACCGACATAGCCGGACAGCAATCCGAGCCCGACGCCCATCACCACCGACAGCACGACCGATGCGATGCCGATCAGCAACGAGATCTGCATGCCGTAGATGACGGCCGAGAAGATGTCGCGCCCCTGGTCATCGGTCCCCAGCCAGAACTTCGGATTCCCGCCCACTTCCCATGAGGGCGGCAGCGAGGCGTCGAGCAGATTGATCGTCGCGAGATCGAACGGGTTATGCGGCGCGACCCAGTAAGCGAACACGGCCGCAAAAATCATGACGAATGCCGTCAGCGCCGCCACCATCGCCACCGGCGAATGGCGGAAGCTGTAGGCGACGTCGCTGTCCCAGGCGCGGGCCAGACCGTTCATTTCGACTCCTCGGCCCGGACCTATTGCGCCGCGCCTTTCACGCTGACCCACTTCAGCGGCATGAAGTTGTCCGCAAGCTGGACGACGTCGACGTTCTTCTTCATCGCCCAGGCCAGCGCCTGCTGGTGCAGCGGAATGTGGCCGATGTCATCCTGGTGGATCTTCATCGCCTCCGCGATCATCGCGTTGCGCTTCTTGAGATCCGTTTCGGTCGCGATCGCCTTGGTCAGTTCGTCGAGCTTCGCGTTGCTGTAGCTGCCCAGGTTGAATTGCCCTTGACCGCCGGCACCCGGCGTGGCCATCAGCGCGAACAGCGGGTTGTGTGCGTCATAGCTGCTGGGCGTCCATCCGAGCAGATAGAACGAGGTGTTGCGCGACAGGATCTTCGGGAAGTACGTGCCCTTGGTTTCGGCGGTGAGATTCACCTTGATCCCGACCTTCGCCAGCATCGCCGTGGCCGCCTTGCAGATTTCCTCGTCGTTGACATAGCGATCGTTCGGGCAGTTCATGCCGACTTCAAAGCCGTTCGGGTAGCCGGCGTCGGCCAGCAGCTTCTTCGAGGCCTCCGGGTCGTAGGGAAGCCGCTTGTTCATCTCCGGCACGAACCCGGTGATCCCGGGCGCAATCATCAGTCCGGTCGGTGCCGAGGCGCCCCGCATCACCGCCTTCTGGATCGCGTTGATGTCGATCGCCTGGTAGAACGCCTGGCGCACGCGCTTGTCCTTGAACGGATTCTTGCCCTTGACGCTGGACGACACGAGTTCGTTGCGCGACTGGTCCATGCCCAGGAAGATCGTGCGCAGCTCCGGCCCCTGCATCACCTTGAGGTTCGGATTGGACTGGATGCGGGCCACGTCCTGCACGGGCACCGGTTCCATCATGTCGATTTCACCTGAAAGCAGGGCCGCGACCCGGGTCGATGCGTTGCCGATCGGCGTGAACACCACTTCCTGGACGTTGCCTTCGATCTTGCCCCAGTAGCCCGGATTGCGTTGCAGCGTCGTGCGCACGTTCGGGTCGCGCGACCGCAGACGATAGGGGCCGGTGCCGTTCGCCTTGAACGAAGCGGTGTTCTCCGTGCCCTTGCGCTTGTCCACCGGCTGCACGGCGCGGTTCTCCTCGCACCACTTCTTCGACATGATGTACCAGTCCGTGAGCATGTCGGGCAGGGTCGGGAACGGCTCGTTGGTAACGACGTCGATCGTGAGATCGTCAAGCTTGCGGATCTCCTTGATCGAGCCGATCTTGGACTTGACGTCCGAGCCATCGCCCTTGGAGCGGTTGTACGAGAAGATCACGTCGTCCGCAGTGAATGGCGTGCCGTCGTGGAACTGCACGTTCTTGCGCAGGTTGAAGCGCCACACGGTCGGCCCGGTCTGCTTCCAGTCGGTGGCCAGGGCCGGAACGAGCTCGAGTTGCTTCCCGCGACCGATGAGCGGCTCGTAAATGTTGCCGGTGAATGTGAGCTGCAGTGATTCATTCAGCGAGTGTGGGTCCATCGACAGCGCGTCGCCCTGGTTGGCGTACTTGAACGTCTGCGCCTGCGCAGCCGCAGCGCCCACAGCCAGCGCACCCACCGCCATCCAGCACGCCATGCGGGTCGAGTAACGATTGAGGGTTTTCATGGATGCTCCTAAGTACGCTGGTTTGCGTCGAGCGGCAGGCCGCGCTCCGCCAGTGCGGAAAAGAAAGCCGCCCCCAATGGGATGACGGCGTCGTTGAAATCATATCGGGAGTTGTGCAGGAAGCAGCCGCCGGCGCCGCCGCCCTGCCCGAGCCGGACATAGCAACCCGGCTTCACACGCAGCATGAATGCAAAGTCCTCGGCGCCCATCGACGGCTCGAGATCCCGCACCACGTTGTCCTCGCCGACGAGTTCCGCGGCAGTGTCGGCAGCAAAGCGCGCCTGCTCCGCATGATTGATCGTGGCCGGATAAATGCGTTCGTAGATCACCTTCGCTTCGGCACCGAGCGCCTTGGCAGTCGATTCCGCCAGGTCCGTCAGCCGCTGCTCGATCAGGTCCTGCGCATCCGCACTGAAGGTGCGCACGGTGCCGACCAGCCTGGCCTCGCGCGGGATCACCGAAAAGGCGCCGGGATTGCCTGCATGGATCGAGCACAGGCTGAGGACCGCCGCATCCAGCGGTCCGACATTGCGCGCCACGATCGTCTGCGCTGCCGTCACGATGTGCGCGGCCACGACCACGGGATCGACGGCCCGATGCGGGTGCGCCGCATGCCCGCCCTTGCCGCTGACGATGATCTCGACACGATCGGCCGCAGCCATCATCGGACCGGCATTCAGGCCAATGCGACCAGGTTCGAGCGCCGGCCAATTGTGCAGCGCGTACACCGCATCGGCCGGGAAGCGTTCGAACAAGCCGTCGTCGATCATTGCCTTGGCGCCGGCGAACCCCTCTTCGCCGGGCTGGAAGATCAGCACGACGGTGCCGTTGAATCGACGCGTTGCCGCCAGGTACTGCGCAGCGCCGAGCAGGATCGTCGTATGGCCATCGTGGCCGCAGCCATGCATCAGGCCCGAGCGGGTCGACCGGTGCGCGAACTCGTTTTCCTCGTCCATGGTGAGCGCATCCATGTCCGCGCGCAGCCCGATCGACCGGCCCGAATTTCCGCGCCCGCGAATGACACCGACGACGCCGGTGCGCGCGATGCCGGTGTGTACCTCGTCGACACCGTAGCCGCGCAGGCGCTCGGCCACCAGCGCTGATGTTCGATGTTCCTCGAACCCGAGTTCGGGATTCGCGTGCAGGTCACGCCGCAGCTCGGACAGTCCCTCATGATGCGGAAGGATGGCCGTCAGCGGGCCCCGCAACGCCGCTCCGAGGTAGGTTCCCATCGGTGGCGACTTAGTGCGCCGCTGCTGCGCGGTCGATGCGCAGGCGGGGGTCGACGGCGAAGTACAGCAGGTCGACGATGAGGTTGATCAGAACGAACACAAGGGCGATCAGGCAAAGGTAAGCCGCCATCACCGGAATGTCGGCAAACTGTACCGACTGGATGAACAGCAGCCCCATGCCGGGCCACTGGAACACCGTTTCGGTCACGATCGCGAAGGCGATGATCCCGCCCAACTGCAGGCCGGTGATCGTAATGACGGGCACCAGCGTGTTCTTCAATGCATGGCCGAAATTGACGGCACGATCGGTCAGTCCGCGGGCACGAGCGAACTTGATGTAGTCGGTGCGCAGCACTTCCATCATCTCGGAGCGGACCAGCCGCATGATCAGTGTCAGCTGGAACAGCGACAGCGTGATTGCCGGCAGGATCAGGTGCTTCCAGCCGGTGGGCGTCAGGAAACCGCTCGACCACCAGCCGACCTTGACCACATCACCGCGCCCATACGATGGAAGCCACCCGAGCTGCACCGCGAACACCAGGATCAGCAGGATGCCGATGAGGAAAGTCGGCAGGGATATGCCGACGAGTGATGCTGCCAGCAAGGCCTGCGACAGCCAGGAGTTGCGGCGCAGCGCGGTATACACGCCGGCCGGGATGCCGACGACGATGGCGATGATCGCTGCCGTGAATGCCAGTTCGAGCGTCGCCGGCAGCCGCTCCTTGATCAGCGTCGATACCGCGCGGCCCTGGCGCAGGCTGATGCCGAAGTCGCCCTGTGCCGCGTTACCGACGAAGGTCGCGAACTGTCCGTAAAACGGCTGGTCCAGGCCCAGCTCGGCGCGCAGGCGGAGGCGATCTTCGGGCGTCGCGTCCTGCCCCAGCATCTGCGACACCGGATCGCCAACGTACTGGAACAGCAGGAATGCCACCAGCGCCACCGTCAGCATGACAAGTACGGCCTGCAACAAGCGGCGAACGATGAACGCGAGCATCCTCGGGCATTAAAACACCCGACGCAAGCGGCCGGGCTGTCAACTCTTTGAAATATAGCGCGGAACCCTGCTTTGACGACCGTGCGTTCGTCGCATCGCCGTCTCGAAAAGCCGAAGGGCCGGCAACGCCGGCCCTTCGGAGAGATCCGCCCGATCGCCGTGCGGCATCGGGATACGTCGCCGTCAGTCGATCTTCACCCACTCGGCGGCCAGGCGATTGTCGGCACGATGCACGACCGTCACGTTCTTTCTCATCGCCCATGGGATGACCTGGTTGTGCAGCGGGATGTGCATGACCTGCTGGTTGTGCAGCATCAGCGCCTTGGAGATCATCTCGTCGCGCTTCTTGACGTCAACCTCTGACTTCATCCCGTCGACCAGCTTGTCGAATTCGGGGTTGCTAACGCGTCCCAGATTGAAGTTACCATCGCCGCCGGTGCCAACGGTGCGCGCAAGCGATTGCAGCGAGTACAGCGCGTCGAAAGTCGGCACACCCCAGCCCAGCAGATAGGCCGAGGTATCGAACTTCTGGACCTTCGGGAAATACGTGGTGCGCGGCATCGCGTTGACGTTGACCTTGAGCCCGATCCGCGCCCACATAGAGGCCAGGGCCTTGCAGATTTCCTCGTCGTTGATGTAGCGGTTGTTTGGACAGTCGATCGTGAAGTCAAAGCCGTTCGGATAGCCGGCGTCAGCCAGCAGCTTCTTCGCGGCATCGACGTTGTAGGGCAGGCGCTGGTTCGCTTCCTTGGTCCAGCCGTGCACCTGCGGCGCAATGATGGCGCCAGTCGGATCCGACGAACCCCGCATCACTGCGCGCTTGATCGCCTCGATGTCGATCGCCTGATACATCGCCTGCCGCACACGCAGGTCCTTGAACGGGTTCTTGCCCTTGACGCTGGCGTATTGCAGTTCGTCGCGGTGCTGGTCGAAGCCAAGGAAGATCGTGCGATTCTCGGCACCCTCGACTACCTTGATGCTCGGGTTCTGTCGCATGCGCGCGAGGTCCTGCGGCGCCGGATCAAGCACGAAATCAATCTCACCTGACAGCAGCGCTGCCGTGCGCGTCGCTTCGGACTTGATCGGCGTGTAGACGACCTCGGTGACATTGCCCTTCTTGCTCGGCTTGTTCCACCAGTTCGGGTTCTCGACCAGGACAGTCTTGATGTCCACTTCGCGGGACTTCAGCATGTACGGGCCTGTGCCATTCGCATTGCGCGCCGCGTAGGTCTCTTCCTTCTGCACGTAGTTCTGCGGCTTGGTGACATTGTGCTTCTCCGACCATGCCTTGCTCATGATGCGCAGTTCGGTGAGCTGGCGCAGCAGCACCGGATTCGGCACGGTCGTGTAGATCAGCACCGTGTTCGGATCGATTGCCTTGGCGCCCTGGATGCCAGTCGTGTAGACCTTGAAATTCGATGTCGGCGCCATCGCCCGCTCGATCGAGAAAACCACGTCGTCGGCCGTGAACGGCGTGCCGTCGTGGAATTTCACGCCCTTGCGCAGATTGAAGCGCCAGATCAGGTTGCCGTCTCGGCTCCACGAGGTCGCGAGCGCCGGCGCGAGTTCGAACTTCTCGTTGTAGGTGATGAGCGGCTCGTAGACATAGCCTGTCGCGGTGTTGTTCAGGCCCTCGTTCTGTGCATGGGGGTCGAACGTCAAGATGTCGCCCTGGCTGGCCCAGCGCAGGGTCTTGGCCTCGATGGCCGGTCCGGCGGCCAGAGCAAGGACGGTAAGGGCAGCAATCGCGATACGACGCATCGAGTTCTCCTGGTGGCGCATTTGGACGCTTACAACCGGCGGATCATCACAAAAAGCAACCGTGACCGTCAAACCGGCCGCACAGTGGGGCAAACCCTCACGGCACGCGCTTTAGTTCGATGTCGCCGTAGTACGCGTCGATCCGCTCGCCGGTATTGTCGGTGTCGGTCATGATGCCGATGCCGACGAGGCGGCCGGGAGAGACGCCAAACGCTCGCCGGTAGTCTTCGACGTAGTTGCGTTCGAACTGTTTCCACCTCCCAAGCCGGCGATCCGGCCCGCTGCCCGCCACCAGCATCTTGACCTGCGAAGTGAACGAGTTCGGCAGGATCGTGCCCACCGGGAGACGGTTCTCCCAGATGTACATCAGCGTCGCGTACGGAAGGTCCTGCCCCGTCAGCAGCTTTGCCGTATCCATCAGCACTTGCTCCTTGAACGGCAGCGTCGTCTTGTCACCATCGAAGTACAGCATCAGCCGCACGGGGGAATCCTCGGCGTAGCGGTCCTGATTGTCGGCACTGACGATCAGGTCAAGAACGCGCCAGCGCCAGGCAACGATCGGCTGCTGTGCCGGATCGACGTCCAGCAGCTGTCGCAGGCCGCTCGCTGCAGCATCGGCGTGTGCATGCAGCACGACGACGCCGGTCTGTGGATCGCGCACCAATCGGTATTCGGTCGGTGTCTTGGTCCGATTGATGATCCATGGCTGCCACCCCTGCGGCAGTTCGCTGCGGTCCGAGTTCGTGGAAAACCGGGCAACGGTGGTGGAAGGCGCCTCCGGCAATGGCACGGTGGCACAGCCGGCCAACAGCGCGAGCATCAGAACGACTAAACGTATGGCCGTGAAACGCATGGGCGGGCGATCGTAGGACCAGCGCCGTCGCGCTGCAAGGCGGCTCGTCACGGGTGCGCCGTGCGGACCGACTGCGCCGGCACACTTCTATGGCCATCCCGCAGAGCCTGTCAGGCCGGTGCCGGCCGCGCGCCAGTACGTGTTCCCGTACACCGCAGCCAATGCACAGACGGACGTCGCCGCTTCGCCGGGATTCTGCACAATTCCCGGGATCGACTGCAAAGTGCACCGCTTACCATCGACGCGTCGAAACGACGGATCCCAGCATGATGAATGGGTCGCAATCCGCGATTCGCTGTCGTGCGCGTGCGCCGCAGATGCGTAAACCAACGCGCGCCCACCAGGACGGTGCGCTGCAGCATCGACCCGCAGCGGCGTTGCGCTGCGCGACGCGAGGCGGGACAGGCTCGCAGCAGGGCAGAACGTGACAGGTTTCCTCGCCTTTGCATTCGGTGCAGGAGTCCTCGGCGCCGTGGCCTGGCTGGTAATCAGGTCCCGACGGCTCGAGCGCGATCGCGACTTCGAGCGCAAGGTCCATGCACGGAAGAGCGGCTGGACCTATGACGGGCAGCGATCCGGACGCATCGACTATCGCTTTGCCGGAACCGCAGGCGGCGTCGATTGGCAGATGTGGCACGACAGCGACCGCGGGGACAATTCGCCGACTCCGCGGGCGTACTGGACCAGCGCAAACCTTCGAGCGCCGGGGCTTGCCCTGGTGATCATCGGGCGCAAGCGGTTTCAACTCGAAAGCGGAACAGTGGGTCGCCTGTTGTTGGGAGTAGTCACGGGTGTTGCCCAGGCGATCACCGGCCACGAGGGCCAGATCGACAAGGCGGAGTTCTACGAAAGCGCCGTCGAGATCAAGGTCGGACGACCCTCGTTCGACGATCGCTTCACTGTCGCAGTCGCCCCCGACATGCCCCGAGGCTGGGTCGACGACGAGCTGCAGGCAATGCTGCTGGACTGGCCTGCCACCGGCACCGCCCGAATGTTCAATGGTGAGGACAGCGTCGAAGTTACCCTGCGAGGCGATGGCCTCAAGATCACCGTGCAGAAGATGCCGCAGGACATCGCTCACTGGCGGCACCTTGCGCGGCTCGGCGAACACCTGGCGCGTCGCCTGTCGCAAGCGGAGACGCGCTGACCGCAACTCTCGGGGAGGAAACATGACGGACCGTCGGCGGCAGGTGCAGCAGCTCGCGGTCGTCGCCGGCGCGAGCGGTCTGGTCGGACGCGAACTGGTCGTGCGACTGCTTCGACAGACCACCTATTCACGGATCGTCGCACTGACGCGCCGGCCGCTCGGGATCGACAACGCCCGCCTGAGTGAAGCGCCGGCGAGCTTTGAGTCACTGGATCCGGCCCTGTCGAAAGCGGTGTCGGAACCGGCGCGACTCGATGCCTATTGCTGCCTGGGAACGACGATCAGCGCCGCAGGCTCCGAGGCGGCCTTTCGCACGGTCGACTTTGACTACGTAGTCGCCTTTGGACAGTGGGCCGTCCGGCATCAGGCCCACCGACTCGTGGTCGTCAGCGCGCTCGGTGCCGATGCCCGCAGCGCCGTCTTCTACAACCGGGTAAAGGGCGAAACCGAGAAGGCCTTGCGTGCGCTCGCCGCGTCGACTCTGGTCATCCTGCGGCCGAGCCTGCTCGACGGCGCCCGCCGCGAGCGACGGCTCGGAGAATCCTTTGCGCTGGCGCTTGCGCGACCGCTGCGTGCCCTGCTGCCGGCGGCGTTTCGCCCGGTACGCGCCGACGACGTCGCACAATCGATGATCGACGCCGCCCTGATGGAATCCGCGCCGGACACGATTGAATCGGCCGCGCTGCACGGGGCAGCGGCACGTGCCGACACCCAGGTGACACCCTGAGACGGTGTTTCGCCCTGTGCGCGCAGGCCAGGACTCTCGAACGTAGCGCTGACGCCGTTGCGACGGCGGGCCGCCGCTAACGCCGCGGCACCAGTGCGAGTACAGGAGCGGTTACCGGTGCGGGACGCATCGGGAAGTACCGGACATCGCGCCACGCTGGCAGCATCGACGCATACAGATCCGACGCAGGATTGCCGACTTGACCCGTGGAAAGCACCCAGACCGAGGCCTCGGGCGCAGCTAGGTCGTAGATCGCCCGCAGGCTGGCGGCATGCCGCGTGCTGAACGGAGCTTCCGGACGGTTGGAAAGAGCACCGACGTTGACCGTAAACGTATCGCCCGGATACGGCGTGCTCAGTTCAAACAGGCGTGCCAGCAGCGCGATGTTTGAAAACGGTCGATGCTCGGACACGGCCCGATGTTCATCGCCCCAGCGCAGCCCCGCCACATCGCGACCGCTGTCCTGCGTGAGACGCGTGACCGCCGCATCGAGGGCCTCGGACATCAGCGTGGCGCAACTTTCGAAGCGCTGCTCGGTGCCCCGGTCGTCGCACCAGTCGCGCGCCAGGTCGCGCCGAGTCAGCACATGCAGCAGCGCACGCGTCATGTCGGCCGTGGCGACAAACTCCGCAGCGAGATCGCCGAAGTCGTCCGCGAAGATCCGCTGCGTCAACTCGCGCCGCCACGCATGAAACAGCAGCGGCTCGGGTCGAGTCGGCGACATCGTTCCATCCCAGACCTTGAGCCGCTCGAGCGCATCACGACCCGCCGTGGTGAGCGGCTGCGCGGAAGCAAGGACCGCCATCAGTTCACGGGCAGGCGTGGACAGTACGTCGGCCTGTATGTCCTTTGTCGATGCGACGTCGTGTCGTTCGCGTTCGCTCACGCGTTGCTGTATGCGCTGCACGCGATACGACGAAAACCAGTCGAACGTCAGGTGGTGCGGAAAATCCAGCGGCACGACACGGTTGTTGGCCGTCGCGATGAAGCCGGAGGCGGGATCGAGACTGCGCGGCACCTTTGCATACGGCACGTAGCCCTCCCAGTCATAGCGGGCGTCCCATCCCGGCGCCGGCGCGATTCCCTGCAGGTCGTTGTCCATTCGGCGGTGCGGAATACGGCCTGTGACGACGAAGCCGATGCCACCGTCTGCATCGGCGAACACAGCGGACTGCGTGACGACCTGGAAGTCGCTGAGCGCGCGTTCGGCGTCCGCCACGGTACGGGCGCGATTCAGCGCCCGGACGGCACGCAAGGTGCGGTCCTCCGGCTCCAGCGCGGTCCAGCGCAGGGCAAGGACGAACTGGCGCGACTTGAAGCTCTTGTCGATTGACGCCAGTCCGCTGATGACCGGGCCGTGCCGAGTTTCACGCACGACCACTTCGACGTCTTCCGACCCTTTCACGCGAAAGCGTTCCACGCGCTGCTTGAATCGTTGCCAGCCGGTTGGAGTTTCGTACTCGTCGGCGTCGTCAGGGTTGAGCCGCTCGATGTACAGGTCCTGCTGATCGACCCCGGTATTGGTGACGCCCCAGGCCACCCGATCGTTACGCCCGAGCACGATGCCGGGCAGGCCGGGCAGCGTGGCCCCGATGACATTGAGCCCCGGTGACTGGAGCGCGGCGAAGTACCAGACCGACGGCGCGGTCAGTCCCAGGTGCGGGTCGTTCGCCAGTAGCGGCTTGCCGCTGACTGTTCGACGCCCGGAGAGCACCCAGTTGTTCGACCCCAGTCCTTCACCTGAGCCGAAGCCCGCCGTCGGGATTTCGGCCAGCTGCGTCGGCGCCGTTGAGTCCTGCGCCGTGTTGAGCGCTCCGAGCAGACGATAGATCTCGACATAATCGGCTGTCGCCGGTGCGGCCTCGCCCGGCAAGGGGGGATAAATGTCGTCGATCTCTGCGCGACTGAATTGCTGAGCCAGCCGGAGGCGGCGCAGTTCCATGCGCATCGAGTACGACGCGAGATCCCACGCCATCATCAGCGACCACGCGACCGAATCCGCAGCGGTCCAGGGCGCCGGCGCCGGCGCGCGGGCCAGCAGAAACTCCGGCGGAAGCGGTCCGCTGCGTGTGGCGAGATACGCGTTGACACCGTTGACATAGGCGTCGATCAGGCTGCGGTGTTCCGCATCGAGCGCATCGTAGATTCGCTGTGCCGCAAGGTGGACACCGAGAGTGCGCAGGAACTGGTCCGTCGGCAGTGCCGAAGCACCCAGGATTTCGGCGAGACGGCCGGCCGCCAGTCGTCGGTTGAATTCCATCTGCCACAGGCGATCCTGGGCATGCGAGTAGCCGAGCGCGAAGTTGGCGTCGTGCTCGCTCGCTGGCGACTATCGTCGGGATCCCCTGCTCGTCGCGCCGAACTTCAACGCGACCGGTGATGCCCTCCACGCGCAAGGTGCCCTCATGTAACGGCTGGCTCGCCTGCCGATACCAAAGCAACCCCGTGAGCAGGAGAAGTCCCAGCGTCAGTCCGACCCACCCGACCCAGCGCAGTATGCGCACCGCGACTCCGACGAAGTCAAAACGTGCGAATTGTGCGTGAAAGCGTTGGCGTGGTCTGCCTCGCGTCGGCAGAACCAGAGCCAACATGCCGGCTCGGTTCAGGCCAATGTGAATCTGCCGCCGCCCGTTTCCAGCTCTCGGATCTTGCGGAAAGCAATCGCAGTCGCCTAGGCGGACTCAGCCGCGGGACGACGTGCGAGCGCCTGTCCGGCCAGGAATGCCAGCGCGATGAGGATCACGACCGCGGAACCAAACACCAGTTCCTTGCCGTCACTCCATGCATCGACAGCCGGCATCGCAAGCTTGGCGGCACCAAAGGCCGCCACGAGAAGACTGACGCCGGCCACCGCAAGACTCATCACACGCGAAGCAATGCAGGCGAGCTGGTCCGCGCGCGCGATGAGGCGCGAGATCCACAAGCCGTTGATACCGTCCGTCACGAGCATCCCGAGCACGAACAGGAGACCAAGTGACAGCGCGTGTGTGATGCCTCCGAACTGTGCGGCGGTCAGGGCGAAGAGCGCTGATTGACTGACCGTGTCGAAGGAAAGGGCAAACAGGGCACCAACAAGGGCGACTGTCGCTGGATGGCTCGCCCGGTTGAGACGACCGAGCAGGCGGCCTTTGAGTCCCACTGGAGCAACGACCTGACCCGGGGATGCGCTGAGGACTGCGTGCAGGTTCACAACGCCGATCAGGGTAAGAAACAGGATCGAAGTCCAGGCTCCGAAAACTTCCAGCCATTCGGGAGCATCCCACCGTTCACTGGCCAGGCCGACCGCCGCGGCGATGGCCAATACGATCGCGCCGTGGCCCAGCGAGAACAGCGCCCCGCAGTAACGACCAAAGCGCCGGCCGATGCGGGTGTTGTATCGAGTCAAGCCGTCGATCGTCGCCAGGTGATCAGCGTCGAATCCATGCTTGAGGCCGAGCAGGAACACGAGTGCGCACAGCGCAGTCCATTCGGTTGGCAGTTCATGCATGGCGATCTCCGCGTCAATGTATGAACTCTATGCCAATCCTTCTTACCCGTGCTTTGCGGCGGATCAAGGGACGATCTGCCCCGGATTCAGTCCGCCCGTCAGTGATTGGGGGTCAAATGGGAGTGAACGTGCCGAGACGGATGCCCAACTTCGACCGTCACGAGATTCAGCTGCCCGTGGCGCACACCACGCTCGGCCGAAATGGCATCGGCAAACTTGCGCACATCCCTCGAGCGACCCTTCAGCATCACGCTCTCGATGCAGTGATCGTGGTCGAGGTGCGCGTGCATCGTCGAGATCGTCAGATCGTGGTGGTCATGTTGCAGCGACGTCAGCCGCTCGGCCAGGTCGCGCTCGTGGTGGTTGTAGACGTAGGAGAGGTTGGCGACGCAGTGCGCCTCGGCATCCGCGTGCTCACGCAGCCGGTCAAGGTGCGCCCGCAGGATGTCGCGAACCGCCTCGGATCGGTTGCTGTAGCCGCGGCTCTCGATCAGCGCGTCGAATTCGTGAGCCAGCTGGTCGTCGAGAGAAATCGTGAAGCGTTCCATGGGCCCTCCCACGCACCGATCGGGCGAGTATAGGAGGCGAGGTGCCGGAGTGTTTGCTTCCGCCTTGGCCGCAGCACAAATGAAAACGCCCCGCTGCACGAATGCAGCGGGGCGTCGATATGCGAGCCTGACAATGTCCTACTTTCGCGGGAAATACATCCCACTATCATCGGCGCTGAGTCGTTTCACTGTCCTGTTCGGGATGGGAAGGAGTGGTTCCAACTCGCTATGGTCGTCAGGCAAAACTGAATGACCTCGCGAATGCGACCGCGGAGCGGTCGCGCTCGAAAGATCCAAATCGGAAGAAGCACAGGCCACGCGAGGTGGCGATTGCGATATCGAGCCTCAACTCGCATCCGAGGAGGCAGCACGGTTATAGGATCAAGCCGCACGGGCAATTAGTATCGGTTAGCTTAAGCGCTTACACGCCTTCCACACCCGACCTATCAACGTCCTGGTCTTGGACGACCCTTCAGGGAGGTCAAGCCTCCGGGAAGACTAATCTTCAGGCAAGTTTCCCGCTTAGATGCTTTCAGCGGTTATCTCTTCCGCACGTAGCTACCCGGCGATGCCACTGGCGTGACAACCGGTACACCAGAGGTGCGTCCACTCCGGTCCTCTCGTACTAGGAGCAGCCCCCGTCAATCTTCCAGCGCCCACGGCAGATAGGGACCAAACTGTCTCACGACGTTTTAAACCCAGCTCACGTACCTCTTTAAATGGCGAACAGCCATACCCTTGGGACCGGCTACAGCCCCAGGATGAGATGAGCCGACATCGAGGTGCCAAACACCGCCGTCGATATGAACTCTTGGGCGGTATCAGCCTGTTATCCCCAGAGTACCTTTTATCCGTTGAGCGATGGCCCTTCCATACAGAACCACCGGATCACTATGTCCTGCTTTCGCATCTGCTCGACTTGTCGGTCTCGCAGTTAAGCACGCTTATGCCATTGCACTATCAGCACGATTTCCGACCGTGCCTAGCGTACCTTCGAACTCCTCCGTTACCCTTTGGGAGGAGACCGCCCCAGTCAAACTGCCTACCATGCACTGTTCCCCGCCCGGATGACGGGCGCAGGTTAGAACCGCAAACAAATCAGGGTGGTATTTCAAGGTTGGCTCCACGAGACCTAGCGGCCCCGCTTCAAAGCCTCCCACCTATCCTACACAGATCGGTTCACAGTCCAATGCAAAGCTACAGTAAAGGTTCATGGGGTCTTTCCGTCTAGCCGCGGGTAGATTGCATCATCACAAACATTTCAACTTCGCTGAGTCTCGGGAGGAGACAGTGTGGCCATCGTTACGCCATTCGTGCAGGTCGGAACTTACCCGACAAGGAATTTCGCTACCTTAGGACCGTTATAGTTACGGCCGCCGTTTACTGGGGCTTCGATCAAGAGCTTGCACTCCATCACTTAACCTTCCAGCACCGGGCAGGCGTCACACCCTATACGTCCACTTTCGTGTTTGCAGAGTGCTGTGTTTTTAATAAACAGTCGCAGCCACCGATTCTCTGAGACCTCTTCACGCTTCCGGTGTTTCTCCGGTCACGCTACCAAGGCACACCTTCTTCCGAAGTTACGGTGTCAATTTGCCGAGTTCCTTCTCCCGAGTTCTCTCAAGCGCCTGAGCATATTCAGCTCGCCCACCAGTGTCGGTTTTCGGTACGGTCGTATCTAACTGAAGCTTAGAGGCTTTTCCTGGAACCACATCCAATCACTTCGCGGCTTACGCCACTCGATCCTTTTCCTCGGTGATACGCCAGCGGATTTACCTACTGGCCACCTACGATCAGAAACCGGGACATCCAACACCCGGATGATCTTCAACAGTCCGTCCCCCCATCGCATTAGATATCGGTGCAGGAATATTGACCTGCTTCCCATCGACTACGACTTTCGTCCTCGTCTTAGGGGCCGACTCACCCTGCTCCGATGAACGTGGAGCAGGAAACCTTGGGCTTACGGCGAGAGGGCTTTTCACCCTCTTTAACGCTACTCATGTCAGCATTCGCACTTCTGATACCTCCAGCAGCCTTCTCAAGCCACCTTCGCAGGCTTACAGAACGCTCCCCTACCACGTAGACGCTTCGCTTGAAGGCGCTCGTTTGTCGATGGCGCGCAGCGCCGTCGACAAACCTCACAAAAGAGAGGTGGCGTCGCCCGACAACTTGGGCAACTGCTATCTCATTGGACTTAATGTGAGCATCGCTACACGCAGAACCCCGACAGCGATGTGTCAAGAGCGTGAGCGACTTCAAGTGAAGCGTCTACATCCGCAGCTTCGGTTACCGACTTAGCCCCGTTACATCTTCCGCGCAGGAAGACTCGATCAGTGAGCTATTACGCTTTCTTTAAAGGATGGCTGCTTCTAAGCCAACTTCCTGACTGTCTTAGCCTTCCCACTTCGTTTCCCACTTAGTCGGTATTAGGGACCTTAGCTGGCGGTCTGGGTTGTTTCCCTTTCGTGTCCGGACGTTAGCACCCGGTGCACTGTCTCCCGCGCTGACACTTCCAAGTATTCGGAGTTTGCCATGGTTTGGTAAGGCGCCATGCCCCCCTAGCCATAACAGTGCTCTACCCCCTGGAGTGATACGCGAGGCACTACCTCAATAGTTTTCGGGGAGAACCAGCTATTTCCAGATTTGTTTGGCCTTTCACCCCTATCCACAGCTCATCCGCTACTTTTGCAACAGTAGTCGGTTCGGCCCTCCAGTGAGTGTTACCCCACCTTCAGCCTGGCCATGGATAGATCATCTGGTTTCGGGTCTACACCCTGCGACTGGACGCCCTATTCGGACTCGCTTTCGCTGCGCCTTCCCTATACGGTTAAGCTCGCCACAGAATGTAAGTCGCTGACCCATTATGCAAAAGGTACGCAGTCACCCTTGCGGGCTCCTACTGTTTGTATGCATGCGGTTTCAGGATCTATTTCACTCCCCTCCCGGGGTTCTTTTCGCCTTTCCTTCACAGTACTGGTTCACTATCGGTCGATCACGAGTATTTAGCCTTGGAGGATGGTCCCCCCATATTCAGACAGGATTTCACGTGTCCCGCCCTACTTGTCGTGCGCTTAGTTCCACTGCTGATCTTTCATGTACGGGGCTATCACCCGCTATGGCCGTACTTTCCAGAACGTTCCATTAGATCGACAGCTAAAACGCACAGGCTGGTCCGATTTCGCTCGCCACTACTTTCGGAATCTCGGTTGATTTCTGTTCCTCTGCCTACTTAGATGTTTCAGTTCAGCAGGTTCGCCTCCACGCGCCTATGTATTCAGCGCGGGATACCCTTGCGGGTGGGTTTCCCCATTCGGACATCTGCGGCTAGTAACGCTTGTTTGCCAGCTCACCGCAGCTTTTCGCAGGCTGCCACGTCCTTCATCGCCTATGATCGCCAAGGCATCCACCACATGCACTTAGTCGCTTGATCCTATAACCCTGCCGCCTTTTGCCAGGCACGGTTAACAAGCGACCGCGTTGCCGTTGTTCTCAGATGTTGCTGAGAGCTCGTATGCAATCACAACCCGTTATCAACTCCTTCCTGGCTCATCACCAGTTGCAGAGTTGAAACGCTTTGCTTCTTCCGAATTGTTAAAGATCGAAACAGCGATTTGACCAATGGTCAAACGGAAATCCGCGGCACGGACTTTCGTTTGACGTTTGCTCAAGTAGTGGTGGAGGTGAACGGGATCGAACCGATGACCTCCTGCTTGCAAAGCAGGCGCTCTCCCAACTGAGCTACACCCCCGGCACATCACCCGCACCGAGTGTGGTGGGTCTGGTTGGATTCGAACCAACGACCCCCGCCTTATCAAGACGGTGCTCTAACCGGCTGAGCTACAGACCCTTCCGAAATGCAATCTCGTCAGGGCCTGGCGCTGCGCGACGCCGCCACCAAAAAAACACTGCGCCACCCTGCGCCACTCGCTGCTGCAAGAAACTAACCGATAAGTGTGGACGCCTGACTCGAAGCGCGTACTCTAGAAAGGAGGTGATCCAGCCGCACCTTCCGGTACGGCTACCTTGTTACGACTTCACCCCAGTCATGAATCTCACCGTGGTCGCCGCCCTCCTTGCGGTTAGGCAAACGGCTTCTGGTGAAACCCACTCCCATGGTGTGACGGGCGGTGTGTACAAGACCCGGGAACGTATTCACCGCGACATGCTGATCCGCGATTACTAGCGATTCCGACTTCATGGAGTCGAGTTGCAGACTCCAATCCGGACTACGACCGGTTTTCTGGGATTGGCTCCCCCTTGCGGGTTGGCTGCCCTCTGTACCGGCCATTGTATGACGTGTGAAGCCCTACCCATAAGGGCCATGAGGACTTGACGTCATCCCCACCTTCCTCCGGTTTGTCACCGGCAGTCCCATTAGAGTGCCCTTTCGTAGCAACTAATGGCAAGGGTTGCGCTCGTTGCGGGACTTAACCCAACATCTCACGACACGAGCTGACGACAGCCATGCAGCACCTGTGTCCACTTTCCCTTTCGGGCACCTAATGCATCTCTGCTTCGTTAGTGGCATGTCAAGGGTAGGTAAGGTTTTTCGCGTTGCATCGAATTAATCCACATCATCCACCGCTTGTGCGGGTCCCCGTCAATTCCTTTGAGTTTTAATCTTGCGACCGTACTCCCCAGGCGGTCTACTTCACGCGTTAGCTGCGTTACCGAAGGAGTTACCCTCCGACAACTAGTAGACATCGTTTAGGGCGTGGACTACCAGGGTATCTAATCCTGTTTGCTCCCCACGCTTTCGTACATGAGCGTCAGTCTCATCCCAGGGGGCTGCCTTCGCCATCGGTGTTCTTCCACATCTCTACGCATTTCACTGCTACACGTGGAATTCCACCCCCCTCTGACAGACTCTAGCCATGCAGTCACAAATGCAGTTCCCAGGTTAGGCCCGGGGATTTCACACCTGTCTTGCAAAGCCGCCTGCGTACGCTTTACGCCCAGTAATTCCGATTAACGCTTGCACCCTACGTATTACCGCGGCTGCTGGCACGTAGTTAGCCGGTGCTTATTCTGCAGGTACCGTCATTAACGACCCGTATTAGAAGTCGCCGTTTCGTTCCTGCCAAAAGCGGTTTACAACCCGAAGGCCTTCTTCCCGCACGCGGCATGGCTGGATCAGGCTTGCGCCCATTGTCCAAAATTCCCCACTGCTGCCTCCCGTAGGAGTCTGGGCCGTGTCTCAGTCCCAGTGTGGCTGGTCGTCCTCTCAGACCAGCTACTGATCGTCGCCTTGGTGGGCTCTTACCCCGCCAACTAGCTAATCAGACATCGGCCGCTCCAATAGCGCGAGGCCTTACGGTCCCCCGCTTTCACCCGTAGGTCGTATGCGGTATTAGCCAATCTTTCGACTGGTTATCCCCCACTACTGGGCACGTTCCGATGCATTACTCACCCGTTCGCCACTCGCCACCAGGGTTGCCCCCGTGCTGCCGTTCGACTTGCATGTGTAAGGCATGCCGCCAGCGTTCAATCTGAGCCAGGATCAAACTCTTCAGTTCGATACTGTTTGCGCAACCGTGCTAGGCACGATTGATTACTCACTCGCTGGAATCGAGGTATGTGATGTTTCCATCATTTCCCTCTTTCCATTGCGTGAGCACTGATGATTTGAGTTCAGCCGGCGCAGTCGGTTGATGTCGCGGTGTGAGACCTCGACGACCTTCTGTGCCGGTTGCGCCTTTCACCAAGCGCCCACACTTATCGGCTGTTTCGTTTTTAAAGAACGCGCTGCCCGGTCGAATCGTGTTGCGACGCAACCGAAGCAGCAGAGAAGCGGAATTATGGGGCCCGGCAAAATTAGTGTCAAGTTGACCGGCCGCGGCAACCCTCTGGCACTCCTCTCGCAGGCACCCAAGCCCGAATCGGCCTGGCTTTCAGGGGTCGGCGAGCAACGCCACGACGCGAGTCGGCGGTGCGCACATCTGCGGTAAATCCTTGTTCCGTAACGGGGCACGAAGTTGCAGGTGCTCGAGTCAGCATGAAGTTGAATCGTGCGCTAGACGGGATCCTCTAGTGTGCGGCTGCGAGCGCGGCAAAGAAGATGCTGAGCTGAAGATGCTGCTGCCTGCCAACCGTTACGTGTGACGAAACTGTGCGGGGCGCTTCTCGACAAAGGCCGCCATGCCTTCTTTCTGATCGTTGGTCGCAAAGAGTGAATGAAACAGGCGCCGCTCGAAGAGCATGCCTTCGTTCAGCGGCGCTTCATAGGCGCGATTGATGGCCTCCTTGGCCATCATCACCGCCGGCAACGAATGACTGGCGATGGCGGCCGCGACCGCAATAGCTTCGTCGACCAGCTTGTCGGCAGCCACCACGCGAGACACCAGGCCTGCACGTTCCGCTTCGGCTGCATCCATCATGCGCGCCGAGAGCACGAGGTCCATGGCCTTGGCCTTCCCGATGGCGCGCGGCAGGCGCTGCGTGCCACCCGCGCCGGGAATGATCCCCAGCTTGATCTCGGGTTGCCCGAACTTCGCCGTGTCCGCCGCAATGATGATGTCGCACATCATCGCCAATTCGCAGCCACCACCCAGTGCATAACCCCCGACGGCGGCAATGACGGGCTTGCGCACCCGGCGGATCGTTTCCCAGTTACGGGAGATGTACTCGGACTTGAAGACGTCCATGTAGGTCCAGTCCCTCATCGCGCCGATGTCGGCTCCGGCCGCGAACGCCTTTTCGCTTCCGGTTACGACCATCGCGCCGATCGCCTCGTCCGCATCGAATGCGAGCAGGGCCTCGCCCAGTTCATCCATCAGCTGGTCGTTGAGTGCATTGAGCGCCTTCGGACGATTCAGGGTCAGCAGGCCAACGCGACCACGCGTTTCAAGCAGGATGTTCTGGTACGCCATGGATGCCTCCTCGCAGTGTCACGCGAGTTTAGCGGGCGCAGGGTCTGCGACTACGGCGCCGGTGACTCGCGCGCGAGATAGTCGAGGATGGTGTCGCCGGAGATGGCGCGCGAATAGAAAAAGCCCTGTGCGAACTCGCAGCCGATGTCGCGCATGTAGTCGACCTGATCCTGCGACTCGACGCCTTCGGCGACGACTTTCAGGCGGAAGTGGCGCGCTACCGCAAGCATTGCGTGAACGATTGCGCGACTGTCCGGATCAGTCGGAATGCCCTCGATGAACGACTGGTCGATCTTGAGTGCGTGTATCGGCATGCGCTTCAGATAGCCCAGCATCGAATAGCCCGTGCCGAAGTCGTCGAGCACAAGGCCGACACCCAGCGAGGCGAGCTCGGCCAGCACGTCGTTGTTGATCTCGGTTTCCTTGACCAGCGTGCGCTCCGTGATTTCGAGGACGATCAGCCGAGGCTCGATACCGTGCTTGACGAGCGCGCTGCGCACGAGGATCGGCAAGGCGGTCGAGCCCATCTCTCGTCCTGCGACGTTGACCGCGACAGGGACATCGAAGTCGGGCCGCACGAGCCGCCAGCGATTGATCTGACTGCAGACTTCATTCATCACCCAACGAGTGATCCGCTCCGACAGGCCACTGACCTCCGCCACGCCGATGAAACGGTCGGGCGTGAGCATGCCGTGCACCGGGTGATTCCACCGGATCAGCGCCTCCAGTCCGACGACGCGACCGCTTGCCATCTCGATCTGTGGTTGGTACTCGCAGATGAACTGAGGACTGTCACTCTGCACGGCCTTGACCAGCTCAATGCCGAGCTGAACCTCGCGTGCCGCCCGCTCGTAGCGGATCGGATTGAAGAAACTGAACTGGTTGCGGCCATCGCGCTTGGCCTGGTACATCGCCGCGTCGGCATTCTTCAGCAGCGTGCTCATGTCGCGACCGTGCTCGGGAAAGAGCGCCACGCCGATGGATGCCGACACCTGCGTATCGATGGTGGGCACAAGATCAGTCCGGTGCAGCGCCTGGGCGATCCGCGCCGCCAGCAGCGCAACCTCCTGGCGATGCACGAACTCGCTGATCAGCACGACAAATTCATCGCCCCCCAGCCGAGCAACGGTGCCATCTTCGCCGACGGTCTCGCGCAGCACATCGGAGGCCGACTTGATCAGTGCGTCCCCGACCAGGTGCCCGAGCGTGTCGTTGACGTCCTTGAAGCGATCGAGGTCGATCAGCATCGCTGCCATGCGGCGCTTGCGGTTCGACGCCGTCATGATCATGTCGCGCATGGTCTCGCGCAGCAGGTTGCGGTTCGGCAGCCCCGTGAGCGCGTCGTACCAGGCCAGATGTTCGATGCGCGACTCGGCTTCCTGCCGCTGCGCCGCCTCCATCGACAACGCCAGCATCAACCCGGTCGTATTGGCGAAGCCAACATCGTCCTCGTCCCAGTAACGGATTTCACGAAGCTGCAGGCAGAGGACGCCGGCGATGGTTCCTTCGACCAGTATCGGCACGTCGAGCAGCGCACGCACATGCGCCCAGTCCTGATCGCCTGCAAACATCGTCGTCAGGCGCGAAGTGCGCGTGTCATTCACGACGACCGGCTGGCGATTCATCAGCTGCGCAAAGTAGGCCGCAAACCGGGTCGCGGGAAATTCGCGGCCGACCCAATCGCGCAGGAAACGGTCCGCGGTCCGGTCGAACAGCGCCTCACAACGAAGCACATCGGGATCGCGCGAGAGGCGCCAGAAACTCGCAGAACTCACGTCGAGGACCTCGGCCGTCGAGCGCAGGACGGTCGCCAGCGTCTGGGTGAAATCCGACTTGGGCTGGATCGCAAGCTCGAGCAGGCGCTCGCGGAAGCGCAGCCGCCGCGCCTGCGCCTTCTCGGCCGGCCCGAGGTCGCGTGCAGTCAGCACCAGGCCGCGAACGGTCGGATCGTCCAGCCGGTTCGCGAGCACGCACGACAGGCTGCGGCCGTTGCCGGCCAGTGCGGCGCGCGTGCGCAGATGCAGCGACGTGGGCTGCCGGTCACCGGCCGGCTCGCGCAGCAGGCGATCCACAGCGCGGCGAAATTCGATGCGTGACGGCTGGTCGAGAATGAACTCGAATGGCGAGCCCATGATGTCCGCCTCGTGTTCGCCGGTGATCGGCTCGAGCGCGGCGTTGGCGAAGACCACACGACGGTCGGCATTCAGGACAATCGTCAGTTCGGTCTGGTGCAACGCCAGAGCCCGCGCCCGCGCTTCGGCCGCGCGCACGCGGCGGCGTGCGGCGCGCTCGGCGGATGTGTCCACGATGGAGATCGAGGCGAAGTCGTCCTGGTCGAAGCGGAACAGCCGGACAACGAAGCGCGCGCTCAATCGTGCGCCACTGCGCAGTGGCAGCTTGGCTTCGAATTCACACCGTCCTTCGGCCGTCACCTGCGACCACAGGCGCTGCCAACGGCGCGTGAAGGCGCGGTGGCTGAGGAATCCCAGCAATTCGGCGACGCTGCGCCCGACCACGGGTTCTCCGCCGACGAGCGCCATCGCCTCGGAGTTGATCGCGAGGATCTGGCCACTGTGATTGACAGCGAGGATCGGAACGCCCGCGGTGTCGAAGCTCGCCTGCTTGAGCGAGCGTTCGACAGCGGACTGCCGCAACGGGATGACGGTCGAACTCAGCGTGACCTCGGGCTGTGCAAGCTCCCCGACGCGGGCGTCGCGGGGCACGACTTCCGAGACTGATTCTGCCACGCGATCGCCCGGGACAGGGCATCCGATTGGTCGAAATGACCCGGTCCCGCAGCCTGCATCAGCCGATGCCCGTCGGGCCCGCGCCAGGACTCGACTTCGCGGAAGTGCCGGCCAGGTACGCCGACACTGTGACCGCCATCGCCTCGCCGTTCGTGATGCAGTCGCTGATGGAGACGCCACCTCGATAGTTTGCGCAGAAGGTCAGCCCGGGCAGCTCGCGTTCGGCCCGCTCGACCTGCGCGATTCGCTGCAGGTGGCCGATCGTGTACTGCGGAATGGCGCGTGGCCAGCGCGTGATCTCGCTGAACAACGGGGACCCACGCGCGGCGACCAATCGCTCCAGCTCGCTCCGTACGGTCTGCAGCACCTCTTCGTCCGACGCAGCGATGAGAGTCGGATTGCGCCGTCCTCCGAGGAAGGTGGTGAACACCACCGTATCGCCCGGTGCCCGCTGCTCGAACATCGTGCTCGAGAAGAGCGATCCGAGCACTCGCGGCTTCTCGCGTGCCGGTGCGAGGAAACCGAATCCATCGAGCGGATGACCGACGTCGGACCGGCGATAGGCGCTCGCCACGACCACGACGGGTGCATACGGTATCGCCTCCAGCGACGCCGCCGCGCCGGGTGCAAGCGACCGGACAAGCGCAGAAGCTGCGTAGGCGGGCACCGCCAGCACGAGCGCGCGTGCGCGCAGGTGGGCAGCCTGTCCCGCCCGATCGACGGACACGACGTACATCCCATCGGGATCGCGGGCGAGTTCGACGGCGCGAGCGCCACACTGGACGTCCGTGAGCGCCGCGGCCAGCGCGTCCGTCAGTGTCTGCATGCCTTCGCGGAACGAAAAGCTCACGGCGGCAGTCTTCGGTTTCTCGGCCGTCCGCCTGCGCTCGCGCGCACCGAGAATCGCTCCCCGGAACAGACTCCCATATCGTTGCTCGAGTGTATGCAGCCGGGGGAACGCAGCCCGCACCGACAACTGCTCGGGATCGCCGGCATAGATTCCCGACACGAAGGGCTCGACGGCATAGTCGAGGAACTCTTTACCCACGCGACGCTCCACGAACCGGGCGACCGACTCCTCGGTGTCGGCTGGCGCTCGCGCGATGAACGGTTCTGCGAGCAGTCGCAGCTTTGCAGTCGGGGAGAACAGCGGCGTCGCAAGGAAGGCTCCGGCTGACATCGGCAAGGCCACCAGTCGCCCGTCGCGCAGGACATAGCGACGGGACGAGGCCTTGCTTGCATCGAGGCGCTGGCTGCGGATGCCGAGATCGTCCAGCAGCGCATTGATGGCCGGCGACGTATCCATGCCGCTGTTGGGTCCGCGCTCAAGCAACACGCCGCTGTGGCGCTCCGAGCCAATGACCCCGCCGGGCCGCCCGGCTGCTTCCAGCACCTGCACGCTCAGCCCCGCGCGTTGCATCCGGTAGGCCGCCACCAGCCCTGACAGCCCGCCTCCGACCACAATCACATCGACCGCCATGACAACCTGCTCCCCGAGTGGATAGCGCGAGGATTTCACCGGCGCGCCGATTCGCCATTGTGTGCCGGCAAGGATGCGGCATTGAATGGCAACTGCCCCACAGGTGACTTGCTTGAACTCAAGCCCGGTTGTTGCTGTGCAGTCTGGATAATCGCGGCAAACTCGGAGTCCGGATGTCAGTCGTCATCGAACAGCGCATAGCCACGCTACTCGGCAATCTTGGCCTGGTTCCGTTCTTCGTGCTGGCCCTGCTGTGCTGGCCATGGAGCGGGGCCGCGGCGTTCCGGATGCAGCTTGGACTCGCCGCCTACACGGCGGTGATCCTGTCCTTTCTCGGCGCGGTGCACTGGGGTCTCGCACTGGCGAATCCGGGACTGAACAAGACACAAAGCTGGAACGCCTTCGGCTGGGGCGTGACGCCGGCGTTGCTGGGGTGGCTCGCACTGCTGATGCTGCTCTTTGGCGTGCCCGCGGCCATCGTGTTCGCGTTCCTGATCGGCGACCTGCTGCTGGTACGGGTCGTCGACGGCCTGCTAATGAAACTGTATGCGACGCCGGTGGCCTCGTGGTACCTGGCGCTGCGGACGCGGCTGACGATCGCCGCTTCGCTTTGCCTCCTGATCGCCGCGATCGGTGCCTTCCCGCGCTGACGGGAGCGTCGTGCTACGGCACGGCACTATGATGACCGGTCCTGAATCCCGGGGTTTTGAAACATGACGCAAGCCATCGTGCTTTCCAAGGAAGGCGACGCCTTCCGCGCCGAGATTCGTGCTGTCACGGACGCCGAACTCGAAGCCGCGACACCGGGCGACGATGTCGTCATTGGCGTCGAGTACTCGACGATCAACTACAAGGACGGGCTGGCACTGACGAACACGTCACCGGTGGTGCGCAAGTGGCCGATGGTCGCCGGCATCGATGCCGCCGGCAAGGTGATCCACAGCACCCACGCCCGCTGGAAGGCGGGTGACGCCGTCGTCATCAATGGCTGGGGCCTCGGAGAGTCGCATTGGGGCGGCCTGTCCCAGCGCGCGCGCGTCAAAGGCGACTGGCTGGTGCGTATCCCGGCGCCTTTTTCCGCGCGCGACGCGATGGCCATCGGCACGGCAGGCTACACGGCCGCCCTGTCGGTACTGGCGCTGCAGGCGCACGGGGTCACACCGGCTCAGGGCGAGATTCTCGTCACGGGGGCGACCGGGGGAGTTGGCTCGGTCGCGGTGGCGTTGCTGTCATCGCTCGGCTACACGGTAGTCGCGTCGACCGGCAAGTCGGCAGAAGGCGACTACCTGAAGTCCCTGGGCGCCCGTGAAGTCCTTGACCGCGCCTCGCTCGCCGTCGCGGGCAAACCCCTGCAGAAGGACCGCTGGGCCGGCGCGATCGATTCGGTTGGAAGCGTCACACTGGCCAACGTCTGCGCGCAGATG
Organism: uncultured beta proteobacterium; assembly: GCA_963754065.1. GTDB lineage: Bacteria > Pseudomonadota > Gammaproteobacteria > Burkholderiales > Burkholderiaceae_F > JALORV01. The sequence goes on along the minus strand of CAVWFH010000001.1, from coordinate 56,661 downwards.
CGCGCGGGCGGCACGGTCGCGGCCTGCGGTCTGGCTGGCGGAATGGATTTCCCCGCCACCGTCGCGCCATTTATCCTGCGCGGCGTGACGCTGGCGGGCATCGACAGCGTGATGGCCCCGATCGAGCGGCGCGAAGCCGCCTGGAAGCTGCTGGCGGAGCACCTGCCGATCGATCAGCTGGCACGGTTGACGCGAGAAGTGCCGCTGGCCGGAGCGTTCGACGTCGCCCGCGATATCCTCGCCGGGCGCGTCCGCGGCCGGGTCGTGGTCGACGTCAATCACTGAAACGGCCTGCGACCGCCCGATCAACAACCGTATTCCCAATTCCACTATCTGGAGTCGTCATGACCCGTCTGAACGTGAACGGCAAGGCCGTCGACGTCGACGCCGATCCCGCGACGCCCCTGCTCTGGGCGCTGCGTGACAACCTCGGCCTGACCGGAACAAAGTTCGGCTGCGGCATCGCCGCGTGTGGCGCCTGCACGGTGCATGTCAACGGTCAGCCGGTGCGCTCGTGCATCACGCCGATCTCGAGCGTCAGCGGGCCTGTGACAACGATCGAGGCCGCTGCCAGCGACCGCGTCGGCAAGGCCGTGCAGGACGCATGGGTCAAGCTCGATGTCGTGCAGTGCGGCTACTGCCAGTCCGGCCAGGTGATGGCGGCCACTGCGCTGCTCAAAGGCAAGAAAAATCCGAGCGATGCCGACATCGATGCAGCGCTCGCCGGCATCCTCTGTCGCTGCGGGACCTATGCGCGCATCCGCGCAGCGGTCAAGGACGCAGCGCGTTCGCTCGCCTAGGAGACGACGATGCGATTCATCGAACAGATGGCCCGGGCGCAGCGTGATGCAGCTGATGCAACGATCGTGCCGGTCAAACTCTCGCGGCGCGAGTTCATGAAGGCCACCGGCGTGGCCGGCGGCGGACTGATGCTCGGCATCGGTGCGGTCCCCGCGGGCGCCCAGGAAGCCAAGCGCATGGTTTATCCGCCATCGGCCTTCGTGCGCATTGCACCGGACGGACGCACCACGGTGATGGTCAATCGACTGGAATTCGGCCAGGGCGTCAGCACGGCCCTGCCGATGCTGATCGCGGAAGAGCTCGACTGCGAGTGGGACAAGGTTCGCGCAGAACTGGCACCGGCGGCCGAGGTCTATGCCGATCCCAATTTCGGCATCCAGATGACCGGCGGCTCCAATTCCGTGGCAGCGAGCTGGAAGCAGTACCGGGTCATCGGCGCGTCCGCGCGCGGAATGCTGATCGCTGCAGCGGCCCAGCAGTGGGGGGTCGAACCCGCCAAGCTCGACACACGCAGCGGCTTTGTCATCGAACTGGCCGGGCAGAAGCGCCGCGCCAGCTATGGCTCGCTGGCCGAGGCGGCCGCCAAGCAGCCGGTACCCACGCGTATCGGACTCAAGGCCGACCCCGGCGACTTCTTCTTCATCGGACGGCCGACGCGGCGGCTCGACTCGCGTGAGAAGGTCAATGGCACTGCCCAGTTCGGCATCGACAAGTCGCTGCCCAACCTGCGCGTCGCCGTGCTCGTGCATCCGCCGGTGTTCGGCGGCAAGGTGGTGAGCTTCGATCCGGCCAAGGCGCGTGCCGTCAAGGGCGTGGAGGCCGTCGTGCAGGTTCCGGTCGATCGCGGCGGCACCGGCGTGGCCGTTGTTGCCACCGGCTACTGGCCCGCCAGGACCGGACGCGACGCGCTGGATATCAAGTGGGAGGCTGCGACCGGCCCGACCTCGGCCGACCTTTCCAGGCAATTCCGCGAACTCGCCGGCAAGCCGGGACTGCCGGCGCGCAGCGACGGCGACGCCAATGCAGTCGCCCAGGCCGCGACGAAGATCGAGGCCACCTACGAATTCCCGTACCTGGCGCACGCGCCGATGGAGCCGCTGAACGCGGTCGTCGATCTCAAGGCCGACAGCTGCACCGTGTGGTGCGGCTCGCAGTTCCAGACGATTGATCAACTCGCCATTGCAAGCACCGCCGGGCTCAAGCCCGAGCAGGTCACGCTGAACACGATGCTGGCGGGTGGTGGCTTCGGCCGGCGCGCCAACCCGTCATCCGACTACCTCGTGGAAGCGGTGAACATCGCGAAGGCGATGAAGCAGTCCGGCATCGACGCACCGGTCAAAGTGATCTGGTCGCGCGAAGACGACATCCGCGGCGGCTACTACCGGCCGCTGGTCGTGCACCGCGTCGTGGCGGGACTCGACGCGGGAAACACCCTGCGCGGCTGGAACCACACCATCGTCGGGCAGTCGATCCTAAAAGGCACGCCCTTTGAAAAATACATGGTGAAGGACGGCATCGACGCCACGACGACCGAGGGCATCGTCGATACCCCATATCGCCTGCCCAACCTGCAGGTTTCCGTGCACCATCCCGAAGTCGCCGTGCCGGTGCTGTGGTGGCGCTCGGTCGGTCACTCGCACACGGCCTTCGTCATGGAGACGATGGTCGACGAACTGGCCCGCGCTGCGAAGCAGGATCCGATTGCCTACCGCCTGGCGCTGCTCGACCCGAAGCACACGCGCGTTCGTGGAGTGCTGCAACTCGTTCGTGAAAAGTCCGGCTGGACCACGGCAGTGGCCAAGGGTCGCGGCCGCGGGGTCGCGGTGCACGAGTCATTCGGCACGGTGGTGGCCCACGTCGTCGAGGTCTCGGTCGACAAGAACGTCATTCGCGTCCATAAGGTCACCTCGGCGATCGACTGCGGCACGGCGGTCAATCCGCTGACGATCGAAGCGCAGGTCCAGTCGGGGATGGTGTTCGGCCTGTCGGCCGCCCTGTACGGGCAGATCACGCTGAAGGACGGCGTCGTGCAGCAGTCGAACTTCTCCGATTACCCGGTGCTGCGCATCAACGAGATGCCCGAGATCAGCGTGCACATCGTCCCGAGCCGTGCCGATCCGACCGGAGTCGGTGAGCCGGGTACGCCGCCGATTGCACCCGCGGTCGCCAACGCAGTCTTTGCGCTGACCGGCAAGCGACTGCGCAAGCTGCCGTTCGATCTCAGCCAGGCCTGATTGCGTGTCCGATTCGCTTCCACTTGCACCCTGCGGCTGACGGCCGCGGGGACTTTCGGCAGAATGCCGATCCTTCACGACCCGTTCCGCAGGAGCCCACATGATGTCCCGCACCGTTGTACGTCCGCTGGCAATTGGAGCCGCGTGCCTCCTCAGCGCCGCATTGATCAGCGACGCCTCGGCCCGCACTCGCGCCGAATGCGAACGCGACTACAAGCCGCAGGTCGGACAGGCGGGCAAGGATGTCGTATGGGTACCGACGCCCGACGAACTCGTGCAGCGCATGTTGCGCATGGCCAAGGTCACGCCGCAGGACCTGGTCTTTGACCTCGGAGCCGGCGACGGCAAGATCGCAATCGCCGCGGGCAAGCTGGGCGCCAACGCGGTTGGCATCGAATACAACCCGGACATGGCCAAGCTGGCGAGTTGCCTCGTGACCGCCGAGGGTGTCGGCAGCAAGACCCGGATCATCCAGGGCGACATCTTCAAGGAGGACTTCAGCAAGGCCACGGTCATCACGATGTACCTTCTGCCGGAGCTGAACCTGTGCGTACGGCATCGCATCCTCGGCATGAAGCCCGGCACGCGGGTGACCTCGCACCAGTTCACGATGGGCGACTGGGAGGCCGACGAGACTTCGGAATTCGAGTACCGCACCGCGTACCTGTGGATCGTCCCGGCGCGCGTGGACGGGACCTGGGTGCTGCGCGAGGCCGGCGGCGCCAGCACCACGGTCAATCTCACCCAGACGTTCCAGAAGATCACCGGGGATGTGGTCAGCGGCACGGCCAAGCAGCCGCTCGTAGGCGCCACGCTGCGTGGCGATCAACTCCGCTTTGCCTTCAATGACGACAAAGGCGTGACGCGTACCTTCACCGGTACGGTCCGCGGCAACGAACTGGTCGGCACGTTGAAGAGCGGGAGCGTTGAGACGAAGGTCACCGGTGCGCCGCAGGGCACACTGCGCGCTGCCGCCTGGGCCGAAATGCTGCCGCAGTGCGGGCGCTTCTACGGCAAGTAGCCGGGCGCTGATTTTCCGAATGCAGCAGGGCCCCGCCACGGCGGGGCTCTTCATATGGAAGGACGCTCGATGAGCGAAACGTCGTTGTCTCCGTCGTCCGCTCAGCGCGCCGCACTCGCTCCGATCGCTGCGCCGAAGCCGGCGCTTACCGTGTTCGACGCAGTCATGATTACGGTCGGCATCGTGATCGGCGCCGGCATCTTCAAGACGCCCTCGATGGTGGCCGGCGTGACCGGATCGGTCGACTGGATGCTGATCGCCTGGGTTCTGGGCGGGGTGCTGTCCCTGGTGGGTGCGCTCTGCTATGCGGAACTTGCGAGCGCCTTCCCGAACGCCGGCGGTGACTATCACTTCATCACCAAGGCCTTTGGCCGCGACGCCAGCTTCTTCTTCGCCTGGGCCCGCGTGATGGTGATCACCACCGGTTCGATCGCGCTGCTCGCTTTCGTCTTCGGCGACTACATGAGCCGGGTCGTGTCGCTGGGAGCGCAGTCATCCGCGATCTATGCGGCACTCACCGTCGTGGTGCTGACCGCCATCAACATCGTCGGCCTGCGCGAATCGGCACGCACGCAGAACCTGCTGACGATCCTCGAGGTCAGTGGCCTGCTGCTGGTGGCAATCGCCGGGCTGATCGCGACTGCGCCCGTCGAGCCCTCGGCAGCGACCCCGACGGCCTCCGGAATGCCCGCGATGTTCGGCCTGGCGATGGTCTTCGTGCTGCTCACCTACGGCGGCTGGAACGAGGCGGCCTACATCTCTGCCGAGGTCAAGGGCGGGCCGCGCGCGATCGTGCGGACCCTGGTCCTTTCGCTGCTCGTCATCACGATCATCTACGTGCTCGTCGTGCTGGCCGTACTCAAGGGACTCGGCTTCGCGGGACTGGCCAAGAGCAACGCCGTCGGCGCCGATGTGATGCAGGCCGCCTTCGGTCCTCTGGGCGCCCAGCTGATCGGAGCGATCGTCGGCATTGCCACGCTGACGTCGATCAACGCCACGATGATCGTCGGCGCCCGCACCAATTACGCGCTCGGGCGCGACTGGCCGGTGCTGGCATTCATGAGCCACTGGCACGGCGAGCGCAACGTGCCCGTGATCGCGTTTCTTGTTCAGGCCACGATCGCGCTCGCGCTCATCGCCTTCGGGGCGGTACAAAAGGACGGCTTCTCGACGATGGTCGAGTTCACCGCACCCGTGTTCTGGTTCTTCTTCCTGCTGACGGGCGTGGCGCTGTTCGTGCTGCGGTTTCGCGCTCCGTACGTAGCGCGTCCGTTCAAGGTGCCCATGTATCCGATCCTGCCGATCGTCTTCGTCGCCACGTGCGCCTATCTGCTGTACTCGAGCGTGACGTATGCGCAGTCACAGAATGCCGTGCACGTCGCGCTCTATGTCATGGGCGCGGGTGTCGTCGCATGGATCGTGATGCGGCTCGCGGGGAAGCGCCGTCCGGATGGCGCCTGAGATCGTCGGCATCCTGCTGGCCGCCGGGCTGGGAACACGCTATGACCCGACTGGCCGGGAGCTCAAATTGCTGGCGCCCGCGCGCCGCGGCCCACATGTTGGCACTCCGATAGCGGCGGCCGCCGCGCGCACGTTGCTTGGCGCGGTGCCCCGGGTCACTGCCGTCGTCCGTCCGGCCGACAGCGACGCCCAGCGCCAACTGCACGCCCTCCTGCGCAGCGAAGGCTGCACCCTGGCGGTCTGCCACGACGCGGATGCGGGCATGAGCGCATCGATTGTGCGCGGGGTTCAGGCAGAAGAACGCGCTGCCGGATGGGTCATCGCCCTCGCGGACATGCCGGCCATCGAGGCATCAACCGTGCGTGCGATCGTCGGGTTCGTGCTCGAAGGGGCACTGACGGCGGCGCCGATGTTCCGCGGCCAGCGCGGGCACCCGGTTGGATTTGCCGCCCGGCTGCGAACTCAGCTGCTGGCACTGGGCGGTGATGCCGGTGCGCGGCCGGTGCTGGAAGCGCATCCGCCGCGATTGATCGAAGTGGAAGATCCGGGCGTCCTGTATGACGTCGACACCGTCGAGGAGAATGGATGAGCAACGCGATGTGGGAATGGTGGAAGCTGGCATTGAGTGCCGGCGAGATCGCCTGGTATTCGCCGCAGGTCATGCAGAAGCGCACCCGGCGGTTGCTGGCTGCACCGACGCTGACGCGAGCGGCCGACCGGAAGGAAGCGACGCGCATGGTGGCAGAGAAGCTGCAGGCCGGGCAGGAAGCTCAGTGGGCACTCTGGCAGCAGTCCGTGGCCATGCAACAGCGCCTGTGGACAGACCTGTGGAGCGCGGCACTGGCGGGGCGTTCGCCGCAAGGGTCCCTGCAGCGAGTCGGCCGGCGCAGCGCGCGCGACTCGGCAGTTCTCGCCCAACGCGTGCTCGCACCGGTGCGACGTCGCGTCAAGGCGAATGCACGACGCCTGCGTGCGTGAAGCGCATCCGGCGCGGCAGTATGCTGTGAGATCCGATTGCAGTGACCGATGACTCCGCTTGAACTCGCTCGCCAGATCAGCCTGCCGGACTGGCTGGCGCTCGCCTGGTTCGTCCTGGGCTGGTGGGCCTACGCCGCATTTGCTCGACGCAGAGCTTCGACCGGCGGGTCACTGCTGGCGACGACCAACCACTACCGCCGGCTGTGGATGGTGCAGACCACCGCGCGCGAGAACCGCGTCATCGACGGCGTGGTCGTGCAAAACCTGTCGACCAGCCCGTCCTTCTTCGCATCGACCACCATCCTGATCATCGGCGGACTGTTCGCGCTGCTCGGCGCCACCGAAGAGGCGGCGAAGCTCGTGCGCGAGATCCCGTTCGCAACACGCACGACCGCATTCGTGTTCGATCTCAAGCTCTTTGCGCTCGCTGCCGTGTTTGTCTACGCCTTTTTTCGCTTTACCTGGTCGATGCGGCAGTACACCTTCGGCGCGCTGCTGATCGCCTCCGCGCCCGACCCGAAGGTGTTCGAAAGCGGTGAAGCGTCGCGCGAGGAATTCGCCGACCGCGCCGGCCGCGTCGTCGGACTGGCCGCCGAGACCTTCAATGACGGCCTGCGGGCGTACTACATGGCCTTCGCCGTCATCCTGTGGTTCTTCTCGCCGCTCGCCTTCGCCGTCGGCACCGCCGGCATCCTCTACCTGCTGTATCAGCGCGAGTTCCGCTCCGAAGTGCTGGACGTGCTGCGCCACTAGCTTGCCCGGCTGGCCGGAACGGCCGTCTACACTCGTCCGTCACCCCAAGCATCCTTCCATGAGCATTCATTACGCGATCCGCCCGGCGGATCCGGCCGCCCACCTGTTCCACGTCATCTGCCGCGTGGAGCGTCCCGACCCGCAGGGGCAACTTTTCATGCTGCCGGCCTGGATTCCCGGCAGCTACATGATCCGGGAATTCTCGCGCCACATCGTGCGCATCAGCGCTCTCGCAGGCAGTCGCAAGGTTCCGATCGACAAGCTGGACAAGCACACGTGGCGCGCGGCCCCCGTGAAGGGTGCGCTCGAAGTCGCCTGCGAAATCTACGCGTGGGACCTGTCGGTGCGGGCAGCGCACCTCGACGAGACGCACGGCTTCTTCAATGGCACCAGTGTGTTCCTGCTGCCGATCGGCCATGAACATGCCCCCTGCACGGTCGACATCCTGCCACCGGCGGGCGAGCGCTATGCGGGCTGGAAGGTCGCCACCGGGTTGGCGCCCGCGCGTGCAACCCGTCGACACGGCTTTGGCACCTATCAGGCGTCGAGCTACGACGAGCTGATCGACTGCCCGGTCGAACTGGGCGAGTTCGAGCTGGCGCGTTTCGACGTGCTCGGCGTTCCGCACGAGGTGGCGGTCACGGGCCGTGTGCCACGGCTCGACATGAAGCGACTGACGTCCGACCTCGCGCGCGTCTGCGAAGCGCAGATCCGCCTGTTCGAGCCGCGCACCCGCAAGGCCCCCTTTGCGCGCTACACCTTCATGACGCTGGCCGTCGGCGACGGGTACGGCGGGCTGGAGCACCGCAACTCGACGGCACTCATCTGCAAGCGCGACGACCTGCCGTTCGTGGGATTGAAGGACGCAACCGAGGGCTACCGCAATTTCCTCGGCCTGGCGAGCCATGAGTACTTTCACAGCTGGAACGTCAAGCGCATCCGTCCGGCCGCATTGGTTCCGTACGACCTGACACAGGAAAATTACACGCGGCTGCTGTGGGCGTTCGAAGGATTCACTTCGTACTACGACGACCTGATGCTGGCTCGCGCCGGACTGCTGACAGAGGCGCAGTACCTCGAGACCCTGGCCGCGACGATGACCGCCGTGTTGCAACGGACGAGCCGCCTGAAACAAAGCGTGGCCGAGAGTTCGTTCGACGCCTGGATCAAGTATTACCGCCAGGACGAGAACGCCCCCAACAGCGTCGTGAGCTACTACCAGAAGGGTTCACTGGTCGCACTCGCACTTGACCTCACGATCCGCAGCGAAACGCAGGGCCGCAAGTCGCTGGACGACGTGATGCGTCTGCTATGGAGGCACTACAAGGACGCGGGTGCCGACTACGGCGGCGTGGACGAAGACGGCGTGCTCGCCGCCATGGAAGAGGCGACCGGACTGAATCTCGCGCGCGTGCTGCAGGAGTGGACCGAAGGCACGCGCGACCCGGACTTCGGACACTTACTGGCGCCGTTCGGCATCGCCTTCGAGCGTCGCCCGGCCCTCGACAAACCGCACTTCGCAATGCTCGGCTGCACCGTCGCCGCGAGCGGTGAAGCGAAGATCACCCATGTCTACGATGGCACGCCGGCCCAGACGGCCGGCCTTTCCGGCGGCGACGTTCTGATCGCGCTCGACGGATTGCGCGTGTCCGCCGAAAACCTCGACAGACGGCTTGCACGCTATCAACCCGGCGATGCGATCGAACTGCACGCATTCCGGCGCGACGAGCTGATGTCCTTCACGCTGCGCCTGGCAACGCAGCCGCCTCCGAAGTTTCTGCTCAAGCCCGATCCGAAATCATCGCGGCGCGCCGCGACGCTGCGACGCCAGTGGATCGGCGCCTAGCCTGACGCAACAGGGATTCAGGACAAAGGCGGCAAGTGCATCGGATGCGCGAGTCCCGGCCATCGCGCGGAGTCGACCTTTACAAAAACGCATCCGCGCCACGGCAACCGGCCAGCCGCAGGGCGGGGCCGCAACCCTCTGGTCGCGGCCCCGCATGCATTGTCTTCTGCCGATACGGCGGATGAGATCTAGTTGAGACTCAGCTTGACCTCGTCGATGTAACCACCGACATAGCCGTAGGGAGCGTCCAGCCACGCAACGCAGTTGGCCAGGTCAGCGGGCAGCGGCTGGTCGGCGCACAGGCGGCGCTGCACGGGATAGCTGGCGCGGATGCGAAGGTCCGTCACGTTGGAGAGCACGTAACGAATCTGCTCTTCGCTCGCCACTTCATCCTCGACCATCCAGCAGCCGCGACTCGAGACCGTGGGATCGCAGGCGCTCCTGGTTTTGTCGTTGGTCAGTGCGAACACGTGTTTTTTCCATTCACGCGGAACCTGCACATCCTTCGGGTTGTAGGTCAGTGTCAGCACCGCAAACGGCGGCGTGCCCCCGCGCAGCACCACCTGGTCAAATGTGGTGACCTGGTCATCGGTCGTAACCTTGAAGTCGCTGTCGAGCGGCACACTGGTCACGACCAGTCCCGGCCAGCAGATCGGGGGCAGGAACGGGATGGGGCGATAGCAGTAGGTGCCAGCCGACCGGTTGATCAGGTTCTCCTCGGGCTTGAACCAGAACGTCAGTTCGCCTCGATAAAAATCGCTCTTCGCTCCTTCGAAGTGAGCTGGCGCGGCGACATAGCCGACGTCATAAAGGAAGTTTGTATTGATCAGCTCGTTCGTGTGCTTGGCGTGGATGTATCCGTAGAAAATGCTCTGCGGCGTCGTGGGCTGGCCCCAACTCAGCGCGAGCGGCGGGTTCTGCACTCCCCAGCCGCCGACGTCCGCCTCGAAGCTGTCCAGCACGAATCCCGTGAAGGCCGTGGTGTCGAGCGTGCACTCCTTGATCGTGTATTCAGTGGATTCCGCGACACTGGCGATGGATCCATCGCCTAGGTTGCGGAAGGTGTAGGAGATCGGATAGGCGGTTGTCAACGGTGCGTCGGCCTTGAAATAGTCGCGCCAGTCACCGGAGGCGATCATCGCGACCGATGCCTTGGCACTGCCTCCCAGGGACGTCACGGTGATCTTGGCGGTATTGAGGATCTTCTCGTGTTCGGTGTCCACCTTGAAGCTGGCACTGAAAATGCCCTTGTAGGACGCGTTCAGCGCGGCCCGGATCTCACTGGCCGACGCCGTCGATGTGAACGTGAAGGCCATCATTCGTCCATAGACCACATTGGACAGATAGACGGGCGGATTGTCGGGGCCGACACGCCCCATGGTGACCTGCTCATCCAGTTTCTCGCGCGTGAACGCGTTGCTGAAGAACGAGCCCGGCGTCTGCGGCGGTTCGACCACCACCTCGAACATCTTCTCGTAGAAATAGACCATCACGGTGCGCTCGTTGGCACTGCGACTGACGGCTGCCGAAGCGCTGGCACGGAAGCCGAGGTATTTTCCCGACATGCTGGCCTTGAGGGCGAACGACTCCTCCGAGTCGTAGTCCTCCATGAGGAACTGGATCGTGCTGGGCGTGACAAGGTTGGCGGTCGTGGCGTTCGACACCATCGAACCAATCGCCTGGTTGACGTCGGCCTGGTCGGGTGTGTCGACGACACGGTAGTTGTCCGCCGTGGCAAGGGAGGGAATCGACACCTTGATGGGTGTGCGTTCGTTGATCACCAGCGGCAAGAGCGAACCGATGCCGTCGCGGTGGCTTCTTGCCCTGGATCAGCGCGCCCGGCCAGAGTATCTCTCGGTCCGGACTGAACATCGCGATCTTTTCGGGCGTGTCCTTCATGTTGAAGGATGTGCTTGCGCAGGTGTAATCCTCCGTGCGATAGCCGATGATCCCTTTGGTCGTCGGGTCGATGACGGGCACGTTGTCGATGGTCTCCTTGCTCTCAGCCGTTTCACCGACCTTGGTCTGAGAGGCGCCTGTCACCGGCGGACTGAACTGTTCCCACTTCGGCAAGGCCTGCAGGTAGGCGCTGGGGCTCTGCTCGGGGGTGGTCGTTGGCACGTTTGCTGGAACGCTTGCCGGAACGATCGGCGCAGCATCATCGCTGCCGCCGCAGGAAACGACTAGTGCAGCCAACATCACGCCAGACGCTAATCGGAGATACGAGTACGCACTCATTGGGTCCTCCAAGGACGATCGCTGGTTCTTTTTCTTCTGCCGCTTGAACCAAGGTAGGTGCCCGATCCGCCGATGTTTGTCCCTTCGTCAAACAAGGGTGTACAAATTTCAGGTCTCATGGCGCTGGCCCCGCAGCAGGGACCGCTGTGAAGTGGTGTCCCGGGCCAGCCCGAACGCAGCCCGATACATGGCGGGCTCACGGGCGGTAGATCACCGCAAGGTTTTCTATGTCGCGCCGAACGACGAGCTGCTAAGTCGCAACACGCTGAAGCGCGACACGCACAGCAGCGGCGTGAAAAGGTCCTAGGCCCGAGACCAGTCCACAGCCCCTCGGCCGTGCTCGGCCAGAAAGGCATTGGCCCGGGAGAAATGCCGGGACCCGAGAAACGGCACCGGCGGGCGCCGGGCCGAAAGCGGCGAAGGGTGGTTGGCTTCGAGTATCAAATGGTGGCCTCTGCCTGCCGCGTCAATCAAACGGTGTTTCGCCTGGGCCTGTGCCCCCCACAGCAGAAAGGCCTTGGGTGCCGTGTCGTGCGCCGCCGCAGCGATGAGCGCATCCGTCAACTGCTCCCAGCCCCTGCCGGCGTGACGGCCCGGCAGGCCCTCTTCGACAGTGAGCACTGTATTCAGCAACAGCACTCCCTGCCGCGCCCAGCGTTCGAGATTGCCGGAGCCGGGCGTTTGGCAGCCGAGATCGGTACGCAGTTCGAGAAAGACATTGCGCAGGCTCGGCGGCGGCCGCACGCCATCGGGCACGGAAAACGCGAGTCCATGCGCCTGTCCCGGCCCATGGTACGGATCCTGCCCGAGGATGATGACGCGGGTCTCAGTGAGCGGTGTCAGTGCAAGCGCGCGTAGCGGTTCGGGCGGATAGATCCGGGCACCTGCGGCCTCACGCTGCGCGAGAAAGTCGAGCAGTGTCTTTCCGTGTTCGCCCGCGAAGAAGCCGTCGACCGGCGCCCGCCAGCTCGGCGCTACCGCCACCGTGTCGATCACCCGAAGAGCCGTGCGAGCTCAGCGCCCGGGTCGGTGGCGCGCATGAAGGCCTCGCCTACGAGGAACGCATTGACACCGGCCGCGCGCATTCGCTTCACATCGGCCGGCGCCAGTATCCCGCTTTCCGTGATGACGATGCGCTCCGGCCCGATGCTCGGCAGCAGATCGAGCGTGGTCTCGAGGCGCGTTTCGAACGTGCGCAGGTTGCGGTTGTTGATCCCGATCAGCGGAGTCTTCAGGTCCAGAGCGAGTTCGAGTTCGTCGGCATCGTGGACCTCGACCAGCACGGCCATGCCGAGTTCATGCGCGGCCGCCTCGAGCGCATGCAGACGCGCCCGATCCAGCGCTGAAACGATCAGCAGGATTGCGTCGGCGCCCCAGCTGCGCGCCTCGACGATCTGGTACTCGTCGATAAAAAAGTCCTTGCGCAGCACCGGCAGGCCGCTGGCGCGGCGCGCCTGCTCCAGGTATTCGGGCGCACCCTGGAAGTACTGCACGTCGGTGAGAACGCTCAGGCAGGCCGCGCCGTGCCGGGCATAGCTCGCGCCGATGGCCGCCGGGTCGAAGTCGGCGCGCAGCACGCCCTTCGACGGCGAAGCCTTCTTCACTTCGGCGATCACGGCGCTGCGCCCGGCGCGTAGCGCGGCCACCAGCGCTGCCGTGAAGTCGCGTGCCGGCGACGCGTCGTGCGCACGTTCGCGCAGCCGTGCAAGCGGCACGCGCGCGCGCGCAAGCCGCACCTCGTCGTGCTTGGTTGCCAGGATGCGTTGCAGGATGTCGTCCATCGGCCAAGGCTACAAAGGTCGCGCGAACATCATTTCACGCGCGCGGAAGCCGACCGACTCGTACAGACGACGCGCGGAACGGTTGGGAGCCGCCATCTCCAGCCGGGCCTGCGTCGCACCCCGACCGCGTGCCCAGTCGAGCGCCAGGCGCGTCAGCTGCCGGGCCAGGCCGAGGCGACGCGCCGACGGCAGAACGTAGAGCGAGTGCAGATAAACACGACGACGCACGTGTGCCAACCGATGCCGCGAGACGATCAGGTCGACGCCTATCGAACCCAGCAGTTCGACCCCGCGGACTGCGACGAAAAGGCGCGTGCGCGGACTGGCGATGGCCCGCCGCCAGTAGCGGCGCGCCCCGCGCACGTCGTGCCTGCGCGACGCAACGTCCGGGATCAGTCCGTGCTCGGTTTCCGCCGCCGAGGCGCCCAGCGCGGCCACGCCGGCGACGTCGCGCCGTGTTGCCGCGCGCAGGACGATGCAGCGCACGCGAGCGCGGACCACCCGGCGCAAGGGGCCACGTGCGCGCCTAAGACTCACGCGGCCAGCTTTCGGGTCGTTGCGACGAACTCGTCGAGCTTGCGGCGCGCGGCGCCGCTGGCGACGGCCGAACGCGCCTGTGCAATGCCCTCGCCGATCGAGTCCGCGACGTTGGCGGCGTACAGCGCGACACCGGCGTTGAAGATCACGATCTCGCGCGGCGTTCCCGGGACGTCGTCGAGCGCCTCCAGCACCATCGAGCGCGACTCGTCGGGGCTGCCGACCTTCAAGCCCCTGTTCGAAACCATCGACAGGCCGAAGTCCTCCGGGTGGATCTCGTATTCGCGAACTTCACCGTCCTTCAGTTCACCGACCAGCGTCGCTGCGCCGAGCGACACCTCGTCCATGCCGTCCTTGCCATGTACGACCAGCACATGGTTCGAGCCGAGTTGTTGCAGCACGCGCACCTGAATGCCGACCAGGTCCGGGTGGAACACGCCCATCACCTGGTTCGGCGCGCCGGCGGGATTCGTCAGCGGCCCGAGGATGTTGAAGATCGTGCGTACACCGAGTTCCTTGCGCACCGGCGCAGCATGCTTCATCGCGGCATGATGGCTGGGCGCGAACATGAAGCCGATGCCGGTCTCCGCGATGCAGCTTGCCACCGCGGCGGGCGTCAGCACGATGCTTGCACCGAGCGACTCCAGCACGTCGGCGCTGCCCGATCCGGACGACACACTGCGCCCGCCGTGCTTGGCCACGCGCGCGCCGGCCGCCGCGGCGACGAACATCGCCGCCGTCGAGATGTTGAACGTATGCGCTGCGTCCCCGCCCGTGCCGCACAGGTCCACGAGGTTGGAGCGGTCCGCGGGCTCCACCTTCGTCGCGAACTCGCGCATGATCTGCGCCGCCGCGGCGATCTCACCGATGGTCTCCTTCTTGACGCGCAGTCCCATCGTCAACGCTGCGATCTGCACCGGAGTGAGTTCGCCGCTCATCAAGCCGCCGCCATAGCGACAGCATTTCGTCCTGGAAGATTTCGCGGTGCTCGATGCACCGGACCAGCGCTTCGCTCGGGGAAATCGGCATGTCTATCCTTTCGACCCACCCGACCGCGCCAGGAAGTTGCGCAGCAACGTGTGCCCGTGTTCGGTGGCGATCGACTCCGGGTGGAACTGCACGCCCTCGACCGGCAGCGTCCTGTGGCGCAGGCCCATGATCTCGCCGTCGACAGTCCAGGCCGTGACTTCGAGGCACTCGGGCAGCGAGGCCCGCTCGACCGCGAGCGAGTGATAGCGTGCCGCCTCGAACGGCGTCGGCAGGCCGGCGAAAACGCCGACTCCGGTATGCGCGACGGGCGAGGTCTTGCCGTGCATCAGCGTCTTCGCACGTATGACCTTGCCGCCGAACGCCTGGCCGAGGGCCTGGTGCCCCAGGCACACGCCGAGGATCGGCACGCGTCCGGCAAAGCGCTCGAACACGCCCAGCGACACCCCGGCCTCGTTGGGCGTGCACGGTCCCGGCGAGATGCAAATGCGGTCAGGTGACAGCGCCTCGATCTGGTCGAGCGTGATCTCGTCATTGCGAAACACGCGCACGTCCTCGCCGAGTTCGCCGAAGTACTGCACCAGGTTGTAGGTGAACGAGTCGTAGTTGTCGATCATCAGCAACATGGCGCTACTCCGCGTCGAAGCCGTCTTCGACCTGCTCGGCGGCGCGCAGCACGGCGCGCGCCTTGACTTCCGTCTCTTTCCATTCACTCTCGGGGACGGAGTCGGCGACGATGCCGGCCGCTGCCTGCGCGTACAGGACGTTGCCCTTCACGACACCGGTGCGGATGACGATCGCGAGGTCCATGTCGCCATTGAACGACAGATAGCCGGCGGCACCACCGTAGATCCCGCGCTTGACCGGCTCGAGCTCGTCGATGATCTCCATCGCGCGCACCTTGGGCGCACCCGACAGGGTGCCGGCTGGAAATGTCGCACGCAGTACGTCGAGGTTCGTCAGGCCGGGTTTGAGCACACCCTCGACGTGGCTCACCAGGTGCTGCACGTGCGAGTATTTTTCGATCACGTACTGTTCCGTCACCTTGATGCTGCCGGTCTCGGCGATGCGACCGATGTCATTGCGCGCCAGATCGATCAGCATCAGGTGCTCGGCACGTTCCTTCGGATCGGCCGCCAGCTCGGCCGCGAGGATCGCATCCTGTTCCGGCGTGGAGCCACGCGGCCGGGTGCCAGCGATCGGGCGGATCGCGACCATGCGCTTGCCCTCGCGGTCCTCGCTGCGCACCAGGATCTCCGGCGACGCGCCGACGACATGGAAGTCGCCGAAGTTGTAGAAGTACATGTACGGCGACGGATTCAGCGTCCGCAGCGCGCGGTACAGCGACAGCGGCGAGTCGGCGAACGGCTTGCGGATGCGCTGGCCGATCTGCACCTGCATGACGTCGCCGGCAGCGATGTACTCCTTGGCGCGCGCGACCGCCGCGAGGTAGTCGCTCTTGGCGAACTCGCGATACTCCTCGCGGCGCACGCTGGCGCGCGCATGCGGCGGTTCGATCGGCCGCGCCAGGCGCGTCTTCAGTTCACGCAGCCGCTGGCGCGCCCGTGCGTGCGCCTCGGGCTGGCGCGGATCCGCGTAGACGATCAGGTAGATGCGGCCTGCCAGGTTGTCGATGACCGCCACTTCCTCGGCCAGCAACAGCAGGATGTCGGGCACGCCGAGGTCGTCGGGCTTGGTGCGTGCGAGCTTCTTTTCAATCACGCGCACGGTGTCGTAGCCGAAGTAGCCGGCCAGTCCGCCCGCGAAGCGCGGCAATCCCGGCCGCAGCGCCACCTTGAACTGCGCAGCGAACTGTCCGATCACGGCAAGCGGATCGCCGTCGTGCGTTTCCTTCACCCGCCCGCCCTCGAGGATCTCGGTCGTGCAGCCGTCGTCGCGGATGACAGTGCGCAACGACGTGCGCGCGGCCAGGCCGATGAACGAGTAGCGACCGAAGCGCTCGCCGCCGACGACCGACTCGAGCAGGAAGGTATTGGCTTCGTTTGCGAGCTTCAGGTACAGCGAAAGCGGGGTCTCGAGATCCGCAAAGCTCTCGGCGATCAGCGGGATGCGGTTGTAGCCCTGTGCCGCAAGGGCTTTAAATTCGATTTCAGTCACGTGTCACCTGCAGGGGTCGCGCGGACGATCGCCGCACGGTCGAACACCAACGGAGAGCCGCATCGATGCGGCGGTCAGCGCCTTAGGGGCGCCAGGACCAGACCCCCTGGGCGTGCCAGAACCGGCACCAGGCTTTGCGCCATGCCCCCAGGAAAACGGAATCGCGTTGGTCGCGGTGACTCATCGGAGAGCGTCGTTTACGGCGAGAGGAGCGATCAGGGCGACCGCGTCCACGAGCGTTTCGACTATAGCATCGGCCGGCAGCGCGGCGACCGAGCGCCCTTCGTTGTAGCCCCCTTCGACAAGGATCGCCCGGCACCCCGCCGCCCGCGCCGACAGGAGATCATTTTCCGAATCGCCGATCATCACGGCATCTGCGGCCGGCACGTCCAGGCGCGCGCACGCCGCCAGCACCGGTGCACCATGCGGCTTCTTTTCGACCGTGTCATCGCCGGAGATCACGGCATCGAAATAGTCCGACAGGCCCACCCGGTCGAGCAGGTCGACCGTGAACTCGCGCGGCTTGTTGGTGACGCACGCGAGCCTGAGGCCGCCGGCTCGAAAGGCGGACAGCGCCGTCGGCACGCCTGGGAAGACCAACGCCGCATGGCCGTTGAGCCGCCGGTAGTGGCGATAGAACGCCTCCTTGCCGCGGGCGAAAGTCGCTTCGTCGGCCCGCCCGTCGAGCGCGCCGGTCAGTGAACGGTGCACCAGGATGTCGGCGCCCTTGCCGATGTAGGCCGCCACGGTCGCGTTCGGTAGCGCCGCGCGCCCCAGGTCTGCCAGCATGGCGTTGACCGCTGCGGCAAGGTCGGGGACGGTATCGAGCAGCGTGCCGTCGAGGTCGATCAGTACGGCCCGCGCCGGCATCGGAGTCATGCGGCGCGCGCGAGCGTGTCGAGTTCCGCGCGCATCTGCGCCATGACGCCGCGATAACCGCCATCGGCATCGCGCATTCCGAACACCGCACTGCCGGCGACGAACGTATCGGCACCGGCCTCGGCGATCATGCGGATGTTGTCCGTCTTCACCCCGCCATCGACCTCGACGAGTATCGGTCGGCCAGTGGCACGCACGTACGCATCGACGCGCGCGCGCACGGCGCGCAGCTTGGGCAAGGTTTCCGCAATGAAGGTCTGGCCGCCGAAGCCGGGGTTGACCGACATCAGCAGTACCACGTCGATCTTGTCCATCACATGATCCATCCAAGCCAGCGGCGTAGCCGGATTGAAGACGAGCCCGGCCTTGCAGCCCAGGTCGCGGATCAGCGCAAGCGTGCGATCGACGTGCTCGGACGCCTCGGGATGGAACGTGATGACATTGGCGCCGGCCTTGGCGAAGTCCGGAATGATCCTGTCGACCGGCTTGACCATCAGGTGCACATCGATCGGGACGTCGACGTGCGGACGGATGGCCTGGCAGACCAGCGGGCCGATCGTGAGGTTCGGAACGTAATGGTTGTCCATCACGTCGAAGTGGATCCAGTCGGCGCCCGCGGCCACCACCGCCCGAACCTCTTCGCCCAGTCGGGCAAAATCGGCGGACAGTATGCTCGGTGCGATACGAAAGCCGGAGGACATCGCTGCTCCAGGGTCGGGTTGCGGAAACTTTGCCGGTCACGACTATTCTAAGCGTCGGTCCAGCCGCACTCCGCCGCCACAATCCGTCCGTCAACCCTACGCCCGCGCTCCGCGCCGGGATCTCAATGGCCACTTACGAATTTTCTGTCAGCGTTCGTCCCCAGTACCTCGACGCGCATTCGAATCCCGAGGAGCAGCACTTCGTGTTCGCGTACACCGTGACGATCCGCAACACGGGCGAGCACACCGCGCAGCTGATGTCGCGGCACTGGATCATCACCGACGCCAACAATCAGGTCGAGGAAGTGCGTGGCGATGGCGTGGTGGGCGAACAGCCGGTGCTGAAGCCCGGCGAGTCCTTCGAATACACCAGCGGCTGCCCCTTGACGACGCCGGTAGGGTCGATGCGCGGCACCTATCAGTGCGTGGCCGACGACGGTACAGCCTTCGAGGCAATGATTCCGGAATTCGTGCTGTCGATGCCCCGGACGCTGCACTGAATAGTGCACTGAACGCTGTACGTAACCTTAGCGCTCGGGAGGCCGACGCCGTCGCGGCTTCTGGAACATCGTCCACCAGACGATGAACACCAGCGCGCCCAGCGCGAGCGCAGCTTCAAGCAGAATCAGCCACATGACCAGTTTCTTTGCATCGATGAATTCTAGACGCCGGGTCGCGCTGACCGTTGCAGCGGTGCTGCTGGCTGGTTGCGCCGTGCGCCCTGTTCCCCCACCGGCACCATCCCCCCCGCCGGCGCCGCGTCCGACCCCGGCGCCGGAAGCGCCGGTGGAGACCCGGGCCGTTTACGAACCGATCGTGTTCGAGATGCTTCCGGCGATCCGGCCCGACGACTGGATCGGCGCCTGGAGTGCGTTCCTGCAAACCTGCCGCGCGCTCGCCAAGCGCGACGCATGGCGCGAAGCCTGCGCGCAGGTCGACAGCGTCGACGGGCGCAATGCCCGCAGCGTGCAGGCGTACTTCGCGGCCCGCTTCGACGCCTACCGTGTGCTCGCGCGCCGCGTCGAGGGCGAGCGCGCGCTGGAAACACGCGACACGGGACTGATGACGGGCTACTACGAACCACTGCTGCGCGGCAGCCGGGAACGCGGCGGCAAGTACACCACGCCGATCTACAAGGTGCCGCCCGACCTGCTGGTCGTCGACCTCGCCAGCCTCCATCCGGAGCTCTCGAACCTGCGCCTGCGCGGCAAGCTGCAGGGCCGACGGGTCGTTCCCTATCCCTCGCGAGCCGACATCACCAACGGCGAACCACTGGCGGGCAACGAACTCGTCTGGGTCGACGATCCGGTCGAGGCGTTCTTCCTGCAGGTGCAGGGCTCGGGTCGAGTGCAGTTCAACGATGGCAACATGATCCGGCTCGGCTACGGCGACCAGAATGGCCATCCGTATCGATCGATCGGTCGCTGGCTGATCGATCAGGGCGAGTTGACGCTCGACCAGACCTCGATGCCCGGCATCAAGGCGTGGATCGAACGCAATCCGGCGCGCGCCAAAGAACTGCTGGACCAGAATCCGAGCTTTGTGTTCTTTCGCGAACTGCCGCTGGGTGATCCGGCGCACGGCCCGGTCGGCGCACTCGGCGTGCCGCTGACTCCGGGATACTCCGTGGCCGCTGATGCCCGCTACATCCCGCTGGGCGCTCCGGTGGTCATTTCATCGACCGATCCGAAATCCGGCGCGGCGCTGCTGCGCCCGATGCTCGCGCAGGACACCGGCGGCGCGATACGCGGGCCGCTGCGCTTCGATTTTTTCTGGGGTTTCGGCGCCGAGGCCGGCCAGGCCGCCGGCCGGCAGAAGTACGACGCCAGTGCCTGGCTGCTCGTGCCCAAGGGAAGCACGCCGGAGTCGCTGCTCCGGCGTTGAGCATTGCGCCGAACTTCGCTGAACGCTATTTCTTGCTGGTGGCGGCGAGGCGCTGCTCGATCGACTCCATCGGTATCGCTCCGGCGCCGCGCGTTCCGTCGGCAAAGATGATGGTCGGCGTGCCGTTGATGCCGAACTCGCGACCGAGCGCGACGTTCTGCTCGAGCGGATTCTTGCAGTCGGCGGCAGCCGCCGCGGGCGCCTTGCCCTGGACCATGTAGTCGTCCCAGGCCGCTGCGCGATCCTTCGAGCACCAGATCGCCTTCGACTTCTCGTGCGAGTCGGGCGAGAGGATCGGATACAGGAAGGTGTAGATCGTGACGTTGTTCAGCTGCGACATGTTCTGCCAGAGCTTCTTGCAGTACGGGCAGTTCGGGTCCTCGAACGTGACGAGCACGCGCGAGCCGTTGCCGCGAACGGTTTTCACCGCGCGATCGAACGGCAAGGCCTTGAAGTCGATCTTCAGTGCCGCGTCGAGCCGCTTCTGTGTCAGGTCCTCGCGCGTACGCGAATCGAACATGCGGCCCATGATGACGAAGTTGACGGCCGGATCGACGTAATACAGTTCGCCGCGCACCAGCACCTCGTACAGACCGCCTTGACCGCGAAACACCTGATCCGGCTTCATGCCCGATCGCTCGGCGAAGCGTGCGGCGATCTGCGCCTCGGTGCTGCCGGCGACCGTTGCCGCCTTGCCCGCGTCGGCGCCTTTCGGCGCCGGGGCCTGTGCCAGGGCCACTGAACACATCAGGGCCAGGGCCGGCGCGGCAGCGCGTCGTATCCAACAATTCATTGACTTCTCCTGAAAGCGGCGGCGGAGTGTAGCCGCGCGCACCGACTGCCTGTCGTGAAGGACTTCAGACCGGCAACCGCCGATCAAGTTCAGCCGAGCGCCTGGCGGATCAGCAGGCTCTTGAGCGGTGGCAGCCGATCGACTGCCGCCATCCCGGTATTGCGCACGAACCGCGCAAGCGGATCGTCGATGCTGAACAGGCGTGCCAGGCCATCGGTGGCGGCGCGCATCATGGCAATCGGCTCGGCGCGACTGCGCTCGTATCGTCGCAACAGGACCGTGTCGCCAATGTCCCGAAAAGCCTCGCGGCCGCGCACCACTTCCAGCAATGCAGCGACATCCTGAAGTCCGAGGTTCAGTCCCTGCCCGGCAAGGGGATGCACCACGTGTGCCGCATCGCCGACCAGTACGACGCGCGGAGCGATCAATCGATCGACGACGACCAGCCGCAACGGGAAGGTCAGCGCCGGGCCGGCCGGGGAAAGTTCGCCCAACGCCGCCCCGGAGCGATCCGTGACACGTCGCGCGAGCGCCGCCGGGTCGAGCGCAGCCAGTTCCTGCGCCAATGTCGCCGGGGCCGACCAGACCAGCGATACCCGTTCACCCGGCAACGGCAGCAGCGCCACGACACCTTCGTCCGTGAACCACTGCCAGGCCGTATTCAGGTGCGGTCGCTCGCAGGCGAAATTGCTGACCACGGCGGTCTGCCGATAGTCCGTCACGGTTGCGTTCATGCCGGCCGCCGCGCGCACGGCCGACTGCGCACCGTCAGCGCCGACGAGCAGGCGCGCGCGTAGCCTTGCGCCATCGCTCAGTCCCACGGCGGCGGCTTCCGCGTCTGTGGTGATCGAATCGAATCCCGCTGCAACACGCACGATGCCCGGCTGGAAGTCGCAGGCGGCATCGAGCACGCGGACCAGCTCGCCTTCCTCGAGGATCGTCGCCAGGCGTTCGACCGTCGCGGCGTAGGCATCGAACGTCAGCTCGTCGCCGCGATCACCGAATACGCGCATGCGCTCGACCGGAGTGGCTCGCGTCGCGTCGACGCGATTCCAGACCGACAGCTGCCGCAGCAGCTCGACCGTGGCTGGAGCGACCGCGTAGATACGGGCATCGAACGGTGCCGCGGGGGTTGCGACATGCGGAAGGACCCGCGGCCCGAGCAGCGCGACGCGCAGCCCCTGCTGTGACAAGCCCAGCGCACACGCCATGCCGGCCACGCCGGCACCGACGACGGCAACGTCAACTTCCTGCACGTCGGTCATACCGACGCTCGCTCGGCGTTCAGAGTGGAATCGATGCTCATGAGCGTCGAGTATAGGAGCGCCAAAAGACGCTCCCTACTTCACGCTACGGAGTGAAGCCTCTACTCGCCCGCTACCGATGCGGTCGCGAGTCAGAGGGTCGAACGCATGTCGGCGTGGACCACATCGACATACTCGCGATGCTTACGGATGAAGCCGAGCGCATAGGGACAGATCGGGATGACGGTCTTGCCCTGTCGCCGCACATCATCAAGCATCCCGCGGACCAGCTGCGAACCCAGTCCCTGGCCTTCGTGTTCCGGCGCGATTTCGGTGTGCTTGATCAGGATCGAGTGTTCGCCGACGCGGTCGTACTCGATATAGCCGACCTCCTTACCGTCGCGCATCAGTCGATAGCGCCCGGCGGCGGCATCGTTGGTCAGATCTGTTTCGCTCACGAATCTTTCACTTTGTGCACGCTGCACGTTCGTTATCTGCGGCCACCACGGAAGCCGCCTCCGCCAAAACCGCCACCGCCGAAGCGATCCCCATAGCTGCCACCGCCAAATCGGTTACCCCAGCTGCCGCTGCCTCCGGCACTGCCACCGGAGCGGCTGCCCCAGCTGTCTCCGCCGCCGGCGCTGCCATAGCGGCTGCCCCAGCTGTCCGATCCACCCCCGGAGCGATCCCAGCCTCCGCCTCCGTAGCTGTTCGTCCGATCGGCCGCCGCGCTGCGCGCCTGCTGCTCCTGGCTGGCCGACGCCGTGTTGCCCGAGGCACTGCCCCAGCCGCTCGCTGAATGCTGCTGCCAACCGCCACTGCCATCGCTGCGATAGACGTTGCCATCCGAGCCGGCGACGTGCGTGTTCTGTGGCGTGCCGTCGCTCCAGGTCTTGGTCTGCCCGGTGTTCGCGTTGTAGGTCGTGGTCGACGCACTGCGGTCATAACCCTGTGGGCCAGCGGTTGCAGACACATTGCGATCGATCGAACTGCCGCCGGCGCCCGTTGCTTCCACGTTCGAGCCATAGCTGCGCTGGCCGGTCTGGGCGTTGTAGGTCTCGTTGCGATTGACGGAACCGGTCGTACCGGACGCCGTGTTGAACGTGCGGTTGTAGCCCTGCGAGCCCTGCCCCGTGTAAGGGTTCCAGCTGCGCTGCGCGTTGTAGGTGCCGGTCGTGCCGCGGTACGTGGAGTAGTTGCCGGCCGCGGTTGTGCCGAATGCGCCGCCATTGTCGGCCCAGTACGTGCGCGTGCCGGACGACACGCCACCCGGCCAGCTGCGATAGACATCGGCCGTCGCCGAGCCGCAGCACGGATACCCGTAGTAGCCGGCGTGGTAGTACGCCCCGCCCCAGTAGGGCTCGGCCCAGTACGCCGCTGTCAGGCCCATGGCAAATCCGAACGTAAAGCCGACATAGGGGTTGTAGACCGGCATCGCCGCCACCCCATAGGTGACCGGTGCGCCGTACCAGACGCTGCCGATCCACGGCGAGTAGGCGTAGCCGGTGCCGTAGACCACAGTGCCGCCTGCATCGACGACGGTACCGAGGTAGCCGGGCGTGTAGCCGGCATAGACGACATTGCCGGTGTAGCCGTAGACGTGCACATAGGTGACGTAGTGCAGCGGCGACGACACCGGGATCGTGTAGATGACGCCCGGCACGGCAGTGGCCACGGCCCAGGGCCCGGTCAGCGCACTCGCGCTGAACCACACGCCGCCGGTGACGGCGTAATAGGCGCCTGGGTTCACTTCGATCACCGGAACCTTGGAATTGGCGACGTACCGCAGCGGTGTGCCGGCCACCGGCTGCCACTGCGGCGCGCCGTCGAATTCCGGCGTGAAGGTCGGCCCGCCGTTGCGCGCTACCGCCGCGGTCTGCGGTATCGAATTCGCGATCACCGCCTCCTGTGCCTGCGGTGTGCCGGCCACCGACGCCAGCACGATCGACGCAGGCGTGCCTTTCGCGGGTATCTGTCTGAACGACGGCGGCAGCGCGTTGCTGGCGACGAAGGTCCACGGCCCGCCGAGCCCCGGCGCGCGGAACCAGCGTCCCGCCATCAGCACGTAGTAAGCGTTGTTCGTCGTGTCGACGATGACGTCGGTTGCACTGTTGGTCGCCCACAGCAGCGGTGTACCGGTGATCGGCACGAGATTGGGCTGGCCCTTGAAAACGATGAGCTCGGTCGGGACTTCCGTGACGTGGATCGCCGGCACACCATTGGCCAGTGCGGGTTTCGGCGTCGCGCCCTCGCCGCCGTCGAGCAGATCCACCGTCCCCGACTGCGCCAATTGTTTCGCCACGTCGTCGAGCCCGAGCGGCGTGAAGCTCACCTGCGTCCACGGGCCGCCGAGCGAGCTCGACGACACCCAGCCGTCGTAGACATGCAGGTACCAGGTCGTGTCGGCACGCGTGCGGGCGAGCATCGCATGCGTGTTGATCACGCGCTCGAAGCGCGTGTCAGGGACCTCGCGAACAACGGGCTTGCCCTCTATCGGCACCAGCAGCGTCGGCCCATAGGCGACGACGACCGTCGGCGCCTCGTTGCGCACCGCATGCGTGGTCGGCTGAACGGTCTTCGAGGCCGCGAGCGACGCCTCGAGGCTGTCGAGCGCCATCGTCTGCAGCGCGCTCACCAACGCGGTGCGCAGGGCCGGAAGATACTGCGCACCCTTGTCCGACAGCGTCGGGAAGTTGCTCTTCGTGACAACGAGGTCGTTGAGCTCGACCGTGCGCGTTACGCGGTCGACGTCGGTGCGCGCTGTACCCCAGACGACGCCAAAGGTCTCTTCCTTCTGGCCGGTGGGCCGCAGCGCCACGGCAACGCGCCACGCGAGCGTATTGCCGGTCCACGAGTCGACCTGCGGTTGGTAGATCAGTGCATCAGCGCCGGTCAACGTGACGTCGCGGGGCCACGGGTCACGCGGGGCCGGAGCCGCCGGGGCCGCCGACGGCGGTGGCAGACCGCCGCCAGTCGCGCTGGCGTTAATCGCGGGACTCCAGGAGTCGTCCGGCGGCGGCATCAGGGCCGAGTCGGAACGGTTCGCGCAGCCGGCAACCAGTGCAACGGTCACGAGGGTGAATGCGAAGTTTCGAATCGTCGGAAACATGGATTCTCTCGGTTCGGATACGGGCTGACAACGGCGCGTGGGTCCGCGCGCATGACGCCGCAGCACCTGGCCCACGCGCACAGTGATGGCCACGCCCACCTCGTGAACGACCGTCGTCAGGAAGATCAGAAGCAGGCCCCGGGACACCTCATCGTGCGGGAGGATGCAAGAGGCCGGATAGCTTACCGCCGAGGCTGATGTACCGTGAGACGTGCCGCTACTGTGACACGACGCGCGCGCCGTCGCCGTTGCCTTCGATGTACACACGCTGTCCGACGCGCAATCCCGCGTTGACCGGCTGCGTCACGGCCACCAGCACGCCGTTCGTGGTCCGCACAATGATCTGCTGTCCGGGCACCGGCTGATCGTGCTTCTTCTGGATCTCGTTGCCTGCAAGCGCACCGCCCACCGTGCCGAGCACCATCGCGACATCGCGTCCGGTGCCGCCACCGATCAGGCTGCCGATGCCGAGGCCGGCCAACCCGCCAACAACGGCGCCGACGCCCTGGTGGTGATTGCTAGGGAGTTGCACCGCCGTGATCTGTTCAATCGTTCCGCGGCGGATTTCCATTTCACCGGGCTGAGGTCCAGGTGCCGCGCAGGCAGCGAGGAGCAGCGTGAAGACGACGGGAGCAATGCTGAGTTTTCTCATGTTCCGACTCCGGATTTGGGATGAATGTTCCAGGACGCCGACCATTGTCGCCGCACAGTCACTGCGGAAGCACGGTTGGACAGCATGGAGCTGGGGTTGGGGGATGACATAGCACGGCACGCGGGCCGTCTGCGCTTAGAACCGGAACGACACACCGACCGCCACCCCGTTGAATGTCAGAGACTGCAGTGGTTCGCCGGACTTGAATTCATAGTCGAGGTAGCGCCACGCCGCCATGACTTCGCCCCAGCCGAATGAATAGCCCAGCCCGGCGAGAGCCTGCCAGGTGAGCTTCGAGTCACCGGTGCCGATGTCGGCGTAGTACGGCACGAACCAGCGCAGGTCGCCGCCGAAGCGCACACGGCCACGAAAGCCAAGGATTGCATCCCAGTTGGTCGCGCTGACCTCTGATGTCCCTGAACGCGCGATGCCCAGCGGGCCGGTGCCGTTGAAAGCCCAGTTCAGTGTCTGGTCCATGCTGAGCACGCGCGCACCGAACACGGAGCCCATAGTGGACTCGGGTTTCTCGACCAGCGCGTAGGTGCCGGCCAGTGTCACGATGTTGGTCTTGACGTCGAGGCTGAGGTTGGCGTTGACGCCGGCGGCCAGTGGCTGACCGTGGATCACAAAGTCCCGCGTCCCTGCCTTGTCGCCGCCGACGTCGGAGTAGAACCAGTCGATGAGCCCGCCCCACCGGCCGTGGCGGGCCTCAAACGTTCCCATGAAGGCCATCTTGAGGCTTTCGATGAGCGTATCGGCGTTGACATCGAGCGACGGGCCGCCCGCTCCGCTGGGAAACTCGGTCGTGCCGGTGAGGCCTGGAAACCAGCCGTACACCGTGGCGCGGAAGGCCCACTCGTCCGACGGCGGCGCCGACTGCGCGGCGGCCGGCAGCGCCGTAACGATGCCTAGCGCAACCAGCAAAGCAGCGGCGGTGCGCCCTGCGGGGGGCTTTCGATTCATGCGTGCTTCCAGTGTCGTTCGAGACCAGGAGTCGACCAACTAGGGAGTCGGCACCACCGTGTAGTACACGCCGTTGGCGCCGTAGGACGGCTTGAACCAGATGTTGCCGTTCAGATAGTAGGTGATGCCGTTCTTGTTGACGGGATACGAACCCGCCGGCAGCGCCGCGTAGTTCAAGCCCATCACGTAGTTGCCGGGTGTGGCCATCGGCGTAGCACCGGCGGCCCCGGCCGTACCCGCCGCGACACCGGCGTTGTAGGCGCTCGTCGTCGTGGTCGCTCCGGCTGCCACACCGGCGTTGTAGGCGCTGCTGGTCGCCGCAGCGGTGTTCGCGCTGCCCGCGGCAACGCCGGCTGCGTACGCATTGGATGAAGCCGCTGCGCTCGACGACGCGATCGCCGCACCGGCCGCCACTCCGACCACCGCCCCGGCCGCTGCCGCGCAACCGTAACAGCCACTCGAGTAGTACGGCACCGCGACCGGCGGGTGATACACGGGATAGGTGGGATAAGCGCCCGGCGGGTGGTAGTACGTGGCACCGCCGGGGTACGTGTGATAGGCGCCAGCGCCGACCTCACCAGAGGTAGTGCCGCCGTACATGTTCTCGTGCGTGGTGCCGCCGCCGTAATTGTGCGTGGTGCCTCCGCCATAGACGTTCTCGTGCGTCGTGCCCTCGCCGGCCGTGTGCGAGGTGCCGCCACCCCACGCGTTCTCGTGCGTCGTCGAGCCGTAGGAGTGACTCGTGCTGCCACCGTAGCGGTTGGCGCTGGCCCAGGCGCCGGCCTCCGTGCTCCAGGCTGCGCAGAGCGCGACGGCGAGTGCGACAAGTTGAATGCGTGCCATGTGACCTCCCGGCTTCAGTTCGATTTCGCAGCCGGCTTCGCCGGTGCGGACTTCTTCATTGTCAGCGGCTTCACGCCCGGTGGCAGCGTCACCTTCGGCGCGGCGAACGCCATGCGGCCGGCGGATGCGATCTTTGCAGAGGCGAACGCCTCGGCTGCGATCGGGCCGTTCAACTGCCAGTTCGCGAGTTCCAGGTCATGCCTGAGCCTCAACGGATCGCCGCTGAACATCGCGCGCACGCGGCGCGGCAGCTTGTCGTCGGCGCCGATCCAGATCTGCAGGAACACGTCGTCATTGGCCCAGGCCACCATTTCGGTCTTCACGCCGCCGACCACGCCGGACGGTCCGATGTAAAAGGCGAGCTTGCCGCCAGCCAACGCCGCGAAGGGATCAGAGATCACCACATCGGTGAACGGAAAGTAGATCGACGCGCTGTCGTAGGCACGCTTGAGCATCGCGTCGATTGTCGGCGGAGCATCGGCGATCGCCGCGAGGTTCTCCGCGGGCGCATACGCGATCATTGACTTGCCGTCGTAGTAGAACTCGGAGGCCGGGCCGTCACCCGGCATCAGCACGCGGAACCGGTCCGGCCGCTGCAGTGCGACGTCGTAGCGCGTGGTGTAGACAATCGGCGGGCCGAGCTTGCTCGGAAACTCGAAGCTGGCCGTCGCCGTGAACGCAATGGTTTTCGCCGACGCCAGCTTCTCGCTCATCGCCTTCAGCAGGTCCATCGCGCGCGGCTCGAGCACCATCTTGAATTCCGCTACCTTGGCCTTCGGCGCAGGCTTTGTCGCCTTGACCGACGCGGCCGGCTTCGCTGCCGGGGCGGGCTGCGCGGCGGCCGGCGCCGACAGGCCGACGATCATCACGGCAAGCATCCCGGCCAGCGCTTTCGTTCGCTTCATTGAAATCTCCGCTTGTTCCTTGTCACTCCGCTTACGGGATCATTCCGCATTCGAACATCTTGTTCGCCACTGGTGCGGCGATGCGGTTGATGAATTCCTTGCGCGCGGCGGGATCGTTGCGCAGCAACTGGACCAGCTCCTGCTCGCGCGGCGACTTCGGCTTGCCGCGCCCCTCCCACAGTTGCTCGCAGCTCGAAGCGTTCACTTTGTCAACGACCTTGCCGGCGAGCATGTCGATCAGCGGATACTGCTGAGCCAGCGCAAAACCGGAGGCGAACAGCAGTCCCGGAAAAGCAAACTTTGCGAGCCTGGAAGCGAGTTGCAGATTCATGCGTTACTCCTGGTGAAAGCCGTCTGCGCATGCATGCGTTCGGGCCGGGGGTTGAGGGACGTCATTTCGGAAACATGAACTGGACCTGCAAGCGTAACTGCCAGGTGGCACCGTCGTCCGGGTGCACGACGTTGTAGTACGCGCCAATCTGCGTGTTCACCGGCAGTCGGCCGAAATGGAAGATCTTGCCGACGCCGCCGCCCAGCGGCACGGTCCAGCGCTGGTCGCTGTCCGCTTCCCAGTTGGCAGTGATGATCGGTGAGGTCGTCAGGTAGAGGCCACCGGGAAAGTTGTAGTTGAGAAACGGCTGCACCAGGAAGTTGTTGTAGCGCCCGCCCTGCTTGTCGCTGGACAGTGACCAGATATTGTTGAGCAGCACGCCGTAGACCCACGGGCTGCCCTTCTCCAGCTTGAGCACCACCGCCGTCGGCCCCAGGCCCCAGTTCTTGTTGCCGAGCATGTCATCGGTGTTGGTCGGCGCCTGCACGATCGCACCGGCGCCCCAGATCAGTCCGCCCGGCCCCGGGCTGGACGGTGACAGAAAAGCCGACAGCTGGATGTCGCCCAGTCCGAAGGTGTCACCCTGACCGGGCACGAACTCCGGCTGCCAGATGAGCGGCATGATGGTGCGGGTAATGATGTTCCAGTCCTTGTTGACCTCGATCGGGATCACCGGCTGGATGTTCAGGATGTTCTGCGTGCCCGACAGCGGCCCGGAGTTGAAGTTGGTGTTGTTCTGGAACGGCACGCTGATCAGATTGCCGACCGGGTTCTGGGCGAGCTTGGCGAGTTCCTCGGCCGAAAGCTCCGCCTGCACTGGCAAGCTCAGTACCGAAAACACCGCCATGCAGCAGGCCGCAGAGGCGCGCGGCCATGTGAATCGGTTCACCTCTGCAGTCCCTCGGTTTCGTCAGGTTCGGCGTGGACTCAGCTCACCCGCTTCACGCCCGGCGGGCTCCAGGTCCCCGCGCCGGCCGGCAGGATCGACGGCGGCGTCTCCTTTGGCCAATACAGGCGCATCACCAGGTAGATCGGACCGTCGGGCGCCGGCAGCCAGTTCGCTTCCTTGGCCTTGCCCGGCGAATCCTTCTGGATGGTGATCGTCAGCGACCCGTCCGGGTTCTTCTTCATGCCCGGCAGCATCGGCGAGTTGATCAGGTAGCGGTTGATCGGGTTGGCGACCAGCAACTGGTTCTTGCCGTCGTACATCGTGATCGACCAGAAGGCGTTGACCGGCGGCAGCGCGCCCTTGGCGAAGGTCAGCTCGTAGCGGTGCTTCGATCCGTCCAGCGGCTGACCGTCGGCATCGTCTGCGCGTCAGCGGGTACATCGCCTCGACCGCGTCGTTGCCGTAGATGCCGGCCTTGGCCCCGGCCGCGCGCAGCAGCCAGTCGCCCTTGAAGAAGTCGCGGTCGCCCTGCGCGGCACCGACCTGCCAGCCGTTGATGTTCTTGCCGATCTTGTCGGCCGCCTGATTGATCTTCTCGAAGCCTTCCTTGATGGCCAGGCCGACCGCCGCCTTGTGCTCGACCGACAGGTCCTTGAAGTCGAACTTCTTGCCCGGGCCGATGCCGATGCTGGCGAGCCTGGCGCGCAGCGCCTTTTCCTCCGGCACCTCGGGCGCGAACTGCAGCAGGAAGTCGAGGTAGGCCGGGAATTCGGCCTTGAACGGGTCGTCGCCGACGAACTTCGGGAAGTCGATGGCCGGTGCCGCCGGCGGCGCCGGCTGCTTCAGGAACGCCGACAGCGTCTGCACCGTGTAGCCGGCCTGGATCTTCTTCACGTTGTCGATGTCGGCCGCGTTGAACAGCTGCGTGCGGTAAATGATCAGGCTGAAGTCGGTGCCGGAACGGAACACCTTGGCGATGCCCTCGGGCTTCTCACCTTGCCAGCGCGGCCCGGCCACCAGGTAGCAGCCGGCATCGCTGCCGGTGGCGCGGCTGCCGATGTAGCCGTAGTTGAAGGTGTACAGGTCGGCCAGCATCACCGAGTAGTAACGGTTCTTGTCGACCTTGGGCACGCATAGCACGATCGGCTCGGCGCGCAGGTCGGCCTGCACCATCGAGTACGGTGTGTCCGAGTTCGGCGTCGGGATCGCGGTGTCCTTCGGCGTGAAGGTCTTGGAGTCGTTCCAGATCTGGTTGAAGCCCGCCTTGTACTGGGACGAGGACTTGTCGATGTTGAACTCGTTCATCGCCTTGTAGGCGGCGACCATGGGAAAGCCGTAGATGTATGCCTCTTCCATGATGGCCTTGGTCTCGGCGATGCCGGGTGCGGGCACGCCGGCGACCACGTCCTTCTTCGCCGCCTGCGACACAGTGTCGGCGGGCTTGCCGCAGCCGGCCAGCAGCGCGGCAACGATCGTTGCGGCCGCGGCGGCCTTTGCCACCGCGCCTTGCGTGCCTTGCATTCTCATCTCCTCGGGGGTGTGCTCAACTAAACGGCGCAACGGCGGTCAGCTGCGGCGGCGCGAAGTAACGGTCCTGGGAGCGAGCGTTGACCGCACCGCAACGAACCCCGTGAACGTGACAAGCAAGGCAAGTCGGATTCGCCGCATGGTGTCGCTCCTTCGCGGCTTCTCAGTTCGCCGGCCAGATGCCGGCCGCGCGGAGTCCGGGATTCATCGCGTCCGGAACGTAGAAATTGACCTGAATGCGGTCGCCCGGGCTCAGCTTGCCGAGCTCGTACACACCGTCCGGAACCTTCACGGTCGACACCGTCCCGTCGGCGCCCTGCAACCGCAAGGTGCGCGCGTCACTGTCGATCGATACGACCGTGAAGACACCTACCGGCTGGCCACCGCCGCCGCCCCGGTTGCGCGGTCGGTTCTCGTTCTGGGCGAGCGCCGGAGCAACTGCCGCCGGGCCGGCGAGGAAAAGCGCGAGGACAAGATCACGTCGGTTCATAAGCGGGCTCCTGCGAAATTCCACGCTCTCAAACGGGCCGGGCAGTTCATCTCGAACCTGCCGCGGTTGACTGCGACTTCGATTGCCATTAGTTCAAGCTACGGCATGGTCTGCGCGTCCGTCGTGCAGTCAGAGAGCACTTAGGCGGCGGCGCGCAGGAAACAAATCGTCTGGTGCGGAAAGAGCTTCATTCCCGATCTCCCGGCGGGTGGTGAATACCGCGCCAATCCCGCGTGGCGCGGCAACATCAGTCGCGCTTTGCCTTCTCCGTCATCGCCGCCTGAAGTTTCTTGACGTCGGCCGGCGACAGCTGCGGACGGTCCAGCTTGATCGTCAGCTTGTTGAGCTTGGCGGTCAGTGCGAACGGCGGCTTGTAGTCGGCGTCGTTCACACCGGTCAGCGTGTCGGAGCCGACATCGAAGCTTTCGTCCCACTGCAGGATCATCGGCAATGTGCGCTCCATCTTCTTCGAGGCGACTTCCTTGCCGTCGACCTTCAGCACTCCAACGCCCGGCCGGCCGACGCCACTGAAGTTGTTGAACGCGAGCGTGCCGGCGCCCAGGCCGTCGTACTTGAAGTCGAACTCGACCGTGTGTCGCCCCGGCGCCAGTGCCTCGGCCCCTTCCCACTTCAGGCGCTCGAGATCGACCAGATTCCACAGGAACACCGGCTTGCCCTTCAGCAGGTAGAAGCCGTAGCCGGCGAAACGTCCGCCCGAGGTCACGATCATGCCTTCGGCGCCGCCAGCGGGCACCTCGATATCGGCGCTGATGGTGTAGGACGAATTCAGGATGAACGGCGAATCGCCCTGCGGCAGACCGACCATCGGCCGGGTATAGACGAACTCGGTGCGCCCGGCAGTGATGTTCGGCCGGGGCGCCACGATGCGCGCCGCCACCGAAGCATCCAGCGGAAACACCTGGTGCTTCCTGGCCTCGGCGATGAACTTGGCCTTCATATCCTTGACCTTCTGGGGATACTTGGCTGCCAGATCGCTGGTCTGACTGAAGTCGGTGTTCAGGTTGAAGAGCTCGAGCACCTGGTTGTCCAGCGGATTGGGGTTGGCCGGTCCGAAGGCATCCCACGGCGCACGGTTGACCTTAGTGCTGAGGAACCAGCCGTCGTCGTACAGCGCCCACTGGCCCATCATCTCGAAGTACTGAGTCTTGTGGCGTTGGGGCGCCCTGGCGTTGGCCGCATCGAACGTGTAGGCGA
This sequence comes from uncultured beta proteobacterium, assembly GCA_963754065.1. GTDB lineage: Bacteria > Pseudomonadota > Gammaproteobacteria > Burkholderiales > Burkholderiaceae_F > JALORV01. The sequence goes on along the minus strand of CAVWFH010000001.1, from coordinate 23,481 downwards.
AGCTCGTGCCCTCGATCGGCGCCTGCTTGATGCCATCCACCGCGAGCGGCGCCTTGATGCCGGCGGCCTCGAGTATCGTCGGCACGACGTCGATCACATGCACGAACTGCTCGCGCAACGCGCCCTTGTCCTTGATGCGTGCCGGCCACGACACCACCATGTTCTGGTTGATGCCGCCGAGCGCCGAAGCGTTCTGCTTGAACCATGAAAATGGCGTGTCGAACGCCCACGACCACCCGGCCGACATGTGGTTGTAGGTCTGTTCGGTGCCCCACACGTCGTAGAACTTCAGCTGCACGTCGACCGGGACCTGAACGCCGTTGAAGAACGCGACTTCGTTCGGCGTGCCATTCGGGCCGCCTTCGGCACTGGTGCCGTTGTCGCCGTTGATGTAGATGACTAGCGTGTTGTCCAGTTTGCCGAGGTCCTGGAAGTGCTGGATCACGCGTCCGATCTCGTAGTCGCTGTACATCGCATAGGCCGCGAAGACTTCGACCTGGCGGATGAAGAGCTTCTTCTCGTCGGCCGAAAGCTGGTCCCACGGCTTGAGCATCTGGCTCGGCCACGGCCCGAGCTTGGTGTCCTTCGGGATCACGCCCAGGCGCTTCTGGTTCTCGAAGATCTGCTCGCGCAGCTTCTCGTAGCCGCCGTCGAAGAGTTTCATTGCGCGGACCTTGTCCACCCACTCCTTGGTCGGGTGGTGCGGTGCGTGCGTGGCGCCCGGCGCGTACTTGATGAAGATCGGCTTGGAGGGATCGGTCTGGTGGATGCGCGTCATGTAGTCGATCGCGTCATCGGCCATCCCGGTGATCAGGTTCCAGCCCGGCTTGCCCGCAAACGGGAAGATCTGCGTGGTGTTGCGGAAAAGATTGGGCTCCCACTGGTTGGCATCGCCGCCGACGAAGCCATAGAAGTACTCGAATCCCATGCCGGTCGGCCACTGGTCGAACGGCCCGACCTGGCTGGCGGCAAACGCCGGCGTGTTGTGGTTCTTGCCGAACCATGAGGTCGAATAGCCATTGTCGAGGAGGATGCGGCCAATCGTGGCCTTGTCCTTGCCGATGATGCTGTTGTAGCCCGGGAAGCCGGTCGACTGCTCCGAGATCACGCCGAAGCCGGCCGAATGATGGTTGCGCCCGGTGATCAGCGCGGCGCGCGTGGGCGAGCACAGCGCAGTGGAGAACACGCGGTTGTAGCGCAGGCCCTCTTTCGCGAGCCGATCCATCGTCGGCGTGGGGATGACGCCGCCGAAAGTACTGGGCACACCGAAGCCGGCGTCATCAGTGATGATCAGCAGCACGTTGGGTGCACTCTTGGGCGGCACCACGCGCGGTGCCCACCAAGGCGTGGACTGCAGCGCACCGTCCTTGATGACGCCGCCGAACTTCGGATCGGGTGGCGGCAACTGAGTGTTGGGCACCGTGGTCCTAGCACTGGGCGAGCCCAGTGTGCCGGTGACTTGCTGCGCGCTGGCGACGCCCATCATCGTCACTGCCACGATCAGCGAAAGCCGTGCCGCGAGTTTCAGATGCATAGTTTTTCCTCTGACTGCTGACTCAGCAGCCTGGCTCAATTTCAACACTCTGGTTAGGTGGCCCGCGGCTCACTCACCCGTGAGGCGCGCATCGGTCTCGCCGAAGGTTGACACCCGGTCATCAGGGTTAGTCCCCGCCGGACGCGAATCTAGCTCGACTCGAACGACAACGGCTTGACAGTTCCGGCCAAACTTTGAACGATGCGGACTGTCCCGCCACGCCACCGTCCGCCGTGTCACCTCGCGACTCTCAAAACACAAACAAGCGCTCGCGCGGCCCGGAACCTCGCGCCGATGGCTCTGCTCCCGTGACTAGTTCGTTTGGCGACCTCGGCGTCGGGGCGGTCTCAACCATCCCGGCAGTCCTCCGAGACTGCGGCGTCGAGCCTGCGTCCCTGCTCAAAGGGGTGGGGCTGGCTGCCGACATCTTTGATGATGCGGCCAATCGAATCACGTTTCGCTCGATCGGCCGGCTGCTCGAGGCGTGCGTCGCCACCACGGGCAAACCGCATTTCGGTCTGCTGACGGGCGCTCGATTCGAGCTGCCCATGCTGGGCCCGCTCGGCTATCTGGTGCGCAACGAGAGCACGGTGCGCGCCGCACTGCGGGCGTTGGTGCTGTACCTGCATGTTCATACCCGCGGCGCCATCGTCACGCTGGACCGCGTCGATGCCCGCCTCACAGCGCTGTCATACGCGGTATACGCACCGGAAACGCCCGCGACAGGACTTATCTACGACACGGCACTGATGATCGGTCACCGCATCATGAAGACACTGTGTGGTCCCGGATGGAAGGCCCGGGAGGTTCGACTGGCGCGTGCCGTGCCCGGCGAACCCCGTCCCTACCACCAGATGTTCGACGCACCGGTTCGGTTCAATGTTTCGCTGTCCACCCTGATCTTCGAATCGCACTGGCTCGATCGGCCCGTACCCGACGCCGACCCGGCGCTGCACCGCGTGCTGACCCAGATGCTGAATGCCCTTTCAGGAGACATCCTGAAAAGCCTGAGCGACCGGATCCGGCCGGCGCTTGGCAACAGCGTGCTCGCCGGAACGGCCGACGCCGCGCATATCGCAGAGTTGTTCTCGTTGAGCGAGCGCAGCCTGCGACGTCACCTGGCGCGCGAGGGTGTGACCTTGCATGACCTGATCAGAGATGCGCGCCTGCGGGTTGCGCAACAATTGCTGGAACAGACCGGCATGTCACTGCGGGCCATCTCAGGTGCGCTGAACTACTCCGACCCGAGCGCATTGTCGCGCGCGTTTCGCGGCTGGACGGGACTCGCCCCGAGCGAATGGCGTCGCCAGCATGTACAACGCGAAGTCGACGCCATGGCCAGCTTGAGGTCCGTGCCGTCTCAGCCATCGGGCCCGAAGACCGATCGACGATAGTTCGCCGGCTCGTGACCTGATCATTGCCGGGCAGTTCTCCGGCACAGCGTGAGCGGCCTTACCGCGGACAGTGGCGGTTCAGCGCTGCTGCACCAGTGTCGCCAGCGTCCCCGGCTTGCCGCGTGCGTGTGGCAGTAGCCGATGGATCGTTGCGCGGCCACGGTCGCGCGACGACGTCCAGTCCGGATGCACCCGCTGCGACGAGACCGCGCGATGCAGCGCGTCGAGCGCATCGAGGTCGCCGAGCAGCCGCAACTGTTCACTCGCGGTCAGGGATCCCGGCCCCTCGACGAGTGCGCGATGCACGCGTTCGTGGCGCGCTTCGGCCGCTCGTGGGCTGCGGCGGCGCGCCGCAAGCCGCATCGGCGCGTGTACCTCGGGATCCACCACCGCATCGACGAAGCGCGGCAATGGACGTCCGTTGCCCGAATACTGCTCGGCCGCAGCGATCTCCCGCGGCGCGCGGGCACTCGGTGGGCGTGAGGAAGAGCCCGAGTCGCCGGCAGGCCAGTCCGAAGTGCGTGCGGCTGGTCCACACCGACAGCGGGACCGCCAGGATCAGGCCGGCAGCGACGGGAGCCAGCCACGGCAGAAAATCGGGCGCCTCGATGGCGACCAACGCGACCCATGCCAGCCCCAGCGCGGACTGCACACCGTGCCGCCGCAGCGCCTCTGTCCACGATGTGCTCGCATCCGCACGCGCCGGCGACTTCCACTGGATCGACCAGCCGCAGATCGCGGCCAGCACGAACTGCGAGTGGAACAGCATGCGTACCGGTGCGAGCAGCGCCGACAGAACAATCTCGACCAGCGTGCTCATGGCCAGCGCACTGGCGCCGCCGTACCGAGACGCACCGCGCGTTGCCGCGAGCAACGCGGCGACCAGTTTCGGCAGAAAGAGCAGGGTCGCAACAGCGACGGCCAGGCCCACGGCGTGTTCCGGTCGCCACGACGGCCACAGCGGATAGAGCTGATTTGGCATGACGAAGTACTGCGGATCGGCCGCACCGTGCTGCACCAGCAGCCACGTCGACAGCACGAGGAAACTCAGCCACAGCGGCGCCGAAAGGTACGCGAGCGCACCGGTGAAGAAGACCGTGCGATGGACCGGATGCAGACCGCGGAGGAACATCAGGCGGGCGTTCATCAGATTGCCCTGGCACCAGCGCCGGTCGCGCTTGATCTCGTCCAGCAGATTCGGTGGCGTCTGCTCGTAGCTGCCGTCAAGGTCGTAGGCGATCCATACGCCGAAGCCTGCGCGCCGCATCAGCGCCGCCTCGACGAAGTCATGCGACAGGATCTCACCCGACAACGCGCCACGGCCCGGCAGTGGCGCCAGCGCGCAGTGACGCATGAACGGTGCGAGCCGGATGATCGCGTTATGTCCCCAGTAGTGCGACTCGCCGAGTTGCCAGTAGTGCAATCCCGCGGTGAAGAGCGGCCCGTAGACCTGGTTGGCGAACTGTTGCGCGCGCGCGTGGAACGTATTGCGCCCGACGGCCTGGGGCGCGGTCTGGATGATGCCGGCGTCGGGCCGCGCCTCCATCAGCCGCGCCAGGGTCACCAGGCACTCCCCGGTCATCACGCTGTCGGCATCGAGAACGATCATGTAGCGGTAGTTTCCGCCCCACCGCCTGCAGAAGTCGTCAATGTTGCCGCTCTTGCGCTTGACGCGCCGCGTGCGCCGGCGATAGAACAATCGATCCTCGGCATCCAGCGTCTCACGCAGTCCTGCCCACGCGTCGAGCTCGGCCACGCACGTGTCCGGGTCGCTGCTGTCGGACAGCACGAAGAAGTCGAAGCGCTCGAGTTCGCCGGTGCGCGCGAGCGATTCGTAGGTCGCTCGCAGGCCCGCAAAGACGTGGCGCACGTCCTCATTGCAGATCGGCATGACGATGGCCGTGCGCGCATCGGGCGGCAGCGGTCCGGCCAACGCTGCCGATCGTGAAATCAGGAACTCGTCACCGCCGCGCAACGACACCCACAGGCCGGCCATCGCCGTCCAGAATCCGGCAGCAACCCAGCACGACAGCAACGCGAACAGTGCCAGCAGCGTGCCCTGCAACCAGCCGTTCACCGTGATCGGCAGCAGGTCGCTCATCAATGCTGTGGCATACAGCGCGGGCGCCAGTGACAGCACCAGCAACACGAAACGACGCCGTGCGGCCGACACCTCGAGCGCGCTCGCAGCCGTGCACGTCCCTGGGTGCCGCGACGGTCGGGGCGCAACGCGTGCCATGGCCGCGCCGCCATCGGCGTGCGCGCGACCGGCGGCGACGTGCCAGTCACGCGCACCGTCAGTTCGCCGGAACGATGTAGCTCCATGTCTCGCTCAAGAGCGAATCGGCGTTGCGCAGCACAGCGCGCAATTCGACCGGTTTGTCCTTTTCGGCTCTCCGGACCTGCACCACCATGCGCCAGCCGCCGCTGACCTCATTCCTATGCACGTTCAGTGCCAGCTGCTGCCCCCCATTGACGGCAAGGTCCGCCTTGACGGCAGCGTCAGCTGGCAACTTGCGCAGCGCGGGTCCGTCGAAATCGACCGTCAGCTTGATGACGTCGTCGGGCAGTGCGGCGTAGCCCCGACCCCGCCGGGTCTGCACCACCCAGGCGCCGGGCGGGCGCCGCTCGGTACCCTTTTGCCACGCCAGGCGATAGCGGAACTCGAACGGCTGCCCCGGTCGCAGCGGCTGCTGCGGCACCCAGAACGCGACGATGTTGTCGTTGGTCTCGTCGGGCGTTGGAATCTGCACCAGTTCGACGCGTCCGGCGCCCCACGAACCGACAGGCTCGACCCACACCGACGGCCGCAGCTCGTAGCGCGCCTCGAGATCCTCGTAACTGCCGAAGGCACGGTCACGCTGCACCAGGCCGAAGCCGCGCGGATCGGTGGCAGCGAACGAAGTGACCAACAGACGGCGCGGGTTCACCAGTGGGCGCCAGATCCACTCGCCGTTGGCGGCGTGGATCGCGAGGCCATCGGAGTCGTGCACCTCGGGCCGAAAATCCTCGGCGGTCGCGCGCTGATTCTCGCCGTGGAAGTACATCGACGTGAGCGGTGCCAGGCCGATCTTGGCACCCGCTTCGCGCAAGTGCAGACGTGCGGTCACCTCGGTGACCGTTTCCGCACCCGGTCGCACGATGAAACGGTAGGCGCCTGTCACGCGGCGGGAGTCGAGCAATGCATAGATGACGAGTTCGCGCGCGTCGCGTGCCGGCCGTACGATCCAGAACTGCTCGAAGCGCGGAAACTCCTCACCAGTGCGTTCAGCAGTGTCCAGCGCGAGCCCACGCGCCGAAGCGCCGTAGCGCTGACCCTGGCCCAACGCGCGGAAGTAGCTCGCGCCCAGGAACACCAGCATCTCGTCCTTGTAACGCGGGGTATTGAGTGCGGTGTGCACGCGGAAGCCCGCGTAGCCGAGCTTTTGCATCTGCGCGCGCTCGAGTCCGGTCTTGCCGTAGTGGAAGTCGGCCGGGTCGAACGGAATCTCACGGACCGCCCCGCCCACCACTTCGTTGATGCGTACCGGTTGGTCGTGGAACTGACCGCCCAGGTGGAAGAACTGCAACTCGAACGGCAGCTTGTCCGCGCGCCACAGCGACCGGGACGGGTCGAAGCGGATATCGCGCATCTGGTCGTAGTTGAGGTCCTTCAGCGCCTTGGGCAGTGGCGGCGCGGCGCGGCTGTAGGGCTTCGCTGCGAGCGCCTTCGCCACCTTGTCGACGGCTTCGAAGTCGAAACCCTGGGACTGCGCAGTTGATCCGACCAGCGCAAGCGCGACGACCGTCGCGGCGCGCAACAGCGTACCGACGGACGCGAGCAGGCAGCTCGCAGGCAGCGAATCGATCATTGTCATGCGGGGAATTTTCTCTCGGGCTCGCGTGGCAAACGGCGGGCCCGATCAGTCGCGAATCGTACGCAAATTAGCTAGTGCGCGAGGTCTAGACGCGAGAGGAACTCGAACGCGTGACGATGCCTCGTCCGGTCAGATGTGACGATCGTCCGCGCACCACTCCACTGAGCGCTCGACGAAAGTTGGCCACTTATTCAATGGGGTCTCTAGATTGATTGGAGAAGCCAGCGCCGCAGTTGCTGACTGCTAGGGGAGCTTGATCTTCACGCCGAATCGGATCCAAACGCAATCGGACAACTGCTACTGGCCAGGAGGTGGTTGCCACAACTCGACCTTGTTGCCCTCCGGATCGATCACCCACGCAAAGATGCCGTATTCCGACTCGTCGATCTTGTCCAGAACATCGCAACCTTCTTCCTTCAGCGCCTTGGCCAGCGCACGGGCGTCTTCAACCCGGTAATTCACCATGAATGGCGCTTTGCTCGGGGCAAAGTAGTCGCCATCGGAGGAACCAACCGACCAGATGGTCGTTCCTTCGACCGGCTTTCCCTGGTCGTCGACCCAGCGAAAGGCGGCGCCGCCCCACTCTTGCACGTCGATTCCCAGATGGCGCTTGTACCAAGCCTGAAGTGCGGGGGCATCCTTCGCCTTGAAGAAGATGCCGCCGATACCTGTCACTCGTTTCACGGTTTCTCCCCAACGCTCATCGCCTCGGCGGCACTGCGCGATTCCGAACAGACTGCGCGCAAACTTCCCATCCACCGGTGGTTCTGATTCGAGGTGGCGCTCGCGGGTCGACGAAACTTCCGCCATTGGCCGGCACGCGAAGTCCTCCTTGTCGGCGGTTCAACGGCGTGGCCGCAGCGGCATATCCGGTATGGCGGGGTCGATGGGCAAGATCGGCTTCACGACAGGCACGTTCGCTGGCCGTCGTTCAGCTTCAGCCGCCACCGCCGCCGGCCGCCACGCATAGCCGTAGTACGGCGCATAGTTGTCGACGACATCAGCGTCGCCCGACGAGGGGAGTGGACCTGGCGCTGAGACTTCCTTGCGCACGTTGATAGCCGGCCCGGCCGTGCGACGGGCACCGCGCGAAGCGTCCGGCGCGCCGGCGAGAGGCCCCACAAGCGCACGGTCGTTGACCGAACTGAGTGTGCCGCCGACCACGGGCTGCACCTTGACGCCGGCAGGTGGCCAGTCGCCGTAGTTGACGACACCGCCGTCATCGACCCACTTATACAGTTGTGCGGAGGCTGTGGGCGCCGTCGCGCCCAACGCGCAGGTGAGGATGAACAAAATGGTCGGTCGCATGGCCTCAAAACAATGCTACGCGCGGACCGGCGTGTCAATTCATTCCAATGATTGAGCGACCAATGCAAGGCCGCCCTGGCTGCGCGGGCCGACGGCCGCCATTGCGTGGAAACCCAGGGCGACCGGTCGGTCCGGTGCCGGCCGACCCTGCTCGTCGCAACGCACGCCCCGGCCGATCTACCGCCGTTGCGGTGTTCGACTGAGCCGCTTGCGGCGCCGCTCGAATGCGCCAGACGCCGCCGCTTTCAGCAGTCGTTGGAACGTTGGACACTCTGCGTGGCTCGGTGCGCGACAAGCAGCGGCATGCCGCAGCCCGTTACTCATCGCCTTCAGTCGCTTCACCGTCGTGTCGATGTCGTCGGCCTTCGCCGCGAGCAGGCGCCGATCGATGCTCGGTCGACCATTCGGCAAGAACATCGACCCGATTTCATCTAGCGAAAGGCCCGCAGCCTGTCCCAGCGCGATCAGCGCCAGTTGATCCAGTACGGCGGGGCCAAACCGGCGCCGCAGCCCCTGACGCCCGGACGAGGTGATCAGCCCTTTTTCCTCGTAGTACCGCAGCGTCGAGGCCGGCACGCCGGATTGCTTCGCGACCTCAGCAATGTCCATGACGAAACCCCTTGACTTCAAGTTGACTTGAACTTCTACAGTGCCGGCTACGTACATAACTGTCAACTCTTCAAGGAGGTCTATGAATCAAGCTCTGCAGGACCTGGCTCGGGTCGTCCTGATCGGCGTCGGTGCGACGGCAATCATGGACGCCTGGTTGTACCTATTGAAGCGGCTGAAGGTGCCAACGCTCAATTTCGCCCTGGTCGGGCGCTGGTTCGGGCACGCACTGGGCGGCCGCTGGAAACATGATTCCATCGCGCGGGCCGAACCGATCAAGGGCGAGCTGGCTCTCGGCTGGTTGATCCACTACGGCGTCGGCATCGCGTTCGCCGGCGTGCTCGTAAGCATTTTCGGCATGGCGTGGGCGAGAAACCCGAGCCTTGTTCCTGCGCTCCTCGTCGGCGCCGGCACGGTGGTCGCGCCGTTGTTCGTCATGCAGCCGGCAATGGGATCGGGGGTCGCGTCATCCAAAACGGACGCGCCCGTCAGGAACAGCTTCAGGAGCGTGGTCAACCACACGGTGTTCGGCGCAGGCCTTTACGTCGCTGCCGCCATGTCCAATTGGATCGCGCCTTAACGCACGCGCCATAACAAGGAACGAATGAAATGAAAGAGCTGGCAATCATCTACCACAGCGCTCATGGCCACACCGAACACATTGCCGAGCACGTCGCCGAAGGCTCCAGGAGTGTTCCTTCGACCCGTGTCCATGTGCTGAAGGCCGAAGCGATCGCGCGTGAACCCGACGAGCTGCTCGACTTCGACGGTCTGATCCTGGGCTCGCCGACGTATCTCGGCGGCGTCTCCGGGCCGTTCAAGTCGTTCATGGACTCGACCGGTCGCCTTTGGAGACGTCAGCAGCTCAAGGGCAAACTGGCATCAGGATTTACGGTGTCGTCGCTGCCTTCCGGAGACAAGCAGTCGACGCTCCTGTCGATGTTTGTCTTTGCCATGCAGCACGGGATGATCTGGGTCGGCAATCCCATCATCCCCGAGCAGCACGCCGGCGTACCGTACGACGAGGCCGCGAACCGACTGGGATCCTGGTCCGGCCTGATGGCGCAGGCCGGTCACTCGGCACCTGCGGATTCCTTCGCTCCGGGCGACATCAAGACGGCACGGATGTTCGGCAGGAACTTCAGCCTGGCTCTCCACCGGCTCGCTGCCGGTTTCCCGGTCACAACGGAGCTGGAGAGAGTCGAATGATTCCAGCAAAGTTCGGCCCGGTGCTGTTCGGGCTGATTCTTTCGGGCCTGATGTCCCTTGTCGTGTCCGGAATCTCGACCTTGCGTGCGGCGGGAGCGGTGCCGGGTTACTTCGCACTGTGGACGCAAGCGTGGCTCACCGCATGGGTGTTCGCATTCCCGATCGTGCTCGTGGCCACACCGTTGGTGCGTCGGGCCGTGCGGCTTCTCGTTCGCAGCGAGTGAGGCCCCAGGACCACCGACCCACGGCCGACTTCGACGGAGCTGCCTGAAGGCGCCGGGAACCGTCGTTGGCCGCGATCAGCTGGACGAAGGGGTGGCGCGATTCCGACCGCGAGCCGCGATCCGGTGCGCCGCCCATGTCGGCGGTCCGTAGGCCAGGATCAGATCGACCGCGACGAACCATGCCGGAGCAGGAATCATGAAAGCGGCGGCACACCCACCCAGGAAAAAGAGTGTCCCAACCACATACGCTGGACCACGGGCTCTGTCAGGAGTCAGCAGCGTCGCAATGAATGCTCCGACGAACGTCCCCACGGCGTGCGCGAGGAACGGGAAGACAAAGTGCTTCGGTGTCAGAAGGTGGAGCGAAGCCTTCAGCCCCTCGGTGGTCGACAAGTCCGCGCCAGCTGGCGGAGGAATCACGCTGCCACTGACGAGAATGAGGCCCATGTTGACTGCACTGCCGGCTGCGAAGCCCAGGACAACGGCAATGGCGAATCGAAGCAGTCTTGGCATTGGCTCTTCCTCAGTCGGCGGACCTCATGTCGTCATGCCGAGATCTGCAAACGCGGCGAACGGGGGATTCCCGACACATGGGCCTACGCCGCACTGGCTGACAGCGTGCTACGGCAGGTGAGTCCATTCGCGTCGGAGCAGCCCAGACATGGCTGCGTCGGAGATCTCGCCGTCGACGATACAGCGCTCGCGGAAGCGCCCTACCCGCCAGAACCCGAGACGGTTCATCAAAGTGCAAGATCGAAGACAGATTTTCTTGCTGCCGGCGTGCCTTGACGACTGCTTTGCCGAGGACAACCCGCGGCCGGAAGCGGTGTCGAAGCTTCCGGAAGCCATCACGAGGGCCGCCGGCTGTGCCCGCGCGAGCCCCACGATGAAGCTCGAGATCGCGAAGGCGCTGCAGGCAAGCGGTCACGTCGGGTGATGGGTTGAACGGTGCGATCGGTCACCGGCTTGCTGGCAGTCGAACTCGAGCGCGACATGTCGCGACCGCCGCTGACCGATCGCGCGGCTAATGCCAGTCGCCGATCTTGAGGTCGCCAGGCGCAGGCCTGCCCTGCCCGGTCTCGACGAGTTCCCTGAGGCTGAGGAGAAACGTTGCCCATTTCGTGCTGCAGTGGGCAGTGAACTCGACTTCCTCGCGCCACTTGCGGTGCCCGAACAGAACCACGGTGTAGTCGTCATTGCGGGAAAGGCAAAAGTCGACGTCGGTGCCGACCCACTCCTCGGGTCCGCCCTTGACGCGCCAACGCACGCGCTTGTCAGGCGTCAGTTCGAGCACGTCCATGTCGAACCCGCCGATGTCGTCTCCGCTTGGCGTGTGGAAGCGAAATGCGATGGTTCCGCCGACTTTCGAGTCGCCGGTCGTTGCCTTTGTCCACCAGCCCGCCAGACCGTCGATCGTCGAAAGCGCGGAGTAGACCTTCGAGGCAGGCGCCTTGATTCCAACTCTGTGAACGATGTCAACCATCCTTAGTCTCCCGATCAAGGTTTCGTGCGTCGCACGGCGCGGACTTTGCCGCTCGCGCCGCCGCCGCAATAGAAGAGGCTTGCGCCGTCCGACTCGAGCCCGCTGACGCCGGTACCGCGCGGCATCTCGAGCCGCTCGAGCACGGCGCCGCTTTGCGGGTCGATGTGGCGGATGTCGCTTTCGTCGCCTTCCCACGTCCCGTGCCACAGCTCGCCATCGACCCACGTCACCCCGGTGACGAAGCGGTTCGATTCGATGGTGCGCAGGACGGCACCGGTCGCGGGATCGATCCGGTGGATCTTTCGATCGCGGTACTGACCCACCCACAGGCTACCCTCGGCCCAGGTGAGGCCTGAGTCCTGGCCGTGGCCCGGCGCCGGGATCGACGCGACGACGTCACCCGTGGCGGGATCGATCTTGTCGATGCGCGCTTCGGCGATCTGGTAGAGGTACGTGCCGTCGAACGCAGTGCCGGCGTCGCCGGCACGATCGAGCGTGCGCGCGACCTCGCCGCTCGCCGGATCGAACGCGATCAGCCTGGCTCCGGTCGCGGCCCAGACGCGCTGTCCGTCGTGCGTGACGCCGTGAATCTGTTCGGCACCCGCGAAGGGTCCATATTCACGCACGATCTCCGCCGCGCGCACCGATGCTTCCGCTTTGCTCTCTTTGTTCCGGGTACTGCTCATCGACTGACTCCTTTGCGACGCGCTGCGTGACGACGCCGTGAGAGCAATCTAAACGAGCGGCGACACAACAGGGAGTAACAAGATTGTCGTGAATCCTGCGCCCCGGTTCGCTGACTGTTCTCGCAGGCAGACGCCCTAGTCCATGCGCCCCCGCAGCCGCGCTTTGGCCAGTTCGATCAGCGCGCGGGTCTTTGCCGGCGGCTCCATGCGGCCGGGCCAGGCCGCATAGAGTGCGATCGGCGGCAACCGTGCGTCCGGAAACAGTCGGACGAGCCGCCCGGCCTCGACGTCCGCGCGCAGCGTGAAGTCGGGTGCGCCGAAGATGCCGGCGCCGGCGAGCGCCAGTGCGCGGCCGGCCGACGACATCGACGTGCTGATGCGACCGCGCACGCGCACCGTGACCGCACGCCTGCCGACGCGAAAGCGCAGCGTCCAGGGACTGGCCAGCCGCGAGAACGCGATCCACTCGTGCTCAGCGAGTTCCTCCACGCGGCGCGGCGCGCCGCGTGCCTTCAGGTAGGCGGGCGCGGCGACGCACCAGACCTGCAGCTCGGCGAGCCCGGTGGCGCGCAGGCCGGAGTCGCGCGCGCCCGTCACGCGCAGGCTGACGTCGATGTTTTCCTGCACGAGATCCACGAGCTGGTCGGTCGGCACGTACTCCACGCGCATCAGCGGATGCCGCGCCGCGTACTCCGCGATCAGCGGCGCGACGAAGGACGCGCCGTCCACCGACGAAGTGATGCGCAACAAACCGGACAGCTCTCCCTGCCGCGCGCGCGCCCGTTCGGCCACCTGCGCCGCATGTGCCAGCAGTGCACGGCAATCGGCGAGAAACGTTTCGCCGGCGCTCGTGATGGCGAGCCGGCGGGTCGACCGCTGCAGCAGCTGTACGCCAAGTTCTCGCTCGAGCGCCGCCACACCCTGGCTCGCTGCCGACTTCGTCATCGAAAGACGCTCTGCCGCCGCCGTGAACGAACCCGCTTCAGCCACCGCAACGAACAAACGCAGCCGTGCCAGTTCCATGGTGCCCCATTGTTCGATCGTGCTTGACGGTGAATTCTAGTTTGGCACCTTTATCTCAACAATCGGTCCGCTGCAGCATCCGCTTTCGGACGATCCACCTTGAAAGGAAAAAGTCATGTACGTACTCATGGGCGCCAATGGCAACATCACTTCACGCGCCGCCCGCGCGCTGCTGGACACAGGGCAAGCCGACGCGAGTGATCGGCCGCAACGCGACAGCGCTCGACCTGCTCAGGCAGCATGGCGCGGAACTCGCCATTGGCGACGCTCAGGAGCCCGGATTCCTTGCCCGTGCGTTCGAGGGGGCGACCGCGGTGTACGTGATGATCCCGCCCGCGTACGACGCGCCGGACATGCGTCGTTCGCAGGCCCGGTTCGGCACAGCCATCGCCAGCGCGATCGCACTCTCCGGCGTGCGTCGCGTGGTCAACCTGTCGAGCATCGGCGCCGAACTGCCGGCCGGTACCGGCCCGATCGCCGGCCTGCACGAGCAGGAGCAGCGGCTCGACGCGCTGCCGGGACTGGACCTGTCTGCACCTGCGCCCCGGCTACTTCATGGAAAACCACCTGCACGCCGCAGGCGCAATCGCGGAGACCGGTGTCTATCCGTCGCTGGAACGATCCGACGTGCCGGTGCCGATGATCGCCACGCGTGACATTGCCGCCGTCGTCGCCCGCGAACTGGTCGAGTCCCGTACGCGCGGCGTGCTCCACCTGCACGCCCCGCGCCACTACACGTTCCAGGAGGTCGCCACTACGCTCGGTCGCGCGATCGGAACGCCCGATCTGCGCCACGTGCAGTGCGGATCTGGCCCAGGCCAGAGCGGCGATGCTGCAGGCAGGGATGTCGCCGGATGTGGCCGATCGAATGGCAGAAATAGCACGCTGGCTTAGCGAGGCGCGGCCCGGCGTTTCGTACCGGCCCCTGGAAACGGTGCCAACAACCCTGGAGGCCTTTGCTCCACGCTTCCGTGAAGTCTACGAGTCGTTCGCGCGGTCTGCCGTGGCGAAGCTGTCGTCTACCCCGTCGTCTACCCAAGCGGCAGCGTAACCGGCAGCAGCAAGTTCGTCGTGAATCCCGCCACCGGGGGCGCGAGCCAACGCTTCGAGCGTGCGCGCCCGATGGAGCGCACGCGTGCGTCGACCTCCAGTTCGACGAGCGCTCGCTGCACCGTGCGCTGGCTGGCGCCGAGAGCCAGCGCCAGGGCCGAGGTCGACCACGCTGCGCCGTCGGCGAGCAGCGCCAGCAGCGACGCCTGGTCGCCATCGATGGGCGGCATCAGGACGACGACTGCCTGCTCCGCCAGAGGCACGAGCGCGAAGCCGCGCCCGGTGGCCTCGATGCGCGCCAGCGGCGCGGCGAGTGCACGCAGGCGACCCATCTCGACGCGCAGACGCGCCCGATGTGTTTCGTTCGGGCGGCGGGTGCGAAACGCGCGCGTGATCAGCTCGTTCCGATCCACATCGCCGGGCCACGCCTCGGCGAGCGCTCGCGCCAGCGCGAACAGCACCGGCCGTCGCGCCAGCGGCAACCAAGCGGCACCTGCGCGCAGGCCGCGACGGCAGGCGTCGACGACAAGCGCGCCCGAGACGAAGAGCGCTTCTACTTCGTCGAGACGCAGCAGCTGCTCGTGGCCGGAGTCGATAAGCCGCGCAGCCGGGCGATCGAGCGCGGCACGCGCGACGGCAATCTCGGCGACGAGCGCAGGCACGCGTGCGCGTTCGGCCGCTTCGCGAGCACGGGCAAGTGCATCCCGCGCCGGCGCCGTGCGCAGCGAGTGCAGTGCCAGTTCGGCTGTAGCCAGCTCGGCCACCGCCCGCAGCGTCGCTGGCGCGCCATTCGCATCGAGTCCGGCCAGGGACGATGCGGCCTCGTCGACACGGCCGAGCAGGAGCAGGCGGCGCACTGCGATCAGGCGTGCGTGCAGCGCGTTGGCGCGATCGGAGTTTTTCTCGAGCGTGGCCGCCGCCGTCGCCAGCATTCGTGGCGAGCCGCTCAGGTCACGCATCGCGAGTGCCACCTCGGCCTCGGCGACGATACAGCGGGCGCGTGCCAACTCTTCGTGGGCGCCGAAACCGCGCGCGGCGCGCCGCAGCAGTTCGCGAGCGCGCAAGTGTTCGCCGAGCTGTGCCATCGCAATGCCGCGCAGCGCGAGCGCGGGCGGATCGTTGCGCAGGGCGACACGCTTGAGGGCGCCGAGCGCGTCGCCAGCAACGAGAGCGCGCGCGGCCGCGGCGATCAGGGAGTCCATGCCGACAGGCTACCTTGCTGCGCGTTGTCGGGCCCCTCGCGCCCGGGATCTGCTGGTTGGATGCGATGTCCAAGCGCCCAAACGCAGTTGTCGATCCGTCGACCTCTCGTTCGACGTGTACCGGGGGACGTCAGCACATCGGCCGACGTCCGCATTCGAGACCTCAGATCTGGGAGATGAACCATGCGATTCCTATCAATGATCCGCATCGACGAAAGCCGCCATCAGGTACCGAGCGAGCAGCTCATGAACGACATGGGCAAGCTCATCGAGGAGATGACCCGCGAGGGCGCGCTGATCCACACCGCCGGACTTCGGCCGACGGCCGAGGGCGCGCGGGTGCGCCTGCGCGCCGGCAAGCTGTCGACGGTCGACGGACCGTTCACCGAGTCCAAGGAGGTGATCGGCGGCTTTGCAATCCTCGAGGCCGCTTCGCTGAAGGACGCAGTCGAGCTGACCCGGCGCTTCCTGAAAACCCACGGCAACGAATGGGACATCGAGTGCGAAGTGCGCCCGATCGATGGACCGGACTTCGGTGCCGCGGCATGAGTGGGGAGAGGGAAACGTGCCTACATTAGCCAATCCGACTCCGATTGCGCGGCCGAACGCGGTTGCGACGATCGCGATCGCGACACCCTCAGCCTCCACGCCGTTTCGCGTGATCGCTGATCGCCCCGAAGTCCGTACCATGGGCCGCGAAGAGTTTTCTGGAGAGAGCCGTCATGTGCCGCAACATCCGGACCTTGTTCAACTTCGAACCACCTGCCACCGAAGCCGAGATTCGCGACGCGTCACTGCAGTTCGTCCGCAAGTTGAGCGGTTTCACCGCGCCGTCCAGAGCGAACGAAGCTGCGTTTGACCGCGCGGTGGAGGAAGTTGCGGCCGCCGCGGGCAGGTTGATGCAGTCGCTGGTCACCAACGCCGAGCCGCGCAGCCGCGACGTGGAAGCCGCAAAGGCGCACGTGCGGTCGACGTTTCGCTTCGGCGGGAACGGCTGAGGCTTCGAGGTCCCATGACGCCCTTCAGCATCCATCAGCTGACGCCAGGCGACATCGTTTTGATGCAGGCGATGCTCACGACCTTCGGCGAGGCATTCGGCGACGTCGAAACCTACGGCCAGGCCCGCCCGAGTGCGCCCTATCTCGCGCGACTGCTCGGCGGCGACTACTTCATCGCGCTGGCTGCCCTGAAAGGAGACGAGGTCGTGGGAGGCCTAGCCGCCTACGAATTGCGCAAGTTCGAGCAGGAACGCAGCGAGATCTACATCTATGACCTGGCCGTCGCCTCACCGCATCGGCGCGAAGGGATCGCGACAGCGCTGATCGAACACCTGAAGCGGATCGCCGCCGATCGCAGTGCCAATGTCATCTTCGTTCAGGCCGATCTCGGCGACGAGCCTGCCATCGCGCTCTACACGAAGCTGGGCGCGCGCGAGGACGTTCTGCACTTCGATATCCGCATCGCGTGATGAACGGGTCTGTGACCCACAAGAGCGGCACTGCTTGGAACAGTCGATCCGGCTCGCAGAAAATTCTTGAAAGCCGCGGACAGGGTGACGACTGCTCTAGGAAGGCGACCAAGGCAGATCGCGACCCTTTGCGGCCATTCGCGTTGCCTCGAAAGCCGACATCGCTTTCACGCCTGAAAGCCGACATCGGCCTGGTCGGCCGGACGCGACCCACAGCCGCCGTAAGCGCCAGATGGCGAACGTGCGAGGCGGAGCAAGAGCATCCGCCATTTGCAGGCCCGTGCCACGGCGAGGCCACGTCGAAAAGCGCAAGACGCAGCCAGCTTAGCCAATGATTACTTTCGCGGGCAGCGACTGGGCTCGCCGGCGAGTGAAACTCCGAACGTTAGCCTGCTCGAACCTGCTGCCTCTTGGCTGTTGCGTTTCTTCCTATAAATTGGCCAGTCGGCTACTTTATGGTGGTGGGGTATGGTTGTAGCTTGCCGTACCACGACGTGTTGTAGCCGTTCTGCTTGATGAGCAGCGCAAGCAACAACAAGGAATCGCCGCCGCTGCGATAGCGGCTTACTGAGGGCTTGGCGGATGGAATTGGACACTAGGATTCAAACCATGAAACGAACTCTGCAGACGATTTTCCTGCTCGCCGGTTGCGCGATGGCGGCCGGCGCCTGGGCGGCGGCTGACAACCATGAGGGAGCCACTAAGGAAGATGTTGCGCGGATAACCAAGCCGCAGTTCTCGCCCTATGCCGGGCGCAACTATCCGACGCGCGTCTTCTTCGGCGACACCCACCTGCACACCGCGATCTCGGTCGATGCCGGCACGATGTGCCGCGTCGGGCAGGAGGATGCCTACCGTTTCGCGCGCGGCGAGGAAATCACCACCACCGACGGACTGCGCGCCAAGCTGTCGCGGCCGCTCGACTTCCTGGTGATCGCCGACCACGCCGAGATGTACGGCCTGATGCCGCAATTGCTCAGCGGCGATCCCGAGATCCTCGCCACGGAGATCGGAAGGAAGTGGTACGACGCGCTGAAGAGCGGCGACAACGACAGGATCTTCGCCACCGCCATGGAGATCGTGGCCTCGCTGTCCGGCAAAGTGGCGCCGATCAAGAGCGACAAGGCCGTGCGCAACGCCTGGCAGGCCTACACCGCGCTGGCCGACAAATACAACGAGCCCGGCCGCTTCACCGCGATCATCGGCTTCGAATACACCACGATGGGCGGCAACAACCTGCACCGCAACGTGCTCTTCCGCGGCAATGCCAGCGTCGCGAACCGCACCGTGCCCTTCTCCCAGTTCGACAGCCAGAATCCGGAAGACCTCTGGAAGTATCTGGCCGAATTCGAGAAGCAGACCGGGACGCGAGGTGCTGGCCATCCCGCACAACGGCAACCTGAGCAACGGCCGGATGTTCGCGGTGGAGACCTTCGACGGCAAGCCGCTCACCAAGGAGTGGGCGGCGATGCGGGCACGCTTCGAGCCGCTCATCGAAGCCACCCAGATCAAGGGCGACGGCGAGGCGCATCCGTTCCTCTCGCCGAACGACGAGTTCGCCGACTACGAGAAGTGGGACAAGTCCAACCTCAACGGCACCGAGGCGAAGAAGCCCGAGATGCTGCAGTACGAATACGCGCGCGAAGCGCTCAAGAACGGCCTGCTGCTGGAGCGCAAGCTCGGCGTGAATCCGTTCAAGTTCGGCATGGTCGGCAGCACCGACGCGCACACCGTCATGACCGCGGTCGAGGAGGACAACTTCTTCGGCAAGCACTCCGGCGTCGAGCCCGGGCCGCACCGCTGGGAGCACGTCGTCATCGAGGCGCCCGATCCGAAGTTCACCATCAAGGGCTGGCAGCAGGCCGCCGCCGGCTACGCCGGCGTCTGGGCGACGGAGAACACGCGCGAAGCGATCTTCGACGCCATGAAGCGCAAGGAAACGTACGCGACGACCGGCCCGCGCATGATGGTGCGCTTCTTCGGCGGATGGGATTTCACCGCGGACGACGCGCAGTCGCGCCTCCCGGCCGGCGTCGGCTACGCCAAGGGCGTTCCGATGGGCGGCGACCTGCGCAAGGCCCCGGGCGGCAAGTCGCCGACCTTCCTCGTCGCCGCGATGAAGGATTCCTACAGCGGCAACCTCGATCGCATCCAGATCGTCAAGGGCTGGCTCGACAAGGACGGCAAGACCCACGAGAAGGTCTACGACGTCGTCTGGAGCGGCGACCGCAAGCCCGGCGCGGACGGCAAGCTCCCGCCGGTCGGCAACACGGTCGACGTGGCGAAGGCGACCTGGAAGAACACCATCGGCGCGCCGGAGCTCAGCGCCACCTGGACGGACCCGGAGTTCGACGCGACGCAGCCCGCGTTCTACTACGCCCGCGTCATCGAGATTCCGACGCCGCGCTGGACCGCGTACGAGGCGCTGCGCTTCGGCATCAAGATGCCGCCGGAAGTTCCGATGACGACGCAGGAGCGCGCCTACACCTCGCCGATCTGGTATTCGCCGGGAAGAATCGCTGAGACGATGAAGAAATTCCTTCGCGAACCGCTGCTGCATTTCCTCCTGCTGGGGGCGGCGATTTTCGTGGCCTACGGCCTGTTGTCCAAACGCCGCAGCGAGGCGCCCGGGAAAGATCGTCATCACGCAGGGACAGATCGAGCATCTTGCCGTCGGCTTCGCGAAGACCTGGCAGCGGCCGCCCACCGACGCGGAACTGGCGGGCCTGATCCGCGACCGCGTGCGCGAGGAAGTCTACTACCGCGAGGCGATGGCGCTCGGGCCTGGACAAGGACGACACCGTCATCCGCCGCCGGCTGCGGCAGAAGATGGAGTTCGTCTCCGACGACATCGCCGCCCAGGCCGAGCCGACCGACGCCGACCTGAACGCCTATCTGCAGGCGCACCCCGACACGTTTCGCGTCGAGCAGCGGTTCACGTTCCAGCCAGGTGTATCTCAATCCGGAGAAGCACGGCGACAACCTTGCGCGCGACGCCGCGCAACTGCTCGCGCAGTTGAAGCAGGCCGGCGACAAGGTGGACGTCTCGGCGCTGGGCGATTCGTTCCTGCTGGAGCATGACTTCACGGCCGTGCCGGCCAGCGAGATCGCGAAACAGTTCGGCGAGGAGTTCGCGGCGAAGCTGGGCGAGCTTCCGCCCGGCCAATGGCAGGGGCCGGTCGAGTCCGGCTACGGCGTGCATCTGGTGTTGATCAGCGAACGCACGCGAAGGACGCCGTGCCCGCGCTGGCGGAAGTGCGCGACGCCGTGCGCCGCGAGTGGGACAACGCCCGGCGGCTGGAAGCGAACGAGAAGTTCTACCAGGAACTGCTGAAGCGCTACACGGTGACCATCGAGCAGCCAAGACTGGCGACGGAGCCAGACGAGGTTGGCGAAGGACGCAATGAAACGCGCGCTCATCTTCCTGCTTTCGCTCGCGGCGTTCGCTCTGCGGCGCGTTCGCGCACGAGGTGCGTCCCGCCTATCTCGAACTGCGCCAGACCGGCGCCGGAGACGTACGACGTGCTGTGGAAGGTGCCGGGCCGCGGAGAGAACCTGCGCCTCGGGCTCTACGTGGAGCTTCCGGCGGGCTGCACGAACGTCACCGAGCCGCGCGGCGTCGATGGTCAACAACGCCTTCACCGAGCGCTGGACCGTGCAGTGCGCGGGCGGGCTGACCGGCGGCACGATTCACATCGCCGGCCTCAGCGCGACGATGACCGACGTGCTCGTGCGCCTGGAACGTCTCGACGGCACCACGCAAGTCACGCGGCTCACGCCGTCCGCTCCGTCGTTCGTCGTCGAAGCCGCGCCGGGCGCGCTGGAGGTCGCCCGCACCTACCTCGTGCTCGGCGTCGAGCACATCCTCGGTGGCATTGACCATCTTGCTGTTCGTGCTCGCGCTGTTGATTCTGGTGAAAGGCACGCGCCGGCTCATCTGAGACCGTCACGGCGTTCACCATCGCGCACAGCCTCACGCTCGCGGCGGCGACGCTCGGCTTCGTGCATGTGCCAGGCGCCGCCCGTCGAAGCGGCCATCGCGTTGAGCATCGTGTTCGTGGCGGCGGAAATCGTTCACAGCCGGCAGGGCGAGGCCGGCCTGACGGAGCGATTTCCGTGGGTCGTCGCGTTCACCTTCGGCCTGCTGCACGGCTTCGGCTTCGCCGGCGCGCTGAGCGAAGTCGGCCTGCCGCAACGGCGATTCCCGTCGCGCTGCTCTTCTTCAACGTCGGCGTCGAGATCGGACAACTGCTCTTCATCGCGTCCGTCTTTGCTTTCATTGCTGTCGCGCGGCAAGATCTCGCGCCGCATCGCGATGTCGCTATCCGTCATGGGCATGGCGCATTCCTCCGTATGCCATAGGCGCTATTGCTGCGTTCTGGCTCGTCCAGCGCATCGCCGCTTTCTAGACTGATCGAACACGAATGGACACCACCATCAAGGCCATGTGCAACTGATCGTTGTGACCGCCACGCTTCTCGGCGTCCCAATGGCGAACTCATGGGGAAGCAGCCGGTTTCAATAGACTCTGAGAGCTCGGGGGTCGTCCGCAATTGGCCGAACGCGTCTTCTCTAGAACCCAACCGGGTCACAGCCCGAAATCTCGGATAAGCAGCCCAGCGAATATCGCCAGTACTGCTATGAAGATCATCACAATGATGAGGGCGAAGATGCTTAGGCTCGGCTTCTTCCACGGCGCACCCAAATGCTCGAATACCGGCCGCAGGGTGAGCTGCAGGTGCGGGGCAAGCGGCGCGCGCAGACTCCCGCGCATGTAGTTGACTCGAATGGGTAGGAGCTCCGGCGTCCAGTCGAGGCCGAAGCGGGCGATGCTCGCGATAGTCGACATCTTCTTGAAGTTCCCACCCCGTGGCAGCGATGCCGGAAGCGGCTTGGGAAGACTTTTGTTCGCGAACTCCCGCATGGCTGGATAATGGTCCGGCGGTCCTGGAATCAAGAGCAGCAACTTGCCCGGGTCGTTGCGCGCAATCACGGTTCTCAGCTCCCACAAGAGCCCCTCGCTGGATGACAGGCGCAGCACGACGAGGCGTGCCCGGTCGAGTAACGCTGCCACCACTTCACGCCAATTGCCGTCGCCGACGTAGATGCGCGCCGCGCCCAGGTCAGGCAGGCGCTCGCGTGGATCACCGATGGCGACAAAGGGGCCGATAGGGCTCAGCACCATCGCGTACTGCTCTTCCTCTGTCGTCAGCTGAATGAAGCCTTCGACAACGTTCGTGTCCTCGAGCAGCGCGTCGTCAGCGAACCCCCGGAAGTAGACAACCGGCGGGCGTGGGTCCGCGACAATTGCCGCGGCGGACCGAGCGGCCCGCTCCTTTCGGCCTGTCATCGCGATCCGTCGACCAAGCATGCCGATGGATCCCGTGGCGATCACGGTGACCACGAGCGCGAATGCCTTTAACGGGAAGTCAAAGTCGGCTTTCCCGATAATCGCTGTGGCCGGCAGTCCGAGGAAGGCGATTGCGACTAAGACATTGCCGACCCAGACCTTCATGTTTGCAGGGAGCTCCTGCCTTTGGGCCAGGCCGCACGTGCAAATAACGGGTGCGATCGGGTCGGCTCCTTTGGTGCACGCGTGCCAAAAGGATTCGCAGCTTGGAAGAGTCCTCGAAGTGCCATGGTGGCAACGTCATCCTAGTCGGTGTTGGCCAAGGGCAGGGTCTGCGCTCGCCTTGCGCCGCGATCTAGTCCGCTTTGGGCGATTTTGCTAGCGGAACGTCACGACTGCAACTGGCCGGGCACAGACGAGAGGCCCGATCACCGCGAAATCTTCCATTCGCTTCTCAACAGCCCATAGAGCGCAGCATCGGACTTCTCTCCGTCAACGATCCAGCGCTCTCGCAGGTGCCCCTCCTTCACAAACCCGAGCCGCTCGAGCGTCTTCGCAGCAGCCAGGTTTCTGGGATCGGTATCAGCCTCGACCCGATTGAGATTCATGCTGGCGAAACCGAAGTCCAGTAACGCGGACAGTGCCTCTTTCATATAGCCATTGCCCCACGCGGAACGCCCGAGTACGAAGCCGATCTCTGCGCGTTGGCTGGCCCTATAGATGCCAAAGACCGTGCAGGTCCCTGCGACCTGGTCTTCGCCAGCTGGGACGATTCCCAGACACAGGTGCTTTCCCGCTGGCATGTCCTGCACGTCACGCTCGATCAAGGCATGCGCCTGCTCCAAAGAAGATCCACGGCTGAATCGTCGTGTACCGCATGACTTGCGGGTCGGCATGGATGGCAAGCAATGCGTCAGCATCGGAACGCACAAGTGGCCGGAGGCGCAGACGCTTGGTATCCAGTCTCACTTCGGCAAAAGTCGGCATGGCGATGGGTTGCCGCACTCGGCCCGCGATGCGTCATCCGGAAAGCATCACACGCCTGTCCGCTGTCAGGCAAATCGTGCGGCGCAGCGGAAGGGCA